>NZ_JAHTGR010000226.1:0-255 GCF_019166075.1 Duganella violaceipulchra | reverse complement strand
GGTTGTACGGGTTGCCCAGCGTGTGGGCCAGCATGATGGCCTTGGTCTTGGGCGAGATCGCCGCTTCCAGCTTGGTCACATCGATGTTGTAGGTGCCCAGCTCGACGTCGACGAACACCGGGATGGCGCCGAACTGGATGATCGGGTTGACGGTGGTGGGGAAGCCGGCGGCCACGCCGATCACCTCGTCGCCCTGCTGGATCGCGCGCGCGCCCAGCTTGGGCGAGGTCAGCGTGTTGAACGCGACCAGGTTGG
>NZ_JAHTGR010000225.1:0-255 GCF_019166075.1 Duganella violaceipulchra | reverse complement strand
TCAGGAATTTCGTCGCGCAGGCGCGCCTGGGTGTGAGCGCCGCGGAGCACGAAACGTTCTTTACGCGGATGCTGTCCGATATCGACGAGCCGAGCGCGCCATACGGGCTGCTCGACGTGCAAGGCGGGGTGGCTGAACTGGATGAGGCGCGGCTGGTGCTGCCGGACGACCTGGCGGAGACGCTGCGTGCGCAGGCGCGCACGCTGGGCGTGAGCGCGGCCAGCTTGATGCACCTGGCCTGGGCGCAGGTGCTGT
>NZ_JAHTGR010000224.1:0-255 GCF_019166075.1 Duganella violaceipulchra | reverse complement strand
GCGCCGGCGGCAGTTGCGCCGCCTGGCCTTGCTGGATCAGGTGGATTTCCTCGACCAGGATTTCCAGTGTCGTATGGTCGATCGCCAAATGATGCGTCAGCAGTTGCAACAGCCAGCGGCCATGGGCGCGGTCGGCACAGACAAATCCACGCATCAGCGGCGCCTGGCGCACATCGAGCCGTTGCCGGCTTGGCGCATAAAGGCTGGCCAATTGCTCCGCGATGGCGCCGTCCGCCGCGTCCAGCTCCACTTCCT
>NZ_JAHTGR010000223.1:0-255 GCF_019166075.1 Duganella violaceipulchra | reverse complement strand
GCGCGGCTATACAAGAGCGGCGACCTGGGGCGCTGGTTAGCCGATGGCAACATCGAGTATGTAGGAAGGAACGACTTCCAGGTCAAGATCCGTGGTTTCCGAATTGAGCTGGGCGAGATCGAAGCCAAGCTGGCGGCCTGCGAAGGCGTGCGCGATGCGATTGTGATCGCACGCGAAGACCAGCCGGGCGACAAGCGGCTGGTGGCGTACGTGATCGCGCAAGCAGGGGCGGAAGAAGGGGCCTTGTCGGCAACC
>NZ_JAHTGR010000222.1:0-255 GCF_019166075.1 Duganella violaceipulchra | reverse complement strand
CATTGCGCTAATCCGGCATTCGATGCCTCCACCTGGGAAATTTGGAGTGGCTTGCTCAATGGCGCGCGGCTACTCATCATTTCTCAAGCAGTGCTGCTGGATCCTGTCGTATTCGCGCAAGTGCTCGCGAGAGGAACAGTTACTATTTTGCACTTAACGATCGGTCTGTTCAATCAGTATGCCGATGCGCTGGCGACGGTATACCCGACATTGGAATATTTGCTTTTTGGTGGCGAACAAGCTGATGCAAGAACC
>NZ_JAHTGR010000221.1:0-255 GCF_019166075.1 Duganella violaceipulchra | reverse complement strand
GGTCGCCGCTCTTGTATAGCCGCGCTTCCGCCTGCGCACTGAACGGATCCGGCAGGAAGCGCTCTGCCGTCAACTCCGGCCGATTCAGGTAGCCGCGCGCTACCCCCGCCCCGCCGATGTAGATCTCGCCGGTTACTCCCACCGGCACCGGTTGCAGGTGGGCGTCGAGGATGTAGAGTTGGGTGTTGGCGATTGGACGGCCTATGTGGCCAGCAAATCCCTGTGCCCGGGTCATGACCACCCATGTGGAATACG
>NZ_JAHTGR010000220.1:0-255 GCF_019166075.1 Duganella violaceipulchra | reverse complement strand
AGGGTCTGGTGCAAGCCTTGATGCACACCCCGCAGCAAGCGGCGCACCTGCTCCCCATTTTACCGGACAGCGAACGGCAGCAGCTGCTGGTCGGCTTTAACGCGACGCAAGCGCACTACCCGCAGGATCAACTGATCCATCAACTGTTCGAAGCGCAGGCAGCAGCCGATCCGGAAGCGATCGCGGTGGTGTACGAAGAGACCAGCGTCAGCTATGGCGAATTGAATGCGCGCGCCAACCGACTGGCGCACACCC
>NZ_JAHTGR010000219.1:0-255 GCF_019166075.1 Duganella violaceipulchra | reverse complement strand
TCAACCAGTACGCCGACGCGCTGGCGCCGGCCTTCGGCGGCCTGCGCTACCTGATCGTCGGCGGCGACGCGCTCGACCCGCAGGTGGTGCGCAAGGTCTTGGCAACCAGCCGTCCGCGGCATCTGCTCAACGGCTACGGTCCGACCGAGACCACGACCTTCGCCACCACCTACGAGATTGATGAAGTGCCGGCCGGGGCGCGCAGCATCCCGATCGGCCGTCCGATCGCCAACACCCAGGTGTACGTGCTCGATG
>NZ_JAHTGR010000218.1:0-255 GCF_019166075.1 Duganella violaceipulchra | reverse complement strand
CGAGACCAGGACGTTGATAGGTCAGGTGTGGAAGTGCAGTAATGCATTAAGCTAACTGATACTAATTGCCCGTACGGCTTGTCCCTATAACCTTAGCAGGTTATGGTTGAATAAGAAGTACGTTGGAACGTTCGTTGATACAACAACTTCATTACCCATTTACTTACTTCTCCAGATTCGGAGCGTCGCTGAAAGCGTCGCTCGTACAAGTCAATGCCTGATGACCATAGCAAGTTGGTCCCACCCCTTCCCATC
>NZ_JAHTGR010000217.1:0-255 GCF_019166075.1 Duganella violaceipulchra | reverse complement strand
CGCGGTCAATTTCGTGCATTGGGCGCGCGACGAGTTCGACGCCGATACGCTGGCGCGCACGCTGGCGTCAACCTCGCTCAACTTCGACCTGGCGATGTACGAATGCTTCGTCCCGCTGAGCATGGGGTTGACCGTCACCATCGTCGCCAACGCGCTGTCCCTGCTGACGCAGGCGGTGGAGGTGAGCCTGATTAACACGGTGCCGTCGGCGATCGACGCGCTGGTGGGTGCCGGCGCGGTGCCGGCCTGCGTGGG
>NZ_JAHTGR010000021.1:0-102369 GCF_019166075.1 Duganella violaceipulchra | reverse complement strand
TTGCAGGCCCAGCGCGGTGGTGAACAGGGTTTCGACGCCAATACTCATCGGGGACTCGTGAACTCAGAAAGTGGATGTAACCGACATGTTACCCGATGTCAAATTCCACACGGAACGGCATTGAGCCAAGAAATAGCACGTCGTTCCCGCGCAGGCGGGAACCCATAGAACGCCAAGCATGGATACTCAGCATGGATTCCCGCCTGCGCGGGAATGACACCACGTCTTAGCGCTTGATCTGCGACAGATCGCGCACGGCGCCGCGATCGGCCGACGTGGTCAGCGCAGCGTAGGCTTGCAGCGCCTGCGACACATAACGCTGACGGTTGACCGGCTTCCACGCCGCATCGCCCTTGGCGTCCATGGCCACGCGACGCGCCGCCAAATCAGCATCGCTGATGCGCAAGTTGATGGTGCGGTTCGGGATATCGATATCGATCATATCGCCCTCTTCCACCAGGCCGATCGCGCCGCCCTCCGCCGCTTCCGGCGAAGCATGGCCGATCACCAGCCCCGACGAACCGCCCGAGAAGCGGCCATCGGTCAGCAACGCGCAAGCCTTGCCCAGGCCCTTGGACTTGATGTACGAAGTCGGGTACAGCATCTCCTGCATGCCAGGGCCGCCCTTCGGACCTTCGTAGCGGATGATGACCACATCGCCTTCATGCACGGTATCGCCAAGGATGCCTTCAACCGCAGCGTCCTGGCTCTCGAACACGCGCGCCTTGCCGCTGAATTTCAGGATGCTCTCATCAACGCCGGCCGTCTTCACGATGCAGCCGTTCTGCGCCAGGTTGCCGTACAAGACAGCCAGGCCGCCGTCCTGCGAATAGGCGTGCGCCTTGTCGCGGATGCAGCCGGTGCTGCGGTCGGTATCGAGCGCGTCGTAGCGCTCCGATTGCGAGAACGCCGTCTGCGTCGGCACGCCGCCAGGCGCGGCGCGGAACAGCTGCTGCACGGCGGGATCGTCGCTGCGCTTGATGTCGTTGCGTTCGATCGCATCGCCCAAGGTCGGCGCGTGGATGGTCGGCAGCGAGGTGTCCAGCAAGCCGGCGCGCGCCAGTTCGCCCAGGATCGCCACGATGCCGCCGGCGCGGTGCACGTCTTCGATGTGGTACTTGTCGGTCATCGGCGCGACCTTGCACAGGCATGGCACTTTGCGCGAGATGCGGTCGATGTCCTTCATATCGAAGTCCACTTCCGCTTCGTGCGCGGCCGCCAGCAAGTGCAGCACGGTGTTGGTCGAACCGCCCATCGACACATCCAGCGCCATCGCGTTTTCAAACGCGGCCTTGGTGGCGATGGAGCGCGGCAGCACCGAGTAGTCGTCCTGCTCGTAGTGGCGCTTGGCCAGTTCGACGATCAGGCGGCCGGCGCGCAGGAACAGCTGCTCGCGGTCGGAGTGGGTGGCGACGATGGTGCCGTTGCCCGGCAGGGCCAGGCCCAGCGCCTCGGTCAGGCAGTTCATCGAGTTCGCGGTGAACATGCCGGAGCACGAACCGCAGGTAGGACAGGCCGAACGCTCGATCTCGGCGACGTCCGCATCGCTGACCGACTGGTCGCCGGCCTTGATCATGGCGTCGACCAGATCAAGCTTGATGATCTTCTGCTTGCCATCGACCACCTTCAGCACCTTGCCCGCTTCCATCGGGCCGCCGGAGATGAACACCACCGGAATGTTGACGCGCATCGCGGCCATCAGCATGCCCGGCGTGATCTTGTCGCAGTTGGAGATGCAGACCATCGCATCGGCGCAGTGGGCGTTGACCATGTACTCGACCGAGTCGGCGATCAGGTCGCGCGACGGCAGCGAGTACAGCATGCCGCCGTGGCCCATGGCGATACCGTCATCGACGGCGATGGTGTTGAATTCCTTGGCCACGCCGCCAGCCCTTTCGATCTCGCGCGCCACCAGCTGGCCCAGGTCCTTCAGGTGCACGTGGCCGGGCACGAACTGCGTGAACGAGTTCACCACCGCGACGATAGGCTTGTCGAAGTCGCCGTCCTTCATGCCGGTCGCGCGCCACAGGGCGCGGGCGCCGGCCATGTTGCGGCCGTGGGTGGTGGTGCGGGAACGGTATTGCGGCATGATGTTTCTCCAGTGATAAAGGCGGGCTTAAGACCGCTGTCGTAGCATGACAGATTGCCTTTGCCCTGCCCCGCTGTCAAATATAGTATTTTCGACTCTATGAGTCGTATAAAATATCACTGGATATAATTTCAACAGTAAACAATATGAATATCGAGCTGCGGCAACTGCGCTATTTCGTCACCGTCGCCGAGGAACTCCACTTCGGCAAGGCGGCGCTGCGCCTGCACATGACGCAGCCGCCGCTGTCGCAGACGATACAGACGCTGGAAGCGTTGCTGGGCGCCGCGCTGTTCGAGCGCAACCGCCGTGGCGTGGCGTTGACGCCGGCCGGCCTGGCGCTGCTGCCGGAAGCGCGCCGCATGCTGGCGCAATCGCAGGAACTGCCGCAACTGGTGCAGCGCGCCGCCGCCGGCGAAGTCGGCAGGTTGACGCTGGCCTTCATCTCCTCGGCCGACTACAGCGTGCTGCCGCCCTTCCTGCGCGCCTACCGCGCAGCCTATCCGCAAGTGCAGATCACGCTGCAGGAAGCCACGTCCGACCTGCAACTGGACGACCTGCTGAACAACCGTATCGACGCCGGCCTGCTGATCCCACCGCTGCCGGACAAGGCCAAACTGGAACTGGACTACCTGCCGGTGCTGAGCGAGCCGCTGGTGCTGGCCCTGCCGGCCGGCCTGCTGAAGAAGCAAGGCAAGCTGGCATTGGCCTCCCTGCCCCCACTGCCGTTGATCATCTTCCCGCGCGCGATCTCGCCGGCCTTGTACGACGCCATCCTGTCAGTGTTCCGCGACGCCGGCATCACGCCGGAGATAGGCCAGCAGGCGATCCAGATGCAGACCATCGTCAGCCTGGTGTCGGCGGGCATGGGGATAGCGCTGGTGCCGCAGTCCGTGTCCAACCTGATGCGGACCGGGGTAGAATACCGGGCGCTTCGCGACGCCACGCCGCTGGTCGAAACCGGCCTGGCCTGGCGGCGCGACAATGCCTCGCCGGTGCTGCGCGGCTTTTTGGAATTATTAAGAAAGAACACCCTATGCTGATACACCCGATGCCCGATCCGATCGCCCTGCAACTGGGGCCGGTGGCGATCCACTGGTACGGATTGATGTACGTCCTCGCCTTCGCCATGTTCATCACGCTGGGCCGCGTGCGCATCAAGCAGCCGCACATCGCCGCGCAGGGCTGGAGGAAGGAAGACCTGGACGACATGCTGTTCTACGGCATGCTGGGCGTGGTGATCGGCGGCCGCATGGGCGAGGTGCTGTTCTATGAGCCGGTCAAGTACTTTTCAAATCCGATAGAAATTCTAAAGGTCTGGCACGGCGGCATGTCCTTCCACGGCGGCTTCCTGGGCGTGCTGATCGCGATGGCCGTGTGGGCGCGCAAGAGCGGCCGCAACCTGCTGGACGTGTACGATTTCATCGCGCCGCTGGTGCCGCTGGGTTATGCCGCCGGCCGCCTGGGCAACTTCATCAACGCCGAGCTGCCGGGCAGAGTGGCCAGCGATCAATCGCTGCCGTGGGCGATGCTGTGGCCAGACAACGCCTACCCACTGCATCCGAATCCCGTCTTCCTGCAAGGGCTGCGCCATCCATCGCCCATCTATCAACTGCTGATTGATGGCCTGCTGGTGTTCGTCATTCTGTGGCTATTCTCGCGCAAGGAGCGTCCGCGGCTGGCGGTCGGCGCCACGTACACGCTGCTGTATGGCTGCGCGCGATTCTTCACCGAATACTTCCGCACGCCGGACTGGGAAACCACCTTCCTCGGCATGCCGATCACCTCGGGCCAGGTGCTATCGCTGCCGATGATCATCGGCGCACTGGTGATGCTGGTATGGGCTTATAAAGTCAAACAGAAAGGCCGGGCGCCAATCTAACAACTGGGGTCAAGTCTGACATTCGGACACGGCCTCTGCCGTAAAGCCCCTTACGGCAGAGGCCGTGTCCGAATGTCAGACTTGACCCCAGGCCTTGCGCAGCATGTAGGCGGCCAGGCCGTAGAGCACGACCGCGAAGATTTTCTTGAGGGTCTGCACCGGCAGCTTGTGCGCGGTGCGCGCGCCCAGCGGCGCCAGTGTCACGCTGGCCGCCGCGATCACCAGCAACGCCGGCAGGTAGATAAAGCCCAGCGAATATTCGGGCAGCTCCGGCGTGCCCCAGCCATAGTAGATATTCGACAGCGTGCCCGCCAGCGCGATCGGAAAGCCCAGCGCCGCGCTGGTCGCCACCGCGTTCTGCATCCTGACGTTACACCAAGTCATGAACGGAATCGACAGGAAGCCGCCGCCCGCGCCCAGCAAACCCGCCACCAAACCAATCACGCCGCCGGCGCCAAACATACCGACGCTACCCGGCAAACCACGCTGCGCAACGCCTTCCACGACTACCGCCTTTTTACCGAATAGTATCTGCGTGGCGGAAAAGCTCAGGAACACGCAGAATAGAATCGCCTGCCCCGCAGGACTCATTTGCTTGGCGATCCAGGGCCCACACCATGCCCCGAGCAGTATGCCCGGCGACAGCAGCAGCGCCACCCGCCACAGCACCGCACCATGCAGGTGGTGCGCGCGCACCGACGACATCGACGTGAACAGGATCACGCCCAGCGATGTCGCCACCGCCATATGGATGTTCACGCTCTCGGGAAAACCCTTGGCGCTGAAGATCATCGTGATGAACGGCACCAGTATCATGCCGCCGCCTATGCCCAGCAAACCCGCCAGGAAGCCGCCCACGGCGCCCATCAACAACAGGACCAGCACCAGGCCGATATCCATCAAGCGCCTTTCTTGAGCAGCTTGACGATGGCGTTCCACTGTGCCGCCGTCACCGGCGTGATCGACAAACGGCTGCCTTTTTGCAGCACCACCATGTCCTCCAGCGCTGGTATGGTGCGCATCTCGGCCAGCGACAGCAGCCGCGTTTTCTGCGTGCCCTGCACGTCGACCGAGATCCAGCGCGGTTGCTCCGGCGTGGCCTTGGGATCGTAGTACTTGCTGTCCTTGTCGAACTGCGTGGCGTCGGGATAGGCGCCGCCCACCACTTTCGCCAGGCCGGCAATGCCGGGCTCCGGACAACTGGAGTGGTAGAACAGCACACCATCTCCATCCTGCATGCCATCGCGCATGAAGTTGCGCGCCTGGTAGTTGCGCACGCCGAACCACGGCGTGGTCTGCGCGGGCGACGCCATCACGTCGTCGATGCTGACTTCATCAGGCTCGGATTTCATCAACCAGTATTGCATGGGTTTTTCTCCAGACGAAAAAAAGCGGTTGCGCACTCACATGCTTGCAACCGCTTCTTAGTATAAGGCCCCGCCTGTGCCGTCTTTGCCGGCATCCCGAACCAAACGGTTCAAGGTGGTCACAGTTAGTTCAATTTCGGGTTCATCGGACTAGCGACGCTCACGCCCATCGAACAAAATTCCGCAACCGGTGCACATAAATGGTTCAAGGAATATATGGCAATCGCGAACACCGCAGGGTGAAACGAAGTTTACTCTCTTGTCCGCCGCAAAGGAAGGAGTTTAGCGAATTAAAACAGGGTTTCTTGCGGCGTCAGCGCGCTATCGAGCACTTTGTGCATGGCGCTGATCTTCGTCTGCACATCCAGTATAGACATCTCCGACAACGGCCCCACCGGCGATTTCACCGACAGGAACTCCGCCGCCATGCCCAGCGCCGCCATCACGGCGATGCGATCATTGCCCTTGACCTTACCGCCGTCGCGGATCGCCGTCATCTTCTTGTCCAGGAAGGACGCGGCCTCGCGCAACGCGCGCTCCTCGCCCTCCTTGACGACCAGCCGATACGGCGAACCCATGATGGTGACATCGAGCTGTATCATCGTGCGTCCTCGTTTTCAGGCTGTTCTTCCTCTTCGGCGTCGCCGTCGAGCGCGGGGATTTTTTCCAGCAAGGCCTCGACGCGGCCGGTCGCCTCGCTCAACTTGCGCTGATAGCCCATGTTCTCCACCACCAAGGCGGCATTAGCCTGACGCAATTGTGCATTTTCCCGGCGCAGCGCGTGGGTCATCTCGGCCAGCTGGTCGATTTTGTCGGATAGTTCTTGGAAATCTGGAATCATCCCGCCACTATAGGCAGCGCGCGGAACGCCGTCAACCGAATCGCGCCCCCGCCCCGCATATTTGAAGGGCAAGCGCGCGATTTATTTCTTCACTGTCAACGTCCCGCCAAAAATTGCTACTTTGCCAGCAGGCGTGGCGTAATACTCACATAGCCTTCGATGCCGCTGGCCTGACCCGGCTCCGCCTCGACGATCACATTGATCTCGCGCTTGCCCACGCCTGCCTCGGCCGGCAGCGGCAGCTCGAACGCCGCCAGCGCGTAGCTGTCCTTCTTGCCGATCAACTGGCCGTTCAGCCAGACCTCCGCCTTGCCGCGCACGCCGGCGAAGCGGATCATGCCGCTGCCGTCGGCCAGGTTCTTGCGCGGCGTGAAGCTGGCGCGGTACAGGCGATACTTCGCTGCCGCCGGCGCGATCATCGGCGGCGAGCCCCAGCCCCAGGTGTTCATGTCGAAGCTGGCCAGCTGCTGGTTCGGGTCGGGACGCTCGGCGCTGTCCGGCGCGATGCGCCAGCTGCGCACGAAGGTCAGCGGCGCTTCGGCCGCAGCCACGAATGGCTGCGCCGGTGTCGCCTTGACCGGAATGCTGATGCGCGCCGGCGCCAGGCCGGGCGCGGTGGCGGTCACGCTGATCGCCTCGGCGCCGTCGTAGTTGGTCTGCACGATCAGCTGCGCCAGGCCGTTGAACAGGCGGCGCGTCGCGCCCTTCTCGTCCTCGTGCGAATTCGGATCGCCGTTGCCATGGCCGATGGAGCGGCCGCCGCCAGTCACCGCGAACGTCACCTGCGCATCGGCCAGCGGCACCGCGCGGCCCTGCGCATCCAGCGCGCGCACGGTGATCGGCATCGCATCGCGGCCATCGCCGGCCAGTTGCGCGCGGTCCGGCACCAGTTCCAGCGCGACGGCGGCGCCGGTCGTTTCCACCGACGTGCGCGCGACTTCCTTGCCGCCGTTGTAGCCGATCGCCTCCAGCTTGCCGGGCGCGTAGGCGACGTTGAAGCTGTTCATGCGGTACGGGTCCACCTGCTGTTCGCCCAGCAGGCGGCCGTTCAGCAGCAGCTGCACGCGCTCGACGTTGGCCATCACCATCACACGGACGTCCTTGCCCTCGCTGCCGCTCCAATTCCAGTGCGGCGCGATGTGGATCAGCGGACGGTCCTTGATCCACTGTACCTGGTGGATGTAGTAGGCGTTCTTGGGGAAGCCGTTCAGGTCCATGATGCCGAACACCGAGCTGACCGACGGCCATTCGTTCGGCGTCGGCTCGCCGCGATAATCGAAGCCGGTCCAGACAAAGCCACCCGCCACGTATGGCCGCGTGGCGATCGCCTCCCATGCGTCGCGATGGGTGTTGCCCCACTCCGCCGCATCGTCGTCGTAGCTGGCGATCAGGTTCTTCTCGCGGACGGTCTTGAACTCGCCGCGCGTCATGTAGGCCGACGTGTCTTCGGAGCTGGTGAACGGCTTGTTTGGATTGGCTTTGTGATAGCGGTCGTAATCAGGCACCTGGTAATTGGAGCCCACCACGTCGACCGCATGCGAGACATTCAACGCCGTCAGGAAACCGCCGTTCATCGCCGCCGTAACGGGACGGGTATCGTCCAGCGCCTTCACGGTGGCCGACATGCGGCGCACCATTTCATAGCCAACTTCGGTGGCCTGCTCCGGCTCTTCATTGAACACCGACCACAGGATCACGCCCGGATGATGGCGGTCGCGCTTGACCATCCACTCCAGCTGCTGCATATAGTCCGGCGATGGATTGAAGTTGCGGTTCTCGTCCATCACGACGAAGCCCATGCGGTCGACCAGGTCCAGCACCTCGGCCGCCGGCGCGTTGTGCGAGAAGCGGATCGCGTTCACACCGAGCTCCTTCAGCCGGCGCAGGCGATACTCCCACACCGAATCCGGCACCGCCACGCCGACGCCGGCATGGTCCTGGTGGATACACACGCCCTGCAATTTCACATGCACGCCGTTGAGGAAGAAGCCCTCCGCCGCATCGAAGCGTATGGTGCGGAAGCCGGTATTGAGCGACACCTCATCGAGCGCCTTGCCATCCTGAAGAACGCGCGTCGTCACGCGATACAGATTGGTTTTCTCCAGCGACCACAATGCCGGGTTGGCGACAGCCAGCGGCACCTGCACGGTATTCGTGCCCAGCACCGTCACGCGCGCGGTCGCGCTCTGACGGGCCACCTGTTTTCCGGCAGGGTCGAACAGCGACACTTCCACCGTCACGCCGCTGGCCTGCTTGCCGCTATTGTTCAGCGTAACCTCAACCGGTATCGTCCACTGCGTTCCCTTGCCCGCGCGCGGCGTCGCATGCACGCCGTCGGTCACGATATGCACCGGATCGCGCTTGACCAGCCACGCGTGGCGATACATGCCCGCGCCCTCGTACCACCAGCCTTCCATGGCCTCGGCATCGGCGCGGATGGCGATGGTGTTCATCGCATCGCCGTAGCGAAGGTAGGGCGTGATGTCGATATAGCTGGAGTTGTAGCCGGACCAGTTGCGGTTCACCACATTGCCGTTCACCCAAACGGTGGCGTGGGTGGCGATGGCGTCGAACTGCAATTCAAAATGGCGGCCGCGGTCGGCCGCTTCCACGCGCAGATAGCGCCGGTACCAGCCGATGCCGCGCGGACGATAGCCCTGCGAGACGTTGGCGTTGGGATCGAACGGGCCCTCAACCGCCCAGTCGTGCGGCAGGTCCAGGTGGCGCCAGTCGGAATCGTCATATTCAGTACCGGCCGCGCCGGCGGCGTTGCCGGCCTTGGCGTTGCCGTAGGATTCGCCATGCCCCTTGATCGGCGGCTGGACGATATCGCCCAGATGGAACAGCCAGCCGCGATCGAGCGACAGCCGCTCACGCCCCGGCGTTGCGGCCTGCGCGGCCACGCAGGCCGACAGCAGAAGGATGGCGGACCACAGCCGCCGCCAGTTGAATGTGTACGATTTCAATCCGCGCCTCCGAATAAAAAAACGGAGCAGCGCCATCACGCACCGCTCCGCTAAAACCACGATAAAAACAGATTACAGCTTGAACGACAAACCAAGGTTGAAGCGGCGGCCAAACTCGGTCACCTCCTGCTGCACAGGAATATTCGCGCTGGTGTAGACGGCCTTCTGGTTGGTCAGGTTATCGATGCCAAAGCGCAGTTGCACGTTCGGCGTCAGCTGTTTGGCCAGGTTCAGCGTCAGGTAGGTTTCGGCTTCGTTCATGATCAACTGGCCGGCGCCCCAGGTCGGATTACGCACAAAAGCACTGTGGTAGTTGGCCGAGATGCGCGCCTCGTAGCCTGCCTTCTCGTACCACAGCGTCACGCCGCCGTTGCTCTTCATCAGACCTTCGATCGGATAAGGATTCACGCTCGGCGTTTTCTCGTGGATGTTGCTGGTGGTGTAGGCGTAGTTGCTGGCGATGCCCAGGCCGTCGAACGGCGCAGGCAGCGAAGTAAAGGCCTGCTGGTACACCAGCTCCACGCCGCGGATGTCGCCGCCGTCGCCGTTGACCGAACGGGTAATCGTAGCCGGACGGCCATTGACGGTGGTGGTGTCGCTGGTGATGGCGATGTAGCGCGATACCTTCTTGTAGAACGCGCCGGCCGACAGCAGCGAGCCTTTGCCGAAGTACCACTGGTAGGCCAGGTCGACCTGGTTAGCCATCATCGGCTTCAGTTCAGGGTTGCCCGCGCTGCCGGTGACCGGCTGGGTGCTATCCGACACCACGTTCAGGTTACGCGAGGCACGCATCTCGTCCAGCGGCGCCCGCGACATGGCGCGCGCCACGCTGAAGCGCACCTGGCGTTCCTGTGCTTCGTCCATGTTGAAGATCAGGTTCAGGCTAGGCAGGATCTCGTTGTAGGAAGTGCCCCCATCCACCGCCGTCGGCGCTGCGCCGTTGAGCGACTGCATGCCATAGCCGGTCTGCGTGGTGTGCACCAGGCGCACGCCGACGTTACCGCGATAGGTCTTGCCGAAGGCTTCGCCGTCCAGGTCACCCTGCACGAAGGCCGACGTGCTGCGCTCCTTGACCTTCCAGCCGGACAGCAGGTCGTTCTGCGTCTGCGGGCGGCCGTTTG
The DNA here is from genome assembly GCF_019166075.1 of Duganella violaceipulchra. NCBI lineage: Bacteria > Pseudomonadati > Pseudomonadota > Betaproteobacteria > Burkholderiales > Oxalobacteraceae > Duganella > Duganella violaceipulchra. The sequence continues at coordinate 92,103 of NZ_JAHTGR010000021.1, read as the reverse complement.
GGTTGAAGGCGTCCGGGCCGAAGGCTGCGGAGGTCGCAGCGCCGAAGTCCTTCAGCGCGATGTACGAAGGGAAGCCGCTGACGTTGACGGTCTCGTAGGCCGAGGCGGGAATCGTCTTTGAATCGAGCTGCCAGGTGGTCTGGCGATAGCTCTTCTCACGGTCGGTGGCGCGCACGCCAACCTTCAGGCGGCTGATGATGCTGCCTTCGATGGGACGCGATGCGCTCAGGCTCACCGCATTCAGCAGATCCTTGATATGGCCGTCGGTATCGACGTACAGACTCGCCGCGCCGAAGTTGCCGGGATTACCGGTGTCCATGCCGAAGTTGTAGCTCTGGTTCTCGTTGCCGGTGAAGTCCCAGGTGATCGTGGTCGGGGTGTTCGAAAACTGGCGCACGTCGCGCCATTGGCTGCTGCGCATCGCGTGGGACGAGGACAGGTCGCTCTCCACCTTCCAGTCGCCGACGTTGAACTTGCCGTTGATACCGCTGGCGGCAACGCTGGTGTCCTGTATCCACAGGTAGTCGTTGGTGACCACGCCGACATTCTTCAGCGTGCCGCCGGCGACGTAGCCGTTGCGGATATCGAGGTTGCTGAAGTTGCCCGACTCGTAGCCGTCCCAGTTACCCAGGTCGCCGGTCCAGTGCTGCAGGCCCGGTTCGCGGATCGCGGCCTTGGCGTAGTAGCTGTCGGCGGTGATCAGTACATCGTTGGACGGTTTCCATTCGACCTTGCCGAGGACACTGGTGCGCTTGTCCTTACCGCGCTTGACTTCATCCTGGAAGCCCCAAGGCGTCTTGTCTACCTTGCCGTCGCCGTTCAGGTCCGCCGAGTGGTCTTCGTTGAAGCCCCAGTGGCGCACGTTCTTTTGCAGCGAAGGCTGGTCCTGGTAGCTGGCGGCCAGCGCCACGCCCAGCGTCTTGTTGTTGAACTGATCGATGTAGACACCACCGAGACGCGGCGCGGTCTTGTCGGCGCCGCCGATGTCCTTGGCCAGCGCGTAGTACAGCGCGTCCGCCTTCAGCGACACCTGGCGGCCCGAATATTTCAGCGGCGATACGGTTTGCAGGTCGATGGAGGTGGCGATGCCGCCTTCGGCCAGCTCGGCGTTCTGCGTCTTGTAGATGGTGGCGCCGCTCAGCGACTCCGATGGGAACTGCTCGAAACGCACGGCGCGGTTGGGCTCCGACGAGGCCAGCTCGCGGCCGTTCAGCGTGGCGCCGATGAAGCGCGGGCCCAGGCCGCGTGCGACGATCTGGCTGGCGTTGCCGCGATCCAGGCCGGACGACATGCCCGGCAGGCGCGCCAGCGATTCGGCGATGGTGGTATCGGGCAGCTTGCCGATGTCTTCCGACGAGATCACCTCCACGATGCTGTTCGAAGCTTCCTTCGCGGCCAAGGCGTTGCGCACCGAGGCACGGATGCCGGTGACGTTCACTTGTTGGATATCGGCTGCGGCTTCCTGGGCAAACGCTTGTTGGACCAGCAGAGGGGACGTGAAGAGCGTGGCGATGAGCCAGCTCATTTTTTTGTGCTTCATGTGCATCTCCAGTGTTGTGTAGTTCCGTCTCTGATTAAGGACTAGGACGAATAACTGGATGCTAGCGAAACGAAAGAAGCACTTCCAATAGCTTATTGAGTGCGCGCCATACCAAGTTCGTATATCACGCTTGAGTACGCTTAAACGGGCCGGCGATAGTGAGGGTAGATGGCGGCTGCGGCATCGCGCAGCGCGAGCAGCATCGCATCGGCGCCAGGCGAGAGCTGGTGTCGTTTGCGCGTCACAATGCCGAACGAATCCATGCTCACGCCCAGGTCGAACGGCAGCACCGTCATCAGGCCAGCCTCCAGATACGGTCTCACGGCGTCCGCAGGCAGCGCGACGATCATGTCGTTGCTCATGAGGAGACTGGCGACGACGGGCAAGTCGAGGGTCTCGACGGTCTCCGCCGGCTGCTCCAGGCCGTGCGAAAGGAACAGCGCCGTCAGGCGGTCGCGCAGTATGCTGCCGGCGGGCGGCAGTATCCAGCACTGCTCCATCAGGTCTTCCAGTTTCAGGTCGGTGCGTCCGGCCAGCGGATGGCCGGCGCCCGCGATCAGCAGGTGCGGCTCGTCGGTCAGCGGTTCGAAATTGAGTTCATCGGCGGCCTCCGTGTCGAGGATGCGGCCCACCACCAGATCGAGCTCGCCGCCGCGCAGGCGTTCGACCAGCGCTTTACTGGTCGACATGCTGACCGCGACATGCACCCGCGAGTGGCGCGACTTCAGCAGGTTGATCGCCTTCGGCACCAGGCCGGTGGCCGGCGCCAGCACGGTGCCTATGCCCACGCGCCCGCGCAGGCCGGACAACAGCTCCATCACTTCCTGGTGTGCCGCGTCCATCTCCGCCAGCGCCGCGCCGGCGCGCCGTATCAGTACTTTCCCGTACCAGGTCGGGGCGACGCCGCGCGACAGGCGCTCGAACAGCTGAACGCCGAGCGCGTGTTCAAGCTCGCCCAATAATTTGGACGCACCGGGTTGGGTCAGGTTGGCGGCTTGCGCTGCGTGCGCAATCGATCCGTGCCGGCCCAATTCGACCAACAAGACCAAATGGCGGGTTTTCAGGTGGGAGCGGACGAAGCGATCGGAGCTTGAATCGGTCATAGGGGTGATTTTCTGGATCGCCCATCATAAGGGCGCGCCGGTGCAGCGTCAATCACCGTGGTGCGGACGTTGGGAATCGACGACGGCCGCTGGGCCGTCGTCGAACGGGGTATCGGCCACGCCGGGCGCCAGTTCTTCCGCCACGCCAGCCGGCAGTCCATACAGGCCGCCGCGCGCGCCCAGCAACAGCAACTGCCTCAAGTCAGGGCCGCCGAAAGCCATGCTGGCCACCGGCTCGCGCACCAGTTCGATGCGCTGGCGTGGATGGCCGTCGGCGTCGTACCGCGCCAGCGCCCCTCCCTGCACGCTCCACAGCATGCCGGCGCCGTCGACGACGGCGGCGCCGCGCTCCGGCGCCGGCGCAGGCACCGAAGCAAACGTGCGCACATCGCTGACCTTGGCGCGCTCCGCGTCGTAGGCGCATTGCATGATGTCGCCCCTGGTGGCGTCGGCGAAGTACATGCGCGCGCCGTCCACGCTGAAGGCGATGCTGCGCGCCGCGACCACCACCGGCAAGGCCAGGCGGCGCAGCCCGTGGCGCGTCGAATACTGATAAAAGCTGCCGATAGGCCGCTGGTCGGCGCCGGTGTTAGCGGTACCAAAGACGAAATTCCCCTGCCGGTCGGTGCGGCCGTCGCTGATGACGGTGCGCGCTTCGGCAGCGTCGATGGTCGCCAGCACCTGCGCCTGGAGCGGGCGGCCGGACTGGCCGGCGGCCGGCAGCTCCACCGAGCCGAGGCGCTTGCCCAGGCCAAGCAGCACGCGCCCGGAACGGCAACAGGCGATCAGCCCCGCGCTTTCCAGCAGGCGCACGCCGCTCGGCATGCTGTCCTGCGCGGGCCAGGCATACAGCTGGCCGCCCTGCGGGTCCGGCCAGCGCCAGCAGGCCGCCTGGGCGTCCCAGCGCAGCGCGCATCCGGCCTGGCCGACGCGTACCAGCATGATGCCGGGCGTAGTGGCGAGTGGCGTACTGAATTGGCTCATACTGCGGGGACTCCAGATAGATGACTTGACCGCACCAGTCTAAGCGCCCCCTTCCCTTGGCAGACATGAATAAATCGCCCACTGCCATGCCGATTTCGAATACCTGCGAGGCCCCGCCCTAGCTATGCGATATTGATATGCCTACTTACGAATTAATCATATTTCCAGTCTAGCTGGCAGGCTTAGACTGGACGCTGTTCCTGAACTCACTCTCCACACCTATGAAAATCATCAAACTGACGACCTACCGTGTACCACCGCGCTGGATGCTGCTCAAGATCGAAACCGATGAAGGGGTCGTCGGCTGGGGCGAACCGGTCATCGAAGGCCGCGCGCGCACCGTGGAGACGGCGGTGCAGGAAATGGAACCGTATCTGATTGGCCAGGACCCTGCCCGCATCAACGACCTGTGGCAAACCATGTACCGCGCCGGCTTCTATCGCGGCGGCGCGATCACGATGAGCGCCATCGCCGGCATCGACCAGGCGCTGTGGGACATCAAGGGCAAGGTCATGGGCAAGCCGGTCTACGAGCTGCTGGGCGGCCTGGTACGCGACCGCATGAAGATGTACAGCTGGGTGGGCGGCGACCGTCCTTCCGACATCATTGAGCACATCAGCAAGCTGCGCGAAGGCGGCTTCGATACGTTCAAGATGAACGCCACCGAGGAACTGGGCATGCTGGACACCGCAGCCGCCGTCGACAAGGCGGTCGAGCGCGTGGCCGAGATCCGCGCCGCCTTCGGCAACAGCATCGAATTCGGCCTGGACTTCCACGGCCGCGTGGCCGCGCCGATGGCCAAGGTGCTGCTGCGCGAGCTGGAGCCGTATCGCCCGCTGTTCGTCGAAGAGCCGGTGCTGGCCGAACAGGCCGAGTATTATCCGCGCCTGGCCGAAACCACGTCGATTCCGCTGGCGGCCGGTGAGCGCATGTACTCGCGCTTCGAATTCAAGAACGTGTTCCATGCCGGTGGCCTGTCAATCGTGCAGCCGGACCTGTCGCACGCGGGCGGCATCACCGAATGCATGAAGATCGCCTCGATGGCGGAAGCCTACGACATCGCGCTGGCGCCGCATTGCCCGCTCGGCCCTGTCGCGCTGGCGGCCTGCCTGAGCGTGGACTTCGTGTCCTACAACGCGGTGCTGCAGGAGCAAAGCATGGGCATTCACTACAACAAGGGCGGCGAGCTGCTCGACTATGTCCTCAACAAGGAAGACTTCCGCATCACCGACGGCTACATGAAACCGCTGACCAAACCTGGCCTGGGCGTGGAAGTCGACGAAGAACGCGTGATCGCCGCCAGCAAAAATGCGCCGGACTGGCGCAACCCGGTATGGCGTCACGCCGACGGCAGCGTCGCCGAGTGGTAAGCGAATAAAGAAACGAGAGACCACATGCCATTTTTGTTACGCCGCCATTCGGGCGCCGCGCTGATCGCCGGCGTCCTGGCGGGCGCCGCCAGCGCCGATACCATGTTGTCCATCGACGCCAGCGCGGCCACGCCTGCACCGAAAGCGGCAGCGCTGCGCATGGGCAGTTCCGTCGCGCCCAACGGCGACAGCTTGGGCGCCAATGCGCGCTACCTGACCTGCAACGGCGCACCATGGCTGCCGGTGATGGGCGAGTTCCACTACAGCCGCACCCCCGCCTCGCAATGGGAAGCGGAGCTGCGCAAGATGAAGGCCGCCGGCATCGACATCGTCACCAGCTACGTGATGTGGAACCACCATGAAGAGGTGGCCGGTAAATTCAACTGGCAGGGCAACCGCGATCTGCGCCGCTACGTGCAGCTGGCCGCCAAGGCCGGGCTGGATGTGGTGGTGCGCGTGGGCCCGTGGGCGCATGCGGAAGTGCGCTACGGCGGCGTGCCGGATTGGGTGGTCAACACCATGCCGACCCGCTCCAACGATCCGCAGTACATGGCGCTGGTGGAGAAGCTGTACGCGCAGATCGGCGCACAGCTCAAAGGCCAGTTGTGGAAGGATGGCGGCCGCGTGATCGGCATCCAGCTGGAAAACGAATACAACATCGATGGTCCCGGCCAGGGCGCCGCGCACATCGCCGCGCTGAAGAAGCTGGCGCTGAAGGCGGGCATGGATGTGCCCTACTACACCGTCACCGGCTGGGACGGCACCATCTATCCAACCGGCGAAGTGACGCCGGTGTTTGGCGGCTATCCCGACGAGCCCTGGGGCACCAGCACCAGGGAGCTGCCGCCGAAAGAGACTTACGCATTCCGCTTCGACACGCGTGTCAGCGGCGACCTGGGTGCGCAGACCGCCGCCCATGCGCCCGGAACTGCGGAGACGGACAAGGACGTAACGCCTTTCCTCGGCGCCGAATATGGCGCCGGTTTGCCGTTCATGTACCGCCGCCGCACGGTGGTGTCGGCGGACGATATCGCGGCTATGCTGCCGGTGCAGCTGGGTTCCGGCGTGAACCTGATGGGCTACTACATGTTCCACGGCGGCCGCAATCCGACTGGCCTGGGCGGCACCTCGATGGAAGAGAGTACCCTCAGCGGCGGCTACAACGACACCACCATGATCAGCTACGACTTCCAGGCCCCGCTAGGGCCGGACGGCCAGCAGCGCAAGGTGCTGGAGAAACTGCGTCCCTTCCATTTGTTCCTGCATGATTTCGGCTCGCGGCTGGCGCCGATGACGGTGCGTAAGCCGGATGCTTCGCCCGCCACGCCGGACGACCTGAAGACGGCGCGCTTCGCCGTGCGCAGCGAGGGCGATCGCGGCTTCCTGTTCGTGAACAACCACGTGCGCCAGTACCCGATGGCGGCGCAGCAGGCCACCCGGTTCTCGGTCAAGCTGCCGGGCCAGACGATCACATTGCCAGCCACGCCGGTCGACATCGCCGACGGCGCCTACTTCATCTGGCCATTGAACCTTGATCTGGACGGTGTCAACCTCGCCTACGCAACGGCACAGCCATTGGCCTTGCTCGACCAGGGCAAGGCAGGTGTGGTGGCGGTGTTCGGCGCCAGCGCCGGGGTGCCGGTGGAGCTGGCGTTCGACGCCGCGCTCGCGCCGCAAATTCACGCGGGCAGCGGACAACTTGCCGTCACTGGTGGACATGCGCTGCTCAGCGGCGTGCAGCCAGGCGCCGGCGCAGCGTTGACCGTGCAACGCGCCGGCAAGCGACCGTTGACCATCGTCGTACTGACGACCGAACAATCGCAGCAACTGAGCATCGCGGAACTGGGTGGCCAGCGCCGCCTGATCCTGAGCGGCCAGCAGGCCTACGTCGCCGAGGGTGCGCTGCAAATGCGCTCGGCAGGCAACAACAAGTTCCGCTTCGCCGTCTACCCTGCGCTGGGCGGCAAGCCGACAGCAAGCACCGCAGCCAAGGCCTGGACCAGCGCCGGAGCCGCCACCAGCGCGAGTGTCGTACTGCGCGCCGCCGGCAACGACGGCATCTTCCAATCCTTCGAAGCCGAGCTGCCTGCACGCGATCTGAAAGCCAGCGTCACGCCGACGCGCGCGGCGCAGGAAGCGGCGCCCATCGTCATCGGCGGCGGCGCGAAAGCCGCCATGCAACCGCTGCCGGAAAACTTCAAGGCCGCAGGCGCCTGGCAGATCAACGTCCCGCGCGAACAGCTGCGCGGTCTGGACGACGCCTTGCTGCAGATCGACTTCGTCGGCGACATCGGCCGTCTGTACTCGGGCACCCGCATGCTCGACGACTGGTACTACAGCGGCTACCAATGGCAGTTCGGCCTGCGCCAGGCCAGCGCCCTGCTCGACCAGCCGCTGACCGTCTCCGTGCTGCCGCTGCGCGCCGACGCCCCGATCTACTTGCCCAAAGAGGCGAGACCCGACTTTGCCGGCAAGGCCCAATTAGCCGCCGTCCGCGGCGTCAGCGTGATACCCGTGTATCAGCTGCGCATTACGCCATAATCAAAAAAAATACAAACACTGGAGACCCACCATGAAACGTACCCTACTCGCCGCAGCAACCTTGTGCCTGATGGCCGCAGCCCACGCCGCCGAACCGGTCAAGATCGGCTTCCTGGTCAAACAGGCCGAGGAGCCTTGGTTCCAGGACGAATGGCGCTACGCCGAACAGGCGGCAAAAGAGAAGGGCTTCGCCTTGGTGAAGATCGGCGTGCCTAACGGCGAGAAGATGATCGCCGCGATCGACAACCTGGCCGCGCAAAAAGCGCAGGGCTTCGTCATCTGCGCGCCGGATGTCAAGCTGGGCACCGCCGTCGAGCGCGCCGCCAAGCGCAACAACATGAAAGTGATCTCGGTCGACGACCGCCTGGTCGACGGCAGCGGCAAGCCTATCGCCTCGATTCCACACATGGGCATCTCCGGCTACGCCATCGGCAAGCAGGTGGGCGAAGGCATCGCCGCCGAGATCAAGGCGCGCAAATGGAACATGGCCGACGTGGGCGCGATCCGCGTCGCCTACGACCAGCTGCCAACCGCCAAGGAACGCACCATGGGCGCGGTCGATGCGCTGAAGGCCGCCGGCTTCCCGGTGGCGAACATCGTCGACGCGCCGCAATCGAAGACCGATACCGAAAGCGCCTTCAACGCCGCCAACATCGCGCTGACCAAGAACGCCCGCTTCAAGCATTGGGTGGCGGTCGGCCTGAATGACGAAGCGGTGCTGGGTGCGGTGCGCGCCGCGGAAGGCCGCGGCATCAAGGCGGACAACATGGTGGGCGTCGGCATCGGCGGCGCCAAGGCCGCTGAAAACGAATTGAACAAGCCGGCGCCAACGGGCTTCTATGGCTCGGTGATGATCAGCGCCAGGGAGCACGGCTACCAGACCTCGGTCAATATGTACAACTGGATCACCGGCAAAGGCGTGCCGCCGGCGGAAGTGCTGACCAAGGGCATGCTGATGACCCGCGCCAACCAGGCCGACGTGCGCAAGCAAATGGGCCAGTGACATGACCGCGTACCTGCAGTTTGACCAGGTCAGCAAGGTCTTCCCCGGCGTGAAGGCGCTCAACGGCGTCAGCTTCGCCGCGCACGCCGGCCAGGTCCACGGCCTGCTGGGCGAGAACGGCGCCGGCAAGTCCACGCTGCTGAAGATCCTCGGTGGCCAATACAAGCCTGACGGCGGCCGCCTGCTGGTCGACGGCAAGGAGTGCCGCTTCACCAGCGCCAAGGACGCGATCGGCGCCGGCATCGCCGTGATCCACCAGGAACTGCAATACGTTCCCGAACTGACCGTGGCGGAGAATATTCTGTTGGGCCGCATGCCCACCCGTTTCGGCCTGCTGGACAAGCCCAAGGCCCACAGGATGGTGGCCGAGAAGCTGGCCGCCATCGGCGTCGACCTGGCGCCGGACGCCAGGCTGGCCGACCTGTCGATCGCGCAGCGTCAGATGGTCGAGATCTGCAAGGCCATCATGCAGGACGCCCAGGTCATCGCCTTCGACGAGCCGACCTCCAGCCTGTCGCACCGCGAAACCGAGATCCTGTTCCGCCTCGTGAAGGAATTGCGCGCCGACGGCCGCACGCTGATCTACATCTCGCACCGACTGGAAGAACTGTACGCGCTGTGCGACGCCTGCACCATCTTCCGCGACGGCCGCAAGATCGTCACCCACAACGTCATGGCCGACGTGCCGCGCGAGCGCCTGATCAGCGACATGGTGGGCCGGGAACTGAGCGACATCTACGACTACCGCACCCGCCCCCTCGGCGAAGAACGCCTGAAGATACAAGGCCTGGCCGGAAAACATGTGAAGGGGCCGCAAAGCTTCTCCGTGCGCGGCGGCGAGGTGCTGGGCTTCTTCGGCCTGGTCGGCGCCGGCCGCAGCGAATTGATGCGCCTCCTGTACAACGCCGACGCGCGCAGCGCCGGCAGCGTGGTGCTCGACGGCGCGACCGTGTCGACCTCCGGCCCGTCCGCCGCGATCGCGGCCGGCATCGTGCTGTGCCCGGAGGACCGCAAGGAGCAAGGCATCCTGTCCACCGCCTCGGTGGCGGAGAACATCAACATCAGCGTGCGCCGCCACGACCTGCTGGGCGGCCTGTTCCTGCGCCACAAGCGCGAAGCGGCGCTGGCCGAGGAGTTCATCGCCCGCCTGCGCATCAAGACGCCCAACCGCCAGCAGGAAATCCGCCTGCTCTCCGGCGGCAACCAGCAGAAGGTGATCCTGGCGCGCTGGCTGGCCGAACCCGGCCTCAAGGTGCTGATCCTCGACGAGCCGACGCGCGGCATCGACGTCGGCGCCAAGAACGATATCTACCGCATCATCCACGAAGTCGCGGAGCGCGGCTGTTGCGTGATCGTGGTGTCGAGCGAACTGCCGGAAGTGCTGGGTATCTCGGACCGCGTGATCGTTATGCGCGAAGGCGAAATCTGCGGCGAACTGTCGCGCGCGGACGCCAGCGAGACCGAGGTGCTGCGCCTGGCGCTGCCCGATTCGATCGCCCCCGCCCCCGCCGCCCCCCACATTGAAACGCCCGCACTTCCCACCCGGAGCATCGCATGAACGTCTCGCAATTGAATCCCGCCGCCAAGCCTGCGGTGTCCCAGGCCCAGCGCCAATGGCTGGTTGAATACAGCATGCCGCTGGCCTACGTGGTGCTGTTCGCGGTGCTGGCCGTCACCGTCGAAAACTTCTACTCGCTGACCAATGTGGTCGGCCTGATGCTGTCGGTGGCGCAGATCGGCATGGTCGCCTGCACCATGATGCTGTGCCTCGCCTCGCGCGATTTCGATCTATCGGTCGGCTCCACCATCGCCTTCTCCGGCGTGCTGGGCGCCATCGTGCTGGAACAAAGCGGCAGCGTGCTGCTGGCGGTGGGCGCGGGCCTGGTTGCCGGCGCGCTGATCGGCGCCCTGAACGGCGTGCTGATCGCCTACCTTCGCGTGAACGCGCTGATCGCCACGCTGGCGACCATGCTGATGGTGCGTGGCCTGGCCTTCATCGTCTCCAAGGGCCAGGCGGTCGGCATCAGCAACGACGCCTTCATCAACTTCGGCGACACCCGCATCTTCGGCCTGCCGCTGCCGGTGCTGGTGTGCGCCGGCTGCTTCCTGGTGTTCGGCGTGCTGCTGAACCAGACCGTCTTCGGCCGCAACACCTTGGCCATCGGCGGCAATCCGGAAGCGGCGCGCCTGGCCGGCGTGCGCGTCGAGCGGCTGCGCGTGTGGATCTTCCTGCTGCAAGGCCTGGTCACCGCGATGGCGGGCCTGATCCTGGCCTCGCGCATCACCAGCGGCCAGCCGAATGCGGCGCAGGGCTTTGAATTGGATGTGATTTCGGCCTGCGTGCTGGGCGGCGTGTCGCTCCAGGGCGGCAAGGCGCGCATGTTCGGCGTGTTGATCGGTGTGCTGATCATGGGGACGGTGGAAAACGTCATGAACCTGCTGGACGTCGACGCCTTCTACCAGTATTTGATGCGCGGCGTGATCCTGCTCGCCGCGGTGCTGCTGGACCAGCTGAAGACCCGCGGCGAACGCCGCTAGAACACCCCACACGCCTGGGGTCTGACCCCGTCCGGGGTCAGACCCCTATCGCCAGCCTCGGGGTTAGCCGCTGACGCCCACCAACTGCACGCCGGTGCTGCCGCCCGTGATGGACGCGGTCAGCAAATCGGCAAAGGTGTGCATGCGGTCCACCGTCCACGTGGCAGCCATATCGTAAGGGCTGCTGCCGTGGTCGGCGTGGGCCACCAGGTCGTTGAAGTTGATCGCCGCCACCTGCTTGCCGCTGGCATCGACCAGGTCCACCTCGCTGATGCTGACCTTGGCATAGTCGGACACCGTGAACTGCGCGTAGGATTTGCCGCCATCGACATAGTTGATGACCAGGTCGGAGCCGTCGATGTTCGCCTTGACGTGATCGGCGGCGATGGTGACGCTGCTGAACAGCTTGTTGCCGGTGAACTTGAGGATGTCGTTGCCGCCAGCCACTTCATGCACCGTATCCTTGCCGTCGCCCATCGACATCACATAGGTGTCCTTGCCCGCGCCGCCGTACAGGGCGTCGTTGCCCATGCCGCTGTACAGGGTGTCGTCGCCGGCGCCGCCGAACAGGCGGTTGTTGCCGGCGTACTTGTAGCCCAGGGTATAGGCCAGCATGCTGGCGATGAAGAAGTCGGCGCCCTGGAAGTCGCTCAGGTGCAGGTTCACGCCCAGGTATTTGCCCAGCCAGTTCACGCCGTCGCCGCTGGCGTTGGAGGCCGTCTTCAAGGCGCTGCCGGTCCAGTCCTTGGCGTCGGCCAGGGCGGTACCGAGGTCGGCGTCGGCCACGTAGTTGACGCCGCTGCTGATGCCGTTCACCGCCGTGGTCAGGCCGCTCTTGCCGGTGTCGAGCGCGGACTTGAGCGGCGTGGCCACGTCGATGCCGGAGGTGGACAGGCCGGTGGTGCTGGCGATGCCGGCCAGCGCGTCGTTGCCGACCGTGTTGAGGCCGTCGGCCAGCTTGCCGCCGCTGGCGGTCGCCTTGGCCAGCTCGGCCTTGATGCTGTCGGCCACGCCGCCCCAACCCTTGCTGATCTCGTCGGTGAAGGTGGTGTTCAGGTACTTGGTGATGGCGTCGAAGCCCTTGCCGGCGTCGGTCCACGCCGCGTTCAGGGCGTTGGCCTTGCCCACCAGCAGGTGGTCGATCACGCCCCAGCCCAGGCCCATCATGGTGTCGTTGCCGTCGCCGCCGCCGACATAGGTGCCGGCATTGGTGGCGAAGATGGTGTCGTCGCCGGCGCCGCCGACGATCACATTGCCCACCAGGTTGAGCTTGCCCAGGTCGCCCTTGGCCAGTGCGCCGTACTGCGAGCGGATGAAGTTGGCGTTCATGGCCGCGCCCACCCAGTCGCCGGCCGACTCGTAGTCGTTTTCGACGATGGCTTCGGCCGCGTTGAACACGGTGATCTCGGCCAGGCCGATGATGGTGTCGTTGCCGGCGCCGCCGATGGCGACGTTGTTCTGGCCGGACGAAACGATCAGGTCGTTGCCGTTGCCGCCCATGCCGATGGTGGTGGTGCCGGCCAGGATCATGGTGTCGTTGCCGTCGCCGGCGTGCACGAAGTTCATGCCGGTGTCGATGCTGAGCTTGGTCGAGCTGGTGGTCTGCGCCGAGTCCGAGCCTTCCACCGCCTCGGTGGTCGTGCTGGCGTAGCTCAGCTTGCTGCCGCTGTTGAGCACGACCAGGAAGTCGTCGCCCGCATCGGCCAGCACCACGTTGTGGTCGCCGTAGACCACGGCCGTGTCGTTGCCGGCGCCGGTCCAGCCGACGTTGAGCTGGGTGCTGCCGGTGGTGGTGCTGGTGGTGGTCTGGTTGGTGCCTTCGGCTTCGTTGGTGGTGGTGCCGGTGTTGCCGCCGCCGTAGCCGATCATCACCAGCACGTCCTTGCCGCTGCCGCCGATCACGGCATTGTCCTTGCCGACCACGGTTTCAACGTTGTTGCCGTCGCCGGCCACGATCAGGTTGCCATTGACGTTGACCGACTTGGACACCGTGCCGAAGGCCAGCGCGGTGAGCACGTCGTCGCCGCTGCCGCCTTCGATCAGGTTGCCCTTGCCCAACGCGGTCACGACGTTGTTGCCGCCGCCGGCCGACACCACGTTGTAGGTGCCGACCACGGTGACGACGTCGTTGCCGGCGCCGGTGACGATGCCGGACTTGCTGCCGATGGCGCTGACCACGTCGTTGCCAGCGCCGGTCAGCACCAGGTTGTTCGCGCCCAGCGCGGTGGCGACGGTGTCGGCGCTGCCGCCGACCAGCACATTGTTCTTGCCGAAGGCCGTCATCACGTCGTGGCCGCTCTGGCCGGAGGCCAGGCCCGACAGGCCGGCCTTGGCCACCAGGTCGGTGGCGGCCACGCCGGAGGTCAGCGAATCGACCAGGCCGACCGCGGTCGCGCCGATCTCCGCGTAGTTTCCGCTGGCCAGCAGGTTGTTGGCGCCCACGGCGGTGATGGTGTCCGCGCCGGCGTCGCCCCACACCACGTTGCGCGCGCCGAACACGGTGACCGTGTCGTTGCCGCTGCCGCTCCACACCACGTTGTTGGCGCCGATGCCGGTGACGACATCGTTGCCGCCGCCGGTGTAGACCACGTTGGTGGAACCGATGGCACTGACCACGTCGTTGCCGTCGCCATGCGCCACGTTGCTGCCGATGAAGGAGGCCACGGCCTTGGTGGCGCCGCCGGCCACGCTGCCCAGCTTGGCGGTGACGTCGGCCAGGCCGTCGCCCAGGCCGGTCACGATGACGTTGACCGAGCCGGCCGCCGTCACCACGTTGTTGCCGGCCATGTTGACGACGATGTTGTTGCCGCCCAGCGCGGTGGTGACGTTGTCGCCGCCGTTGGCCAGTACGATGTTGTTGCCGCCGGCCGCCGTGACCACGTCCTTGCCGGCGCCGGTGTAGATGACGTTGTTGCCGCCCACGGCCACCACGACGTCGTTGCCGGCGCCGCTGTTGATGGCCGACGCCAGCTTGGCGCTGGCGTTGTTGATAGCGGTGGCGGCCGCCTTGCTCGGCACGGCGTCCGCCAGCACCTTAGCCAGACCGCCGGTGGCGGCCTTGACCATGCCGCCCAGTTCGGTCAGCACGACGTTGGCGCCGCCCAGCGCGACCACGGTGTCGCCGCCGACGGTGGTGGCCACCAGGTTGGCGCCGCCCACGCCGACCAGCGTGTTGCCGCTGCCGTTGGCCAGCAGCACGTTGTTGACGCCCACCGCCACTTCGGTGTTGCCGCCCTGGTTGCTGACCAGCGCGTTGCTGTCGCCCAGCGCGGCCACCTTGTTGCCGGCGCCGCCGGTGTAGGCGATGTTGAGCAGGCCGCCCATGACGATGTTGCTGCCGCCGCCGTCGTCGATCACCACGTTGGCGCCGCCGCCGGCGACGATGTTGTCCTTGCCGTCGCTGGCGCTGACGCCGTTGGCGCCGCCCAGCGCGAGCACCGCGTCGTTGCCGCTGCCGGCGTTGATGACGTTGGCGCCGCCGACCGCCTGGATCTTGTCGTTGCCGGCGCCGGCGGTGATGTGGTTGTTGCCGCCGTCGGCCGTCACCGTGTTGGTGCCCTCGCCGGCGTCGATCACGTTGCTGGCCGCCTTGACGGTGATGCGGTCGTCGCCGCCGCCGGTGTTGATGACGTTGCTGGCGCCGTCGGCCGTGACGGTGTCGGCGTCCTTGCCGGTGTTGATGACGTTGGAGGCGCCGCCGGCGTTGATGACGTTCCAGCCGTCGCCCGCGTTGACCTTGTTGGCGCCGCCGTTGACGGTGATGTTGTCGTTGCCGCCGTCGGTGTTGACGGTGTTGGCGCCGCCGTTGGCGCTGACGGTGTTGTCGCCGCCGTCGAGGTCGATGCTGTTCCAGCCGCCGTTGGCCGTCACGCGGTCGCTGCCGTTGCCGGCGCTGATCTCGTTGTAGGCGCTGTTGATCGACAGCGAGTTGTTGCCGTCGCCCAGGTCGACGTCGGCCGCCGCGCCGGCCGTCACGGTCACCGTGTCGTTGCCGGCGCCGCCGGTGATCTTGTTGTAGATGCCGACTTCGACGCGGATGTTGTCATCGCCGTTGCCGCCGTCGATGCGGTTGTAGCCGCCCACGCGCACCACGATGGTGTCGTTGCCGTCGTCGCCGTACAGGTTGTTGTAGGCGCCGGCCGTGACGGTGATGGTGTCGTTGCCGCCGTCGCCGTGGATGATGTTGGCGCCCAGCGAGCTGGCCGTGTAATTGTTGTCGCCATTGCCCAGGCTTTTCTTCGTGTAGCCCAGTTCGCTGATCTTCTTGGCGGCCGCGGTGATGTCGTTGCCTACCGCATCGAAGGCGTCGCCGATGCCGTTCAGGTCGCTACCCAGGTCCTTGACGGTGTCGCCGACCTTGTCGACCGCCTTGACGATCGGTTTCACTACATTTTTCTTCAACCAGCTGCCGATACTCATCTTTACCCCTTTTTATGGTTTGGTACACTTGCATTAAATCAAGGGAAAATGACAGCTTGGCAAACAGAACGATTACAAAGCTGTAATCAAGGGCCGGGATTGACGGCGGCCAAGCCAACCCGGACAATGCCGCCATGAAAGCGCTTTTAGTAGAAGATGAACAACGAATTGCCAGTTTTGTGTGCACTGGCCTGCGTGAGCACGGCTTCCTGGTCGACCATTGCGAAGATGGCAACCTTGGCTATGACTACGCGCTGGCCCGCGACTACGACGTGGTGTTGCTGGACGTGATGGTGCCGGGCCGCGACGGCCTGTCCATCCTCAAGGCCATGCGGCGGGAGGGGCGCAACATGCCCGTCATCCTGCTGACCGCCCGCAACGAACTGGATGACCGCCTGACCGGCCTCAACCTGGGCGCCGACGATTACCTGGCCAAGCCCTTCTACGTGGAGGAGCTGGTGGCGCGCATCCACGCCCTGCTGCGGCGCGTGAGCGGCGAACGGCAGAACGTGCTCACCCTGGGACCGCTGCGGCTGGACCGCCTGAGCCGGGTGGCCGAGGTGAACGGCCGCGCCGTCGAGCTGACCGCGCGCGAAATCAACCTGCTGGAATACCTGATGCGCTCGCCGGGCCGGGTCTATACCCGCACCCAGATCCTGGAGCACGTGTGGGGCTACGATTTCGAGCCGCAGACCAATATGGTGGACGTCTGCATCCAGCGCCTACGCAAGAAGCTGGAGCTGCCCGACAGCGTGGCCATCGAGGCCGTGCGCGGCGTCGGCTACCGGCTGCGCAAGCCGGACGCCCCGGCGTGAGGGCGCGCTGGCCGCGGCTGCGCTCGTTCCGGCTGCGCATCGCCCTCGGCTCCACCCTCACCGCGCTGGCCGCCATCCTGCTGCTGTATGCGATGGCCAGCTACACCATCATCCAGCGGCGCGCCGCCATCATCGACCACATGCTGTCGGCCCACCTGGCCGGACCCGGCTTCCAGGCCACGCCGCAGGCGCTGTGGCCGGCCACCGACGCCCAGCTCAACGCCAGCTTCGGCGGCTTCGCCCCGCCCGACAGCGCGCCGCTGGCGCACGCCCTGCTGCTGGTGGAAGACGCCGTCCACGGCCCGCTGTACCGCAGCCCGGCCTGGCAACGCGTGCTCGGCGACGCCCCCCTGCCGCGCGGCCCCGGCCTGCACACCGTCGAAGGCGGCGGCCAGAGCTGGCGCATCGGCAGCGCCGTGCACGGCTCGGTCACGATCTGGGTGGCGGTCAACCGCAGCCTGTCGGACGCCCAGGTGCGCGCCAGCCTGGTGCGTTTCGCGGCCGCCATCGGCGTGCTGGCCGTGGCCATGGGCGCGCTGGCCTGGTATCTGGCCGGGCGCGCGATGCGGCCGGTGGAGCACCTGACCGGCGTCATGGTGCGGCTCACCGCGAGCGAGCTGGACCAGCGGGTCTCGGCCGCCGAGGAAGACCTGGAATTCGCCCAGATGGTCAGCGTGTTCAACGCCATGCTCGACCGCCTGCAGCGCAGCTTCCTGCAGGCGGCGCGCTTTTCCGGCGACGCCGCCCATGAGCTGAGGACGCCGCTGACCATCCTGCAGGGCGAGCTGGAGCGCAGCTTCGCCCAGGCCGGGGCCGCGGCCGATCCTGTGCTGGAACAGGGCCTGGCCAATATGCTCGATGAAGTGCGGCGGCTCGACAGCATCGTGCGCAAGCTGCTGCTGCTGGCGCGGGCCGACGCCGGCCAGCTGGCCATTCCCATGTGTCCGGTCGACCTGCGGCCGACGCTAGAGGAACTGGCCGAGGACATCGGCCTGCTCGACGACGCGCGCCAGCTGCGCCTGACCCTGCCCGAACACATCGCCGTGCGCGGCGACGCCGAGCTGCTGTGCCAGGTGTTGCAAAACCTGGTCAGCAACGCCATCAAATACGGCTTGCCGGGTGGCTGGATCGCGCTGTCGGCCCGGCGCAAGGGCGAGCAATGGCGCATCGACGTCGGCAACGCATCGCAGGGCATCGCGCCCGAGCACCGGCACCGGCTGTTCGACCGCTTCTACCGCGCCGACCAGGCCCACCAGCGCCGGGTGCCGGGCGTCGGGTTAGGCTTGTCGCTGGCGCGCGACATCGCCATGGCCCACGGCGGCAGCCTGGCGCTGGCCGAGGCCGAGCCGGGTCAGGTGCGTTTCCGGCTGACCTTGCCCGCCGCCTGAGCGCCCGCAACGAACATCGTCAAGCCGGCAGCGGCGCCTCGGGGCAGCGGCTCGGCGCGACGAAGTAGCGCAGGATCTCGCCCAGGAATTGGTCGACGTCCATCGCGGCTAGCGCTCCACAGTTCGGTTATACGAGGGACGGCCGGAGATCAGCCGGCTATTTCCTGCATACCAATGGTAGGAGCGCCCGGAAACGTTATCAACTTTAATATTAAATAAGAAAACATTTGATTTAAGGCATATATCTGCGTCATTTTTTTCTTTATTTATGCACACGGAAGCCTTGCGTCTTGAAATACGGCAGGGTCGTCCCTATAATTGGCACTCGTTCCAAGGGAGTGCTAACAGCGCTCTCGGCCAAACTTTCCGCCTCAGCAACCCTGTTGGTGTGGCAACAAACTGTTCCATTGTTAATTTAAGGAGTTTTGTATGAACCTTCGCCCTTTGAACGATCGCGTAATCGTCAAACGCCTCGACCAGGAAACCAAAACTGCGTCCGGCCTGATCATCCCTGATGCGGCTGCTGAAAAACCGGATCAAGGCGAAGTACTCGCCGTCGGCAATGGCAAGATTCTGGAAGATGGCAAAGTCCGTCCGCTGGATGTCAAGGTAGGCGACCGCGTCCTGTTCGGCAAATACGCCGGCCAAACCGTCAAAGTCGACGGTCAGGAACTGATGGTCATGCGCGAAGAAGACATCATGGCGATCGTCGTCAAGTAATTGACACGCACGTTCGCACTCGTACTCACCTAATTCTGGAGAAACAACATGGCAGCTAAAGAAGTAATTTTCGGCGACGCAGCGCGCGCCAAAATGGTTGAAGGCGTCAACATCCTGGCCAACGCAGTCAAAGTCACCCTGGGCCCTAAAGGCCGCAACGTGGTGCTGGAACGTTCGTTCGGCGCCCCTACCGTCACCAAGGACGGCGTATCGGTCGCTAAAGAAGTCGAACTGAAAGACAAGCTGCAGAACATGGGCGCGCAGATGGTCAAGGAAGTTGCTTCCCGCACCAGCGACAACGCCGGCGACGGCACCACCACCGCGACCGTGCTGGCACAAGCCATCGTGCGCGAAGGCATGAAGTTCGTCGCCGCCGGCATGAACCCGATGGACCTGAAGCGCGGCATCGACAAGGCAGTTGCTGCCACCGTCGAGCAGATCGCCATCCTGGCCCGTCCTTGCACCACCACCAAGGAAATCGCCCAGGTCGGCGCGATCTCGGCCAACTCGGACTACTCGATCGGCGAGCGTATCGCTGAAGCGATGGAAAAAGTCGGCAAGGAAGGCGTCATCACCGTGGAAGACGGCAAGTCGCTGAACGACGAGCTGGACATCGTTGAAGGTATGCAGTTCGACCGCGGCTACCTGTCGCCATACTTCATCAACAACCAGGAAAAGCAAGTCGCCATCCTGGACAATCCATTCGTGCTGCTGTGCGACAAGAAGATCTCGAACATCCGCGATCTGCTGCCGGTACTGGAACAAGTCGCTAAAGCCGGCCGTCCACTGCTGATCATCGCCGAAGACATCGAAGGCGAAGCACTGGCGACCCTGGTGGTGAACAACATCCGCGGCATCCTGAAAACCTGCGCAGTCAAAGCCCCAGGCTTCGGCGACCGTCGCAAGGCCATGCTGGAAGACATCGCGATCCTGACCGGCGGTCAAGTGGTTGCTGAAGAAGTCGGCATGACCCTGGAAAAAATCACGCTGGAAGAGCTGGGCCAGGCCAAGCGCATCGAAATCGGCAAGGAAAACACCATCGTCATCGACGGTGCTGGCCAGGCTGAGTCGATCGAAGGCCGCGTCAAGCAAATCCGCGTGCAAATCGAAGAAGCGACCTCGGACTACGACCGTGAAAAACTGCAAGAGCGCGTGGCCAAGCTGGCCGGTGGCGTTGCAGTGATCAAGGTCGGCGCAGCCACCGAAGTTGAAATGAAAGAAAAGAAAGCCCGCGTTGAAGATGCACTGCACGCTACCCGCGCTGCCGTGGAAGAAGGCATCGTGCCTGGCGGCGGCGTAGCCCTGCTGCGCGCTCGTGCTTCGATCACCGTCAAAGGCGACAACCCGGACCAGGACGCAGGTATCAAGATCGTTCTGCGCGCCATGGAAGAGCCACTGCGCATGATCGTGCAAAACGCCGGCGAAGAAGCTTCGGTGGTGGTTGCTGCGGTTCTGGCTGGCAAAGGTAACTACGGTTACAACGCCGCCAACGGCACCTATGGCGACATGGTCGAAATGGGCGTTCTGGACCCAGCTAAAGTCACCCGTTCGGCACTGCAAAACGCAGCGTCGATCGCTGGCCTGATGCTGACCACCGACTGCATGATCGCTGAAATCAGCGAAGACAAAGCTGGTGGCGGCATGGGCGGCATGGGTGGTATGGGCGGTATGGGCGGCATGGACGGCATGATGTAATTGCCGGCATAAGCCTCGCTGTACAGAAAAGCCAGCTTCTTCGGAAGCTGGCTTTTTTATTTGGATAGTTGATTGAACTTATGGCGATTGGCAAGGTCTACAATAAAGGGGCCGATTAAATCCTCGGGAGACGATGATGTCCGTAACAGTCAGTGAAATTGAAGAAAGCATCAAGTCGTTGAGCTTGGCAGATAAAAAGGTTCTGCTGCGCGCCCTGCTCGAAGAAATAGAAGGTCATCAAGTACCAGGCGCCCAAGCCAATGTGCGCACACTCTTGACGCTGGAAGCCCTCGACGATGTCGACTCTGATCGCTATGTAGATCACGACGACGTCAAGGCCTGGGCGAAAAGTCTCACCACAGCGGTGCGCTAGCCTCCGCCCCTGACAACTTACTCGCCACCCCTCGAATTGGGGAGCGCCTCCACGAATTCGGCCAGCGCGAGGTGCGTCGTATATTGGTCAAGCACTACGAAATCCGCTATGCGATCAGCGATTCCTCGATCTACATTTTGCGGATCTGGCATACAAAAGAATATCGATGATACCTGGGCGATTACCGGTCCCAATCCCCGCAGACCGAACAATCAAATTGGCCGCCGGGGCCGATTCGATTGAAAAGTTAAGATTGATCTAAAGGCAATCCCTGCCTACAATCGACGTTCCTCAACTTTACTCTGACGGGACCGCCATGCGCGCTTATCGCCTTCTTCCATTGCTGCTGTGTGCCGGCCTTGCCCACGCCCAGAAGATGCCGGCGCAGGACACCGTCAAAAACGGCAAGGATCATCCGCTGCTGTCGCGCTTTGAAGGGGCTAAGATGGTCGGCTATGGCCTCAGGGAATTCGACGAGGTGATGCTGCCGGCCGGTAAGCGCGTCGAGAACAAGGACGGACAGATGGCGTTCGACAGCACACTGCTGTTGGAAGGAAAATACACCCGCATGGCCTACAACTTCCCGCCTGAACGCTCGGCGCTGGAGGTGATGCGCAACTACCAGGCGGCGCTGGAAAAGGCCGGCCTGAAAACCGTGTTCGCCTGCGCCAGGGAAACCTGCGGCAAGGGCTTCGGCGAATTCTTCCTCGACAAACGCGTCGGCGATCATTTCATCCAGGGAGCGGAGGCCAGCTGGGATCCGTTCAATTACGGCCGCAACGACGAACGCTACCTGCTGGCCAAGGGCACGCGCCCGGACGGCTCGCTGGTCCACGTCGGCGTATATTCGGTGGCGCCGGTGCAGGACAAGCTGGGCGGCATCTACGTCGAGATCGTCGAAGCCAATGCGATGGAGGGCGGCAAGGTGTCGGTCAACTTGAACGCGGCCGACATGGCCAAGGGCATCGCGGCCGATGGCAAGGTGGCGGTGTACGGCGTCTTCTTCGACACCGACAAGACCGACGTCACGCCGGAATCCAAGGCCGCGCTGGCCGAGATGGCCAAGCTGTTGCAGCAGGATGGCAAGCTGAAGTTGTACGTGGTCGGTCATACCGACAACCAGGGCGCGCTGGCGCACAACCTGGAGCTGTCGCAGAAACGGGCGGAGTCGGTGATCAAGGTGCTGGCGGCGGATTACAAGGTCGATGCCAAGCGGCTGAGCGCCAAGGGCGTGGCCTCCTATGCGCCGGCGGCCTCGAACGATGCCGACGCCGGCCGCGAGAAGAATCGCCGGGTCGAGCTGGTCAAGCAATAAGCCGTCTAGGCGTCGCGATACTCCGCTTCCAGCTCCTCGCGGCGCGGGGTGTCGGCGAGGTGCAGGATCAGCGTCTCGCGCAGTTCGTGCGCGGGGTGCGCGGCGCGGTGCCTGGCGTACCAGAAAGCTTCGCTCAGTTCCTCGTCCTCGTGCGCGGTGGTGATCAGCAACTGCTCGTCCGGCACGTCTTCGTAGTTGACCGCTTCCAGGCTGGCGTCTTCGATCGCTTCGCGCCAGGCTTCGCACTCCTTGCCCCACACCAGCGCCAGCGCGCAGCCGGACTCCACCAGCCAGCGGCTGGTTTCCCACATCGTCATCTCCGCCACGTCGGCCTCGACGACAACCACGGCTTTGAAGTGCGACAGGCCTTCCAGCGCGGGAAGATCGCTGTCCGGAGTGAGGTGTAGATAACGGATGACTGGCTTCTGCATGATGGGACCATAAAAAACGAATCCCGGATTCTAACAGGGAGGAGCCCGCCCCTCCCTGCCCTCACGGTTTAAAACGGATCAAGCGCGATAGTGAACTTGCCGCTCGCATCGAGCGCGCCCATCGTATAACCCTGCCAGCCCGGATAAGCCTGCGGCTCCCAGTAGAACACGCCCAGCCCGTTCGATCCCAGCGCCTTGGTCTTGCTCAGCAAATCGGCCAGCATGGCTTTGCTGGTGGCGGCCTGGGTCCAGTCCAGGCCCACTTCCGTCACCATCACCGGCTTGGCGTAGCGCGACACCATGTCCCACATATTGGTCGAGATCTTGTTGTTGTAGTTGGCCCAGTCCGACGCCGGCGGATAGTGCGACATACCGATCACGTCCCATTTGGCGCCGGCGTCCTTCACGCCGTCGAAGAACCAGCGGAACACGGCGTTGTCATAGCCGTTGGCCAGGTGCAGGATCACCTTGGCGTCGGGATAGACGGCCTTGGTCGCGTTGTAGCCGCTGTTGATCAGCCCGGCCAGGTTGGCGAAGCTGGTGGTCTTCCCTTCCGGCCACAGCATGCCGCTGTTGATCTCGTTGCCGACCTGTACCCACTCGACCGTGATGCCATTGGTCTTGAGGTAGCTGAGGATGCCCTGCGTGTGGCTGTAGACGTCGTTGTTGAGCTGCGCCAGCGTATGGCTGGCCCAGGCGGCGGGCTTGGTCTGCTGGCCGGGATCGGCCCAGCCGTCGCTGTAGTGGAAGTCGATCAGGATGCGCTGGCCTTGCGCGGCGGCGCGCTTGGCCTTGTACAGCACGTCGGCGCCGTTGTTCCAGCCGCCGCTGGGGTTGACCCACACGCGCAGCCGGATCGCGTTCACCTGCAAGTTCTTCAACAACACAAACGGATCGGTCTTGACGCCGCTGCTGTTGTAGAAGGAATAGCCGCTGGACTCCTGCTGGCTGACCCAGCCGACATCGGCGCCGTTGGCGAAGGTGGCGCACTGCGCGCCCAGGCTGAACGCCAGGCCGCAGAACGCGAACAGCAAATGCTTGAGTTTCATGATCTTGTCTCCAGTTTTTTATAGTTTGAATGACACCCACTGCCGACCACGTGTGCGCACCTCCCCCTGCCGCGTCGCGCGGCGTTTCAAAAAAAACGGAAAACGATGAGCGCTGCCGCTAGCCGAAGCGCGCGGCCGGCACGCCGGCCACGTCCAGCCGCACGGCGAACAAGGCGCCGGTCAGCGGGAACTGCTGCAACTGCTCGGGCGTGTTGTCCTCGCGCGCGGTGGTGATGAACAGCGTCTTCAGATCGGTGCCGCCGAAGGTGCACGAGGCGGGATTGCGCACCGGCACAGGAATGGTGTCCAACAGTTCGCCGTCGGCCGAGTAGCGGCAGACGCGGCCGCCGCCCCACTGCGCGATCCAGACGCAGCCTTCGCTGTCGACCGTCATGCCGTCCGGCGAACCTTCGCCGTCGCCGAACTGGCGCCACAGGCGCGGCGCGCCCAGCGTGCCGTCGGCCGCCAGCGGATAGGCATAGGTGCGGCCTTCAAAGCTGTCGGTGTGGTACATGGTGGCGCCGTCGCGGCTGAAGGCCGGACCGTTGCAGATGTGGTAGCCCTCGTCGGCCACCGTCAGCGACAGGTCGGCATCCAGGCGGAACAGCAGGCCGATGGCCTGCGCGTAGTCGGTATCGTGCATGGAACCGGCCCAGATGCGGCCGGCGCCGTCGGCCTTGGCGTCGTTCATGCGCAGGCCGCTGCCGGCCGGGAACGGACGCGCCAGGTATTCGATGCGCAACTCGGGCTCCAGCCACACGCGGGCGATGCCGTCGCGCAGGCCGGCCATGAAGCCGTCGCCGTCGCGGCGCGCGACCAGCCAGCAGATGTAGTCGGGCATGGTCCAGCTGTGGCGCTGGCCGCCGTCCACATCCAGCGCGTGCAGGATCTGGTTTTTCAGGTCGACGAAATACAGGCGGTTTTGCTCCGCCACCCACAGCGGGCCTTCGCCCAGCTGCGCGCCGGCTTCCCAGATACATTGCACGTCATGCTTGCTCATCAGTTTCACTCCGAGTGTCGAATCCACCATCATACGGTCAAAGCGCGCCATTTGCTCACGTAGGCCGCTGCCCGCTGCCCCAGCTCCTCCAGACTCACGCCCGGCGTGTACAACTGGCCGCCGATGCCGAAGCCGGTGGCGCCGGCGCGCACCCAGCCTTCCATATTGTCGGGCGTGATGCCGCCGACCGGCCACATCGGCGTGCCGGCGGGCACCACGCTGTTGAACGCCTTCAGGCCATTGTGGCCGACCATATCGGCCGGGAACAGTTTGAGCGCATGGGCGCCGGCGTCCAGCGCGGCAAACGCCTCGGTCGGCGTGGCGACGCCGGGCGCGCAGTACATGCCCAGCTCGGCCGCGCGGCGGATCACGGCCGGATTGCAGTTCGGCGAAACCAGCAGGCGTCCGCCCGCCTCATACACGGCCTCGACATGGCCGACGTTGAGCATGGTGCCGCCGCCGACCAACGTCTCCGGCAGCTGTTCCTTGACCAGCGCGGCGATGCAGTCGATGGCGCCGGGACGGTTGAGCGGCACTTCCAGCGCGCGGAAGCCGGCCTGGTGCAGCACCTTGCCGACCGCGACCGCCTCCGCAGGTTGCAGGCCGCGCAGGATGGCGACCAGTGGAACGGTGGGGTGGGATGGAGTCAT
Organism: Duganella violaceipulchra; assembly: GCF_019166075.1. Lineage (NCBI taxonomy): Bacteria > Pseudomonadati > Pseudomonadota > Betaproteobacteria > Burkholderiales > Oxalobacteraceae > Duganella > Duganella violaceipulchra. The sequence goes on along the minus strand of NZ_JAHTGR010000021.1, from coordinate 67,169 downwards.
GTGCTAGCCTGGTGATGGAATTGGGAAATCGCGGCGCAATACACGCGATGCGGATCGAGCACGTCGCACTGCAAGCCGAAGTGCTCGGCGGCCACGGCGTAACGGGCCGCCAGCGCGGTCGAGCCGATGACCGTGATGCCGGTCGCGCCACCGCCCGCGGCCAGCGCGCGGGTGGCGGCGGCGAATTCGGCGCCGATCAGCAGGCCGCTGACCACGGCCGGCGCCTGCGCCTGCGGCGCGCTGCGCGAGACCACGCCGGCACGCACGCGGAACAAGGTATTCGATAATGGTTCGTTGAGGGCGGCCTGCCGCAGGCCGATGGCGTAGCCCTCGGCATCGGAGGCGTCGCCGCCCATCATAGACGACAAGGTGCCGCGCGCCGACAGCATGGCGAACAGCTCGCCGGTCATGTAGGTCGACAGCGACTGGATCACGCCGTCGCGCAGCAGCACCCATTTACTGTGGGTGCCGGGCAGCACCAGCCAGCCATCGCGATGGCCGAGCGCCACCGCGCCCAGCAGCTGGGTCTCTTCGCCGCGCATGACGTCGACGGCGGCGCCGTTGCGGTAGCAATAGCCGGGCACGATGCGGCAGCGGCCGGCCCAGGCGGCGTCGCTCACCGGCGCCAGGTGCTGCGGCAGGCGCTGCAAAGGCACCGCGCTGTCGAGGTAGGCAACCTCCTGCCAGCCGGAGGCGCTGCCGACCATGCCGGACATGATCACCGGCACGTCGGCGCCTATGCCCATGGCGTCGAGCAGGCCGGCCAGCGAGTCGCCGAAGCGCTCGCGTCCGCCGACCGCCAGCATGCCCTGGTCATCCTCGTGTTCGGCCAGGCAGGCGCCGTGTTGATCGATCAGATAGGCGCGACGGTTGCTCGTGCCCCAGTCGATGCCCAGTATATTTTTGTCCACTATGCGATCCTTTTGACGACGCTGCCGCCATGGTACGAAAAAGACCGCCCCGCCTCCAATGAATTATCTCGCGGGAGTAATATCAAAATGGTATAGCCAGGCGCTGTTCAGGCCGGTAAAAGTTGCCCCTTGGATGCCTTTGGTTTAGTATGACCGCAACCAACAATCCAGGCATACCCGTATATGGCATCTCGCACCCCGTCCACCCGAAATCTGTTCATTGCAGGCGCCGTCGCCGGTGCGCTGCTGTTGGGCGGGGGTGTCTATTTCGCCGCCATGAAGCCGGCCGAATCCCAGGTCATGCCGGCGATGGCCAAGCTGCCGGCCAGCGCCAGCGGTTCGGCGTCGGCGTCGGCGTCCGCCAGCGCGACGGCGGCGCCGCGCGCGGCCGTCAATGTGGCGCCGTCGGCCTCGGCCGAAGTCCAGCATCTGCGCAGCAAGGAACAGGCCGCGGCGGCGCTGATGGCGCTGCCGGAACTGCAAGCCTGGTCGGCCATCGTGGAGAAGAATTCGGGTGGAAAATCGCACGGAGCCTTGATCGAGTACGACCCGGCCCCGCGCAAGCTGAACGGCAAGAACTACTGGCAGTTCAGCTTTGTGGAAAACAGCAGCGATGCGGCGCAGCGCTGGGAAAGCTTCCTGGTCTCGTCGAGCGACGAGGAAATCCTGGTGGAAGACGCCAGCACCGACGAAGTCATCAGCCTGGCGCGCTGGCGCCGTGAAAAACACCCCGCCAAGCGCACCAGCATCGACGGCTAAGCGACTTTAGCCTGCGTCACCGGCGCGGCCTTGGCGGCTGCGCCCACCTGCCCTATCCACCAGACCGAGAACACAGTCAGGCCGGCCGCGATCCAGCCGTTCAGGCCGTAGCCGACGATATGGCCGGCCGCATCGGTATGCAGCATCAATCCCCCCAACAGCGCGCCGACGCCGCTGCCCACCTGCTGGATCGCCGAGTTGGAGCTGAGGAAGGCGCCGCGCTTGGCCTGCTCCGGCACCGTCGTCATCAGGGCCTGCATCGGAATATTGCGGCCCGACAGAGCCATCATGAAGAACGGGAAGAACAGGATCACCGCCACCAGCGGGATCGCCGGCATGTGGGTCATGAACATGATGGGCAGGATGGAGAACAGCGCGATATAGCGGTACACCCGCTGGGCGCCGACGCGGTCCGACCATTTGCCTATCCTGCGCGCGCTGAACAGCGTGGCCACGCCGCCGGCCAGGTAGACAAAGGTGATCTCGGCCGGCTGCACGCCGATATTCTCCACCAGCACCGGCGAGATGAAGGGGATCACCAGCATGCCCGTCAACATGTTCACGCCGGACAGCAGGAAGGCTTTCAGATGGCCGCGCACGCGGTACAGACCGATCAGATTGGGCAGCACCTCCGACAGCGGCACGCGGCGCGTCAAATGGCCGTTCAGCGACGGCAGCACGCGCCAGGCGGCGAACCAGATCAGCAACGAAAACACCACCAGCAGATAGAACGGCGAGGCCCAGCCGAAGTGCGCGGCCAGCATCACGCCGGTCGGCACGCCGGCCACGGCGGCCAGGCTGAACGACGTCATCACGATGCCGGTGGCGGCGCCGCGACGGTCGGGCGGGATCAGGTCGCCGATGATGGCCATGATGATGGAGGCCAGCACGCCGCCGGTCAGGCCGGCAAAGGCGCGCGACAGCACCAGCAGGTGGAAGTTGGGCGCCAGCGCGCAGGCCAGGTTCGACAGGGTGAACAGCGCGAACATCGACAGCAGCAGGCGCTTGCGGTCGAAACGGTCGATATACATGGAGGCCAGCAGGCCGGACAGGCCGGCGCACCAGGCGTAGGCCGACACCGCGCCCGACACGGCGGCCGGTTCGATGGAAAAGGCGCGCATCAGTTGCGGCGCCAGCGGCATCATCACCATGAAGTCCATGATGACGGTGAACTGGGTCAGCGCCAACAGCCAGAGCACGATACGCTCGCGCGCCGGCGGCAGTGGGATGGTTATTGTTGTCATGTTTGGTCCGGTTGAATTAGTCCAGTTGCTTCACTTCGCTGACCGCGCGCTGCAGGATGGCGCGGATCTGGGCGGCGCGCTCGTCGCTGGCGCCGGGGCCGTGGGCTTTGTCGATCACGGCGGCCTTCAGCTCATGCATCATCATGCGCAGATCGACGCGTCCCTCGGACGGCTCGCCCAGGCGGGCCAGGATGACGTCGACGAACTGGCGGTTCTCGGCCAGGAAAGCCTCGCCTTCGGGCGTGATGGTGTGCAGCTTCTTGTTGCCGTCGGCCATGGCCGAGACATGGCCCATGTCGAGCAGCAGGGACAGCAGCGGGTAGATGGCGCCGGGGCTGGGCGTATAGCCGCCGCCGGACAGCTGCTCGAGCTCCTTGATGAGCTCATAGCCGTGGCGCGGCTTTTCAGCGATCAGGTGCAACACGACATAGCGCATGGCGCCGGCGTCGAACATCTTCGGACCACGGCCGCGCCCGCCGCCACCGCCGCGATGGTGGTGGTGGTCGCCATGGATGGCGTGATGGCGGTGTTGATGATGTAAAAATCTAAACATTTTTGAACTCCTTACGATATAACGAGTTAAGATATAACTTATTGAGATATATCTTAACTTGTTTACGGAAGAGTTCAAGGACTTTTTTTCATATAATTTACGCTTGACCTACACGCCACGTCAGAGTTCACGATGCTGCCATGCTCACAGTAAAACAACTTTCCAAGCTCACCGGCATCACCACCCGGACCCTGCACTACTACGACGAGATCGGCTTGTTGAAGCCATCGCGCGTTGGCGACAACGGTTATCGCTATTACGGCGAGGCGGCGCAGTTGCGCTTGCAGCAGATCCTGTTCTACCGGGAGCTGGACGTGCCGCTGGCGGAGATCCGCAAGCTGATGGACCGCGACGATTTCGACGTCATGGCGGCCCTGCTCAGTCACAAGGAAGCGTTGCGTAATCAGACCGAACGGCTGCAGGGTCTGATCGCGACTGTGGACAACACCATCCTCCACCTACAAGGGAAGCAGATCATGAGCAGCGAAGGTATATTTTCCGGCTTGAACAAGCCGCAGCAACAGGCGTACGCCAAGGAGGCGGAACAGCGCTACGACGCCGCCACGGTACGGGCGTCCACCAAACAATGGGGCGCGTACAGCAAGGCCAAGCAGGACGCCATCATGGCGGAAGGGAATACGGTTTATACCGATATGGTCGCGGCCATGCCGCAGGGAGCGGACAGCGCGGCGGTGCAGGCGATCGTGCAGCGCTGGCGCGATCATCTGGAGTATTTCTGGGTGCCGCAGGCGGAGCAGTTGACCAGCCTGGCCGCCACCTACTCCGAAGACCCGCGCTTCAAAGCCAACTTCGACAAGCTCCACCCCGAGCTGGCGACGTTCATGCTGCAAGCGGTGCAACACTACGTCGGGGGTCAAGTCTGACATTCGGACACGGGCTCTACCGTAGCGGCCGCTACGGTAGAGCCCGTGTCCGAATGTCAGACTTGACCCCGTTGTTTAGCTGTCGAGGTGGGAGATCAGTAGGCGGCGGTTGTCGTCGCCGCCGTTGGCGGTCTTGTGCTCGACTACCAGGCGCGAGTTCTGCGTGTCCAGCGAGATGCCTACCGACAGGATGTCGATCAGCAGCAGTTGCAGGATGCGTGAGATCATCGACAGGAAGGTCGTGCTGTCCTCGCTGTGGTCGACCGCCAGGCACACGCTGGCTTTCTTGGCCAGCGGCGAGTTGCTCGACGTGATGGCGATGACGTCCGCCCCCGCCGCCCGCGCCGCATCAACCGCCGCCAGCAGATCCGGCAGCTTGCCGGAATTGGAGATGGCGATCACCACGTCGCCCGGATTCAACAACTCGGCCGCCAAGGTCAGCAGATGCGAGTCGCCATACGCCGACGTCGGAATGCGGAAGCGGAAGAACTTGTGCTGCCCATCCAACGCCACCACGCGCGAATTGCCCATCGCGTAGAACTCGACCCGCTTGGCCTTGGCCACCAGCGCGATCGCCTTGTCCAGCGAACGCACGTCCAGCTGGTCGCGGAATTTCAGGATCGCGGAAACGGTATTATCGATGACCTTGGCGCTCAGGTCGTGCGTGCTGTCGCTGACGCGCACCTGGCTGTGGCGCACCGGAATCGCTCCGGTCAGGCTGCTGGCGAACTTCAATTTGAAATCGGCCAGGCCGAGGAAACCCAGCGAACGGCAGAAACGGATCACGGTCGGCTGGCTCACTTCGGCCAGGCGCGCGATGTCGGCGATCGGCTCGTTCAGCACCAGACGCGGCTGCTCCAGCACCAGCTGCGCCACGCGCTGCTCGGCCGGCGTCAACTCGTGCTGCAGGTGCTGCACGCGCTCCATCAGCGTGTTGGCGCCGCTGCGTCCGCGCAGGTGCTCGGACAAGATCGTCGCCACACCATAGAACGCCGGATTCGGCGTCGTGATCACATAGGTCGGAATCTCCGACAGGTAGCTGGTGAAACGGCCCTTGGCCTCGAAGCGCGAACGGAACGGCGACGAGGCGAACCACTCGCCCATGCGCGGCACGATGCCGCCGCCGATGAACATGCCGCCGAAAGCGCCCAGGGTCACGGCCAGGTTGGCGGTGGCGCCGCCCAGCATGGCGCAGAAGCATTCCAGCACTTCCAGGCACAGCGGGTCCTTGTCGGTCAGCGCGCCGGCCATGATCTCCTGCGAAGTCAGGTCGCGCACCTGGCGTCCATTGCGCTTGGCGATGGCGCGGTAGATGATCTCCATGCCGGGGCCGGAAATCAGGCGCTCGGTCGACACGTGCGACCAGGTCTGCCAGGCGTACTGCAAAATCGAATATTCGCGTTCGTCGGCCGGCGCGAAGTTGGTGTGGCCGCCTTCCGAACCCAGCGTGACGAAACCGTCGACGGTCGGTATCACGCCCGACACGCCCAGGCCGGTGCCCGGTCCCAGCACGCCGATGACGGAATTGGAAGCCGGCTTGCCGCCGCCCACCTGCATCAAATCGGCCGGCTTCAGGCCCGGCAGCGACATCGCCAGCGCGGTGAAGTCGTTCACCACCAGCAGCGTGTGCAGGCCCAGCGCGCGGCGCACTTCGTCGGTGGAGAATTCCCAGTCGCGGTTGGTCATGCGCACATGGTCGCCGCTGACCGGATTGGCCACCGCCAGCGCCGCGTGGTTCAAGGTGATATCGGCATGGTCCGACAGGTAGGAGCGCAGCATCGCCACGATGTCGGTGTAGTCGTCGCACTTGAGCACGCGCACCGCGCGGAACTCGCCGGGCGCGGTCTGCAAGGCGAAGCGGGCGTGGGTCGCGCCGATGTCGGCCAGCAGGCGCGGGCCGTCGGCGAAGGCGGTGCGGTTCAGTTTTTGATCTACTTCAGCTTGTTTCATCGTCAATTCAGTCAAAACAGTTGGCGGAAGCATACCCGAAATACGTGATGTTAAGAAGGAAACCGGTGCAAATACCGCCGTCTTATGCCGCGTAGCCGAACCAGGCGCCGAAGGCCGGCAGTTGCACCTGGCCGTCCACCACCGCGCCCGGCAGGCCGTAGCCGTCCATCTGCTCGGCGCCCACCGCCTGCGGCAGCGCGCAGCTGACCGGCTCCGCGCCCAGGTTGAACACGGCGATGATGCCGCGCTCCCCCTCCGCGTCGCGGCGCAGCGCCAGCACCGGCTCGGGCGTGTCGAAGAACCGGATCGCGCCGCGCGTCAGCTGCGGCAGCTTGCGGCGCCAGGCGATGAACTTGCGGGTGAATTCCAGCGACGACGCGGCATCGCCCTCCTGCACCGAGGCCGCCTTGGCCAGGTGGTCCGGCGATACCGGCAGCCACGGTTTGCCTTCGGTGAAGCCGCCGTTGGCGCCGTCGGTCCACGCCATCGGCGTGCGGCAGCCGTCGCGGCCCTTGAACTCCGGCCAGAAGGTGATGCCATACGGGTCTTGCAGCAGCTCGAACGGCACGTCCGCCTCGGCGAAGGCCAGTTCGTCGCCCTGGTACAGGCACGGCGTGCCTTTCAGCGACAGCTGCATCGCCAGGATCATCTTGGCGAACGCCGCCGGCGCTTCCGGGCCGCCCCAGCGGGTCGCCACGCGCTGCACGTCGTGGTTGCCGACCGACCAGGAAGCCCAGCCGCCCTTGACGCGCGCTTCGAAATTCTCCACCTGCTGGCGGATGTAGTGCGACGAGCAGGTCGGCACCAGCAGGTTGAAGCTGTAGGCCATTTGCAGCTTGTCGCCGTCGGCGGTGTACTCGGCCATCACGGCCAGCGAATCGTCGGCGCCCACTTCGCCGATGGCGACCGCCTTGTATTCATTGAGCAGCGAACGCAGCTTCTGCAGGAAAGCCAGGTTCTCCGGACGGCTCTTGTCGTAGATGTGCGCCTGCATGCCGTAGGGATTGACGTCCGAGACGGTGGCGGTGTCGCGGTTGAGAGCCGGCGGATTGCTGCGCAGTTCCTGGTCGTGGAAGTGGAAGTTGCAGGCATCCAGGCGGATGCCGTCGACGCCGCGCTCCAGCCAGAAACGCAGCGCGTTCAGGTGCGCCTGCTGCACTTGCGGGTTGTGGAAATTGACCTGCGGCTGGCTGACCAGGAAATTGTGTAAATAGTATTGACGACGGCGTGTGTCCCACTGCCACGACGAACCGCCAAACACCGACATCCAGTTGTTCGGCGGATTGCCGTCCGGCGCCGGATCGGACCAGACGTACCAGTCGGCCTTGGGATTGTCGCGGCTGGAGCGGCTCTCCTTGAACCACGCATGCTCCTCGGCCGTGTGGGCCATCACCTGGTCGATCATGATCTTCAAGCCCAGGCTGTGCGCCTTGGCGATCATCACGTCGAAGTCGGCCAAGGTGCCGAACATCGGATCGACGTCGCAGTAATCGGAGATGTCGTAGCCGAAGTCCTTCATCGGCGATTTGAAATAAGGCGAAATCCAGACGATGTCCACGCCCAGCGATGCGATATAGTCCAGCTTTGCCGTAATCCCGGGTAAATCGCCGATGCCGTCGCCGTTGGTGTCATTGAAGCTGCGCGGGTAGACCTGGTAAATGATGGCCTCGCGGTACCAGTCCTGGGCGTGCGGGGAAACTTGTGTAAGTTGCTTAGTCATAAGAGAATCCGGGGTTGGCAAAGCTGGATATAGGTTTGTAGACAATATACATCACGAATATGGTTTTTTCAATCCATGAGGCACTTGCGGATTAATACAATTAATCCATAAAAATCAGTATCTTATGGATATTTACAAAAATTCGTTGGATAAAAATAGTAGTCAAACTACACAAAATCAGGAGAGAAAATAGTGAGCAACACCGGCAACGGGCCGATGCCCCGACAAATTCCGTACATCATCGCCAACGAAGGCTGCGAACGCTTCAGCTTCTACGGCATGCGCAACATCCTCACGCCGTTCCTGCTCAGCACCCTGCTGCTGTTCGTGCCGCTGGCCGACCGCGCCAGCGAGGCCAAGCATGTCTTCCACACCTTCGTCATCGGCGTGTACTTCTTCCCGCTGCTGGGCGGTTGGCTGGCCGACCGCTGGTTCGGCAAATACAACACGGTGTTCTGGTTCAGCCTGATCTACGTGGCCGGCCATGCCTGCCTGGCGTTCTTCGAGGACAACCTCAAGGGCTTCTACTTCGGCCTGTTCCTGATCGCGTTCGGCTCGGGCGGCATCAAGCCGCTGGTGGCGGCCTTCGTCGGCGACCAGTTCGACCAGACCAACAAGAACCGCGCCAAGCTGGTGTACGACGCCTTCTACTGGATCATCAACTTCGGCTCCTTCTTCGCCTCGCTGCTGATGCCGGTGTTCCTGCGCGACTACGGCCCGGCCGTCGCCTTCGGCATCCCCGGCATCCTGATGGCGATCGCCACGCTGGTGTTCTGGCTCGGCAAGCGCAAGTACATCCATGTGCCGCCGGCCGCGCCGAATCCGAATTCCTTCAGCAGCGTGGCCCGCACCGCGCTGATGAGCAAGCAGCCCGGCCAATCGCGCCCCGGCCTGATGATGGCCGGCGTCGGCGCGCTGGGCGCGGTGGCGTCGCTGTGCATGGCACCGCAATGGGGCTTCGTCATCGCCGCCTGCCTGGCGCTGGTGCTGGTGCTGGCGTTTGGCGGCATCGGCGTGTCGATGCAGCTGGACCGCGCGCGCGGCCTGCATAGCGACGAAGCGGTGGAAGGCGTGCGCTCGGTGCTGCGCATCCTGATCGTGTTCGCGATGGTGACGCCGTTCCATTCGCTGTTCGACCAGAAGGCCTCGACCTGGATCGTGCAGGCCAACGCGATGAACAGCCCGCTGCTGAACATCGTCGGCTGGGAATTCACGCTGCTGCCGGCGCAGATGCAGGCGGTCAATCCGATCCTGGTGATGCTGCTGATCCCTTTCAACAACCTGGCCTTGTATCCGATCATGCGCGCCATCGGCATCACGCCGACGCCGCTGCGCCGCATGGGCATGGGCATCGCGCTGGCCGGCGTATCGTGGATTGTGATCGGCATGATCCAGTTGCAGATGGACGGCGGCGACAAGGTCTCCATCCTGTGGCAGCTGCTACCGTATGCGCTGCTGACCTTGGGCGAGGTGCTGGTGTCAGCGACGGGATTGGAATTCGCGTACAGCCAGGCGCCGGTGCCGATGAAGGGCATCATCCTGAGCTTCTGGTATCTGGCCATCACGGTCGGCAACCTGTGGGTGCTGATCGTCAACGCGGGTGTGAAGAACGACGCCGTCAGCGCGTACATCGCCGGCAGCGGCATGGGGGTGATCGCGTTCCAGATGTTCTTCTTCGCCGCCTTCGCCCTGCTGGTCGCGGCGATCTTCGCGCTGTACGCGATACGCTACAAGATGGTGGACAACTACCGCGCCGATACCGCCAAAACCGCATAAAGTATCAAAACTACAGATTTTGGATTACCATAACCGGCAAATACAGGGGTACTTGTCGGTTATTTGTAGCCGCACTACCTGAATCTATAGTTTTGGAGGCGGCGATATGGGCGGTAAGTATCTTGGGGCGTGGCGGCGAGTTGCTGGGGTTTCGGTTGGCGGCGCGCTGGCGTTGACTTGTGTGGCGGCCGCGGCCGCCGATGCGACACTGGCTGCATGCGATGGGCCGTTCGCTACCGTCCTGCAGCCCGCCGTCGCTGCCGATGCGCGGGCCTATTGGCTCAATCGCCAGCTGGTCAAGTGGCCGGGCGCCAACGCTTCGGCTGGCGCTTTCAAACTCTATTACTCCGCTTCCGCCTCGCTGCATGCGACGCCTGGCGCGCGCGTGTCCGGCGCGGATGGCTCGCTGGCTTTGGCGCGCCTTGAAGGCGGCTTGCCGTCCGATGTCGCGCGGCGTTTCAAGTTCGTCGGCAACGGCGCGGTGCTGACGCTGGCAGCAGCGGATGTTGCGCGCCTCGGCGGCGTGCTGACGCAGCAGGTCATGCTGGTGCAGGAAGCCGATGACGGCACCGTGCGCGATGCCACCACGCTGCAAATCGCCGGCGCGCTCGATGACCTGTATGCCAGCGCCGACAACGCGCGCGATCTGGGCGTCACCGTCGGCAAACAAACCGGCTTCAAACTATGGGCGCCGACCGCTCAGCGCGTGGCGCTGTGCACCTACGCCGACGGCTCCGCCAAAGCCTCCACCATCACCACCATGCAGCGTGACGACGCCACCGGCATCTGGTCCGCGCACGTTGACGGCAAACACTCAGGCCAGTACTACCAATACCTGGTGGACGTGGTGGCGCCATCAGCGGGCCTGGTACGCAACCTCGTCACCGATCCTTATTCGATCAGCCTGACCACGGACTCCAAGCGCAGCTACATCGCCGACCTGAACGCCTCCAAGCTGAAGCCCGCCGGCTGGGACAACACCCCAGCCCCGAAAAAAGTTTCCACCCAATCCGACATGACGGTCTACGAACTGCATGTGCGCGACTTCTCGATCAACGACAGCACCGTCAGCGCCGCCAACCGCGGCAAGTACACCGCCTTCACCGAAGCCGGCTCCAACGGCATGAAGCACCTGGCCGCGCTGAGCAAGGCCGGCATGACCGACATCCACCTGCTGCCCGTGTACGACATCGGCAGCGTACCGGAAAAAGGCTGCGTCACGCCGGCCATCCCTGCCGGCCTGGCGCCGGACGGCGAACAACAGCAAGCGCTGGTCGCCAAGACCCAGGCCACCGACTGCTACAACTGGGGCTACGACCCCTACCACTACAACGCACCCGAAGGGAGCTACGCCACCGATCCGGCCGACGGCGCCAAGCGCATCGTCGAATTCCGCCAGATGGTGCAGGCGCTGCACAAGACCGGCCTGCGCGTCGGCATGGACGTGGTCTACAACCACACCTTCATCACCGGCCAGAACGAGAAGTCCGTGCTGGACCGCGTGGTGCCGGGCTACTACCACCGCCTGAACGCCAAGGGCGCGATCGAGCGCTCCACCTGCTGCGACAACACCGCCACCGAAAACCTGATGATGGCCAAGCTGATGATCGACTCCGTCGAACAGTGGGCCGTGCAGTACAAGATCGACTCGTTCCGCTTCGACCTGATGGGCCACCAGCCGCGCGCCGCGATGGAGCAGCTGCAAGCCCGCGCCGACCGCGCCACCGGCCGCCACATCAACTTGATCGGCGAAGGCTGGAACTTCGGCGAAGTGGCCGACGGCGCGCGCTTCGTGCAAGCCTCGCAGCTGTCGCTGAACGGCAGCGGCATCGGCACCTTCAGCGACCGCGCGCGCGATGCGGTGCGCGGCGGCGGCGCCGGCGACAGCGGCGTGCAGATGATCACGCAACAAGGCTACATCAACGGCCTGGTGTACGACGCCAACGAACAGGCGGGCGCACGCCCAGTCAGCGACCTGCTGCAAGCGTCGGACCTGGTCAAGGTCGGCCTGGCCGGTTCGATCCGCAGCTATCCGCTGCAAACCGCGGACGGCAAGACGCAGCCGTTGCAGGACATCGTCTACGGCGGCAACCAGCCGGCCGGCTACGCCAGCGAGCCCGGTGAAGTGGTCAACTACGTCGAGAACCACGACAACCAGACGCTGTACGACATCAACGCCTTCAAGCTGCCGCGCGCCACCACCAGCACCGAACGCGCGCAGGTGCAGATGCTGGGCGCCGCCATCAACGCCTTCAGCCAGGGCGTGGCCTACTTCCATGCGGGCTTCGATATCCTGCGCTCCAAATCGCTGGACCGCAACAGCTTCGAGTCAGGCGACTGGTTCAACCGCATCGACTGGAGCTACCAGGACAACTACTACGGCACCGGCGTCCCGCGCGCGGAAGACAACGGCAAAGACTACGAGCTGATTAAACCGCTGCTGCGCGACGCCGCCATCAAGCCGTCGCCGAAGGACATCGCCTACGCGCGCGACGCCTTCCGCGACCTGCTGGCGATACGCTCCAGCAGCACGCTGTTCCGTCTGCGCAGCGCCGCCGACATCAAGCAGCGCCTGCGCTTCCACAACACCGGCAGCGGCCAGGTGCCGACCATGATCGTCGCCCACCTGGACGGCGCCGGCTACGCGGGCGCAAACTTCAAGTCCATCACCTACCTGATCAACGTCGACAAAGTGGCGCAGCGCGTGACGGTCGACGCGGAAAAAAATCGCCGCTACCAACTGCATCCGGTCCACACCAACATGGCCGCAGCGGACAAACGCGTGGCCCTGGAAGCCAAGTACGACGCCGCTTCCGGCACGTTTGCAATTCCGCCACGCAGCGCCGTGGTATTCGTAGAAAAGAAGTAAACACCGTGATATCTTTTCGGCTCACTGTCGAGCCGGAAAGATATCATCATGAGATGCAACCATATCGCAGCACTGCTGCTTACGCTAACCCTGGTCGCCTGCGGCGGCGGCGGCGACTACAGCGCGCCGGCAAACCATGTGCCGGTCGCCGTCGCCGGACCTGCACAAGGCGTGACGGCGGGCAGCTCGGTCAAGCTGACCGGCAGCGGCACCGACGCGGACCAGGACATCCTGAGCTACTCGTGGACGCTGACCAAACCAGCTGGCAGCACGGCCGCCCTGCTGAACTTCCACGTCGCCACGCCGACCTTCTTTGTCGACCTTCCCGGCGTCTACGTCGCCACGCTGATCGTCAACGACGGCAAAATCGACAGCGCGCCATCATCCGTCATCATCACCGCGCAGTAGCTGGCGCACCTTGTTTAGTAATCGGCCAATAAACATGATGGCCGCCCGGGCCTGTTGGTTTGCGGCGATGGCATAGCTGCTACACTGGTTTTCGCCAGTCACCACCGCCAAAATTATGAAACTGCATACGCTTGCGCTGCCCCTCTTCCTGTTCGCGCTGACCGCTTCCGCCGCGCCCGTCGCCGATCCCGTCGAATGGATCAATCCCCTGATGGGCACCGCCAGCAAGCCCGAACTCTCGAACGGCAATACCTATCCGACCATCGCGCTGCCGTGGGGGATGAATTTCTGGACGCCGCAGACCGGCAAGATGGGCAACGGCTGGGCCTACACCTACGACGCCGACAAGATCCGCGGCTTCAAGCAAACGCACCAGCCGTCGCCGTGGATGAACGACTACGGACAGTTCGCCATCATGCCGGTCACCGGAAAACTCAAGTTCACGCAGGACGACCGCGCCAGCTGGTTCTCGCACAAGGCGGAAATGGCCAAGCCTTACTACTACAGCGTCTACCTGGCCGACGCCGACGTCACCACCGAAATCGCGCCGACCGAACGCGCCGCGCAGTTCCGCTTCACCTTCCCGAAAACCGACGACGCCTATGTGGTGGTGGACGCCTACGACAAAGGCTCGTACGTGAAGGTGATCCCGGCGGAGCGCAAGATCGTCGGCTACAGCACCCGCTACGCGCGCGGCCCGCTGCCGAAGAACTTCAAGAACTACTTCGTCATCTACTTCGACAAGCCATTCACCTCCACCCGCATCTGGAGCGGCGACAAACTGGTGAGCAACGTGATGGAACTGGCCAGCGACCATAGCGGCGCGGTGGTCGGCTTCAAGACCGCCAAGGGCGAGAAGGTCGGCATGCGCGTGGCCTCGTCCTTCATCAGCGAAGAACAGGCGGAGCTGAACCTGAAGCGCGAACTGGCCTCCGACAGCTTCGACGCCACCGCGCAAAAAGGCAAAGAGGTGTGGAACAAGACACTGAGCCGCATCAGCGTGGAAGGCGGCAGCGACGACCAGACGCGCACCTTCTATTCCAGCCTGTATCGCATGCTGTTCTTCCCGAACAAACTGTACGAGATCGACGCCAACAACCAGATCGTCCACTGGAGTCCACACAATGGCAAGATCCTGCCCGGCTATATGTACGCCGGCACCGGCTTCTGGGACACCTTCCGCGCGCTGTATCCCTTCCTGAACCTGATGTACCCATCGATCAACCGCGAAATGCAGGCCGGCCTGGCCAACGACTACAAGGAAAGCGGCTGGCTGCCCGAATGGTCCAGCCCCGGCCTGGCCGACGTCATGATCGGGAATAACTCGGCGTCGGTGGTGGCGGAGGCCTACATCAAAGGCCTGCGCGGCTACGACATCGACACGCTGTGGCAGGCGCTGAAGCACGGCGCCGACAACGAAGGACCGATGAGCGCCGTCGGCCGCGCCGGCGTCAAGTACTACAACGAACTTGGCTACGTGCCGTATGACGTCAAGATCAACGAGAACGCCGCCCGCACGCTGGAATATGCCTACGACGATTTCGCCATCTACCAGCTGGGCAAGGCGCTCGGCAAGCCGCAGTCGGAGATCGGCATCTATGCGCAACGGGCGATGAACTACAAAAAGCTGTTCGACCCGGAGACGAGCCTCATGCGCGGGAAGAACAAGGACGGCAGCTTCCAGTCGCCCTTCAAGCCGTTCAAATGGGGCGACGCCTTCACCGAGGGCAATAGCTGGCACTACACCTGGTCCGTGTTCCAGGACGTGAACGGCCTGGTGGACCTGATGGGTGGCCGCGAGAAGTTCGTCGCCAAGCTGGATCAGGTGTTCACGCTGCCGCCGACCTTCGACGAGAGCTACTACGGCGAAGTGATACACGAGATCCGCGAAATGCAGATCGCGAACATGGGCCAGTACGCGCACGGAAACCAACCCATCCAGCACATGATCTACCTGTACGACTACGCCGGCGCGCCGTGGAAGACGCAGTACTGGGCGCGCGAAACCATGAACCGCCTGTACAAGGCCACGCCGGACGGCTACTGCGGCGACGAGGACAACGGCCAGACCTCGGCATGGTATGTGTTCTCGGCGCTGGGCTTCTACCCTGTCACGCCGGTGGTGCCGCAGTACGTGGTCGGCGCGCCGCTGTTCAAGAAGGTCACGCTGCGGCTGGAGAACGGCAAGACGGTGGTGATCAACGCCCCCGCCAACAGCGACAGCAAGCGATATGTGAACGCGCTCAAGGTCAACGGCAAGCCGTATTCGAAGAACTGGCTGAGCCACGCGGGATTGATGCAGGGCGCGGTGCTGGACTTCGACATGTCCGACCAGCCGAACAAGCAACGCGCCACCACACCGGCTGACGCACCCTACTCGCTTTCGACCGACCGCTAACGCTTACTCCTGCCCGATCAAGACGACAGCGCTCTTCGTACCGAAGTTGACGCTGCCGCCTTTGACCACGGCGCTCTTGCCGGAGTAGTAGTCCTTCACCTTCTGGCCGTTGGCGAACACGCCGTGCAGATTGATGGTGGCGGCTTTGTCGGTCGGCAGGTCGAGCGCGACGACCACCTTGTCGTGCAGCACGCCCTTGTCGTAGGTGCGCTTGAAGACGTAAGGCTTGGCTTGCAGCTGCTGGTGCACGCCCGCGCCCACCGACACATGGTCCTTGCGGAACAGGCCGATCTTGGCCCAGTGCGCGCGCACCTCGGCGATCTTGTAGCCGTCGCGCTGCACATTGCGCTCCAGCTCATCCCAGTTCATGAAGGAGCGCAGCTTGGCGTCGCCCACCGCTTCGGCCACGTCCAGCTTGCGCGCGGTTTCGTCGCCGTAGTAGATCTGCGCCGCGCCAGGGGCGAGCAGCAGTTTGTTCGCGCTCTCGAACGGCTTCTTGCGCGAGGCGTCAAACGGCTTGTCGTAGTCGTGCGAGTCCAGGTAGTTCAGCACCGAGTAGCCATCCAGCGCGCCACCGTGCAGCATATTCGAATAGCTGCTGAACAGCGGCTCGTAGTCTTTCTCCGCATCGTAGACCAAGCCGAAATTGATCAGGCTATTGAAGCCACTCTGATAGTAGTTGACGGTCTGGCCGCCGCCCAGGTCGAACACCTGGCCCTGCGCGATGTTGTAGTTGTAGACTTCCGCCGTCGAATAGAACTTGTCGTCGCTGAGCTTCTTGTCCGGGTTGGCGCGCTTCCAGTCCTCGAAGGCGGCAGCGGCAACGGTGTTCAGCTCCTTCCATGCCTTGGCCTCGACGTGCTTGACGGTGTCCGCGCGGAAGCCGTCCACGCCATATTTGCGCACCCAGTCCGAATGCCACTTCATCAGGTAGTAGCGCGGCGCGCGCGGATAGCCGGTGCGGGCGAAGAACTCGTCCAGTTCCTTCACCTCACGCTCGAAGCGGCCTTCGCGCTGCCACTTCGCCGCCAGGTTCTCCGGCAGCTCGACCGGGGTGTCGCTGTCGGTGCGGAAGTCCGGCAGGTTCTTCACCAGCGTGCATTCGATAGTGGTCTTGGCGTCCTTGTAGGTGCACTGCGGTTCGGTGCGCACCCAGTCTTCCGGCCATACATAGTCGGTCGCCGTCACCGGGCCGGTCTGGTTCATCACCACGTCCAGCAGCACGCGGATGCCGTGCGCGTGCGCGGCGTCGACCATATTGCGGAAGTCGTTTTCCGTACCCAGGTTGGCGTCGACGGCGGTGAAGTCGGCGGCCCAATAACCGTGGAAGCCGTAGGACTTGCCGGTGCCTTCATCGGTGCCTTCGTGGATCTGCTCCACCGGCGGCGAGACCCAGATCGCGCTCACGCCCAGGCTGTCGAAATAGCCTTCATTGATCTTGTTGGTGATGCCGGCCAGGTCGCCGCCCATGTAGCCGCGCAGCGGGCCGGCGTCCGCCTTGCGGCCGTAGGCGAGGTCGTTGCCGACGTAGGCGTTGTTGAAGCGGTCGGTCAGCATGAAATAGATCGTGGCGTTCTCCCACAGGAATGGCTTGCGGGCGGCCTGCTTGGCGGCCGGCGCGGCGACGGCCGAGGTGCAGGCCGCAGCCGCTCCAAGCGCCAGTGCCAGGGTCATTGCAAGGGGAGTCAATTTCATGCTGTCTTCCTTTATGGTGGTTTTATGTGGTGACGGTCGGACGCGCGCGTCCGGTCCATCCGGTGATGCCGCCAACCTGCTCGGCGATGAGTATCAATGCGGATAAGGCCTGCTGCGTGGGCAGGTGGTGGTAGGCTGGATCGGCCTCGTAGCGCTCCAGGTAGACGCGCAGCGTCGCGCCCTCGGTGCCGGTTCCGGACAGGCGGTACACGATGCGCGAGCCGTCGGTCATGACAATCCGTATGCCCTGCTGCGTGGCGTGCGAGCCGTCGACCGGATCGGTGTAGTCGAAATCGTCGGCGAAATCGACCACGTAATGCCCCAGGTCCTGCCCCGCCAGCGTGGCCAGCTTGATGCGCAGGGAGGCCATGAGTTCATTGGCGGCGGCGGCCTCAACCCCTTCGTAGTCGTGGCGCGAATAGTAGTTGCGGCCGAAGCGCGCCCAGTGCTCGCCCACCAGCTGCTCCACCGACTTGCCGCTGGCGGCCAGCAGGTTGAGCCAGAACAGCACTGCCCACAAGCCGTCCTTCTCGCGGATATGGTCCGAGCCGGTGCCGTAGCTCTCCTCGCCGCACAGTGTGGCCTTGCCCGCATCCAGCAGCGTGCCGAAGAACTTCCAGCCGGTCGGCGTTTCGTAGCAAGGGATGCCCAGCGCATCGGCCACGCGGTCGGCCGCGCGCGAGGTCGGCATCGAGCGGGCGATGCCTTTCAGGCCGGCGCGGTAGCCCGGCGCCACGGCCGCGTTGGCGGCCAGCACGGCCAGGCTGTCGGACGGCGTGACATCGAACTTGCGGCCGACGATCATGTTGCGGTCGCCGTCGCCGTCGGAGGCGGCGCCGAAGTCTGGCGCGTCGTCCGCCGCCATGATGGCGATCAGCTGCGCGGCGTTGACGGGATTGGGGTCCGGGTGATGGCCGCCGAAATCCTCCAGCGGCACGCCGTTGATGACGGTGCCGGCCGGCGCGCCCAGCATGCCTTCGAGGATGGTCTTGGCGTAGGGGCCGGAGACCGCGTGCATGCCATCGAAGCACATGCGGAAGCCGCGCCCGAACAGCGCCTTGATGGCGTCGAAGTCGAACAGGCGCCGCATCAGTTCCGCGTAGTCGGCCACCGGGTCGATCACCTCGACCTCCATCTGCTCGATGCGCGAGACGCCGAGGCGATCGATATCGATGGCCGGCGCGTCGCTGATGCGGTACTGCCTGATGCTTTCGGTGCGGTGGAAGATCGCCTCGGTCACGCTCTCCGGCGCGGGGCCGCCGGCGGCGATGTTGTACTTGATGCCGAAGTCGCCATCCGGCCCGCCCGGGTTGTGGCTGGCCGACAGCACGATGCCGCCCAGCGCGCCGTGCTTGCGGATCACGCAGCTGACGGCGGGCGTCGACAGGATGCCGCCCTGCCCCACCAGCACCTTGGCGTAGCCGTGCGCCGCCGCCATGTGCAGTATGGTCTGCACCGCCTCGCGGTTGTGGAAGCGGCCATCGCCGCCCAGCACCAGCGTTTTTCCGGCGCAGTCGCCCAGCGTGTCGAACACGCTTTGCACGAAGTTTTCAAGATAGGAAGGCTGCTGGAAGATGGTGACTTTTTTCCGCAAGCCGGAAGTCCCCGGCCGCTGGCCAGGGAATGCTTTGGTCGCTACAGTTTGTATGCTCATGTTCGCTCCGCACAGGTAAAGGACAGTATTCGCAGCCCCTGTTGTACCTGTTCCGGCAAACGGGCGGCGCGCGACTACGTGGTCAAGCGAACAATCCTACATCAGTGGCCGGCCGGTTCGGCGTTATCGCGGACTGCCAGGGTCAGCACGCCGGCCACCGCCATGCACACGCCGCCCAGCATCAGGGTCTTGACGGTGTGGCCGGCGAACCAGTGCTTGGTGACGAAGCCCAGCAGCACGCCGCTGACGATCTGCGGAATGGTGATGAAGAAGTTGAACACGCCCATGTAGTAGCCCATGCGCTTGGCGGGCAGCGCGCCGGCCAGGATCGCGTAGGGCATGGTCAGGATGCTGGCCCAGGCGATGCCGACGCCGATCATCGGCACGAACAGCAGGTTCAGGTCATGGATGGCGTAGATGCTGAACAGGCTGGCGCCGCCGATCAGCAGGCAGCTCATGTGTACGAACTTGCGGCTGGTCTTGCGCGCGAAAATCGGCAGGATGAAGGCGGCCAGCGCGGAAACGCCGCTGTAGACGGCAAACATCACGCCGACCCGGTTGCCCGCCTCCTGAAACGCCACCGATTGCGCGTCGGTGGTGCCGAAGACGTTTTCGCCAATGGCGGAGGTGGTGTAGATCCACATCGCGAACAAGGCGATCCAGGAGAAGAACTGCACGGCGGCCAGCTGCACCATGGTCTTCGGCATATTGGTGAAGCCGCCCATGATTTCCTTGAGCGCGTGACCCAGGCCCTTGGTGCGGCGCTGCTCGGCGCGGAAGGCTTCCATGTCTTCGGGCGGCGTTTCCTTGGCGGTGAGGACGGTCCACAACACGGCCAGGAAGTAGATGGCGCCGCCGGCGTAGAACGAGTAACGTACCGTGTCGGGAATGGCGCCGTTGACCGGCACGTTGCTCACGCCCATAAAGTCGGCGAAGATGGTCGGCAGCAGCGAGGCGATCACCGCGCCCCAGCCGATGAAGAAGGTCTGCATCGCGAAGCCGGCGGTCTGCTGCGAGGAACCCAGCTTGTCGCCGACGAAGGCGCGGAACGGCTCCATCGAGACGTTGATGGCGCCATCCATCAGCCACAGGACGACGACGGCCATCCACAGCGCGGTGGAATTGGGCATCAGGAACAGCGCGATCGACGCCAGCAAGGCGCCGACGAAGAAGAACGGACGGCGGCGGCCCCAGGTCGGATGCCAGGTGTTGTCACTCAGGTAGCCGATAATCGGCTGCACCAGCAGGCCGGTGACCGGCGCCGCGAGCCAGAACAGGGACAGGTCGTCGGGATTGGCGCCCAGCGTGGAGAAAATCCGGCTGGTGTTGGCATTTTGCAGCGCAAAGCCGAACTGGATGCCGAAAAAGCCGAAGCTCATGTTCCACAACTGCCAAAACGACAGTATGGGCTTGCTGCTGGAAGATTGCATGCTGCGGGTCCCCGACTATTTTGAATTTGTAGCAAAATAACACGCAGCCTGATACGTGTCAATTGAAAGAGTTTCCCAGTAAAATAAAGGAAACAAGCCATCCCAAGGGCAGTATTTTGTAGTCAAATGTAGCCAAACAACAAAATCATAACCACCTCTGAGACCATACACACATGAAAAGCAATTCCATCGCCAAACTGGCGGCCATGTTGCCGCTGCTGGTCGTCAGCCAGGCCGGCCAGGCGCAGAACGCCGACCGCAAATTCGACAGCGCCACCCGCAACGGCGGCCAGCTGGAAGTCCATACCAGCGACGGCCGCTATGTCATCAAGCCCTACTCGGCCGGCATCGTTGAAACCACCTTCGTGCCGAACGGCGAGCAAATCGACCCCGCCTCGCACGCGGTGGTATTGGCGCCGGCCGCCATCCGCACCACGCTGACCACAAAGGTCAACAGCATCGAATATGCCACACCCGGCATCGTTGTCACCATTACCAAGTCGCCGTTCCAGATTTCGTATGCCTACAAGGGCAAGCGCCTGGTCGCCGAGAAGCACGGCTACGTCAAGTTCAAGGACGACGTGGCCACCGGCAGCAGGGATATCAACAAGGGCGAGGCGCGCGAACTGGAGGGCATCGAGTTCGCGCTGGACAAGGACGAAGCCCTGTACGGCGCCGGCGAACGGGCGGTCGGCATGAACCGCCGCGGCCACCGCTTCACGCTGTACAACAAGGCGCACTACGGCTACGACGACAAGTCCGAACAGATGGGTTATGCGATGCCGGTCGCGCTGTCGTCGAAGATGTACGCGCTCCACTTCGACAATCCGCAAACCGGCTATCTCGATTTCGACAGCAAGAACAACGACAGCCTGACCTACGAAACCATCGGCGGCCGCAAGACCTACCAGGTGATCGCCGGCGACAGCTGGGAAGACGTGGTGGGCAACTACACCAGCCTGACCGGCAAACAACCGCTGCCGCCGCGCTGGGCCTTCGGCAATTTCGCGATGCGCTTCGGCTACCGCAACGAGGCCGTCGCGCGCGACACGGTCAACAAATTCATCGCCGACGACATTCCACTCGACGCCATCGTGTTCGACCTGTTCTGGTTCGGCAAAGAGATCAAGGGAACGATGGGCAACCTGGCCTGGGACAAGGACAGCTTCCCCAACGCCACCGGCATGATCGCCGACTTCCAGAAAAAAGGCGTGCAGACGGTGGTGATCACCGAGCCATTTATTCTCGATACGTCCAGCAAGTGGCAGGAAGCGGTCGACAACAAGGTGCTGGGCATGGACGCCAACGGCGCGCCGCTGGCCTACGACTTTTACTTCGGCCACACCGGCTTGATCGACATCTTCGGCAAGCCGGGCAAGGACTGGTTCTGGAACATCTACAAGGGCCTGCGCGAACAGGGCGTGACCGGCGTGTGGGGCGATCTGGGCGAGCCGGAAGTGCATCCGGCCGCCATGCGCCACGCCACCGGCAGCGCCGACCAGGTACACAACATCTACGGCCACCAATGGGCGCGGCTGGTGGCGGAAGGCTATCAGCAGGACTTCCCGACCGAGCGCCCGTTCATCCTGATGCGCGCCGGCTACTCGGGCACGCAGCGCTACGGCATCATCCCGTGGTCCGGCGATGTCAACCGGGGCTGGGGCGGCTTGCAGGCGCAGCCCGAGATATCGCTGCAAATGGGGATGCAGGGCGCGGGCTATATGCACTCGGACCTGGGCGGCTTCGCCAACCCGGTGCTGGACAATGAGCTCTACACGCGCTGGCTGCAGTACGGGGTGTTCCAGCCGATCTTCCGTCCGCACGCGCAGGACGAGGTGGCGCCGGAGCCGGTCTACCGCGAAGACCGCACCAAGGCGCTGGCGCGCGAGGCGATCCGCCTGCGCTATCGCCTGCTGCCGTACAACTACACGCTGGGCTTCGACAACAACCAGAAAGGCCTGCCGCTGATGCGCCCCATGCTGTACGAGGAGCCGGGCAACGCCAAGGTGCGCGCGATGTCGTCGACCTACCTGTGGGGCAAGGACTTCCTGGTCACGCCGGTGCTCAAGCAGGGCGCGACCACGGCCGAGGTCTACTTCCCCGCCCGCAGCGCATGGTTCGATTTCTACAGCGGCGAGAAGTACGCCGGCGGCGCCACCGTGTCGGTGAAGCTGAACGCCGACCACGTGCCGGTCTACGTACGCGCCGGCGCCTTCATCCCGATGGCCAAGGTGGTGCAGACCACGCGCGACTATTCGACCAAGCATATCGACCTGCACTACTACCACGACGCCTCGGTCGGCGCCGGCGCCGGCAAGCTGTATGACGACGACGGCAGCACCGCGCAAGCCTACGAACAGGGCAAGTACGAGCTGCTGCACTTCGCCAGCAAGCTGCAAGGCCGCAGCCTGTCGCTGCGCATCGAATCGGAAGTGGGCAAGCAGTACCAGCGCCCCGAGCGCAGCATCGCGCTGCAAGTGCACAACGTGACAGCCCACCCGTCGCTGGTGCGCGTCGACGGCAAGCCGGTCATCTTCGTCTGGGACGAAGCGGCCAAGATGCTGAACATCGCGCTGCCGGCCAGCAGCCAGGCCGGCCGGAGCGTCGCCATCACCCTGTAAGCGTGTATCATTGCTGGCCATTGAATCCATTGATTCGATGGCCAACAAGACCATATACGGAGATAGGGAGATGCCAGTGTCACCAAAAATCATCAGCACGCTGTTCGCGCTCAGCGCCATGACAGCCGCCAGCACTACCGTGCTAGCCGCCCCCGCAAAAAAACCCACCGTCGCAGAAGCCGAGCGCTTCCTGGCCGACACCGAAGCCCACCTCAATAAGCTGAACAACGAACAGGCCAAAGGCGCCTGGGTCGGCTCCAACTTCATCACCGACGACACCGAAGCCATCGCCTCCTTCTTCGCCGAACGCTACCTGACGGCGGCCGGCGAAGCGGCCATCGCAGCGCGCCGTTTCAACGGTTTGAAGCTGCCGGCCGAATCGGCCCGCAAGATGATGCTGCTGCAGCAGACGCTGGTCTTCGCCGACGCCAAGGAACGCGAAAGCTACGCGCAATTGCAGGCGGCGATGAACGGCGCCTACGGCAAAGGCAAGTACTGCCCGAAGAAGCCCGACGGCACGGCCGACGCCTGCATGGCGCTGGGCGAAATGGAGAAGGTGCTGGCCAAGAGCCGCGACGAGGCCAAGCTGAAGGAAATGTGGCTGGGCTGGCACGCGCAATCGCCGTCCTACAAGCAGAAATACACCGAATACGTCGCGCTGTCGAACAAGGGCGCCAAGCAGATGGGCTTTGTCGATACCGGCGCCATGTGGCGCTCGCAGTACGACATGCCGCCGGAAGCCTTCTCGGCCGAGATGGAGCGCCTGTGGCAGCAGGTCAAGCCGCTGTATGAAGCGCTGCACACCTACACCCGCTACAAGCTGCGCCAGACCTACGGCCCGGACGTGGTGCCGCTGACCGGCCCTATCCCGTCCCACCTGTTCGGCAACATGTGGAGCCAGAACTGGAACAACCTGTATCCGCTGCTGAAGCCAGCGACGGGCGCCAGCAGCTTTGACCTGAGCAAGGTGCTGGAAGACCGCAAGACCGACGCCAAGCAGATGACGCAATACGCCGAGCGTTTCTACACCTCGCTGGGCATGCAGAAGCTGCCGGAATCGTTCTGGGAGCGCTCGCTGCTGACCAAGCCGCGCGACCGCGACGTGGTGTGCCACGCCTCCGCCTGGCCGCTGAACGAGAAGGACGACGTCCGCATCAAGATGTGCATCACGCCGACGGCCGAGGACTTCACCGTGATCCATCACGAGCTGGGTCACGTCTACTACTTCCTCAACTACACCAAGCAGCCCTACCTGTTCCGCAACGGCGCCAACGACGGCTTCCATGAAGCCATCGGCGACACGGTCGCGCTGTCGATCACGCCGAGCTATCTGCAAAAGGTCGGCCTGATGGACCAGGCGCCGGACGCCAACGCCGACATCGGCCAGTTGCTGGAGCGCGCGCTGAGCAAGGTCGCGATCCTGCCGTTCGCCTACTCGGTGGACAAGTGGCGCTGGGACGTCTACTCCGGCAAGACCAAGCCGGCCGACTACGACAAGAGCTGGTGGCAACTGCGCGAACAGTACATGGGCATGAAGCGCCCGGCGGCGATCGACGGCAAAGGCGCAGGCTTCGACGCCGGCGCCAAGTACCACGTGGCGGCGGACGTGCCGTATGCGCGCTACTTCCTGGCCGACATGCTGCAGTTCCAGTTCCACCGCGCGCTGTGCCGCGAAGCCGGCTACACCGGTCCGCTGCACCGCTGCTCGGTGTACGACAACGCCAAGGCCGGCGCCAAGCTGCAGCAGATGCTGGCGATGGGCGCGAGCAAGCCGTGGCCGGAAGCGCTGAAGGCGATTTCGGGCGAGGACAAGATCGACGGCGGCGCGCTGCTCGACTACTTCGCACCACTGAAGTCCTGGCTCGACACGCAGAACGCCGCCTTCGCCGCGGCTGAGAAGAAGTAATCCCCTCCCAAGCCCCTATCCAGTGCGGAAGCAAGGGGTAGGGGTTGTCGCTACGCCAAGGCCTGCCGTGATAAAAAAAAGCATATTAATAGCTGCGTTCACCTTATCCATTCCATTTTATGGATGTAAAGCGCAGGATGTAAGCGAACCGCAAATTGGTGGAATAAAGCAGTTTGTGCAAATCAGTACGGACGATACGGCCAAGCCGGTGCTCCTTTTTCTATCAGGCGGGCCAGGCAGCTCGATGATAAAAAACGAGGCGGCTTTTACCAGGATACTGCGATCCAGATTCACGATTGTTCACTGGGATCAGAGAAACGCGGGGAAAACACTGGCCTTGAATCCTTCACCCACTCAACCTTCGGTTGAGCAAATGGTGAATGACACCTATCAGGTCATCGAATTTGTCAGGAAAAAGCTGGGCAAGGAGAAGATTTACTTGCTGGGAAGTTCATGGGGGAACGTTCTGGGCTTCCAGATCGTCAAAACCCATCCTCAACTCCTGCATGCCTATTTTGCCGTCAATCCCGTGGTGAGCCAGGTGGCCAGCGAAAAGGAACTGCTGCTGACCTTGAAGACGCATTTCGAGGGGAACCCGCTCGCCACCGAAGAATTAGCCAAGGTGAACATCCCCATCAAGGCCGACGAAGACCTGTTTTACTTGAGGAAATGGCTCTTTTACAAGGACGGCAAGGAATTTGTGACCAGTAATGAATTCAAGAACGGTTTCCTCGAATGGTCAAAATCCTGGTCACCGGTGTGGAACGAAGTCATGAATATCGACTTGCCAGAAACGCTGAAGGAGGTCGACTGTCCAGTTTATTTCTTTGTCGGCAAAAACGATATTCAAACCTCCACCAGGATTACAGTAAAGTACTTTGAGAGGCTGCAAGCGCCCAAAAAAGAGCTGTATATTTTTGAAAAATCCGGACATCAAATTCATCAAGATGAACCGGAACGGTTTCAAAATACGATCATCTCGACATTGGCTCAACGCACGCCGTAGTTAGGGCGTTTCATCTGCATGCCGCCGCCTGGCAGTGGGCGGCGATGAAGTCTTCGTGGTTCGGCATCTTGCCGGCCCAGTTGTCCACCACGGTCTTGATGGTGCGCAGATGCGCCTCGATCTGCTCCTGCGGATACAGGCCCACCAGCGCAAGCCAAGCCGGGATGATGACTTAGGGGGGTGTACTGAATTCTGTGTAAACGGGTTTTCGTTTAAGCCTGCGGCACCCGGTCTTCAAACTGGATGGCGAAGCGGTTCAGTGCAGCTTTCCAGTCCCGTATCGGCATCGTCCATTTCTTGCTGATGTTGTTCAGCGCCAGATAAAACAGCTTGCTCACAGCCTCATCGGTCGGAAAGGAACTGCGGATCTTCGTGACTTTTCGCAGGCTCATATTAATCGATTCAATCGCGTTCGTGGTGTAAATCACCTTGCGGATTTCCGGCGGGTAGTCAAAGAACGGGATGACGCGTTCCCAGTTGCGGCGCCATGACTG
Organism: Duganella violaceipulchra; assembly: GCF_019166075.1. Lineage (NCBI taxonomy): Bacteria > Pseudomonadati > Pseudomonadota > Betaproteobacteria > Burkholderiales > Oxalobacteraceae > Duganella > Duganella violaceipulchra. The sequence continues at coordinate 40,891 of NZ_JAHTGR010000021.1, read as the reverse complement.
ACTTATTGGTTTATACTGTTTATCCTATTTATTCTCAAATTCCGTCAGCCGGAGTTCAGCCTCGTCGGCGGTGGCCGCGCTGTAGATTTGCTTCAGATCGGCGGCCACTTCCTTCTGCGCTTTCCAGGGAACGAAGTTCAAGCTGTTGCGCACCATATGCACAATGCATAGTTGAACGGCGGCCTGCGGATAGACCGCCTCGATGGCGTCCGGGAAGCCTTTTAAACCGTCGACGCATGCGATGAAGATATCCTGCACGCCGCGATTTTTGAGTTCGGTCACGACCTGCAGCCAGAACTTGGCGCCTTCGGTTTGAGAGATCCAGAGGCCCAAGACTTCCTTGTGGCCTTCCATGTTGACCCCGATGGCCAGGTAGACCGCCTTGGTGCGCACAGCGCCGTTGTCGCGTACCTTGACGCGAATGCAGTCGAGATAAAGGATCGGGTACACGGCGTCGAGCGGGCGGGCCTGCCAGAGCTTCACATCCTCGCTGACGGCGTCCGTGACGTTGGAGATGAGGGTCGGTGACACCTCGGCGCCGTACATCTCCTCCAGATGGCTTTGAATCTCCCGCACACTCAGCCCGCGCGCGTAGAGCGAGATGATTTTGTCGTCAAAGCCGGCCCAGCGAGTTTGGTTCTTGACCACGATCTGCGGCTCGAACGTCCCCTGGCGGTCGCGGGGCACGTCCAGCGGCAGAGCGCCAAAGTCGCCCTTGAGGGTCTTGGTGCTATGGCCGTTGCGGGTGTTGCCGGTGCCGTTGGTCACCTCGCCGCTCTTATCATGGCCCAGGTGATCGGTCATTTCGGTCTCCAAAGCGCGCTCCACCAGCATCTTGGTGAGCTGCTTGAGCAGGCCGTTTTCGCCGATCAGGTCCTCCGGCTTCTGGTAGTTCGCCAGCAGGCTGTCGGCCAGTTTGAGCAGTTCGGGATCGGGCTTGGCCCGCTTGTTACGCTTTACAACGGTCATTAAATCTCCTTGATGGCGGCAGTGTCCTGCCAAATGACCGTTTACACAATATTATTTACACCCTCTGACTTAGTTATCCAATAGCTCCCCTACGCTCTTTAACAATGCCCTCGCTTCGTCAATTGTAGCGCCCATGCGTGTCTCGAAATCACGGGGTCCTAGCGCGTTACAGACTTCGTTCAGAGCATTGTTGACTATTAAAATCTCATCAATTGAAAATTGTAGGGTTATAAATTTTTCATTTCGATTTTCAGTTTTCATAGCTATCACTTTAAGTTGTTAAAATATTTCTGAGCGTCGCTTGGCCGAAACACCGTTCCCAAATCGGTTGCGCGTGGATTATGAATTACCACCGTTCCAGTCTGCGCGTCCAAATAAGCAGTCCTACCCCGACTAAGTGCCCGTTGAGCAGTTGGATTTGCCATAATTTGGGCAACATGCGCCTCCAGTTGGGCCACCGTTCTGATCCCAAGCCCTCGGAATAAGGGATCATCCAATCTGGCTCCAATACCTAAAACATGTTTCTCAAAAGCATGGCCCGCGGCAATTGACGATGAGGTCGTGCCAGCGAATCCCATAGCAATTTCCAATGCCACTTGGTCGGATGCAACTTTATCACCATGTAGTGCCGCCGACAGGAGGTCCGATCGAGCCTGTCTGAAATCAAGATAGCTGTTCCACTTCTCATCTAGCCATGTGGAGGTTGCATCCGAAGCAGCCTCGATAGGCGCGATAATATTTGCTTGGACTCCATTCGCCAAGGAATTCACAACACCTGTCAAGCTATCGCTGCGCCCCTCTGCATCGTACTTTTCACACTGATAGCTACCACAAAAATCTCGCCCATCCGGATCTACGTATCCGTACGGGTTATTTCCAGTGTAGGCATACCGGTTAAAACTCCTTGCAGTATTCATATCTGTTAGCGCGGGATCAATGCTTAAGAAACGCGCAGAGATGGGATCATAATACCGCTGCTGCATGTACACCAAGCCGGTGTAGGCATCATTCACATGACCAGTGAAGCCAATGGTCGGTGTCGCGCCGGCCGCCGTCAATCCATACGGCTCATAACGCGTGCGACTCAGCACATTCCTGGCAGCGTCGGTTCGGGCCACCGGGCTGCGCAGCGCGTCGGTATGGATATAAGCGACGCCTAACTCGGCGATCAAACTGCCGTTGAAGTAGCCGTAGCGCGCCTCCGTCACCGCACCAGTACCCACTTGGTTGGTCGCGTACACCAACATGCCATCCTGCGTATAAACCTGAATTTGCTTACTACCATCCGTCTTGGTCGTTGCCACCCGGCGCCCCCAGCCATCATACACATAGCTCGCCTTGCCGGTAGCACTGGTCATGCGGTTGGCCATGTCGAACACATACTGATCCGCGCCGCGTGTCTTGACGTTGCCTTGGCGGTCGTATTGAAAGGAGGTTACGCCGGAAATATTGTCCACCCGGTTGGTGACCGGGTCATAGCTGATCACGTTGGTGCGCGCGGTCGGCCCTTGCGTAACAGTCACGCCACGCACGTTGCCCAGCGCGTCATTCGCATAGGTGGCGCTGCCCCACATGTTGGGCGCCGTCACGTTGGTCAGTGCATCCACATCGTTGTATTGCATGGTGCGCGTGGTCACGCCTTCCTGGTTGTCGGTGATGCCTTTGACGTTGCCGTTCTCATCGTAAGTGTAGCTGTCGTTAATCACCCCGACGTCGCCGCCCTGTTGCGGTAAGCCACGGATATTCTGGCCCATCGCGTGCGCTATGCCACTACCGTAGTTGAAGCTCGCGATCGCGCCGTTCGGGTGGTATTTTACGGTGTTGATATAAACGCCGACACTTGCATCGCCCACCTGGGTGGTCTGGCCCAACTGGTTCGCGAGAAACGGCAGCTTGGTGGCCACGATATCGGGATAGGTCAGTGAACTATCATAGCCATTGGCGTCGAAGCCATGCTTGACGACGTAGTTCTTGCCCAGGTAATTCAGCGTTTCCGTCTCCAGCAGGCGGCGCTTGTTGTAGCCATAGGTCCAGGCCGTGCCATTGGATGCTATCGTGTTCGGCTTACCGTCTCCGAACAACGTACGGGTGATTCCCGCACTTCCGTCCGAATAGCTGGTTGTCAGTAAACGGTTACGGGTATCGTAACCGTACACGACCTTGTTTGCCGCCGGGACGCTGGACTGGTCGCAGTTGTCGACCGACGGCAACGCTTGGCCGAAGGCACGCCACTTTACATTCCCCGCCGCATCATAGTCCTGCACCGTGGTGCCTTCCGGCTCGATGGTCTTGCACAGCCGGGAGTGGGCATCGTAGACATAGTAATGTGTGGCGTTGACCCCCGCATCGCCTTTGTAGATGCTGGTGGTCTTGCCGAACACGTCACGCCCGATGTGCGTCGTGATACCGTAGGGTTCGTTGATGACGGTGATCGCATTTTCACTCGGCTGGTCGAACGTCTGGTAGCCGTATACAGTCCCGAAGCCGAGTGGATTGACGATGGTCTTATTGAATCCCTGATTGTAATAGAAGCCGGTATTGAGCGTACCAAGCTCACTATTGGCGGCGATGTTGGTCGGCCGTCCCAACGCATCTAGCGTGGTGGTGGTACCGTTGACGCTGTCGGTCACCGCGTTTATCGTGCGTTGGGGGTAGGATTCGAAGACCGTCGCGCCGTTGTAATCGAACTTGCGCAGCACCATGCTGCTGGTATTGGCCTCATCGCCAGCATCAAAGCGGCGCGTCAATACCGGTCGCCATTGCGCATCGAAATACGTGATCTCGTTGCCGTTGCCGGTAAAGACAGTCTTGCGCCAGTGACCAGCCGGCAGGCCATACTCCGCCGTGGGTACCTGCTCAAACCGCAGATTGGTCGCGTTCCAGGCTACCGAATCTGATGCTGGATAGACAATCGAAAACAGGCGCCCCATGCCGTCATAGGTGAAACTGGTCGTCGCGCCGGTTTCATCGGTGGTGGAGTTGATCTGCGCATACGACGGCGATACCACAAAACTTTTCGTTTTGCCGTCAGCAAAACTGGTCAACCGTGGTATCCCAAACAGGTAGCTGCTGAATGTGGTTGTTTGGTTCAGGCCGTCTTTGCTAGTCTTGAGCGTGCCATCAGCATAGTAGGTGCGCGTCTCCTTAAGCAGGCCAAACTGGCTGACAGTCAACAGATCTGAAGTCACTGTGTCGAAGGTATTCTGCACCATGACTTTGCCGGTACTGCTTTCGGTAACGGAGCCGGTTTGGCCCAGCACCCATTTTCCGAGGTTGTCGCTGAACGCAGTGGTTTCGGTGCGGCTGCCCAGACCGCTGGAGCGTGATACTACTGTTGGTCGCGCCTTGACGTCGTAACTGCTGCCCTCCCAGGTGAAGTCCATGCCCTGCTGGGTGATGATCTTCTGGTCCATCGGCGCCAAGCGCTGCTGCATATCGGAGTCGCCGATACTGCCAGTGCCGGAATCGCCAACCATGTAAGGGTATGGACCTGCACCATATTGGCGGAAGCGCTGCTTGACTGTGCGTAGCGCACCGCTGCCGTTCCAGCCGAAGTCCGCCTGCTGCAAACGGCCGTCGGTTTGCAGCCAGACATTGCCGAAGGTGTAGCGCGTAACGAATAAAGATGGATCGGTCACCGTCACCGTCTTGGTACTCGGGCAATCGCCAGCGCACGTATCCCAACTGGCGTTTGGCGTGCCATAGTCGTACCGCCAATTGGTGACTGGCAATCCAGGACCCGAAAGGCTCTTATTTGTCAGCGCGTTTGTATAGAAGTAGCGCGGGACAACAGCCCATTCCGATCCATCATATGCGTTCCGTATGCACTGTTCTCCTACCAGCGCGCGCCCGTGCACGGTGGCGGTCAACGTGAAGCTGCCGACCGCTCCCGACGGATGCGTCATCGTTCCCGTCAGCGGATTCGGAAATACAACCCCCGGATCCTCACAGATGGGATTACTGCTGAAATGCACGTTCGCAAATAGTGGTGAAATTCCAGCCAGCTTCCACGTCGAATTATCAGGGAGTGTCACGGTGTCCAGATTCAGTACCGCCCCCGAATAGGAGTAACTCCAGGTCCGCACGCCGTCCGTTACGCTGGTGATCAGGTTGGGTGCGCTGGCGTTACCGTAAGTGAAGGTTAGCCGGCGCCCATCGCTAGCGACAATGGTCTTCAGATTTCCGGGCTGAGCAACGTCATACGTAAACGTCAATGTATTGCCATTACGGTCGGTGATTAATGTGGGTAGCAGCCGCACTTCCTTTCGACGCATAATTCCCTGCCCTGCCGCACTCACGAGCGGGTTGGCTGCGCTTCCGGGTTTCGCGGTGACGTCACGTTTGAATTCGTCAACTGTGGTTTTCGCGCCCCCTGCCGTACCACCGTTGATCGTTGGCGCAGTAACGCTGACCATGTGATCGAACTTGTAGCGGATTCCGTCGGGTGCCACCGCCAGAAAACCTTCGCCCGCACCGGTGTTGTCTGCCAGTGTGCTCAGGCAACTGAATGCCCATAGCTGCGGCGTGACGACCGGATACGCAAGGCCATCGGATGGAATGTTGGGATTGGACGCATAGCGCGCCAACATGAGTTGATCGCCCTGGCCGGGCACATGCAGCGTATTCCCCTGCCAGTAGTCAGTCGGCTGGAACTCGTAAATACGGTTGTAGTACACAGGTGGCGCGCTGTAGCTGCTGCACCGTGCAGTCGAGTTTTGCGTGTTGGTCCAACCGTTCTTCATTTCAAACACACCGTATAGGTACGGTATATCCAGATCCCATATCCCGAACGCCCGCCCACCTTGGCCAACATTAGATCTGCCCACAGTGATTGTCCGGCCGAGGGTCAATGGGAGGGCTCCGGTTCCATCCAGGCGAATATCCGTCTGGGAAAAAGTCAGGATGCCGTTGTACAGATTGACCTTATCGCCGAACAAGTCCGGGCCGAACTTAGCCACCGCGCTGGGAGCCTTGATGGCGTCTGACAGTTCTGCGGGGATCGTTGTATCCGCGCTGGCGACCGTGTGCAACAGGACGACGCTGCCGAGTAGGGTTGCGATGGCCCGCAAGCGCGGAGGCTGCGCGCGAAAAGACGAATTGAACATACGTATGCCCCCGGTCTATGGATGGGAACAATGTAACCAAGTGTCATTCCTCGATCAACAACAATATTTTTTAAGCAAGTTACATTTGGTTAGAAGTGTTCACAGCAATCCGTGCTATTCGCGCGCACCTTAGCAAGGCTGTCAGCGCGCCCCGTAGTTAGGGCGCTTTACATTCATCGCTACCGTCTGGCAATGGGCGGCGATGAAGTCTTCGTGGTTCGGCATCTTGCCGGCGCAGTTGTCCACCACGGTCTTGATGGTGCGCAGATGCGCCTCGATCTGTTCCTGCGGGAACAGATCCACCAGCGGATGATACGACTGCGGCCGCAAGCCCTGCCCCAGCATCACCTGCAACCAGCTCACCGTCGCAAACATCTCATCCTTCTCGCGGTAGAAGCGGCCGTGCTGCTTGAACAAGTCCATCTTCTGCTTCAGGCTTTCCGGCACCTCCATCGTGCGGCAGTAGTTCCAGAACGGCGTGTCGTCGCGCTCCGTCGCGTGGTAGTGCAGCACCAGGAAGTCGCGGATCTTGTCGACCTCGAAGTGCGCCTGGCGATTGAACTCGTCGATATTGTCCTGGTTGAAATCGCGGTCCGGGAAAAAGCTCATCAGGCGCGCGATGCTCGACTGGATCAAGTGGATGCTGGTCGATTCCAGCGGCTCCATGAAACCGCTGGCCAGACCGATCGCCACCACGTTCTTGTTCCAGAATTGCTTACGCTTGCCGGTGACGAAGCGCAGCGGCTTGGGCTCGGCCAGCGGCTGGCCGTCCAGGTTGGCCATCAGCTGCGCGGTCGCCTCGTCGTCGCTGATGTATTTGCTCGAATAGACATGGCCGTTGCCGATGCGGTGCTGCAGCGGAATGCGCCACTGCCAGCCGGCCGTGCGCGCGGTGGCGCGCGTGTACGGCGTGATCGGCCCGGTCGACTCGCACGGCACCGCCAGCGCGCGGTCGCACGGCAGCCAGTGGGTCCAGTCCTCGTAGCCGGTTTGCAAAGCGCCTTCGATCAGCAGGCCGCGGAAGCCCGAGCAATCGATGAACAGGTCCGCCTCGATGCGCTCGCCGTTCTCCATCATGATCGCCGCCACATGGCCGTCGCCTTCGCGCAGGATAACGTCGGCCACCTTGCCCTCGGTGCGCACCACGCCGCGCGCCTCGGCGAACTTGCGCAGGTATTTGGCATAGAGCCCGGCGTCGAACTGGAAGGCGTGGGCGATGTGCGACACCGGCGAATTGCCGGCCTCGACCGCGCGCATGAACTTGTTCTGCGGCGCCGCCACCGCCGCCAGCGAGTAGGCGCCGAAGTCCGGCGCCAGCCCGGCCTGGTGCAGCTTGAGCCAGTAGTGATGGAACTCGACCAGCCCCATGTCCAGGCCGATGCTGCCGAAGGTGTGGATGTAGTTCTCGCCCAGCTTGCCCCAGTTGACGAACTGGATGCCCAGCTTGAAGGTGCCCTGGGTCTCGCGCAGGAAGTCGTCTTCGGCTATGCCCAGCGCCTGGTTGAACAATTTGATCTGGGGGATGGTGGCCTCGCCCACGCCGACGGTGGAAATCTCGTCCGATTCGACCAGGCGCACCCGGTAGTGGCCGCCCAGCAGTTTGGACATGGCCGCCGCCGTCATCCAGCCGGCGGTGCCGCCGCCGGCGATCAGGATGTGCTTGAGGCGGCGGTCCGCCTGGTTTTGCTGCTGCATTTTTGTCTCCAGCTTTGTATGTTGTCCGATATTGTGCACGAAAAAAAACACCCCCTGCCGGCGACTGCTGACAGGGGGTGTTTTGGACCGGACTGAATTACATCTTGTAGTTCAGGCCCAGCAGCATGGTGCGGCCGTACTTGGTGTACTCGCCTGGCACTTTGACGGTGCCGTTGCTGAGGATGGTCTGGTACGCGGTATCGTTCGCGTTGATCACCTGGAACAGCAGCGACAGGCCTTTGTACTGGCCTTCCTTGAACTCGTAACCGAGCTGGAAGTCCACTTGCGCCGCGCCCTTGATGTCGGTGAAGGTGCGATCGGCGCCGAAGCCGGTCACTTCGCCACGGAAGTTGGAGCGCTCGCTGCGGGTCACACGCGCCGAGTAGCCGGACTTCTCGTAGAACACCTGGACGTTCGACACGGTGCGCGACAGGCCTGGCAGCGCGCCGGTGGTGCCTGGACCGTCAGGAGCGATCTCGCTCTTGGTGCGGGAGATCGAACCGGTGGCGCCGAAGCCGTCCAGGCCGGTCCACAGGACCTTGCCGTCGATGGAACCGGACAGCTCCACACCCTTGATCGAGCCGCCCGTGCCGTTGGCCGGCTGCTTCAGCGTGCCGATGTTCGATTTCGGCGTCACGCCATCGTTAGGATAGCTGGTGAAATCGAACGGCAGGATCTGGTCGTAGATGTAGGTGTTGAGCTTCTTGTAGAAGGTCGCGGCGCTGAAGTAGGTGCTCTTGTCGAAGTACTTCTCATAGGTCAAGTCGATCGCGTTGGCGCGCCATGGCTTCAGCTTAGGATTGCCGCCGTCGCCGGCCCAGACCAGCTTGGTGGTGTCGACCGAAGCGCTCGACGATGCGCGCAGCTGGTCCAGACGTGGACGAGCCATCGTCTTGCCCAGGCCGAAGCGCACGTGCTGCTCGCTGCCCAGGTCGAAGTTCAAGTTCAGGCTAGGCAGGAAGTCGTTGTACGACGTGCCTTCTTCCGCGGTCTTCGGCTTGTTCAGGTTGCCGGTGTCGACGTTGAACGCGCTCGAGCTCTGGTTGGTGTGGATCATCTGTACACCGAAGTTACCTTTGACAGGCACACCCCAGGTGTCGTCGATGCCGACCTTGGCGTAGGCGGTCGAGACTTTCTCGCTGACCAGCCAGTCCTTGTTGTAGATGTCCTGGTGGATCTTAGGCGTCAAGGTATACACGCTGTTGAGCGCGCCCATGATGTCGTAGGACATGATGCCAGGGATGCCGGCGAAGCCCAGCGAGGTCGGGTCCTGGATCAGGTTGGCAGGCACGGAGATCGGTGCGCGGCCGTTCTTCAGGTTGACCAGCATCTCTTCCGATTGACGGGTCTTGTCGCGCTTGGTGAAGTTGACGCCCACGTCCAGGTTGCTGAACATGCCGTCCAGGCTGCGCTTGGCCGAGAAACGGGCCGATTTCAGCTTGTCGGTCACTTGCGGGTACTTGACGTAGCCGTCCTGGCCCCAGCCGCCCGAATCGCTCAGCTTGACGACGGCAGGATTGGCGTAGTTCAGGCCGGTGGTCACTTGCGGCAGGCCGGTCTGGTTGTCGCGCACGATCTTGGCGCTGTCGGTGGTCGACGCGCCAGCGTAGGTTTCCAGGATCATGTCCTGACGGTCCGCTTTCGAGTAGCTGAAGTCGGCGATGCCGGTCCAGTCTTCGTTCATGCGCAGCTTGTTGTTCCAGCCGAACGCGAACAGCTTGTCGCGGTTGGTGTTCAGGTCGTTACGCAGCACAGGCTTGATGCCGCCGACGGTCGCGCTCTGCAGCACCTGGGTGCCGCCGTAGCTGGCGAAGACCGGGTTGGCGTAGGTCAGGTCGCCCATCCAGTTGCCGGTGCCGAACTGCATGCCGCGGATGGTGGTGTCGGAGTTGAATTTCGAGTAGTAGGTGTCAACCATCGACTGGAAGTCGCGGCTTGGTTTCCACTGCAGCACTGCCATCAGGCCGTCGCGGGTCTGCTTGGTCGAGCCGGCGTCGATTTCGTTGCCGGAGTTGGCCAGGCCGGTGGCGTTGCCGGTCTTAGGATCGTTGCCATAACCCCAGCTGCTCCACTTCTGGTACTGGCCAGGGGAATCCAGGCGGGCGTAGCCCAGCGCCACACCCAGCGTGCGATTGGCGAACTGGTCGATGTAGATACCGCTCAGGCGGTAGCCCTTGTCTTTGTAGCCGGCGTTTTGTTTGCCGATCGAGTTCTTCTCGCCGCGCACGTTGATCGCCATGGTGCGGCCCGGGAATTCCAGCGGACGCACGGTTTGCAGGTCGACGGTGCCCGACAGGCCCTGGCCAACCAGCGATGCGTCCGGAGTCTTGTAGACCACGGCGCCGTTGATCAGTTCCGATGGATACTGGTCATATTCAACGCTGCGGTTGTCGCCGGTGGACGCCTGCTCACGACCATTGAGGGTGGTGGTCGAGAAGTCTGGCGCCAGGCCGCGGATGCTCAGCACCTGGGCACGGCCGGCCACGCGTTGCGCGGCCACACCAGGCAGGCGCGACAGCGATTCGGCGATCGACACGTCCGGCAGTTTGCCGATGTCTTCAGCGGAGATCGCTTCAACGATGGATTCGGAATTCTTCTTGACGGAGATCGCGTCTTCGATACCGCGGCGGATACCGGACACTTTCACCGTTTGGATTACAGGCGCGTCGGCGGCCTGGCCGGCGGTCGCGTCTTGCGCGTAGGACGAGCCGGAAATGGCGGACAGCAGCAATGCACAGCCGGCTGCTACCGGGCTCAACTTAAATGCAACACTGGTCGGAGCCGAGTTGGCGCCGCGCTGGTTGGCGGAATTCATCATCAAATGTCCCCTCACTCATCTAAAAATATACCCGCGACAACTACAGCCTGCTCTCGCTACATCGACTACACGGGTTCCAAGGATTGCAAACGTTCTAAAAGACGTTCTATGAAGAATTTTGTACTAAAACTAGATTCGGTGTCAATCAAACTTCAGCCCAGCTACGCCCACAGAGGGCCGCCAGCCCTTGCTCGCCCTGCGAAAACGCCAATCGCGTTGTATTTCGGCTACAGCCCATCACCCATCAACATGTAGTGGAACTACATTTTTTGATCGAATACCACTTCACTTCGTAGCATTTCCAACGTCGGTCCGATATAAAGATTATCTCAAGAGCAATTTTTAAAGAAAGGCAGCGAAGGATTGTATTAAAACTAGAACTGCTCATTTGATGCGCACCCTCTTTCATAGTATTCTCGACGGGGAATTCATAGAACAGCACCTGTAGTCCGACTACTTGACGGAGACCTCATGCACAAAATCCTCGCCGCCGCGCTGCTGTCCGCGCTGCCGTTCATCGCCCACGCCGATTCCTACCGCATCGACCACATGGACCCGCCGCTGTGGTGGGCCGGCATGCACAACAGCTCGCTGCAACTGATGGTGCACGGGCCGCAAATCGCCGACCTGGAGCCTGCTTTGGCCTACCCCGGCGTGCGGATTGCCTCGGTGGCGCGGGTCGCCAACCGCAACTACCTGTTCATCAACCTGGAAATCGCACCGGACGCGGCGCCGGGCGCGATCGACCTGGTGTTCAGGCGCGGCGGCCAGGCTGTGCACTACAACTACCAATTGCTGGCGCGCGCCGCCGGCTCGGCCCAGCGCGTCGGCTTCAACAGCGGCGACGCCATCTACCAGGTGATGCCGGACCGGTTCGCCAACGGCGATACGTCCAACGACAACGCGACCGGCATGACGGAACGCGCCGACCGCGCGGCCCCCTCCGGCCGCCACGGCGGCGACCTGCGCGGCATGGCCGACCATCTGGACTACATCGCCGGCATGGGCTTCACCATGGTTTGGCCGACGCCGCTGCTGGAATCGAACTCGTCGGCCTATTCCTATCACGGCTACGCGACGACCGACCACTACCGCATCGACCCGCGCTACGGCAGCAACGAGGACTTCCGCAGCTTTGTCGCGCAGGCGCGCGCCAAGGGGCTGGGCGTGATCCAGGACGTGGTGCTCAACCACATCGGCGACAAGCACTGGTGGATGCAGGACATGCCGGCGCCGGACTGGCTGACCTACCAGGGCAAGTTCGTGCCGACCGAGCATCACCGCGTGGCGCTGCAAGATCCCTACGCGTCGGCCGAGGACAAGCGCAACTTCACCGAGGGCTGGTTTGTCGAGGGCATGCCGGACCTGAACCAGGCCAACCCGTTCGTGGCGACCTACCTGATCCAGAACGATATCTGGTGGATCGAGTACGCCGGCCTGTCCGGCCTGCGGGTCGACACCTACGGCTACTCCAACACCGAGTTCCTCAGCCGCTGGTCCGGCAGCATGATGGCCGAGTATCCGAAGCTGAACCTGGTGGGCGAGGAATGGACGCCGCTGATCCCGGTGGTGGCGCACTGGCAGGAGGGCAAGCAGAATTTCAACGGCTATCAGTCGCACATGCCGAGCATGATGGACTTCCCGCTGACCTACACCATGCGCCGCGCGCTGGCCGCGCCGGACGGCGCCGAGCAAAACCTGACCAATCTGTACGAGACGCTGTCGCAAGACTATCTGTACCCGAACGCCGGCAACCTGGTGCTGTTCGAGGGTAACCACGACGTGTCGCGCATCTACAGCGAGCTCAATGCGGACGACAATCTGTTCCGCATGGCGATGGCCTTTGTGGCGACGGCGCCGCGCATCCCGCAGTTCTATGCCGGCACCGAGATCCAGATGACCAGCACCACCAAGGATCGCGACGATGCTTCCTATCGCCGCGACTTCCCCGGCGGCTGGCGCGGCGACGCCGTCAACGCCTTCACCGGCGCCGGCCTGACTGTCCAGCAGGCGGCCGCGCAGGCGTACGTGAAGAAGCTGTTCAACTGGCGCAAGGGCGCGTCCGTGATCCATCACGGGAAGATGATGCACTACGGCCCCGAGAAAAACACCTACGTCTACTTCCGCTACGACGGCGCCAAAAAAGTCATGGTAGCCTTGAACAAGAACAGCACCGGCACCGTGCTGAAAACCGCGCGCTTCCACGAGATGCTGAGCGGCGTGCGCGCCGGCGTCGACGTCATCAGCGGCAAGCGCGTGTCGCTCGATGGCGAGGTCACCTTGCCTGCGCGCTCGGCGCTGATACTGGAGATCGAACAATGAGCTTCGCCCGTCGCCGCCTTGGCGCCCTGTCGCTGCTGGCCCTGCCCGCCATGGCGGCTGCCGCCACCACGCTGAGCACCAGCTATCCCACCTGGAACGGCAAGCAGGAGACCGTGCGCTACACCACGCCGGACGCCAGCGCCGCGCTGCGCAGCTACACGCAATCGACCACCATGCGCGTGCGCGACGGCGGCAGGCAGGAGATCAACTACACCGAAGCGCAAGGTCAGCCATCCGTCCGCAGCGGCAACTTGGCCTTCGACGCCCTGTTCACCCTGGCCGGCCTGGAGATGAAGCAGGATTCGGTCGGCGAGATCCGCGACGGCGGCTACAACGGCGGCAACGCCATCTCCTGCAACTGCTTCGAGACCGGCGAGTTGTGGCACTACGTGTGGACGCGCGACCTGTCCTACGCGGCTTCGCTGGGACTGGGCATGCTGGACCCGCGCCGCGTGCGCAATTCGCTGGAGTTCAAGCTGTCCGGTTATCGCGACGGCGTGCGGCCGGGCGCGCATGCCGCCGGCAGCGCCGATGGCTTGCAGATCATCCAGGACACCGGCAGCGGCGGCAGCTGGCCGGTCAGCACGGACCGCGTCAGCTGGGCCTTCGGCGCGGAGGAAGCCCTGAAGGCGCTGGCGCCGGACGAACGCAAGGCCTTTGCGGCGACCGCGCTGCGCGCACTCTCCAACACGCTGGAGAACGACCGGCTGGCCGTCTACGATGCGGTCGACGGCTTGTACAACGGCGAGGAATCCTTCCTCGACTGGCGCGAGCAAAGCTACGCCGGCTGGATCGCGGGCGACCTGGCCAGCATGGCGACATCGAAGGCGCTGTCCACCAACGCCGGCCATTACAAGGCGCTGACGCTGGCGGCGCAGCTGGCGAAGGAACAAGGCAACGCGGCGCTGGCCGACAAGTACGCGGCATGGGCGGCGGACCTGAAGCGGGCCATCAACCAGCGCCTGTGGCAGGCCGACGCCGGCATGTACAGCAGCCTGACGGCCGGCCATTTCGACGGCGCGGCGATGTACAAGTATGACTGGCTGGGGCAATCGCTGGCGATCGTCACCGGTATCGCCGACCGCGGGCAGGCCGAGAGCATCCTGGCGCATTATCCGCATGGTCCGCTGGGCGCGCCGGTGATCTTTCCGCAGCAGCCAGGCGTGGCGATCTATCACAACCGCGCCATGTGGCCGTTCGTGACGGCCTTTGGCCTGAAGGCGGCGGCGTTGACCGGCAACGTCGCCGTCGCCGACGCGGCCTACGATACGCTGATGCGCGGCGCGGCGCTGAACCTGTCGAACATGGAGAACCTGGAGTGGCTGTCCGGCCAGCCGATGTTGAAGGACCAGCAGGCGCAGGGCGACTTGAGCGGACCGGTGGTGGATTCGCGTCGCCAGTTGTGGTCCGTCGGCGCCTACCTGGGCATGGTGGTGGGCGAGGTGTTTGGCGTGCGGACCACCGACGACGGCATCGCGCTGCGTCCCTTCGTCACGGCAAAGCTGCGGCGCGAGGCGTTTGCGGGCAGCGACGCCATCACGCTGAACCATCTCGCGCTGCGCGGCAAGCGCTTGCAGGTGCGCCTGTCGCTGCCGCCCGCCGCGCGCGGCGACGGCTACTACGAGGTCGATGCGGTGACCTTGAACGGCAAGCCTGCGGCGGCCATGCTGGCCTGGTCCGAGCTGGCAGCGGACAACGTCATCGAACTCCGCCTCGGCAAGCTGGTCGCCGGGCAGCAGGCCAAGCGCAGCGTCAGCGCGCAGCCGCTGGCGCTGGACCCTGCGGTGTACTCGCCGCCGGAGCCGCGCATCGTCAAGCTGGAACGCGGTACTTACGATTTCCCCACGCTGCACCTTGAAGGCGCCGGCATGGGTGTGGTCTACAACATCTACCGCAACGGCAAGCTGGCCACGCAGCGCGTCAACGCCAAGACCTGGGCCGACCGCCGCGCCCCGCTGCTGGGCAAGGGCGAGAACGATAACCTGTGCTACTCGGTGGAGGCGATGGTCAGCGGCTCCGGCAACCGCAGCCACCACAGCGCGCCGGTGTGCCTGAACAGCGGCTTGGAAATCGCCGCCGGCGATGCACGTGTGCAGTCCAGCGTGGCCGCCGTCGATGGCCGCATCGCCGGCTGGGGCGCGCCGTCCGATACCTTCGCGGTGCAGGACATCAAGGTCGAGCGCGAGGGCAGCTACGCCTTGCAGCTCAAGTACCGCAACACCGCGCACCAGGTCAACCTGGGCATCAGCGGCGGCGTGAAGTGGATGACGCTCAAGGATGGCGGCGGCGCCATCGCCGCGCAAGGCGTGGTGCAGTTGCCGCATTCGCCGGCCAGCGCCGGACCGTCGTGGTCGACGCCGTTGAAGGCCGTGCTCAAAGCGGGCAGTTACCGCATGGAGCTCAGCGATTTCTACAACATGAGCTACCTGAAAAGTAACACCAGCTACGCCGACGCGGGTGGCGTCAAGGGACCGTCGAACCGCTTCGACATCCACGGCGTTCGCATCATGCCGCTGGCGCGTGGCGCGGCGGCCAAGCCGGCCGCCGATCCGGCCGTCGCGGCCATCGCGCCCCTGCCGCCGGCCGGCACGCTGCGCATCGTCGAGCAGTTCGCCTCACCGCAATTGGGCAACCAGCGCAGCCTGCGCATCTACCTGCCGCCCGGTTATGACGCCCATCCGCAGCAGCGCTATCCGGTGCTCTACATGCACGACGGCCAGAACCTGTTCGACGCCGCCACCGCGGCCTACGGCGCCGCCTGGGAAATCGGCAGCACCATGGACCGCCTGATCGCCGACGGCGTCGTCGCGCCGGCCATCGTGGTCGGCATCGACAACACCAAGGACCGCATCGCCGAGTACACGCCCTGCTGCGATCCGCAATACGGCGGCGGCAAGCTCGACGCCTACATGGCCTTCATCGTCGACACCGTCAAGCCCTGGGCCGACGCCCATCTGCGCACCCTGCCGGAGCGCGAACACACGGCCATCATGGGTTCCTCGCTGGGCGGCATCGCCTCGGTCTACATCGCCCAGCACCGGCCGCAAGTGTTCTCCCGTGCGGCCGGTGTGTCGAGTTCGTTCTGGTGGAATCAGGGCGAGATGATCGCCAAGGCGCCGGCGCACCAGCCGGTCAAGTTCTACCTCGACGCCGGCACCGACGACGACGGCCTGGAGCACACGCTGAGCATGCGCGACGCCATGCTGGCCCAGGGCTACCGCTTGAACGAGGACCTGCTGTTCTACGCCGCCGACGCCGCCATCCACAACGAGCGCTCGTGGGCGGCGCGCGTGCAGCGGCCGCTGGCCTGGCTCTTCCCCGCTAGCCGGCAGCAATAGTCGACACCTGCGGGCGCCAGCGGTTCGCCAGCAGCGCCTCCAGCTCCTCCGGCGCGACGGCCGCGCTCAGGCAGAAGCCGAACGCCTCGTCGCAGCCCATCGCCGCCAGCTGGGCCAGCTGGTCGCCGGTTTCCACGCCGCCGGCGATCACCTGCATGTTCAGGGTATGGGCCATCGCGATGATGGCGCGCACCATCGCCCCCTCGTCCGCCACCCGGCCGTCGCTGTGGCGGTCGGTCGGCAGCCTGGCCGCGCGGCGCAGGTCGTCGATGAAGGATTTGTTGATCTTCACCAGGTCCACCGGGAAGCGCCGCAGGTAGTTCAGCGACGCATAGCCGGTGCCGAAATCGCTGATCGAAATGCGCATGCCCATCTGCTTGAACTGGCGCAGCACGGCCTCGCAATTCTGGTTCTTGTCGATCAGCATGCCCTCGGTGATCTCCAGTTCGATGTAGCGGCCCGGCAGCCCGGTCTGGTGCAGGATCTCGGCGAAGCTGCTGGCGATGTCCTTCTGGTAGAACTGGCGCGGCGACAGGTGCACCGACACCGTCAGCGGATGGCCCAGCTCCATCCAGCGGCGCGCCTGCGCGGCGGCGGTCGCCAGCACCCACGCGCCCACCGGCAGGATCAGCGCGCTCTCCTCCAGCACCGGCAGGAAGTCCGGCGGCATCACCAGGCCCAGCTCCGGATGGCGCCAGCGCAGCAGCGCCTTGACGCCGGTGATCTTCTGTTCGCTCAGGTTCAGCTTGGGCTGGTAGGTCAGCACGAATTCGCCATGCTCGAGCGCGTGGCGCAGCGCGGTCTCCAGCACCACCCGCGAATACGCCTTGGCCTGCATGCTGGGCACGAAGCGCAGCCCGGCGCCCTTGCCGCGCTGCTTGGCCGCGTACATCGCCAGGTCGGCCTTCTCCAGCAGCGCTTCGATATCGAGGTCGTCGTCGGGATAGACGGCGATGCCGATGCTGGCCGCCACCGCCAGCGTCTCGCCATGCACCAGGAAGGGCGCGGCGATCGCGGCGCTGATCTTGTCGGCCACCTGCTGCGCATCGGCGGCGCCGCGCAATTCCGTCAGCAGCACGATGAACTCGTCGCCGCCCTGGCGCGCCACCGTGTCCACCTCGCGCACGCACTGGCGCAGGCGCTGCGCGAACTGCACCAGCACCTGGTCGCCGGCGTCGTGGCCGAGGTTGTCGTTGATGGACTTGAAGTGGTCGATGTCGACAAACAGCACCGCCAGCAGGCTGCCGTGGCGGCGCGCGTAGGCGATGCCGTGTTCCAGCTGCAGCTGGCATTGCAGGCGATTGGGCAGGCCGGTCAGGCTGTCGTGGTGGGCGATGTGGTCCAGCCGCCTTTCCGCGTCGCGGTGGCCTTCCAGCGCCGATTGCAGCTGTGCGCAGCGGCTGCGCAGGGTGCGCACCCGCAGTTCGCCGTACCACAGCGCCAGCAGGCTGAGTGAGATGCCGGACAGTGCCGGCAATAGGCTGTTCATGCTGTCCCTCTCCGTCCGGTGCACCGGGGAAGAGGGAAGGATAATCAATTGCTCAGCAGTTCCAAGCGTTTTCGCGCTTTCAATTGAGCGGTGTCAAACGGCGCGGCGTGGGATGGCTGGCCCTGCAGCTTGAACACGCTGACCGCCGCCGACAGTCCGGCCGCCTGCTGTTCCAGCGCGTCGGCCGCGGCGGCGGCCTGCTCCACCAACGCCGAGTTCTGCTGGGTCACGCTGTCCATCTGGCTGATGGCGATGCTGATCTGTTCGATGCCGTCGCGCTGCTCGCCGCTGGCGATCGAAATCTCGCCGATGATGGCGGTCACGCGCTGCACGCTGGCCACCACTTCGCCCATGGTCTCGCCGGCCTGGCCGACCAGCCGGCTGCCCGCCTCCACCCGCCCCACCGAATCGCCGATCAGCGCCTTGATTTCCTTGGCCGCCGCCGCCGAGCGCTGCGCCAGGTTGCGCACCTCGGAGGCGACCACCGCGAAGCCGCGTCCCTGCTCGCCGGCCCGCGCCGCTTCCACCGCCGCGTTCAAGGCCAGGATATTGGTCTGGAACGCGATGCCGTCGATCACGCCGATGATGTCGACGATCTTGCGCGACGATTCATTGATCGAGCCCATGGTGCGCACCATCTGCTCGACCGCGTCGCCGCCCTTGGCCGCCACACTGGAGGCGGTGTCGGCCAGCTTGCAGGCCTCGGCCGCGTTGACGTTGTTCTGCTGCACGGTGGTGGTCAGCTCCACCATCGCGGCGGCCGTTTCCTCCAGCGAGCTGGCCTGCTCTTCGGTGCGGCCCGACAGGTCCAGGTTGCCGGCGGCGATTTCCACCGCCGCGCCGTGGATGGCGTCGGTGCCCAGGCGGACCCTGCCGACGATGTCGCTCAGGTTGCCCTGCATGCGCTTGAGCGCGCCCAGCAAGGCGCCGATCTCGTCGGTGCTGTTGACGCGCACTTCACTGCTCAGATCGCCGGCGGCCACCGTCTCGGCCATGTCGACCGCCTCGTTCAACGGCACGGTGATGCTCTTGATCAGCCACAGCACCGTGACGCAGCCGACCACCAGCGTCACCAGCAGGGTGATGCCCATGGCCAGCATCGCGCGCCTGTGCTCCGCCTTGTTCTCGTCTTCCATCTCGACGATCATGCGCTGCGCTTCCTTGCCGATGAAGGCGACGATGTCGTCGATTTTCCTGGTCGGCTCGCGGTCCATGCCCTTGACCAGCGCGTCGACCACGTGGGCGCTGTCCTGGCTGGCGGGATCGTATTTCTGCAGCGCCGACATATAGCGCTTGACCAGTTCGTTCTGGGTGGCGATCGCCTCGTCCACCAGCGGCGTTTTCAAGTCCAGCCTGGTCAGCAGCGCGTTCAGCTTCTGCAATTCGCCGCGGGTGGTTTCGCCGCCCTTGACGAAGGCCTTGCTGTATTTGTCGAAATTGGCCGGATCGTTGCCGCGCAACAGGGTGTTCTTCCACTCCTGCACCTGGACCTTGAATTCGACCTGGGCGCTGCGCGCCATGTCGATGGCCTGGGTCAACGCTTGCATGCGCTGCATGGCGGCGGTGTTGCCGGCGTTGCTGGAGTCGAGCGCGCGCCAGCCGCCGGTGGCGACGATCAGCAGGGCGACAAAGAAGAAGCCGCCCAGCAATCCCAAGCGCACGCCTATCTTCAGATTGGCGAGTTTCATAAGTTGCCCTTTCGGTAAAAATTCAATGGGTACAAGATGACTGGCGCACAGGTCTCACCGCGCGGTCGTATGGCTTATAGTTTTGAATTGCTGCCGTTTTTTGGGGATCAAGCAACTTTTAATTCTTGCTTCCATCATGCGCCCACGCGCAAAAAAATCCAAGCGAACTTGCCGATAAATCTATCGAATTCCCACAGTTGCAACGCGCCAAGTAATTAGTCGTGGAACTCGATGCTGTAAATATTGGTAGGACGTTCATGCGGCGGCAGATTGCGCAGCTCGACAAACGCCAGGCCCAGCTTTTGCAGCAGACGGATGGAGTTGAGATTGGCCGGCGCGGTCAGGCCCAGCAGGCGCTTCATGCGCAACTGGTCGCGCGCGTAGGCCACCACCGCCACGGCGGCCTCGTAGGTATAGCCCTGGCCGAACCAGGCCGGGCGGATCGCGTAGCCGATGTCGACGTCGTCCAGGCCGTCGCGCTTGATCAGGCCGCACAAGCCCAGCGCCACGCCGTCGCTCTTGCGCTCCATCACGTACAGCGAGTGGCCCAGGCGCTCTTGCATCGCGCACGGTCCTTCGAGGATGGCGTCGCGCGCACCCTCGATGCTGCGGATGCCCTTGTCGCCGATGAATTCCAGCCAGGTCGGGTCGTTGACCAGTTCGTAGTAAAACGCGGCGTCATCGACGCCGATGGTGCGCAGGGTGAGGCGTTCGGTGTCGAGTATTTTCATGCGTCGGGCCAATGGGAGGGATCGTCCAGCAACTGGTACATGACGTAGACGTCGACGTAGCCGAGGTGGGCGTGATAGTAGGCGCGCGGCAGGGTGCCGACGATGGAGAAGCCGAGCTTCTTCCACAGCAGCACGGCCGCGACGTTGGAGCTGACCACATAGTTGAACTGCATCGCCAGGTAGCCCTGCGCGCGGGCGCGGTCCAGGCAATCGCCGCCCATCAGCTTGCCCACGCCGACGCCCTGCGCCGCCGGGCTGACCATGAACGAGGCGTTGGCCACGTGCGAACCGCGGTCGCGCTGGTTGGCGACCAGGCGGTACATGCCGACCAGGCGCTCACCATTCAGCAGCGCCACATACGATTGCACGCCGGGGCCGAACCAGTAGGCGTGGCAATCGTCGCGGCTGGTGTCGGCGGCGAAGTAATAGGTGTCGCCGCTGGCGATGAGTTCCTGGAAGATTTCCCACATGGCGCCGAAGTCGGCTTCCGATGCGGGACGGATGGCGATTTCTTTCAAAGCGGCTCCAGGCGGGTTAAACAGTGTTCAATTGTCATGGATTTCACGTGGCAAGTCCAGCCGGAAGTCAACCGTCTGCGGCCGGCCCGGCAGGTTCAGGCGCGCCTGCGCGCGCGGCGACTCGGCGATCACCCTGCCACGACGCATCACCAGGCGCCGCGCCGCGCGCAGCCGGATCGCCTCCACCGGATCGGCCGCGTCCAGCAGCACCAGGTCGGCATGGCAGCCGACCGCCACGCCGTAGCCGGACAGGCCGAGGATGCGGGCCGGCGCCGCCGTCACCGCCTGGTAGCAGGCGCGCATGGCGTCCTGCCCGGTCATCTGCGCCACGTGCAGGCCCATGTGCGCCACCTCCAGCATGTCGCCCGAGCCCAGGCTGTACCACGGGTCCATCACGCAGTCGTGGCCGAACGCCACGTCGATGCCGGCCGCCAGCAGCTCCGGCACCCGCGTCATGCCGCGCCGCTTCGGATAGCTGTCGTGGCGGCCCTGCAGCGTGATGTTGATCAGCGGATTGGCGATCGCCGCCACGCCGGCCTCGCGTATCAGCGGCAGCAGCTTGCTGACGTAGTAGTTGTCCATCGAATGCATCGAGGTCAGGTGCGAGCCGGCCACGCGGCCGTGCAGGCCGAGCCGGTGGCTGTGGTAGGCCAGCGTTTCGATGTGGCGCGACATGGGGTCGTCCGATTCGTCGCAATGCATGTCCACCATCAGGCCACGCTCGGCGGCGAACTCGCACAGGATGCGCACCGACTCGGCGCCGTCGGCCATGCTGCGCTCGAAGTGCGGGATGCCGCCCACCACATCGACGCCCATGCCGATGGCGCGCTTGAGGTTGGCCAGCGCGGTCGGGCTGCGCAGCACGCCGTCCTGCGGGAAGGCCACCAGCTGCAGGTCCAGGTAGGGCGCGACCTGGCGCTTCACTTCCAGCAAGGCCTCCACCGCCAGCAGGCGGTCGTCGCAGATGTCGACGTGGGAGCGGATCGCCAGCAGGCCGCGCGCGGCGGCCCAGTCGCAGTATTGCAGCGCGCGCTCGACCAGCGCCTGCTGGGTCAGGTCCGGCTTGAGCTCGCCCCACAGCGCTATGCCTTCGAGCAAGGTGCCGGAGGCGTTGACGCGCGGCAGGCCGTAGCTCAGGGTGGCGTCCATGTGGAAATGGGCGTCGACGAACGGCGCGCTGAGCAGGTCGCCGCCGGCGTCGATCTCGTGCGCGCCCTTGAGCGGCAGCGCGCGGCCGATGGCGGTGATGCGGCCGCCATCGATGGCGACGTCGACGCCCCGTTGTCCGTCGGCCAGGTTGGCGTTCCGTATTACCGTCTCGATCACCGCATCCATCCGCGCTCCCGGCTTATTTTTTGGTCCAGTATGAAAACTCCGACTCGTAGCAGATCGTTTCGATCTCCGCGATCTTGTCCTGCATCGCCGCCTGGGCGTCGAGGATGGCCTGATTGTAGACAGAGGGGCCGATTTCGCGCAAACAATAATCGAGCAACAGGCGCGCCTTCAGTTCGCCGACCTCTTCGTCCATGTTCTCGGCGCAGTAGCGCTGGATCGACCCCAGCAGGCGTTGCTCGACTTCCTTGTTCAGTTTGATGGCCATGCGTGTCCTTTTTCACAGAATTGAATAACTTGTTGCGGCGCACTAATTCAGACTTTTTTCCCGTCGCGCATTGCGATGCATCAAGATTCGCGCAGATTGTGTCCGCACGGCATGTTTCCTTGTTGCGGCCTTTGCGACATGGCAGAAAAAATAACTTTCCAAGCCCAACTTTCACCGCTAGAATGGGCATATTGCAATGCATCATAATGCGCGCGGCGTGCACAGCTTTACCGACATTTTAATCGTCTCAGGAGAAACCATGTCTTCGATCACCGAACAGTTTTCCGCAGCTACGAAGTCCCAGTTGGAAGCCCAATTCAAGATCTTCAACACGTTTGCCAGCACCGCCGTCGACAGCGCGGAAAAGGTCATCGCGCTGAACATCAGCACCACCAAGGCTTCGGTGGAAAAGTCGTCGGCTGCGGCGAAGAAGCTGCTCGAAGCCAAGGACCCGCGCGAGTTCTTCAGCCTGGGCTCCGCCGAGCCGGCCAGCTTCGACAGCCTGCTGGCCTATGGCCGCGAGCTGTACAGCATTGCCTCCGGCGTCCAGAGCGATCTGATCCAGAGCGCCCAGTACACCATCAAGCAAGTCTCCGACCTGGCCGCCGCGCCGGTCACCGCGCTCAAGGCCAGCGCCAAGCCGGCTGCCGCCGCTGCTGCTCCGGCCGCGCCGGCCCCGGTCGCCGCAGCGCCGGTAGCCGCCGCCCCGGTGGTGGTTGAGCCGCCGGTGGTCGTCACCGAAGCCGCGGCCTCGGCCAACGAAGCGGTCGCCGCGCCGGAAGCCAAGGTTGCCGCCAAGCCCAAAGCCGCCACGCCAGCCGAGCAAGCCCCCGCGCCGGTCGAAGTGAAGGTTGCCGCCGCCAAGCCAGCCTTCCCCGCGCCACCGGCCAAACCGGTCGCCGCCGTCGAGGCCAAACCGGAATTGAAGTCGGTGCCGTCCGCCAAGGCCAAGCCGGCCGGCAAGCAGCTCGACATGCTGAGCAGCACCAAATCCAAAAAATAGCCACTGCCGGGCACGTCCGGCGAGCATGTTGTATCCTAGCGCCCTAAGCGCTAATCCGAGGCAACATGTCTAATCTTTCCGGGCTGATCGGCGGCTTCGTCCGCCAGCACAGCCGTGCCTATGCCGTGTCCGGCGTCATGCTGGCCGGCGTCGCCACTCTCACCGTCTGGGTGCCCCGCAAGGTCGGCGCCATGATCGACGGCCTGGCCGCCCACACCTTGGGCGGCGACGCCCTGCTGAGGCAAATCGGCTGGCTGCTGCTGACCGGCGCCGGCATCTATTTCCTGCGCGTCGGCTGGCGCCAGATCCTGTATGGCGCCGCCTACCAGCTGGGCGTGTCGCTGCGCACCCGCCTGTACACCCGCCTCACCCTGCAGGGCCCGGCCTTCTACCAGCGCCAGCGCACCGGCGACCTGATGGCGCTGGCCACCAACGATATCGACGCCATCGAAATGGCCGCCGGCGAAGCCATGCTGGCCGGCTTCGACGGCGCGCTGACCCTGGTGATGGTGCTGGGCGTGATGCTGCTCGGCGTAGACTGGCGCCTGGCCTGCATCGCGCTGCTGCCCTTCCCCCTGATGGGCTGGGCGTTCTGGTACATCTCCGGCCATATCCACACCGCCTCCACCGACTCGCTCAAGCGTTTCAGCGCCCTCAACGACCATGTGCAGGAAACCCTGTCCGGCGTGCGCACCTTGCGCGCGCTGGGACTCGAACAGCGCAGCGCCCGGCAGTTCGGCGAGCTGGCGCGGCAGGCGTCCAACGCCAGCCTGCGCGCACAGGTGTGGGAGGCGGCCTATGAACCGGCGGTCGGCCTGACCCTGACCGCGGCCGGCGGCCTGACCCTGGGCCTGGGCGGCTACCTGGTCTGGCAGCAGCAGCTGACCATCGGCGCGCTGACCAGCTTCACCATGTACCTGGGCCAGCTGATCTGGCCGATGTTCGCGGCCGGCTGGGTGCTGTCGCTGATCGAGCGCGGCAAGGCCGCCTGGCAGCGCCTGCAGCCGATGCTGGACGCGCCGCTGGCCATCGACGACCACGGCACGCTGGCCGCCGTGGCGCCGGGCGCGCTGGCGCTGCACGAGGTCAGCTACGCCTATCCAGGCCAAGGCGAAGGCCAGAACGGGAGCCAAAGCATGGCCGCGCTCACCGGCATCACGCTGGAACTCAAGCCGGGCCAGACGCTCGGCCTGGTCGGCCCCACCGGCTGCGGCAAGTCGACCCTGCTGCGGGTGCTGCTGCGCCAGCTGACGCCGCAATCGGGCAGCGTGCGCTGGAGCGGCCACACGCTCGACGACTACACGCTGCACGCGCTGCGCGCCGCCATCAGCTGGGTGCCACAGGAGTCCTTCCTGTTCTCGGCCTCGATCGCCGACAACATCGCGCTGGCCCGTCCCGGCGCCACCCGCGCCCAGGTCGAACACGCGGCCAGGCTGGCCGCCATCCACGACGACATCCTGCAGTTCGCGCAGGGCTACGAGACCGAGGTCGGCGAGAAAGGCATCACCTTGTCCGGCGGCCAGCGCCAGCGCGTCGCCATCGCCCGCGCGCTGTTGGCCGACAACGACCTGCTGCTGCTGGACGACGCCCTGTCGGCCGTCGACACCGGCACCGAGACGCGCATCCTGCAGCACCTGGAAGAACTGCGCCAGGCCCGCAACGGCCGCAGCGCCGTCATCGCCAGCCACCGCCTGAGCGCGGTGGTCAACGCCGACCTGATCGTGGTGCTGCGCGACGGCCGCATCAGCGAAACCGGCAGCCACGAACAACTGCTGGAGCAGGATGGCTGGTACGCCAGCCAGTGGCGCTATCAACAATTGGAAGCCAGTCTCGATGCCCTCTAAGCCAGAACAGATTTCCGCGCGCCGCCAAACCTGGCAGGCGTTCTCCCTGCTGCGCCGCGCCGCGCTGCCCGACCAGCACCACCTGGGCTGGGCCGTCATGTGGCTGGTGCTGGCCGCGCTGCTGGAGGTGTCCGGCCCGATCATGGGCAAGGCGCTGATCGACGAGCACCTGCTGCCGCACCACCTGGACTGGCCGCGCATGGCCGCCCTGCTGGCCGGCGTGGTGCTCACCGGCTGGATCGCCAGCGGCCTGCGCTACCTGCAGCTGGTGCGCCTGTCCGGCCTGGCGATGCGCTCGGTGATGCGGCTGCGCGAGATGGTCTACACCCACGTGCTGCTGCTGCCGATGGCCTTCTTCGACCGCGCCATCACCGGCCAGCTGGTCTCGCGCGTCACCAACGACACCGAGGCCGTCAAGACCCTGTACATCCAGGTGCTGTTCGTGATGCTGGACTCGACCATCGTGCTGGTCGGCACCGTGGCGGCGATGGCCTGGCTGGACTGGCACCTGATGCTGATCGTGCTGGCGCTGCTGCCGGCGGTGCTGCTAATCGTCTGGCTGTACCAGCGCTGGAGCGCCCCGGCCGTGACCCGCGCGCGCGCGCTGCGCAGCGACATCAACGGCCAGATGGCCGAGTCGATCGGCGGCATGAGCGTGCTGCAGGCGAACAACGCCGAGGCGCGCTTCGGCCGGCGCTTCGCCGCCACCAACCAGGACCACTACACCGCCCGCCTGGCCGAGCTGCGCGCCAACGCCTGGCTGCTGCGGCCGGCGCTCGACATGTTCAACATCATCCTGCTGGCGGCCGTGATCTACCTGTTCGGCCAGCGCGCGATGACCGCCGCCGAGGTGGGCATCCTGTACGCCTTCATCAGCTACCTGGCGCGCGTGATCGAGCCGCTGATCCAGATCACCATGCAGTTCAGCCAGTTGCAGCAATCGGTGGTGGCCACCGCGCGCGTGGCCACGCTGCTCGACGAAGCCACCGCCACCGAGCACGCCGACCACGGACACGACACCGGCCTGGCCACCGCGCGCGCCGCCGCCAATGACTCGCACGCGCCGGCGGTCGCCATCCGCCACCTGAGCTTCGCCTACAACCAAGGCCAGACCGTGCTGCACGACCTGTCGCTGGACATTCCGCAAGGCGCTTTCGTGGGCATCGTCGGCCACACCGGCAGCGGCAAGTCGACCCTGCTGTCGCTGCTGCTGCGTTTTTATCCGGTCAAGCACGGCGGCATCGCCATCCACGGCGTGCCGCTCGACGCCATCGCCAACGAACGCTTCCGCGCCGAGGTGGGCCTGGTGCCGCAAGACCCCTTCCTGCTGGCCGCCTCGGCGCGCGAGAACATCGACATGGGCCGCGGCCTGACGCCGGCGCAGATCGAGGCGGCGGCGCGCGCCGCGCACGCGCACGAATTCATCGTCGCGCTCGAACAAGGCTACGACACCGCGCTGGGCGAAGGCGGCTCGCGCCTGTCGGTGGGCCAGAAGCAGCTGATCGCCATCGCCCGCGCGCTGGCGGGACGGCCGCGCATCCTGCTGCTCGACGAGGCCACCTCGCACATCGATTCGCAGACCGAGCAGATCGTGCAGAGCGCGCTCGACGAGCTGCGCGGCACGGTGACGGTGATCGCCATCGCCCACCGGCTGTCGACCATCCGCGACGCCGACCGCATCATCGTGCTCAACCACGGCCGCATCGCCGAGACCGGCCCGCACGAGCAGCTGATGCAGATAGACGGCGGCCTGTACCAGCGGCTCTACCTGCTGCAACAATTGGCGGCCTGACTTTCATCTTCTGACAACATTGCAAAAACAGCGCCAGGGGCATGGCCATATCGATCACTTTATTGCCAATTCCGCCACGGATAGTGTGCGATTTCGCGTGAAAAATCGCAATTCCACGGGCTTTCTCGTCTGCAACAAGAATATAATTGTCTAGACACTTTGCATGCGCAGTCGATAACCGGGAGCGTCAGTTGGCAGGTTTCAGAAATGGTGGGTGGCTAGTCCGCGCGCGACCGCGTGCCGTCGCGGTCGCTGTAGCACTCGTCCTGTCGCCGGCGCTGGCCGGAGCCGAAACCGGGCCGTCCTCGCTGTACGCCCGCATCATCGACGTGCGCGAACAAAGCCGCTTCGTGCCGGAAAAGGCCCTGACGCAGCTGCTCGCGCTGCAGTCCGAAGCGGCCGGCGCGCCGCCCGCCACCCAGGCCGAACTGCTGAGCCAACTGAGCGTGGCCAATATGCGCTCCGGCAAGAACGACGCCGCCATGGCCGCCGCCGACCAGCTGATCGCCTACGGTAAATCCCTGCACGACGACACCATCGTCGCCAAAGGCATGATGGCCAAGAGCTACGTGCTGTTCGACCGCGCCGACGTCGAGGCCGCGCACCAGCTGTCCTTCGACGCCGAAAAGGTGGCGGCCGCCAGCACCGACCTGGCGCTGCGTTCGCAGGTCGTCATCACCGCCGGCCAGTCCTATGCCGAAATGGGCAACTTCCCGGCCGCGCTGGTCAAGCTGCAAATTGGGGTCGACCTGGCGCGCCAGGTCAGCGACGATCCGGTGATCCTGTTCGGCGCGCTCAACGCGCTGGTCAATCTGTACACGCAGATGAAGGAATACGACAAGGCCTCCGCCGCGCTCGACGAGCTGCTGACCGAGACCGAGAAACTGCGCTCGCCGGGCCGCATGGCGATCGCCAAGACCACCGAGTACGGCCTGGCCATCGATTCCGGCCAGCCCAAGCGCGCCCTGCGCGCGCTGCTGCAAAGCCTGGATCTGGAGCGCAAGCTGGGCGCCGAGCGCATGATAGGCGTGACCCTGGTCAACCTGTCGGACAGCTACCTGAAGGAGCACGACTATCCGCGCGCGGCCCAGTACGCGAACGAGTCGCTGCGCTCGACCCAGCTGACCAACGACAAGTCGGTGGAGGCGACCGCGCGCGTCAACCTGGGCCAGGCCTACCTGGGCATGGGCCGCATCGCCGACGGCAAGAAGCAGTACGAGGCGGGCATGGCCCGCTACGAGCAGGAGAACAACAAGCCCGATCTGCAAGCGGCCCTGCGCGAATATGGCGAAGCGCTGGAACGGGTGGGCGACCTGGCGGGCGCGGTGTCGGCCTACCACCGCGAGCGCGCGATCTCGAACGAGCTGTTCGAGAAGCAGCGCCAGAAGGCGGTGCTGGAGCTGCAGGAAAAATACGAGACCGAGAAGAAGCAGCGCCAGATCCTGTTGCTGAGCAAGGAGAACCAGGTCAAGGGCGCCGAGATCGACAACCGCCGCCTGCAGCAGCGCGTGTGGTGGCTGCTGGCCCTGGTGTTCGCGCTGGCGTCGATGGTGGTCGGGCTGTTGTACCGCAAGGTGCGGCACGCCAACGCCCAGCTGGAGGTGAAGAACCTGGAGCTCAAGGCGCAGTCGACGCTCGATCCCCTGACCATGCTGTACAACCGCCGCCACTTCCAGGACTTCATGCGCGACATGATTCAGGCCGACCAGCCGTATGCGGAAAAGCGCACGCTGCACGGCGACGACATCGTCGGCGCCCTGTTCCTGCTGGACGTCGACCACTTCAAGAACATCAACGACCGCTACGGCCACGCCGCCGGCGACGCCGTGCTGAAGATGATCGCCGAGAACCTGCGCGTGGTGCTGCGCGAGACCGACATGATCGTGCGCTGGGGCGGCGAGGAGTTCCTGGCCTTCCTGCCGGCGATCCCGCGCCACGGCGTCGACGAGATCGCGCGCCGCATCCTGGTGGGCATCTCGTCGCAGATCATCCGCTACCAGGAGCACGAGATTTCGGTGAATGTGTCGGTGGGCTTCTCGCCGTTCCCGCTGGCGCCGGCCGACGTGCCGCTGCCATGGGAGCGCGCGGTCAACCTGATCGACATGGCGCTGTACCTGGCCAAGTCGCACGGGCGCAACCGCGCCTACGGCGTGCGCGGCTTCGAGAACTTCGATCAGACGTCGATGGAGGCGATCGAGCAGGACCTGGAGAGCGCGTGGCGCGCCGGCTTTGTGGACCTGAGCGTGGTGCTGGGCGGCGGGCCGGAAACACCGCCGCCGTCGCCGTCAGAGCACAGCAACGTGGTGCCGCTCAAGCACGCGGCCCACAAGAACGGCCACTGAGGTCTACTTGGCGGGGCTGGACGCTTCGCGTTCGCGGGCTTTTTCCTGCAGCTTGGTGCCGGCCTGTTCCAGCTTCTTGCCGGCTTCCTCGGTTGCATGGTTGAGCTTGTCACCGGCGGCGTCGGTGGCCTTGTTGATTTGCTGGCTGGTTTCCTTGGCGGCGTCGGTGATCTGCTGGTTGGCCTGTTGCGCGGCCTCGGTCAGCTGGCGGCCGGCCTTGTCGGTGGCCTGGTCGAGCTTGCGGCCCGCCGTTTCAGCCGGACCGGCCACGCTGTCATCCTTCTTCTGGCAGCCGCCCAGCAGCGCCAGCACCACCAAAGCGGCGGCCGCGCCGCGTACCGTTGTCATCGCCGTCATCATCGTCTCCTCAAGGAACCAAACATTTCTGACAGCATACAACGCCGCGACCCGGCGTAGCGCACGGCAGGCGCTTATTTGTAGATGCCCACGCCGATGACATATTCGCCGACTTTTTCGACGTAGGTGTTTTTCTCTTCGAGGTTTTTGCTGATCGAGTTCGGCCACATGTACTGGACCCAGCCCTTGCCGGCCGGGCTGGCGCCGATCTTGAGGAATTCCTTGATCGGATAGACGCCGCCGGCGCTCAGCTCCATCAGGTTCTTGTTGACCATCTTGGGGTTCTGGCCGTGCGCCAGCGCCACGCCGGCCTTGTCGAACATGAACACGTACAGGTCGCCCTGGATGAAGTCGCCCTTGGGATCGTTGAACGCGGCCACCGCCTTGTCCTTGCCGTTCTTTTGCAGATACTCGCCGGCGCGCTTGACCATCGCCACCGCCTCGTCGGCGGTGCCGCGCTTGGGCGCGTCCTGCGCCGTGGCGGCGCCGGTCAGGCTCAGGGTCAGTGCGGCGGCAAACAGGAACTGGAACAGATGCTTCATCGTGTATCTCCGGTATGGTGAGCGCCGCGGCTGCGGCGTGTCAGGTGATCTTTTTGGGCGGGGGCGGCGGCGCGAAGACGATGTTTTCCGATGCCGGCGCGCTGTCCATCGCATCCGACGTCTCCAGCCACTTCATCAGCTTTTCCATGCGGCGGATCAGGATGCCCTTGCTGCTGATGTAGCCCACCTGCTCGAAGTTCTCCGGCCGGCTCACCATCTTGGAGACGGTCGGCAGGTTCTCGGCCAGGCGCTCGAAGGCCTTGCGCGCCTTCTGCTCCCACTTGACCAGGTTGACCTCGTTGAAGCGGTTGCTTTCGTAGTAGATGGTCAAGGTGCGGTCGTGATTGCCGAAGCCGACGATCGCCGCTCCCTTGCGCACGGTTTCCAGCACGTCGTCCTTGATGTTCGCGGTCGGCACGAACAACGCGGCGCGGCCGGTGGTGTCCGGTCGCTCCAACGGCAAATCCTGTCCCATTATTACGCTCATCACGTTTCCTGTTGTTATCGTCGGAGTTGCTGCTAGGCTATATTTGAGATTCTATATCGCGTCCCAGCCCATTACAAGGAGAAACCGCGCCGGCGTGGCGTTACGGGTAATGGGGCGGCTTCTGCCTTTATAATGCGGGCTGATCCCTTTTTAGCGCCGCGCCATGACGTCGTCTCCCCTGCCCGCCCCAGTAATCTCCCGCTACGGCGCCATTCCCGAGCACGCGGTCGACACGGCGCAGCGCAATGTCGGCGACACGCTGGCCTTGGCGATCGCCCACGCCGCGCCGCAGGCGGCGCTGATCGTCTACGACACCCGCAGCGACCTCAACCGCGCCCTGACCGAGGCCTACCGCCGCGTGGTGCCGGACGCGGTCTTCGTCGATTTCGACAGCACCACGCCGGAGCAGGTGCTGGCCGCCTTCGCCCGCATGCACGCCGGCGACCTGGTGGTGCTGATCCAGTCGACCAGCTTCCGGCTGGAAGCGTTCCGCATCCGCATCGAGTTGTTCAAGCGCGGCCTGAAGGTGATCGAGCATGTGCACCTGTCGCGCATGCCGGGCGAGCAGGGCTTGCACTACATCGCCTCGCTGGCCTACGACCCGGCCTACTACCGCGGCGTCGGCCACGCGCTCAAGGCGCGCATCGACCGCGCGCAGCACGGCGTGGTCGACAGCGGCGACGGCGAGCGGCTGGTGTTCGGCTCGCCGTTCGAATCGGCCAAGCTCAATATCGGCGACTACAGCGGCATGAACAACATCGGCGGCCAGTTCCCGCTGGGCGAAGTGTTCACCGAGGCGCGCGACCTGGAGGCGGTCAACGGCCGGGTGCGGATCTTCGTGTTCGGCGACACCTCGTTCATGGTCAACCAGCCGGCCACGCCGGTCACGCTGATCGTCGAAAAAGGCCGCGTGGTGGGCGCCGACAACGCCACGCCGGAATTCGACAACATGCTGGCCATCATCCGCGCGCACGAGGGCGAGGTGTGGCTGCGCGAGCTGGGCTTCGGCATGAACCGCGCCTTCTCGCGCGACTGCATGGTCAACGACATCGGCACCTTTGAGCGCATGTGCGGCATCCACCTGTCGCTGGGCGCCAAGCACGGTGTCTACGCCAAGCCGCAGTTCAAGCGCAAGGACGCGCGCTACCACGTCGACGTGTTCGCCGTGACCGAGGCGGTCTACCTCGACGATGAACTGGTCTACCGCGACGGCGCCTGGCAGGTGGCCGCGACCTGAATCGGCGCGCTCAGCTGCCCTGAGGCATATGCACTTGGGGTACGCCGCCCCGCTCCTTGTAGCAAACGCCCGATTTTCTCTTCGATTTTCTTCGATTTTTTCAAGCATCGGGCTATTTCCGAATTTGCCGGGCTAAATTGGGGAAAGCCGAAAAAAATAGGGGAGAAAATCGAATGAATGCCACAATGACCGCGCAGGTGCACGCCTATGCCCTGCCCATTTCGAAACCCCTTTAAGTCAACGCCAACAACCCGGACGTTGCCAGCTCCCGGTCCCACGGCGGCACCGGCTGGTATTCGGCCACCAGGAAATCGATCAGCGCCCGCACCTTGGCCGACGGCTGTCGGCTGGCCGGATACAGCGCGCTCAGATGATTGAGCGGCAGCTCCCAATCGGCCAGCACCGGCACCAGCGTCCCCTCCAGCAGCGCGCGCCACGCCAGGAAGGTGGTGTTGTAGACGATGCCCAGCCCGCGCTGCGCCGCCTGCTGCAACACCAGCCCATTGTTGGCCGTGAACGCCGCCTGCACCCGCACCGACTGCCGCTCCTCGCCGCGCGCGAAATGCCACTGTGTGCCGTCGGTCAGGTGGCTGAAATGCAGACAGCGGTGCTGATGCAGGTCCTGCGGCGTCTGCGGCACGCCGTGGCGCGCCAGGTAGGCCGGCGACGCGCACAGCACGCC
The DNA here is from genome assembly GCF_019166075.1 of Duganella violaceipulchra. NCBI lineage: Bacteria > Pseudomonadati > Pseudomonadota > Betaproteobacteria > Burkholderiales > Oxalobacteraceae > Duganella > Duganella violaceipulchra. Next base: position 8,332 of record NZ_JAHTGR010000021.1, on the reverse strand, counting down.
GCGGCACGGCGCCAGCGGCCGCATGGCCAGCGCATGCACGTCCGGGATGCCGCCCACCCGTATGGTCAAATCAAATCCATGCTCGATCGGATCGAGCAGCGCGTCATCCACGTACAGCAAGGGCGACAACTGCGGATGCGGCAGGCTGAAACGCGCCACCGCGTCGGCCAGCCACTCGCTGCCGAAACTGGACGGCGCCTGTATCCGCAAGGGCCCCGCCAGTTCGGCGCCGGCCTGGGTGGCCTGGCTCAGCGCCCGCGCCGCCTCCTGCGACTGCACCACCGTCGCCATGCACGGCGCCAGATAGGCCTGGCCGGCGTCGGTCAGGCTAACCTCGCGGGTCGAGCGATGCAGCAGGCGCGCCTGCAGCTTGTCCTCCAGTTGCAGGATATGCTTGCTGACCATGGCGCGCGTCAGCCCCAGGCGGCGGCCCGCCTCGCTGAAGCTGCGCTGCCGCGCCACCTCGATAAAAATCTCCATCGCACGTAATTGATCCATATCACATTGTCTTCATTCTGGAGACAATGTGTCAACCCTTTGCGGATTGTTTGGCAAGCGCGCGCAACCTACAATGGCACATCGAATCACGCCCCAGGGAGCCCGCCATGCTGACAGACGCACAAAAACAACAATATCAACGCGACGGCTACATCGTCCTGCCCAACTTCAAGACGCCGCAGGAGATCGCCACGCTGCGCGCGCGGGCGGCGCAGATTGTCAACGAATTCGACCCGAACGCCAGGACCGGCATCTTCAGCACCATCGAGCAGGAAAAGACCACCGACGACTACTTCCTCGGCTCCGACAACACCGTGCGCTGCTTCTTCGAGGAAGAAGCCTTCGGCCCGGACGGCCAGCTGAAACAGGACAAGGCGCTGTCGATCAACAAGATCGGCCATGCCATGCACGACCTGGACCCGGTGTTCCGCGGCTTCTCCACCGACGTGCGGCTGGCCGCCGTGGCGCGCGACCTGGGCCTGGCCGACGCCCAGGTCTGGCAGTCGATGTACATCTTCAAGCAGCCCGGCATCGGCGGCGAAGTGCGCTGGCACCAGGACGCCACCTACTTCGACACCGATCCGGTCAGCGTGACCACCTTCTGGTTCGCGCTGGAAGACGCCACCCTGCAAAACGGCTGCATGTGGGCCGAGCCGGGCGGCCATCGCGGCCCGATGCGCGAGCGCTTCCTGCGCGACGGCGACGAGGTGCGCATGGAAAAGCTGAGCGACCTGCCCTGGCCCGACGACAGCACCGCCGTGCCGCTCGAATGCAAGGCCGGCAGCCTGGTATGCTTCCATGGCCTGCTGCCGCACTACAGCGCGCCGAACCGCTCGACCGTCTCGCGCCACGCCTACACGCTGCACGTGACCGACGGCGCCACCGAATACTCGCCGCAGAACTGGATACAGCGCGACGCCGCCTTCCCGGTGCGGGGCTTCCTGTAATGCAGATCCAGATTTTCGCCGCCCACTGGGGCAACAACGAACTGGCGCCGCAGGTGTTCATCGACCGCGTCAGGCAGGCGGGCTTCGACGGCATCGAAATGTCGCTGCCGCTGGACGCCGCCGCCCGCGACGACTGGACCGGCCGCATCGCCGCCGCCGGCCTGGGACTGATTGCCGCCCAATGGGAGACAGTGTTCCATCCGGCCTTCGAGCCGCACCGCGCGGCGCTGGCCGAACTGCTGCACAACGCCTGCGCCGCCAGGCCGCTGCACGTCAACTCGCACACCGGCAAGGACTACTTCACGCCGGCGCAGAACCGCGAGCTGCTGGAACTGGCGGCCGCCATCTCGCGCCAGCACGGCGTGCCGATCGTGCATGAAATCCACCGCAGCCGTTTCAGCGGCCACCCGATGCTGCTGCTGCCCTACCTGGAGCAGCTGCCGGAGCTGCAGCTGACGGCCGACCTGTCGCACTGGTGCTGCGCCTGCGAATCGCTGCTGGAAGACCAGCCGCACACGCTGGCCGCGACGCTGCCGCGCGTGCGCCACATCCACGCCCGCGTCGGCCACCCGCAAGGGCCGCAGGTGGCCGACTTCCGCGCGCCGGAATCGCAGGCCGCATTGGCAGCGCACCTGTCGTGGTGGGATGAAGTGATACGGCTGCGCCGCGCCGCCGGTGCGCCGCGCATGACGTTGACGCCGGAATTCGGCCCGGTGCCGTACACGCAAACGCTGCCCTACACGCAAAAGGAAATCTCCAATGCTTGGGAGCTGAACGTGGGGATGCTGGAACTGCTGCGCCGACGTTACAGCTGAAGCGCCGGCTCTTGCGGCGCGCCTTCCGGCGCCCGCATCGGCAGCACCAGCGTGACGGTGGTGCCCCTGCCGGGTTCCGATTCGACCCGTATCGTCCCGCGCAGCATGCCGGTGACAATGTTATAAACGATATTCATCCCCAGCCCCGAACCGCCCTGTCCCAGCTTGGTGGTGAAGAAGGGATCGAACACCTTGTGCAGCGTGCTGGCCGTCATGCCGACGCCGTTGTCGGCGAAGGTCAGCGTCACCGTATCGACCTCCTCGTGCCGCGCCACGACGGTGATGGCGCCGCCATCGCGGCCGTCGAAGCCGTGCAGCAGCGCGTTGCCGATCAAATTGCTCAGCACCTGGCTCAAGCTGCCCGGATAGGAATCGAACTCCAGCCCCGCCGGCACGTCGACGTGCACCGCGCAGCCATTGCGCCGCAGCTGCGCCGCGTAAGTGGCCAGCGTGTCGTGCACCACCTCGTCGAGCCGGAAGCGGCGCCGCTGGCCGCTGGCCTGGTCCACCGCCACCTGCTTGAAGGAGGTGATCAGGTCCGCCGCCCGCATCAGCGAGCTGCCCATGATGTCGCAAGCCTTGCGGGCGTCGGCCAGGTGCGCCTCCAGCACCGAGCGTTTCAAGCCGCCGTCGGCGGCCAGGCGCCGCTCGAAATCGCGCACCATGTCGCTCAGGGCGCTGGCCGTCAACAGGCTGTTGCCGATCGGCGTATTCAGTTCGTGCGCCACGCCGGCCACCAGCGCGCCCAGCGACGCCATCTTCTCCGACGTCAGCAGATTGGTCTGCGCCTGCTTCAGCGTTTCCGCCACCACCGACAGATCGCTGCGCGCCTGCTCCACATTGCTCTTCTGCCGTTCCAGTTCGGCCAGGCTGTATTCCAGTCCGTGCTTGGCGTCGATCACGCGCCGGGTCGACACCAGCAGGGCCGCGATCAGCGCGCTGATGATCAGGCCGACCACGCCGATCAGCAGCACCGGCAGCGGCGAACTGCTGTAACGCGCGCCGGCATAGCCTTCAATGCGCAACTGCCAGCGGCGCTGCCCCACCATCAAGGCCTTTTGCGACGACAGCCCCTCCAGCGCAGCGCCGCGCGGCTGGCGGATCGCGGCCAGGGCGGCGCTGTCGTAGAGCAGCGCGTCGGCGCCGGAGGGCGGCGCGTCCTTGCTGTCGTAGTAGCCGTCATCGGCTATGCGCACCCGCATATGCTCCAGCAGCGGCGCATCGACCACCTCGCGCATCAGCGTATTGACGCGGAAAACGATGGCGACAAAACCAAACAGCGCGGCCCGCCGCTGCTCGGCCGTCTGCAACGGCATCGCCGCGCGGTAGACCGGCGCCCGCGCCACGAAGCCCGGCTGGCCGCTGGCGTCCTGCACCAGCGTGATGCGCTCGGTGGCGACGATCTCGCCGCTGTCGCGCCCCAGCTCCAGCGCCTTCAGGTGCGGCGCCAGCGCGCCCAGGTCCAGGCCGAAGGCGTTCTCGTTGCCTTTCAGCGGTTCGGTGTATTCGATGATGTAGTGCGGATCGCGGCGGCTGGCCGGATGCACCTGGAAACCGGGGTAGCCGGCGGCCTCGATGGCGGTGTCGCCCTTGACGGCGGCGCTGAACGCGGCCAGCTGCGCGTCCGGCACCACCCGCACGAACTGGATCGCCTGGAAACCGGGATAGCGCCGGTCCAGTTTGAGCTCCGCCACGAAGCGGTGAAAACTCCCGCGGTCGATGCGGTCTTCCAGCGCGTACACGCCCTTGATACCGAGCAGCATGTCGAAATAGGTTTGCAGCCGCACCTCGGCGTCGCGCGCCACCTTGTCGGCATCGCGCTGGAAGTTCGCCTGCACCTGCTGGCGCTGCGTCACGACCACGAAATAGCAGGTCGCGGCGGTGAGGAATATGCCAAGAAAGAACGCCAGGTAGCCGCGCGATCGTTTCATTTGGCGGCGCCGCCTATCCGGCTATTTCCGGCGCCGCGCCGCCGGGCGCGTGATCGCTGTAACGCTCGGCGATGGCCATGAACTCTTCCTCGATGGTCAGCATGGCGTCGACCACGTCGGGATCGAAATGCTCGCCGCTGCCCTGCCGTATCATCTCCATCGCCGTCTCGTGAGTGAAGGCCGGCTTGTAGACCCGCTTGGAGATCAGCGCATCGTAGACGTCGGCCACCGCCATCAGCCGCGCCGACATCGGGATCGCATCGCCCACCAGGCCTTGCGGATAGCCGGAACCGTCGTACTTCTCCTGGTGCGACCAGGTGATTTCGCGCGCGTAGCGCAGGAAGGTGTTGGTGTAGCCCAGGTGGTGCTCGACGTTGACGATGGCGTCGCGCCCGTACACGGTGTGCAGCTTCATGACGGCGAATTCCTCGTCCGTCAGGCGGTCCGGCTTGAGCAGGATGGCGTCCGGAATCGACACCTTGCCGATGTCGTGCAGCGGCGCGGCCTTGAACAGCGACTTGATATTGGCCTCGCTCAGCTCCTCCTGGAAGCGCTTGTGCGATTGCAGCTGGCGCCCCAGCGCGGCCACGTAGTGCTGCACGCGGCGCAGATGGTTGGCGGTTTCGTATTCGCGCGTTTCGGCCAGCGAGGCCAGCGCCCAGATCATCGCGTCGAGCATCTGGCTCAGCTCCGCCGTGACTTCCTCGACCACGTGTTCCAGCAGGTTGCGCTGCTGCTTGAGCAGTTCGCGCGAATGGCGCAGTTGCAGATGCGTATCGACCCGCGCGCGCAGCACTTCGCCGACGATGGGCTTGAGCACGACGTCGGCGCCGCCCTCGATCAAGGCGCGCGCCTCGTCGGCCTGGTCTTGCAGGAAGATGACGGGAATGTCGGCCGTGTCCGGGCTGGACTTGAGCTGCTGGCACACGCTGTAGCCGTCCACTTCCGGCAGCGCCGCATCGAGCACCACCAGATGCGGACGCGGCACCTGCTGCATGATGGCCAGCGCGGCGCCGCCATGGTTGGCCAGCTTGACCTCGTACTGGTCTTGCAGCAGCCCGTGCATCAAGATCAGGTTGTCCGGCGCCTCGTCAACGACGAGCACGATGGCCTTTTTGATGTTCATCCGCCACTACTCCCTGAGATTGGTCTCTATCGCTAGCATGATAGATGATAACCGCCGGCGGAATTTGCCCGCAAAACATTTTTTCTCGCCTAGCTTGCAATTGTATAGTGCACTACCTATACTGTGCGCATGGATACCAAAACACCCCCCGCCCCGTCCGCCGCAGCCTCGGCCGTCCCCCAGCTGGACGGCCAGCTCTGCTTTGCGCTGTATTCGACCTCGCTGGCGATGAGCAAGCTGTACCGCAAACTGTTGCGCGGCCTCGGCCTGACCTATTCGCAGTACCTGGTGATGATGGTGCTGTGGGAAAAAAACGAGCTGACCGTGTCGGAGGTGGGCGAGCGCCTGTTCCTCGATTCGGCCACCCTGACGCCGCTGCTCAAGCGCATGGAGGCGGCCGAGCTGCTGACCCGCACCCGCGCCGCCAGCGACGAGCGCCAGGTCATCATCACGCTGACGCCGCACGGCGACGCGCTGCGCCACGAGGCGGCCAAGCTGCCGCCGTCCATCCTGCAAGCGACCAAGTGCACGCTGGATGAAGTGGTCGGCATGAAGCAGCAACTGGACGCGCTGCGTGCCAGCCTGATGTCCGCCAGCTGAGAGAGCCAATGACGACTTCCAACCCGATCTACACCCATCCCCTCCACGTAGCCGACGCGCTGCGCAAAGACGGCTACGCGGTCATGCCGCCGCAGGACGTGGCGGCGCTGGCCGGCGTGCCGCTGGCCGCGCTCAACGCGCTGATCCCCAGCTGGGACGCGCTGGAGCTGGACAACTACCTGAAGGACGGCGGCCGCTATCGGCGCCGCCGCCATTCCTGCTTCGTGCAGAACGGCGCCGAGCTGACCCAGACCGCGCACCGCGCCCACTGGCAGCCGCTCGAATACAACGCCCTGCACGGCGGCATGAACCGCCTGTTCGAGCCGATGCAGAGCGCCACCGTGGCGCAGCCCGCGTGGCAGGCGCTGTTGCGCGGCATCGGCCAGGTGTGCAGCGCAGTGCGCCGCAGCAGCGATCCGTGGTACGTCGAGGCGCACCAGTTCCGCATCGACACCACCGACGGCATCGGCCGGCCGACGCCGGAAGGCGCGCACCGCGACGGCGTCGATTTCGTCGCCGTGCTGCTGATCGGCCGGGAGCAGATCAAGGGCGGGGAGACTCGCATCTTTGAAGCCGATGGACCGAACGGCAAGCGCTTCACCATGACCGAGCCGTGGACCATGCTGCTGCTGGACGACGCGGCCGTGATCCACGAATCGACGCCGATCCAGCCGCTGGCAGAGCACGGCCACCGCGACACGCTGGTGCTGACCTGGCGCGCCGGCGGTTTCCAGGGACAGGAAAGTCCCCCCTGACGGATTAAATCCGATATAGTCACACCAGCCGATATACGCATTCAGGAGGGTGGTCCGTGGACACCAGCTACGAAATTCAGCCCGACGAAATCGAAATCCTCATCGTAGAAGACAGCCCGACCCAGGCCGAGCGCCTGCGCCGCCTGATCCAGTCGATGCGTTACGGCGCCCGCGTGGCCGGCAACGGCCAGCTGGCGCTCGATGCGATCCGCGAGCGCAAGCCGCACCTGGTGCTGTCCGACATCGTGATGCCGGAGATGGACGGCTACACGCTGTGCCGCGCCATCAAGGCCGATCCCGAGCTGCGCGACATCCCGGTGATCCTGGTGACGTCGCTGATGGACCCGAAAGACATCATCCGCGGCATCGAATGCGGCGCCGACAACTTCATCCGCAAGCCCTACGCCGAAGACTATCTGCTCAACCGCATCGGCCACATGCTGATGAACCAGAAGCTGCGCAAGAACCAGAACATGGAGATCGGCATCGCCCTGTACCTGGGCGACCAGAAGCACTTCATCAACGCCGAGCGCCAGCAGATCCTCGACCTTTTGATTTCCACCTACGAACAGGCGGTGCAGGTCAACAGCGAGCTGCAGGCGCGCGAGCGCCAGGTGATCGAACTGAATATGCGGCTGGCGCACCACGCCGGCGAGCTGGAAACCATCAACCGCGAAATCGCGCTGAAGAACCTGGAGCTGGCCGAGGCGAGCCGGATGAAATCGGCCTTCATCGCCAACATGTCGCATGAGCTGCGCACCCCGCTCAACGCCATCATCGGCTTCACCGGCGCGCTGCTGATGAAGCTCCCCGGCCCGCTGAATGTGGAGCAGGACAAGCAGCTCAACACCATCCGCACCAGCGCGCGCCACCTGCTCTCGCTGATCAACGACATCCTGGACGTGGCCAAGATCGAAGCCGGCAAGGTCACGCTGGAGCTGGAGTCGGTGCAGTGCCAGCACCTGGTCAACGACGTGGTCGACACGCTGCGCCCGCTGGCGCTGCAAAAGGGGCTGCAACTGGAGGTGGAGCTGGTCGAAGAAGCCATCGTGCTGGAAACCGACCGCCGCGCGCTGACGCAGATCCTGCTCAACCTGGCCAACAACGCCATCAAGTTCACCGAGAGTGGCAAGGTGCGGGTCACGCTGTCCAAGCGCCCGGGCGAAGGCCGCGGCATCGTCGAATTCGCGGTGGCCGACAGCGGCGCCGGCATCCGCGAGGAAGACCAGGCCAAATTATTCCAGGCCTTCTCGCAGCTGGACTCGACCTCGACCCGCCACGCCGAAGGCGCGGGCCTGGGCCTGTACCTGTGCCAGAACCTGGCCAACCTGATCGGCGGCTCGCTGTTCTTCAAGAGCGATTTCGGCCAGGGCAGCACGTTCACGCTGGCGCTGCCGCATAAAGTTTGACTTTTTCATACTGTAGAAGCTTCGACACCGTAGTTCTACGGTATTGCACCGCAGCATGAACCGGCATATAGTTGGAACTGTCTCCTCCAACCGTTCGCTGAACATTGGAATTAAGCCCGCACCGTCAAGGTAGCGGGCGTTTTTTTTGCCTTTTCCTACGGGGGTCATTTCCTACGGGGGTCAAGTCTGACATTCGGACACGGCCTCTGCCGTAGCTGCAGCTACGGCAGAGGCCGTGTCCGAATGTCAGA
>NZ_JAHTGR010000216.1:0-255 GCF_019166075.1 Duganella violaceipulchra | reverse complement strand
CCAACACCCAGGTGTACGTGCTCGATGCGCGGCGCCAGCCGGTGCCGGTGGGCGTGGCCGGCGAGCTGTATATCGGCGGCGCCGGCGTGGCGCTGGGCTATCTGAACCTGCCGGAAATGACCGAAGAGCGCTTCGTGCCCGATCCGTTTGCCGGCGTGGCCGGCGCGACGATGTACAAGACGGGCGACCTGGCCCGCCATCTGGCCGACGGCAATCTGGAATACCTGGGCCGCAACGACTTCCAGGTCAAGATCC
>NZ_JAHTGR010000215.1:0-255 GCF_019166075.1 Duganella violaceipulchra | reverse complement strand
CTTGGACGGTTTCCCGCTGACCGCCAACGGCAAACTCGACCGCAAGGCGCTGCCGGCGCCGGACAAGAGCGCCGTCGTCAGCCGTGCCTACGAGGCGCCGCAAGGAGAGATTGAAGAGGCGCTCGCGGAGATCTGGCAAGACTTGCTGGGGTTGGCGCAAATCGGGCGCCACGACCACTTCTTCGAGATGGGTGGACACTCGCTGATGGCAGTGCAACTGGTGTCGCGCCTGCGGCAAGTGCTGGATGTCGAAGT
>NZ_JAHTGR010000214.1:0-255 GCF_019166075.1 Duganella violaceipulchra | reverse complement strand
TGCTCGGCCAGGGTGTTGGCGGCGCTGATCACTTCGGCTCGCTCGGCGTGTCGCCGGTGCTCAGGCCCAGCAGAGTGGAAAGTTTTTTTTGGACGTCGATGATCAGGTCGGCCTTGGCCAGCTTGGCGCGCAGGCGTTCGACTTCTTTTTCCAGCTCCCGCACCCGGCGCGCCTCGGTGGCGGCCGGATCGACTTTCGGTCCGCGCTTACGCTCCAGCGCGCCGGCCTCGTCGGCAAGCTGACGTTGCTTGCGCC
>NZ_JAHTGR010000213.1:0-255 GCF_019166075.1 Duganella violaceipulchra | reverse complement strand
TGGGAAGCAGGTTAATATTCCTGCACCGTCGTATGATGCGATGGGGGGACGGATCGCGGAAGGTTGTCTGCCTGTTGGAATAGGCAGTTTCTGGTTCATAGAAGGCGCTTAGGCAAATCCGGGCGCGCAATTCAAGGGACTGGGACGAGGCATTTAGGTGCTGAAGCAATCGGAAGTGGTTCCAAGAAAAGCCTCTAAGCTTCAGTCATACGAGACCGTACCGCAAACCGACACAGGTGGGCGAGATGAGTATTC
>NZ_JAHTGR010000212.1:0-255 GCF_019166075.1 Duganella violaceipulchra | reverse complement strand
TCGGGATGGGAAGGGGTGGGACCAACTTGCTATGGTCATCAGGCATTGACTTGTACGAGCGACGCTTTCAGCGACGCTCCGAATCTGGAGAAGTAAGTAAATGGGGTAATGAAGTTGTTGTATCAACCAACGTTCCAACGTACTTCTTATTCACCATAACCTGCTAAGGTTATAGGGACAAGCCGTACGGGCAATTAGTATCAGTTAGCTTAATGCATTACTGCACTTCCACACCTGACCTATCAACGTCCTGGT
>NZ_JAHTGR010000211.1:0-255 GCF_019166075.1 Duganella violaceipulchra | reverse complement strand
CTCGCGGGTTGGCGGCCCTCTGTATGTACCATTGTATGACGTGTGAAGCCCTACCCATAAGGGCCATGAGGACTTGACGTCATCCCCACCTTCCTCCGGTTTGTCACCGGCAGTCTCATTAGAGTGCTCTTTCGTAGCAACTAATGACAAGGGTTGCGCTCGTTGCGGGACTTAACCCAACATCTCACGACACGAGCTGACGACAGCCATGCAGCACCTGTGTACTGGTTCTCTTTCGAGCACTCCCCAATCTCT
>NZ_JAHTGR010000210.1:0-255 GCF_019166075.1 Duganella violaceipulchra | reverse complement strand
ACACAGGTGGGCGAGATGAGTATTCTAAGGCGCTTGAGAGAACTCGGGAGAAGGAACTCGGCAAATTGGTACCGTAACTTCGGGAAAAGGTACGCCCTTGTAGCTTGGCTGATTTACTTCAGTAGGGTGAACGGGTTGCAATAAACTGGTGGCTGCGACTGTTTAATAAAAACACAGCACTCTGCAAACACGAAAGTGGACGTATAGGGTGTGACGCCTGCCCGGTGCTGGAAGATTAAATGATGGGGTGCAAGC
>NZ_JAHTGR010000209.1:0-255 GCF_019166075.1 Duganella violaceipulchra | reverse complement strand
CTCGCGGGTTGGCGGCCCTCTGTATGTACCATTGTATGACGTGTGAAGCCCTACCCATAAGGGCCATGAGGACTTGACGTCATCCCCACCTTCCTCCGGTTTGTCACCGGCAGTCTCATTAGAGTGCCCTTTCGTAGCAACTAATGACAAGGGTTGCGCTCGTTGCGGGACTTAACCCAACATCTCACGACACGAGCTGACGACAGCCATGCAGCACCTGTGTACTGGTTCTCTTTCGAGCACTCCCCAATCTCT
>NZ_JAHTGR010000208.1:0-256 GCF_019166075.1 Duganella violaceipulchra | reverse complement strand
TATATGCAGACTGCGCTGGAGCAGCTGGCGGCCGCGCTGGAAGGCGCTCCCGAGACGTCGTTGTTGTCGCTGCAGGTGCTGCCGGTCGCGGAGCGGCAGCAGGTGCTGGCGGCATGGAACGCGACCGGGACGCCGTATGCGCGCGAGTTGTGTGTCCATGAGCTGTTCGAGCGGCATGCCGAACTTCGTCCCGAGGCGACCGCGCTGGTGTGCGGCGATCTGGAAGTCAGCTATGCCGATTTGAACCGCCAGGCCA
>NZ_JAHTGR010000207.1:0-256 GCF_019166075.1 Duganella violaceipulchra | reverse complement strand
ATCTGGTCCAGCGGCAGCTTGCGCGCCGGCGGCAGGCACAGCGTGCCGCCCGCGCACAGCGGCACGAACAGGTCGCGCAGGAAGGCGTCGAAGGTCGGCGCCGTCAGCTGGCTCACGCGGCACTGCGGGTCCAGGCCGAAGGCGTCGATCTCCCAGTCGATGAACTGGGCCAGGCCGCCCACCGATCCCAGGATGGGCTTGGGCGTGCCGCTCGAACCGGACGTGAAGAACAGGTAGCACGGTTCGCGCAGCTGTT
>NZ_JAHTGR010000020.1:0-102537 GCF_019166075.1 Duganella violaceipulchra | reverse complement strand
TGGTGGAGGTAAGCGGGATCGAACCGCTGACCTCTTGCATGCCATGCAAGCGCTCTCCCAGCTGAGCTATACCCCCCGGGCGCAGAAATAATAAAAGCCGCTTGCGCGACTTTTGTTTTCACTACTTGTATCTATCCAGCATAAAGCCAAACATCAAACAAATCAGTACAAACAACGTCAACTACAACATCTACAACTTATCACAACCTTGGCGTCCCCAGGGGGATTCGAACCCCCGTACTCACCGTGAAAGGGTGATGTCCTAGGCCTCTAGACGATGGGGACTGCGAACAACCAATTCTGCAACGTGGTGGAGGTAAGCGGGATCGAACCGCTGACCTCTTGCATGCCATGCAAGCGCTCTCCCAGCTGAGCTATACCCCCGTTTGCTGCAGAAACAAGAGTATAGCAAAGAAGCTGGACTATGCAAATACCCTTTTGCAACTTTGCTCTGGATTCAAGTCAAAATCACAGAAATTTCGCCAGGCGCGCCACAATCGTCTCGCGACCGAAGATCTGCAGCACGGCGTCGATGGCCGGAGTTTGCAGCTGGCCGGTGACGATCAACCGCAGCGGCATCGCCATCTGCGGCATCTTCAGCGTGTTGGCGGCCAACACTTCCTTGATCATCGCCGCCAGCGCTTCCTTGGTCCACTCCACCGTGGCGCAACGCTCGGCGAACTGCGTCAGCGCCGGCTTGACGGCGTCGGTCAGGTGCTGGGTCATCAGCGCGGCGTCCGGCTGCGGCGCGCGGTAGAACAGCATGGCGGCGTCGGCCAGTTCGTTGACGGTGTTGACGCGCTCCTTCATCAGCGCCAGCACGGCCGGCAGCGCAGGCGCGCCGTCGAACACGGCGCCGGCGGCCAGCATGCGCGGCTGGGCCAGCGCGGCCAGGCGTTCGTTGTCGGCCTGCTTGATATAGTGGTTGTTGAGCCAGTTCAGTTTTTCGATGTTGAACTGCGCGGCCGAGTTGGACAGGTGGGTGCCGTCGAACCAGCCGCACACCTGCTCCATCGAGAATACTTCCTCGTCGCCGTGACTCCAGCCCAGGCGCGCCAGGTAGTTCAGGATCGCTTCCGGCAGATAGCCCTGCGCCGGGTAGTCCATCACGTTGACCGCGTCCTTACGCTTGGACATCTTCTGGCCGTCGGCGCCCAAAATCATCGGCAGGTGGCCGTACAGCGGCAGCGGCGCGCCGATGGCGCGCAGGATGTTGATCTGGCGCGGCGTGTTGTTGACGTGATCGTCGCCGCGCAGCACGTGGCTGATTTCCATGTCCCAGTCGTCGACCGCCACGCAGAAGTTATAGGTCGGCGTGCCATCGGGACGGGCGATGACCAGGTCGTCCAGTTCCTTGTTGCCGATGGTGATGGTGCCCTTGACGAAATCGTCCCAGCTCACTTCGCCGTCCAGCGGGTTCTTGAAGCGCACCACCGGCTTGCGGTCGGCCGGGATGGCTGGCAGGGTCTTGCCAGGCTCAGGACGCCAGGTGCCGTCGTAGCGCGGCTTTTCGCCGGCTTCGCGCATGCGCTCGCGCATCGCTTCGACTTCTTCCTGCGACGAGTAGCAATGGTAGGCGGTGCCCGCTTCCAGCATCTGCGCCACCACTTCGCGATAGCGGTCCATGCGCTGCATCTGGTAGAACGGGCCTTCGTCGTGGCTCAGGCCCAGCCATTCCATGCCTTCGATGATCGCCTGCACCGCTTCCGGGGTCGAACGCTCGAGGTCGGTGTCTTCGATGCGCAGCACGAAGGTGCCGCCGAAGTGACGGGCGTAGGCCCAGGAATACAGCGCCGTGCGGGCGCCGCCCAGGTGGAGGTAACCGGTCGGGCTTGGTGCGAAACGGGTGCGGACTGGCTTGGCTGGTGCAGTAGTCATCGAAGTAGGAGTGCTTATGTGTAAAAGAAGCTATTTTACCGCGTCGGCGAAGGTGCGGCGATAGCGCTCTTCCGCATCGGCGCGGGTGTTGATCTCAAATAGCAGCCCGCCCGGCGCCTCACAGAAGAAGCGCGAGCCGCGCTCGTGATAGAAGACCTCGGTTTTCATGGTCACGCCCTCCTGCTTGAATCGGGCATGCAGGGCGCGCACCTCGTCGGCGCTCGGCAACTCGAAGCCGAGATGGAAGTTGTGCGGCCACACGGTCGTGCGGTCGCCGCAGTCTTCAATGACGATATCGAAGCCGTCGCGCTTGAGGATGCTGGTCGGGCCGGCCAGCTCGACCCGGCAGCCCAGCTGGCGCTCAAAGAAGGCAACGCTGGCGGCGACGTCGCTGGAAGGGAAACTCAGATGATTTAAACGCATGATGGACTCCGGTTGCGTGGGTTGGTAGAGACCACAGCATACGGAGCCGGCCGGGCGCCGGCTATTCGCCGCAGCGCAGCTGCGCCGCGGCGAATAGCCGGCGTTAAAACAAGGGCTTACGGCTTAGATCAACAAACCGCTGGCGGCGCTATTCGCATTTTTGAACTCAGACCGATGTCAGCGAAGTAAACAACGCCACCTGCGGAATGATCATGGCCAGCGTGATCAGATAGGCCACCACCAGCACCAGCCAGCGCGCAATCGTCGCCAGCGGCGAGCCGCCGTAGACATTCTGCATCGCCCTGGCGACATACAGGGCCAGCACACCCAACAGCAGCCGGGTGCCCCACAGCGGCGTCAGGTACACCAGCGCCATGATGAAGAAGGCGAACGCATTGACGTGCAGCGCGAACAGCAGGTATTCGCCGTAGCGCCGGCCCGACGGCAAGTACAGCAGCTTGAGGAACAAGGCAAACACCGGCACCATGCAGAAGATCAGATACGGCATGCGGGCGAAGAAACCATGCGTCATGCGCTCGGCCCTTTGCTGGGGCGACAAGGCGTAATACCGGTCGAGCGATTGCTGGAAGGTCGGGAACACGGCACGCAACGCCGACAAGCCCAGCGAAGGATGTTCGCTATCGGGCAGCGTCAGCCCGAAATTGACCTGATTGCCCTCCGGCGTGATGTCCAGTCCGAAGTTGTAATAGCCCAGCAAGAGCTGGTAGCGGGTGACATCGGCCCGGTCCGGCGTCGGATTCCTGGCGTCCTTACGCCCGATATCGGCGGTGACCGAAGGCTGCTTCGCCGCCTTCGCTTCAGACTTGGCCTCCCCCACCGAAAATCCACTGAACTGCAGGAAGGCGAACAGGATAACGCTCAAGGTCAGGAACAGCCGCAGCGGCTGCATGTAGTTGACGCGCTTGCCGGCCATATAGGCCTTGGTCAGCGCGCCCGGACGCAGCAACAGCAGGCCCATCGTGCGCCACAGCTTGCCTTCGATGGCAACGTAGTGGCCGATGAACTCGGCAAGGAATTCCCCCGTGCTGGGTGGATGGAGCACCGCTTCCTGGCCGCACCCATGGCAAAAATCCCCGACCAGGCGGGCTGCACAACCGGGGCAGAATTCAGGGGCGACGTGGTGGGCGGACGGTGCGGGGATGCTATGCAGGGAGGACGACGTCAAGGCTGGCTCGCGGGCAAAGAAAACCCGCATGCTACCCCAGGATGTTGCGTTTTTTAAAATCTTTTTTGGAAAGGTTGCGCTCAGTGTGGGCCGCACGCAACCTTTCCGTCGACGAAAACGCTTACTTGACGGTGACCTTGATCGAGGTGCTCATGCCCGGACCATAGGACTGGTGCAGGCCGTTGGCGAACTGCAGCGACAGGACATAGTTACCGGGCGCCAGCTTGACTTCGGTCTCGGTCTGGCCCTTGCCGAAGTGGATGTGCTGGTCGTCGGCCGGCACCACTTCGCCCGCCTTGACCGGCGCCGCGTTGACCAGCAAATGGTGGTGGCCGGTGTTGGCCGTCATATCGCCGGCCGGCTTGACGTCCATGCCGGTGACGGCGAACTTGACGCGAAACGGGCTGGTGACGGTGGAGCCGTCGAAGGGCTCAACGAAGGCCACCGACTGTTGGGCGTAGGCGCTGGCGCTCAAGGCCAGGAAGGCTGCTGCGATTATTTTTTTCATCATGGGTAATCTCCGGTTAGTCGTTCTTGATGACGATGCTAGGGAACTTGCTGGTCATATCCTTGGCCTTCTCCGAGACCTGCACTGCAATCTTGCGGGCGATGTCCTTGTAGATGGCGGCCACCTGGCCGTCCGGCTCGGCCACCACGGTCGGCTTGCCGGAATCGGCCTGCTCGCGGATGGACAGGGTCAGCGGCAAGGCGCCGAGGAACTCGACGTTGAAATCCTTGCACATCCTGGCGCCGCCGCCGGCGCCGAAGATTTCTTCCGCATGGCCGCAGTTGGAGCAGATGTGGGTGCTCATGTTCTCGACGATGCCGAGGATGGGGATGCCGACCTTCTCGAACATCTTCAAACCCTTGCGCGCGTCCAGCAGCGCGATGTCCTGCGGCGTGGTGACGATGACGGCGCCGGTGACCGGCACCTTCTGCGACAGGGTCAGCTGGATGTCGCCGGTGCCCGGCGGCATGTCGACGATCAGGTAGTCGAGGTCGCGCCAGTTGGTCTGCTCCAGCAACTGCTGCAGCGCCTGGGTGACCATCGGGCCGCGCCACACCATCGGCTCGTCCGGGTCGATCAGGAAGCCGATCGACGACACCTGCACGCCGTAGTTCTCCAGCGGCTCCATGGTCTTGCCGTCCTTGGTTTCCGGACGGCCGGACACGCCCAGCATCATCGGCTGCGACGGGCCGTAGATGTCGGCGTCCAGCAGGCCGACCGAGGCGCCCTCGGCGGCCAGCGCCAGCGCCAGGTTGACGGCGGTGGTCGATTTGCCGACGCCGCCCTTGCCGGAGGCCACGGCGATGATGTTCTTCACGTTGGGCATCAGCTTGAGGCCGCGCTGCACGGTGTGCGAGATCACCTTGCTGTGCACGTTGACGCTGACATTGCCGGCGCCGGGCAGCACGCGCAGCGCGGCGATGACGCTGGCGCGGATGGCGTCGAACTGGCTCTTGGCCGGGTAGCCCAGCTCGATATCGAGGGAGATATCGCCGCCCTCGACCTTCAAATTCTTCACGGCCTTGCCGGAGACATAGTCTTTCGTTGTATTTGGGTCAACGATTTGGGACAGCGCGGCTTTGACGTCTTCTACTGTGATGCTCATGTAACTCTCTCCGTAAAATGTGCCCTCATTCTAGCGCATAGCGACAGAAAAGCCCTCAGACGTGTGCAGTTGCGGCTTCCACTGTTAAAATGTTCTTTTTCCACCCACAAAGTGCATCAACCATGACCCGCAAGCTGTTCGTCACCACTGCCCTGCCCTACGCTAACGCCGCTTTCCATATTGGCCACATGATGGAGTACATCCAGGCCGACATCTGGGTCCGGTTCCAGCGAATGCAGCGCGACGGCGCGAGCGGGGAACAACGCGTGGTGCACTTTGTCGGCGCCGACGACACCCACGGCACGCCGATCATGATCGCCGCCGAAAAGGAAGGCATCACGCCGCAGGAGTTCGTGGCCAAGATCGCCGCCGGCCGCGCCCAGTACCTGGACGGTTTCCATATCGCCTTTGACAACTGGTATTCGACCGATTCGCCGGAAAACGTCGAGCTGTCGCAGGGCATCTACCGCAAGCTGCGCGATAACGGCCTGATCCAGACCAAGATCGTGCCGCGCTTCTACGACCCGGTCAAAGGCATGTTCCTGGCGGACCGCAACATCAAGGGCGAGTGCCCGACCTGCCACGCCAAGGACCAGTACGGCGACAACTGTGAAGTGTGCGGCGCGGCCTACCAGCCGACCGAGCTGATCAACCCGTTCTCGGTGTTCACCAACGCCACGCCCGTCCTCAAGGATTCGGAGCAGTACTTCTTCAAGCTGTCCGACCCGCGCTGCTACCAGTTCCTCAAGGACTGGCTGAACACGCCCGGCCGCCTGCAGCCGGAAATGGTCAACAAGGTCAGCGAGTGGCTGGGCGAGGCCGGCGAAAAGCTGGCCGACTGGGACATCTCGCGCGACGCGCCCTACTTCGGCATCCCGATCCCCGACGCGCCGGGCAAGTTCTTCTACGTCTGGCTGGACGCGCCGGTCGGCTACCTGGCCAGCCTGAAGAACTACTGCGAGAAAAAGGGCATCGATTTCAACGCGCTGCTGAACGATCCGGGCACCGAGCAGATCCACTTCATCGGCAAGGACATCGTCTCCTTCCACCTGCTGTTCTGGCCGGCCATGCTGAACTTCGCCGGCCATCCGGTGATCGACAAGCTCAAGGTCAACGTGCACGGCCACCTGACCGTCAACAATGAAAAAATGTCCAAGTCGCGCGGCACCGGCATCTCGCCGCTGCGCTACCTGAACCTGGGCATGAACCCGGAATGGCTGCGCTACTACATCGCCTTCAAGCTGAACTCCAAGGTCGAAGACCTGGACTTCACCGGCGACGACTTCGTGGCCCGCGTCAACAGCGACTTGATCGGCAAGTACGTCAACATCGCTTCGCGCTGCGCCGGCTTCATCGCCAAGAAGTTCGACGGCAAGCTGGCGTCGTCGCTGTCCGAGGGCGCACAGGGCTGGATCAAGCGCGCGCTGATCACCGCTGACGGCGTCGAGCGCCAGGCCAGCATCGCCGCCAATTTCGAGGCGCGCGAGTTCGGCAAGGCGCTGCGCGAGATCATGGAGATCGCCGACATCACCAACCAGTACGTCGACGAGAACAAGCCGTGGATACTGGCCAAGGACGAGGCCAAGCTGGCCGAGTTGCACGACGTCTGCACCACCGCGCTGATCCTGTTCCGCCAGCTGACCATCCTGCTGTCGCCGGTGCTGCCGGGCGTGGCCGCCAACGTCTCCAAGTTCCTCAACGACGAACAGCTGCTGTGGTCCGATACCGACGTCGCCAGCGGCATCGTGTCGAGCGCGATGCTGGGTCGCACCATCGGCGCCTACGCGCACCTGATGACGCGCGTCGACGCCAAGATGATCGAAGACCTGTTCGATGCGCCGGCCCAACAAGCCGCAGCCGCCGCGGCTCCGGCGGTCGCCGCCAAGCCTGCCAAGCAGCCCGCCGCGCCAGCCGCACCGGCGCTGCCGATGCCGGAAGGCGTGGAAGAACTGGCGCCGCAGATCAGCATCGACGACTTCGTCAAGATCGACCTGCGCGTGGCCAAGATCGTCAACTGCGAACACGTCGACGGTTCGGACAAGCTGCTGCGCCTGACCCTGGACGTGGGCGAAGGCCGCCTGCGCAATGTCTTCTCGGGCATCAAGTCCATGTACCAGCCGGAAGAACTGGTCGGCAAGCTGACCGTGATGGTCGCCAACCTGGCGCCGCGCAAGATGAAGTTCGGCGTGTCCGAAGGCATGGTGCTGGCCGCTTCGGCCAAGGACGAGAAAGCCAATCCAGGCATCTACATCCTCAACCCATGGCCGGGCGCTGAGCCAGGCATGCGCATCCGCTAAGGGCCGGACGATGAACATCGTGGTTCGGGAAGCCAGGAATGACGATGCCAAGCTGATTGCCGACCTCACGCGCGCCGCGTGGGCCGGCAAGGTCAGCGTCACGTCCAGCGGCCACCGCGAAACCGCCGTCCTCGTCGCAGAACACCTGCGCAATGGCGGCGGTTTTGTTTTATTGGTCGATGAACAGCCGGTGGGTTCGGTGCGCTGGCTGCCGCTCGATGCGGAGCCGGATGTCTGGGAGATCTGCCGCATGGGCGTGCTGCCGCAATACCGTGGGAGCAATCTGTCGCAGCATCTGCTGGAGGCGGTGATCCATCACGGCCTGGCGTGCGGCGTGGAGGAAGTGAGGCTGGCCGTGCGCGGCGACCAGCCCAAGCTGATCGACTTCTACACCGCCTTTGAATTCGAACTGGCCGAAGAGCTTGAATACTCGCACGCCAATCCGATGGAACCTCCGCCGCTGGTGATGCGGCGTACGCTCAAGCACTAAGCCGCTACGTCGTGGCGTGGTTGATGTGCTTGAGCAGGGTTTTGATATCGGCTTCCGCCTCCGGCGACACCTGGGTGAACATGCAGCCCACATGGAGCTGTTCGCCCAGCAGAAAGGAGCGGACGCCGCGCGTGACCCGGATTTCCATTTCCGCGACGACCACGGACTCCGATTCCGATTCCGTCTCCAGCTCCAGCCGCACCTCCACCACCTTGCGGCCCTTGAGCAGACCCTTGGTGGCGCTCTTGGTGCAGCGCAGGCCCATCCCGCCCAGCGCGAAATCGTAGATGGGCAGCTCATACATCCTGCCGTTCACCTCGAACGCGGCCATGAACGTGACGCCGAGCGGCGTTTCCACGCGCTCCGATGCGCGCCGGTTCAGCACCGCGCAGGTTTCCGGGAATTTCATCGGGATCAGCTGCGACTGGCCGGGCAGCGAGTTCCAATCCGCATCGGACAGGCGAAACTGAATCTTCGCGTTGCTCATGACGGTGACAAAGGTGACTTTGCCGGGCTGCAGGGTCGAGCCTTCGTTCAATTCCATCACGAAATGCGGCTGCTCGGGATCGACTGACAGTATGCGCCCAAGCACCGGCTCGCGGACGCCGCTGGTGTACATCGAGATCGCTTCGCCACTCGCGGCAAGGGAAGTGAAGGCGTCGCCGATATCGTCCTCGGTCGTCATGTCATACGTGTTGGCGGCGGCTGGGATAGGGCCTATCGCGTCTTGTGGCCGTGGCGGTCCTTTGCGGATCGTGACGGCAGTGTGCTCAGTGAGTAGCATTTCACCACCTATATGTCGACGTTATTTGGGTCTCTTTATAACTTCATCATAGTTTGTGATTTGCTCCATGGCAACCTATTTTTTATAACTTGAAATATAGGAGTGAGAACAACCCACTCCCGCCACCTCTATTTACTTGTAAATACCACAACCGATCACGACGTCGTCCACGCGCTCGACATAGGTGCGCTTGCCGTCGACGGTGCCGGTGCTTGGGTTGGGCCACTTGTAGTCGACCCAGCCCTTGCCTTCCTTGCTCATGCCCAGCGCCAGGATGTCCTTGATCAGGAACTTGCCGTCTGCATCCTTCATCTCCAGCACGTTCTTGCCGACCAGCTTGATGTTGGCGCCGTTGGCCAGTTCCACGCCGTCGCCGTTGGCGCCGAAGGCGAAGATGTACAGATCCTTCTGGATGAACTGCCCCTTCGGATTATTGAACTCGGCGAGGGCCTTCTCCTTGCCGTTCTTTTTCAGGAACTCGCTGGCTTTCTTGACCATCGCCACCGCTTCGTCGGCCGTGCCCTTCTCCGCCGCGCCCGCCCCCAGCGCCGCCAACATCATCAGTCCAGCAAACAAACCCGTGAATAGTTTTTTCATGACCGCTCCTTAGAAAACGTGACGAATGCCGAGATTGAGGCCGCGATTGCCGCTACCGCCTTCGATCGCGCTGCCGACCGTGTAGCCCGCGCCGTTCTTATTGCGGATGTAAGCATACACCCCGTATAAGTCCGTGCGTTTGGACAGGTAGTGGCGATAGCCCGCCGCCAATTGCTGCGCATCCTGGTTGAAGCTGGTCTTGTCGTTCTTGCGGATGTAGGAGGCCAGCCACGTGCCCATCCCCTGCGGCACCGTCACGCCCAGCAGCACCACGCTGCTGTCGATCGACGGCGTCGGCGCCACGGCGTAGCCGAACGGGTTGTTCAGGTTGCGCGGCAAGGCGCTGTTCAAACCCTTGTCGACGCCGTAGGCAAAGTGCGCCTTCGCCACGCCGAAGTCGTACAGCGCGGTCAGCACGGTGTTCTTGGCGCTGCTGGTGTTCTTCAGCGTGGCGGTGTCGTTGTTGCGGTTGTGGTGCGCGAGGCGCACCACCAGCGGGCCGCTGGTGTAGGCGAGCGCGCCGCCGAACTGGCGCTGCGCCGTGCTGTCGCCCGCCACCTCGCCGACGCCGTAGACCACTTCCGCATTGAAGCCGTTGACCACCGGCGACGCGTACTTGACCGCGTTGTCCATGCGGCTGGCGCTATTGCCGGTGGAGGCCATCAGGTTCTTGGTGTCGCCCGCCGTGCCGGAACCGAAGGGGTCGACCGCCGCCACCGCCAGGTACTGCGGCGTGTACTGGCGGCCCAGAGTCAAGGTGCCTGCGGTCTTGCTCTGCAAGCCGACGTAGGCCTGGCGGCCGAACAGCAAACCGCCCTGCCCCATCGCGCCGGTATCGGCCTGGAAGCCGTTCTCCAGCAGGAAGATGGCGGACAGGCCGCTGCCCAGATCCTCGGTGCCTTTGAAACCCAGGCGCGAACCCGATTCAACGCCGCTGGTCAGCTTGGTGCTGGCAGCGGCCGTGCCAACGCCGCCGCTTTCGCGCACCACCGCCACATCGACGATGCCGTACACCGTCACATTGGATTGGGCCGCAGCCGTACCGGCCAATGCGCTCAGCGCCAGCGCAAACATAGTTTTATTCATTTTGTCCCCAGTTGTACAGGCTCTGATAATGGAAGCGGGATAACGAGCCCTGGCTATCCCGCCGGTTGACCTATTTTGCGCCGAAGCCACCGCCGCCGGGAGTTTCGATGGCGAAAACGTCGCCTGGCTGCATCACTGCGGTATGCGTGGCGCCGAACTCCTCGACTGTGCCGTCGCCGCGCTCGACCCAGTTGCGGCCCAACGCTCCCGGCTCCGCGCCTTCCAGCCCGAACGGCGCGATGCGTCTGTGGCCGGCCAGGATGTTGGCCGTCATCGACTCAAGGAAGCGGATACGACGCAGCGCACCGTCGCCGCCCCGCTGCGCGCCCTCGCCACCACTGCCGCGACGGATGGCGTGGGTTTCCACCAGCACCGGGAAGCGCCACTCCAGCACTTCCGGATCGGTCATGCGCGAGTTGGTCATGTGGGTCTGCACGGCGGCCGTGCCGTCGAAACCCGGACCGGCACCGGAACCGCCGGCAATGGTTTCGTAGTACTGGTGCTCGGCGTTCCCGAAGGTGAAGTTGTTCATCGTGCCCTGCGAAGCCGACATCACGCCCAGCGCGCCGTACAAGGCATCGGTGACGTACTGCGACACTTCCACGTTCCCCGCCACCACCGCCGCCGGATAGCGAGGATTGAGCATCGAGCCTTCCGGGATGATCAGCTTGAGCGGCTTGAGCACCCCCTCGTTCATCGGAATGTCGCTGTCGATCAGCGTGCGGAACACGTACAGCACGGCGGCCTTGCAGACTGACAGTGGCGCGTTGAAGTTGGTCGGCCGCTGCTCGCTGGTGCCGGTGAAGTCCACCGTGGCGCTGCGGCTTTCATGGTCGATGGTCAGCTTCACCTTCAGCATCGCGCCGTCGTCCATCTCGTAGGCGAAGCTGGCGTCGCGCAGGCCGCCGATGGCCTTGCGCACCGCCGCTTCGGCGTTGTCCTGCACGTGCTGCATGTAGGCCAGCACCACGTCCTCGCCGTAGCAAGCGGTGGCCTTCAGCAGTTCGTTGGCGCCGGTTTCGCAGGCGCCCAGCTGGGCGATCAGGTCGGCGATGTTCTGGTCGATGTTACGGCTCGGCCAGGGGCCGGCGCCGAACAGCTCGCGCACCAGCGGCTCCAGGAACACGCCCTTGTCGACGATCTTGATGTTATCGAGCAGGACGCCCTCTTCCAGGATGCTGGTGCTGTTCGGAGGCATGGAGCCGGGCGTGATGCCGCCGACATCGCCGTGGTGGCCGCGCGCGGCGACGTAGAACAGCGGCTGGTCGCCGTCGCCGTACACCGGGCAGACGATGGTGATGTCCGGCAGGTGGGTGCCGCCGTTGTATGGCACGTTGAGCACATAGGCATCGCCCGGCGCTATCGTCGCCGCGTGCTGGCGGATCACACACAGCACGCTGTCGCTCATCGAGCCCAGATGGACCGGGATGTGCGGCGCGTTGGCGATCAGGTTGCCCTCGCGGTCAAAGATGGCGCAGGAAAAGTCCAGCCGTTCCTTCATGTTGACCGAGTAGGCGGTGTTCTCCAGCGTGGTGCCCATCTGCTTGGCGATCGCCATGAACAGGTTGTTGAAGATCTCCAGGTGGATCGGATGCACGTCGGTGGTCATCTTGTGCGCGCTGCCGGCGGCCACGCTGCGCTCCAGCAGCAGCGAGTGATCGGGCAGTACGCGCGCGCTCCAGCCGGCGTCCACCACGGTGGTGGCGATCTCCTCGCGGATCAGCGCCGGACCGGCGACGCGGCTGCCCACCGGCAGTTCGGCGCGCACGTGCAGCGCGATCGGCACGGTCTGGCCGTCGACGTAGCTGTAGACGCGGCCTGGCGAATCCGCGCCACCGCCGGCCGGCACTTCGATGACGAAGTCGGCGCCATCGCCCGCGCCGATCGCTTCGGCCGATATCGATTCGATCACCAGCGGCTGGCCTTCCATGACGAAGCCAAAACGGCCGCGATACAGCGCCGCAAAGGCCTCGCTCATGTCGGCCATGTCGGCCAGCGGGATGACGAAGGCGGAATCGCTGTCCTGGTACTTCAGGCGGGCGCACAGTTCGACGCGGATGTCTTCCTGCGCCACCTGCTGCTCCAGCAGTTCGGTGGCGGCGTCGCGCGCCAGCGCCACCAGTTGCGGTCCCAGCTCGGCCAGCGTGACGTCGCTGAGCGGCTGCTCGACCGCGCCTTCGCGCATGGCGCGGATGTCGGCCAGGCCCATGCCGAAGGCCGACAGCACGCCGGCGAACGGATGGATCACGATCTTGGTCATGCCCAGCACGTCGGCCACGCGGCAGGCATGCTGGCCGCCGGCGCCGCCGAAGCAGCACATGGCGTAGCGGCTGACGTCATAGCCGCGTTCCACCGAGATCGACTTGATCGCCTGCGCCATGTTATCGACCGCCACCGCCAGGAAGCCATCGGCCACGGCGGACGGCGACAGCCGGGTGCCGGTTTCGCGGGCGATCTTCTCGGACAGTTCGCCGAAGGCGCGCACCACCACGTCCCGGTCCAGCGGCTGCTCGCCGTTCGGACCGAACACGCGCGGGAAGTGCTCCGGCTGGATACGGCCCAGCATCACATTACAGTCGGTGACGGTCAGCGGGCCGCCCTTGCGGTAGCTGGCCGGCCCCGGATTGGCGCCGGCCGATTCCGGGCCGACCTTGAAGCGGCCGTTCTCGAAGCTGCAGATCGAACCGCCGCCCGCCGCCACGGTATGGATGTGCATCATCGGCGCGCGTACCCGCACGCCGGCCACCACAGTCTCGAACACGCGCTCGTAGGCGCCGTCGTAGTGGGCGACGTCGGTCGAGGTGCCGCCCATGTCGAAACCGATCACCTGTTTCAGGCCGATCGCCTCGCAGCTCTTGACCGCGCCGACGATGCCGCCGGCGGGGCCGGACAGGATCGCGTCCTTGCCCTGGAAGCGGCCGGCGTCGGTCAGGCCGCCGTTGGATTGCATGAACATGATGCGCACGTCGCCTGTATCAGCCGATACCCGCGAAACGTAATCGCGCAGCACCGGCGACAGGTAGGCATCCACCACCGTGGTGTCGCCACGGCCGACAATCTTCATCAACGGGCTGACCTGATGGCTGACGGAGATCTGCGTGAAGCCCACCTCCTCGGCCATCGACCGCAGCCGCTGCTCGTGCTGCGGATAGCGATAGGCGTGCATCAACACGATGGCGATGGCGTCGATACCCTTGGCGCGCATCGCGACGAACTGGCCGCGCAACACCTCTTCATCCGGCGCTTGCAGCACCTCGCCGCGCGCGCCGATGCGCTCGTCGATCTCGATCACTTCCTCGTAGATCAGGTCCGGCAGTTCGATGCGCATGGCGAAGATGTCCGGCCGGTCCTGGTAACCGATGCGCAGCTGGTCGGCGAAGCCGCGCGTGATCGCCAGCGCGGTGCGCGCACCCTTGCGCTCCAACAGCGCGTTGGTGGCGACGGTGGTGCCCATCTTGATCACTTCGATCTGATCAGCCGGCAGCGGATCGCCCGTCTTCAGTCCGAGCATGTCGCGCATGCCTTGCGTGACGGCGTCGTCGTAGCGCTCCGGGTATTCGGACAGCAGCTTGTGCGTGACCAGCTTGCCGTCCGGGCGGCGCGCGACGATGTCGGTGAAGGTGCCGCCGCGATCGACCCAGAACTGCCAGCGAAGTTGTTGAGCGGGGATGTCGTTTTTCATGGTATTACCTTTTTGATTCAAGATTCAAGTTGTTTGCCGGCGGTTTCGGGCAGCGTCAGGGCGGCCAGGATCATCACGCCGTAGGCGGTGCCGGCGAATACGCCGATCGCCTCGCCCAGCGCCATCGACTGGCTGCTCAGGCCTATCATCAGCGGGAACAGCGAGCCGATGGCGCGGCCCATGTTGTAGCTGAAGCCCTGGCCCGAACCGCGGATCGAGGTCGGGAACAACTCGGTCAGGAAGGCGCCCATGCCGCTGAACACGCCGGACACGCAGAAGCCCAGCGGGAAGCCGAGGAACAGCATCACGCCGTCGGTCACCGGCAAGCGGGTGTAGGCCAGGGCGATGCACAGCGAGCCGGTGGCGAACAGGATGAAGTTCTTCTTGCGACCCAGGTAGTCGGTCAGGAAGGCGCTGACGATGTAGCCCACATACGAGCCGACGATCACCATCGCCAGGTAGCCGCCGGTGCCCAGCACCGTCAGGTGGCGCTCGGTCTTGAGGAAGGTCGGCAGCCAGGTGGTGATGGCGTAGTAGCCGCCCTGGGCGCCGGTGGTCAGCAATACGGCGCGCAAGGTGGTGCTCAGCATCCTGGGTGCGAAGATCGCGGCGAACGAGGCGCGGTCCTCCGGCGCCACCGCCTTCTGCTGCGCCACGAACACTTCCGGCTCATCGACGAAGCGGCGGATGAAGATCACGAACAACGCCGGCAGTATCCCCAGCAGGAACAGCGAGCGCCATGCCCATTCCGGCGGCAGCAGCGAGAACATCAACGCATACAGCAGCGCCGACACGCCCCAGCCGATCGCCCATCCCGCCTGCACCATGCCAACCGCCTTGCCGCGATCCTTGGCGCGGATTACCTCGCCGATCAGGATGGCGCCGGCGGTCCACTCGCCGCCCATGCCAAAGCCCATCAGGCCGCGCGCCACCAGCAGTTGGGTGAAGTTCTGCGCCAGTCCGCACAGCACGGTGAAGAAGGCGAACCACAGGATGGTCAGTTGCAGCGTCTTGACGCGGCCGATGCGGTCCGACAGGATGCCGGCGATCCAGCCGCCGAGGGCGGAGGTCAGCAAGGTGACGGTGCCGATCAAGCCGGCGTCGCCCTTGGACAGGCCCCAGGTGGCGATCAGCGTCGGGATCACGAAGCTGAGGAACTGCGTGTCCATCGCGTCGAGCGCGTAGCCGATCTTGCAGCTCCAGAAGGTGCGGCGCTCCTTGCCGGTCAAGGCGTGGAACCAGGAGAAGAATCCCTCCGGCTGGGTGGTTGATAGTGCTCTGGTATTCATGGTGGTCCCCTTTTTTGTCAGGCGTAGCACTCCCCTGCGGACGCGCTGTGCGGGTCCGTCGCGGGTGCTACTTTGGTTTTAAATCAGAACGCGGCTAAAGATGAATTCAGTATGTCGGTCACCAGCATGTAGCCCGGCTGGTGGGTGATCGCCAGCGGCAAGCGCGCGTGGCGGATGGCTTCCTGCGGCGTGACGCCGCATGCCCAAAAGACCGGTATTTCGTCCGGCATGATCTCGACCGGATCGCCGTATTCGGGCCGCGCGATGTCGGCGATGCCGATCAGCGACGGGTCGCCCAGGTGGACGGGCGCGCCATGCACCGCCGGATAGCGGCTGGTGATCTGGATCGCGCGGATGGCGTCGGCGGCCTTCATCGGCCGCATCGACACCACCATCTCGCCGCCGAACGGGCCGGCGCTCTGGTTGCGGATATTGGTGCGGTACATGGCGACGTTGCGGCGTTGTTCGATGTGGCGCAGTTTGATGCCGGCCTCGATCAGCATCTGCTCGAACGAGAACGAGCAGCCGATCGCGAACACCACCAGGTCGTCGCGCCAGACGTCGTGCAGCGAGTGGGTTTGCGACGCCAGCTGGCCGCCGCGATAGATGTTGTAGCCGGGGATATCGCTGCGCAGGTCCATGTCGGCGCCCAGGCGCGGCAGGTTCCACTGGTCAGGCTCGCCCACCGCCAGCAGCGGGCAGGCGCGTGGGTTGCGCTGGCAGAAGCGCAGGAACTCGTCGGCATGCGCCTGCGGCAGGATCACCAGGTTGGCCTGGGCGTAGGCGCCGCAGTAGCCGGAGGTCGGCAGGCGGAATTCGCCGCTGCGTACTTTGTGACGTAATTCGAGTGGGGTCATGGCGCTGGTCTCGTTCATCAAATCGTGAATAACTTGCATGAGTTAAGAATAAACTTGAATAACCCTACACGCCATCTAGTTATTTTTGCTGTTGTTGTATAGTTTTTCTTACCACTCTGCGCTATCTTGGTGCGTCAGGTTAAGGTATTCTTGTTTGCCATGAACATCCGCTTCCTGGAGACTTTCGTCACCCTCGCCCAATTGCGCAGCTTCCGCGCCACCGCCCGCGCGCTGCACGCCACGCCGGCCGCCATCTCGCTGCGCATCAAGACGCTGGAAGAAGAACTGCAAACGGAATTGATCGACCGCGCCAGCAAGGAGTTCCGCCTCACCGCCAACGCCGAATACCTGCTGGGCCACGCCAAGGCGGTGGTCGACGCCACGCGCCGGCTGATGGCGGCGGCGCAGAAGGACAGCGCGATCCGCGGCCGCCTGCGCGTGGGCGTGATCGAATCGGTGGTGCACAGCTGGCTGGCGCAGTACATCCGCGAGTTGAACACCATGTATCCGGAGCTGGAGGTCGACCTGACCGTCGACATGAGCAATGTGCTGGAGCGGCGCCTGCGCGCGCGCGAGCTCGATCTGGTGATCCAGGTCGAGGGCGTCGAGAGCAGCGACATCGTCTCCGAGGCGCTGGCCGTGTATCCGCTGCACTGGATCGCCCGCAAGGGCCTGATCGACACGCGCAAGGAAGGCCTGAACCAGCGCCTGCTGGCCCTGCCCATCCTGACCTTCGGACGCGGCACGGCGCCGCAGCGCATGATCGAGGAAATCGTCAGCAAGATGGCCAACCTGGCGATGGTGCCGCTGGAGCAGACCCGCATCACCTGCTCGCCGTCGGTGGCGGCCATCGTCCAGCTGGTGAAGGACGGCTACGGCGTTGCCGCCATCCCCAGCCTGTTCGTGGTGGACTCGCTCAAGAACGGCGAGTTCATCGAACTGCCGGTGCAGCCCGAGCCGCCGGCCATCATCGTCTCGATGTGCTTCCATTCGAATGCCGAGATGCTGGTGCACGCCGCCGCCAACGCCGCCCGCCAGGCCTGCGCCGGCTACTGCGCGCAGATCGATCCCCGCTACATCAAGTCGCTGGGCTGAGCCTTTTCCTGCTGATTGCACAACAGTAAAAATACTGGGGTGCGCGTGCGCGCGCGGTTTTGATCTACTATTTTCCTGCTGCCGGCGCACCCACCAACAACAACGGAGACATATCATGGCTATCAACATCAAGCGATTGATGGGGCACGCGTTCGTCTGTATCGTCTGTACCATCCTGCTGGCGGCGGCCTGCCCGGCGCAGGCGGTGACGGCCGGTCCCGGCACGTGGAGCGCGCAGCAGACCTGGGCCGCAGACAGCGTCAACGGCGGCAACCTCACCGGTTATTTCTACTGGCCCGCCTCGCAGCCCACGCTGGGCGGCAAGCGCGCGCTGGTGCTGGTGCTGCACGGCTGCCTGCAAACGGCCGGCGGCGACGTGATCAACAGCGGCGGCGACGGCGGCTACAACTGGAAGGCGATGGCCAATCAATACGGTGCCGTGGTCCTTGCGCCCAACGCCACCGGCAATGTCTACAACAACCACTGCTGGGACTACGCCAACACCACCCACACCCGCAGCGCGGCCGGCCACGACGCCATCTTGCTCGACCTGGTGAGCCGCTTCGTCAACGATCCGCAGTACGCCATCGATCCCAAGCAGGTGTATGTGACGGGCCTGTCGTCGGGCGGCGGCGAGACCATGGTGCTGGGCTGCCTGGCGCCGGACGTCTTCGCCGGCGTCGGCATCAATGCCGGGCCGCCGCCGGGCACCACTACCTTGCAGATCGGCGCGGTGCCTTCCGGTTATACCGCCACCACGGCCGGCAACCAGTGCAAGGCGATGGCCGGCGCCAACGCCGGCGCCTTCGCCACGCAGATCGCCGGCGCCGTCTGGGGCACTTCCGACTTCACGGTGGCGCAGGGCTACGGCCCGATCGACACGGCCGGCATCCGCCTGGCCTACGGCGGCAGCTATAGCAAGGGCGGTGCGGTCGCGGTGGCGGGCGGAGGCAGCAACGTGCCCTACACCGACAGCAACGGCAAGCTGCGCACACACGAGATCACGGTGACCAATATGGGCCACGCGTGGCCGGCCGGCAGCGGCGGCCAGAACACCAATTATGTCGACAACACCAAGGTCAACTACCCGGCCTTCGTCATGGATTTCTGGTTCAAGAATAATCTGCGCGCTTCGACGACGCCGGGGCCGGTGATGACTTCCTGCGGCACCACGGTGATCAGCGGCAGCGGCGTCACCATCAGCGGCGCGGCCACGGCCAGCGGCGCCGTGGGCAGTTATGCGGTGCAGCTGAACGGTCCTACCGCGATCAACGATGCGGCGGCCGGCAGCGGCGCCAGCTTCAGCAAGAGCTACAACGTCGCCAGCGGTTACTACACCGGCGGCGTCACCGCCTCCGACACGCTGGGCCAGGTTTCGGGCGCCTGCCCGCTGGCGCAATTCCTGGTCGGCAGCGCGCCGGTGCTGCCGCCACCGACCGGCTTGAGCGCGGGCACGCCGACCGCCAGCGCGGTGGCACTGGCCTGGAACGCCGTCAACGGCGCCACCGGCTACAACGTGTATCGCAACGGCGCCAAGTTGACCGCGTCGCCGCTAAGCGCCACCAATTACACCGCCAGCGGGCTGGCGGCCAGCACCAGCTACAGCTTCGCGGTGTCGGCGGTCGGCGCTGCGGGCGAGAGCGCGCTGTCGACGGCGATCAACGTCACCACCGCGTCGGCGTGGAGTTGCACCGCCGTCAGCGCCAGCAACTACGCCCATGTGCAAGCGGGCCGCGCGCACGACAGCGGCGGCTACGCGCTGGCCAACGGTTCCAACCAGAACATGGGACTGGACAACCTGTTCTTCACCACGGTGCTGGCGCAAACGGCGGTCGGCTACTACGTGATCGGCGCCTGTCCCTGAGGCGTTACAGCGCCAGCACGATGGCTGCGCTACCGGCGGCGGGAACGGCGGAACACATCAGCACCTGCCCCGCCGCGAGCTCGGCGCCGCAGGTGCGCGTGTATTCGACGGCGCCGGAGACCAGGCCAGCCGCGCACGAGCCACATTGCCCCGAACGGCAGCTCGATTCCACCGGAACGCCCTTGGCTTCGGCCAGCTCCAGCAGGCTGCCGGCGCTGCCGTCCCATAGCGCAGCCATGCCCGATTGCGCAAACTGCACCGGCACCGGCGCGGTCGGCTTGGCAATGCTGGTGGCCGCTGGCGCATCGCGCCGCACGCTGGCCGGACCGAACGCCTCGAAGCGTATGCGCGCATCGGCGATGTTCAGGCTGCGCAAACCGTCATACATCTGCTGCATGAACGCGGCAGGGCCGCACAGGTAGAAATCGTAATCATCAAACGACAGCTGGGACCTCAACCAATCGAGGTCGATGCGGCCGGCGCTGGACTGCCAGTTGGCGATGTCGCTGGCCTCGGCCTCGCCGCCGCTGTAGCGTATGTGGACGTTGAGGTTGCGATGCCCCGCAGCCAGCGTTTGCAGGCGTTCGGCAAACGCGTGCTCGTCGCGGTTACGGGCGCCGTGGAAAAAGTAGATGGGATGACGGTGCCGCGTGCGGCTGCCGTTCACCAGCAGACCGTTCAGCATCGCGATCATCGGCGTGATGCCGATGCCGGCCGACAGCAGCACCGCCGGCCGCCGCGTGCCCTGCTCGAACGTGAAATCGCCACCTGGCCCCAGCAGTTCGATGCGCGCTCCCGGCGCCAGATGGTCATGCAGCCAGCCGGATACGGCGCCGTCGCGCTTGACGCTGATGCGATAGCTGCGGCCGTTCGGCGCGTCGGACAGGGTGTAGCTGCGGATGCGCGACGCATCGTCCACCGGCACGCGCAGCGAAATGAACTGGCCCGGCACATGCGCGGCCACGCCCATGCCGTCGGCCGGCTCCAGATGGAACGATCGCACCGTGGCGCTCTCCCGCACCACGTCGGTGACGGTGTAGGGCCGCCAGGCGCTGGTCAGCGCGGCCGCTTGCAGCACGCGGTCCGCCTCCTCCCACACGCCGGTGCGCGCCACTTGCGCGGCAGGCTTGGGAGCGCTCCAGCGGAACGGCAGCGCGCCCACATTGCGCACCACTTCGCGCACATGGAAGCGCAGCAGCTGCTCGGCGCCGGCAAAGGCCCGTAGTTGCGCGCCTTCCCAGATGATCTCCGCCTCCACCGCCACATGCAGCATGTCGCCGCGTTCGAAGTCGATGAACAGCAAGCCCGCGCGCGGATAGCCGAGCAGGTTGCCCATCGTGTTGAAGAAGAAGTTGCCAACGAATTCGGGCGACGTCAGCGTGCGCTCGTCGTCCACCCGCACGAAGCCGGGCCGGCCGCCGCGATGCGAGACATCGACGCCCCGCCCCGATTCGGTCTCCAGGTTGGCGCTGGCGATGAAAAAGGTGTCGGCGCGGGCGATCAGCTCGCGGTCCTGCGCGCTCAACACGGCGGCGCGCAGCACCTGAGGCACAGGCGCGGCCGGCACAGGCGTCTGTACCCGGTCCTGGATGTACTGCGGGCAGTTGCCGAAGCTCTGCGTCACCGCCACCCGCATGCCGGCTTCGTCAATCGCAGCGATCACGCCGTTGACGCGGTTGCGCCGCCGCGTGGTCGGCACCAGTCCCAGCCCGCCGATGTGGGCGCCCTCGCGCAGCTGGCCTTGCAGCGGATCGCCGGCCAGCATGCCGCCGGCGATATGCAGCGTGCGCGCATCCGGCGTCGAGACGAAGCCCGCATCGTTGACCAGCATGGTGGCCCACGGCTGCCCCGCGCCATCCAGCGCGCCGATGAAGAACAGCGGCAGCTCGCCGAAGAACTGGCGATGCTGGTCCGGCATGTAGTCGCGCACACCGGCCGCGCCGGCGCCGGCCATCTGCTCGCGCACGCCCACGCGCTGCTGGATCGCCAGTTCGCCCGCATGGAAAGGTGTGGCGTTCATGATGGCCTCCGCTCAATAGGTTTCGGGCGCCAGGCCGCACGCCGTGGCGACCATCGGCACAAAGCCGGGTAAGGCGCGGACGTTGGCCAGCCAGGCACGGATGTTCGGATAGGGCTTGAGCGAGACGCCGCCTTCCGGCGCATGCTCGATGTAGCTGAATGCTGCGACGTCGGCGATGCTGGGCTGATCGCCCAGCGCGTAGCGGCGGCCGGCCAGTTCCAGCTCCATCGCGTCGAACAGCCGCACCGCGATGCTCTTGGCGCGCTCGTGATCGAACGGCATGCCGAACGCCACCACCAGCCGCGCTACGCACGGGCCGTAGGCGATCTTGCCCGAAGCGTTGGACAGCCAGCGCTGCACCGTGGCCGCCGCCAGCGGTTCGCGCGGCAGCCAGCGGCCGCTGTCGTCGTATTTCGAGGCCAGGTAGACCAGGATCGCGGTCGAATCGGGCAAGGTCACGTCGCCGTCTTCCAGTACCGGTATTTCGCCGAAGGGGCTGCGCGCCAGATGCTCGGGCGTGCGGTTCTCGCCGGCCCGCATGTCGAGCTGGACGAATTCGTACGGCACGTTCAACAGGCTGAGGAACAAGCGCACGCGGTGGGTGTGGCCGGAAAGGGGGGAGCCGTATAGTTTCATGATCAATCTCCTGCGAGGATGGATGGTCTGGCCAGTATATTGAGCGGCGATCGTGCTGATAAGCTGGACAAAACCGGATACTAAGTTCACTCTAGGTGGACAATCATTCTTCGCACACGCCATGGCCGATTTAAGCACCGTCAACCTGAACCGCCTGATCACCTTCGTCGCCGTGGTGGACGCCGGCTCGCTGACGGCCGCCGCCGAGCGCCTGGGACTGGCCAAGTCCATGGTCAGCAAGCATATGCAGTTGCTGGAGGCCGAGGTCGGCGTCGGCCTGCTGCTGCGCTCGACCCGCAAGCTGTCGCTGACCGAGGCCGGGCGCGACTTCTACGACGCCAGCCGGCAGCTGTTGCAGCAGGCCGAGCTGGCCATCGAGCACGCCCGCAGCGGCCGCGCCGTCCCGCAGGGCACGCTGCGGGTGGCCGCGCCGATCGACTACGGGGTGATGGTGGTGGCGCCGGTGCTGTCGCAATTGCGGCTGCGCTACCCGGCGCTGAAGGTGGAACTGCTGTGCGGCGACAGCCTGATCGACCTGATCGCCGAGGGCATCGATGTGACGGTGCGGCTGGGCAAGCTGGCCGATTCGGGCTATATGGCGGCGCGCATCGGCCGCATGGTGCGGCTGCTGGTGGCCAGCCCGGAGTTCGTGGCGCGCTACGGCATGCCGGAGCATCCGCAAGCGCTGGCCCAGTTGCCCTACATTTCGCTGACGGTGCTGACGCAGCCGAACAGCTTCACGCTGGTGGACGGCGCCGGCCAGCAGAGTGAAGTCCGGATGCGCAACATCGTGTTCTCGACCAACACCGCCCCCGCTTGCCGCGCCGCCGCGCTGGCCGGCGACGGCCTGCTGCGCGCCACCTGGTTTTCGGTGCGGGAAGACCTGGCGGCAGGCCGGCTGGTGCGGCTGCTGCCGGAATGGTCGCTGCCGGAGGGCGACATCCACGCCGTGTTCCCGGCCACGCCGCACCTGCCGCAAAAGGTGCGCGTGTTTATCGACGCGCTCAAGCTGGCGGCCGGCGACTAGCGAGCCAGCGGCGGCAACGTATGAGCAGCGCCATCGCCGTCACCGCCGCAACACCGAACCAGAGCCAGGTCGCGATCACCGACGGCGGTTTGCGCTCGCCGGGCGCGGCGCCATCCTTGAACGCCGCGGGCAGCACACGCGGCGCCACCGGCACGATCTTCCAGTCCGCGCGGTTGGCCGGGGCGCGCTGCTGGTATTCGCGCAGCGACAATACGGGATCGTGGCCCAAGGCGCGCGACGACGGGAACTGCGGTATCCGCACGAACAGCAGCGCCTCCAGGTCCGCGCCCAGCTGCGCCTCCAGCGTGCCGCCGGCCGCCCTGCCCGGCACCGCCAGGCGCTTGAGCAAATCGTCGGCAATGGTGTCGAAGGCGACGAAGGGCAGCAACTCGGTGCGCTCGGTCTTCAGGTAGTCGTAGGCGCTCTGGCCGCTGGCCAGGCTGACTTCCTTCAACGCCATGTATGGCAGGGCCACCGCGGCCTTCAGCGGGCTTTCGCCACCCAGGCGCGGTATGTTCCAGCCGAGCGTGCGCAGGGTTTCGACGTTGATGCCGGCGCAATTGGTGCTGGCGTGGCGGTAATGGAAATCCTGCCGGTAGAAGTGGTTGAACACGCGGCCGATCGCCTCCTGGACCAGGGCGGGCGCGCGCTGGTCTTTCAGCACCGCCACCAGCATGTAGGATGGGCGGTACCAGGCCTGGCCGCTGTTGAGGTCACCCATGTAGGCGTCCATCGGCAGGATAGCCGCGACGATGCCTTTTTCGCTGATCGAGGCCAGGCTGTAGAAATTGTTCACCAGCCAGTTGTCCCATTCGCCGGCGGCCCCGAAGCGGCCGGTGGCGACGGCGAAGTGGCCGCCATAGGATTCATCGTCGTCGCCCTGCGCGCCGTTGAGCATGAAGGCCAGCACCGGCTTGCCCGCCAGCGGCAGGGGCGCGCGGCCGCCGTCGCGGCGCCACAGGGTCCGGCTGGCGTAGGGCGCGGTGGCGCCGCCGTGCTGGGCGCGGACCAGGCTTTCGATGGTCTCGCCAGCGGCCAGCGGCGCGCTGGGCGCGGCCGCGCCGAGCGCGTAGCGCTTGGGCCACAGCGTGCGCATCACGAAGCGTTCCTCGGTCAGCGCGCCACGGGCCTTGACCTCGCCGCCGGAAAAAAACGTCAGGCTGCTGCGGTCCACATACGAGCGGTTGGTCGATAGCCTGGGGGTGAACTCGACATTCAGGGGCGCGGCGCCGCCGGCGCGTGCCAGCCGCGCATCGGGCTCCAGCCGGCCCTCGGCCACATGGGGCGAACCTATCCACACCAGCGGCGGCGCCTGGTCGCGCGCGCGCCCGCCGGCAGCGGCCAGCCAGGTCTTGACGTCCTCCTGGGCCCGCTGCCGGGGCGCATAGCCGGCGCCATCGGCCTTGGCCACGGCGATCATGTCGTCGCTGAAGTACCACAGCGCCTGACCGGGCGCGGCGCAATCCTGGCAGCGGCCGGTCGCCAGCTTGAAGCGGTCGCTGGGATAGAGGCCCAGCAAGCCGGGCGCAAGCGCGTCACGCACGCTGGCATCGACGGCTTGCGCCGCTTGCCACGGCAGCGCGGCGCCGATCAGGGCCGCTGCCGCCAGGATGCCGCTGGGGTTGTATGGACAATGCCGCATGATGTCGCTCCGCTGGGTGATGGCGAAGCTGCAGTGTAAGGCGGCCGGTTTTGTGGCTTGTTACGTTCCGTCAATATTTCTTGCGCTAGCGCCGCGCCGACACCACGATGCCGCCGACGATCAGCGCAAACGCCGCCACGTGGTAGCCGTGCGGCGCCTCGCCCAGGAAGGCGGCCGACAACACGGCGGTGAACAAGGGCGTCAGGTTGACGAAGAAGGCGCCGACCGACGGCCCGGCCGCCTGCACGCCCTCGCCCCAGCAGCGGAAGGCGATCACACCCGGCCCGACCGCCACATAGGCCAGCGCGGCCGCCAGGGTCCAGCTCCATTGCACCGGCATCGCGCCCAGCGCCTGCTCGCCCAGCGCGAAGCCGCCCGACCACAGCACGCCAAACGCCACCTGGGCCAGCAGGAAGCCGGCCCAGTCGGCGCGCAGCGCGGCCGGTTCGCGCGCGCGCGTGAGCAGCCAGCTGTACAGCGACCAGGCGATGGTGGCCAGGATCATGAACAGGTCGCCCGCCACCAGCCGCAGCGCCAGCAGATGCTCCCACTCCCCGCGCGCCAGCACCAGCAGCACGCCGGCGATCGACAGCACGGCGCCGGCCACCTGGCGCCGGCCGACCGGCACGCCGAAGAACAGCCAGCCGGTCAGCATCATCCACACCGGCATGCCGGAGGCCACCAGGGTGACGTTGATCGGCGTCGAGGTTTGCAGCGCCATGTACTGCAAGGTGTTGTACAAGCCGATGCCGAGCAGGCCCAGCAACGCATACTGCTTCCAGTAGCGCCACATGCCCGCCGCCCGTCCGAACACCGGCCCGGCCAGCGGCAGCAGGATGGCGGCCGCCAGCGCCCAGCGCAGGAAGTTGAGCAGCACCGGTGGCAGTTGCGCGTGCACCAGGCGGCCGACGATGGAGTTGCCGGCCCACAGCAGCGGCGGCAGGGTCAGCAGGAATACGGTGCGGGGCGTCAGGCGCTGGGTCATCGAGGGTGGACAGTTGTTGAGAAATGAATTGCTGCTATGCCATCGCACTGCTAGCATGGCGCCTTGCTGATTTGCCTAGGCATGCAATCATACCGGGGAACGCGATGCAACGCATAGTGATGGGTATTTTGATACTGTATGTATCTTTTTTCGGAATGGCGCGCGCTGCGGGCTACGAGGTTGAGATGCGGCAGGTGGTCTACCGCGACCTGGTGGCCCATCTGTACTTGCCCAAGACAGCCGCCAAAGTGCCCGTCGTGGTGGCGATCGGCGGTTCGGAGGGCGGGCTGGGCACCGGCGACGCCAATGGCCAGATGATGGCCCCGCACGGTATCGCCGTGCTGGGGCTGGCGTATTTCAGCGCGTCGGGGCTGCCGGCCACGCTGGACCAGATTCCGCTGGAATATTTCATCCGCGCCCTGGACTTTCTGCAGACCCAGCCCGAAGTGGACGCCACGCGCATCGGCTTCGTCGGCGGCTCGCGCGGCGCCGAAGCGGCCTTGCTGGTGGCGTCCATCGATCAGCGCATCAAGTCGGTGGTGGTGACCACGCCCAGCTCGGTGGCCTGGTTCGGCCGCACCCTGCCGAAGTCGGCCTGGACATGGCAGGGCAAGGATGTCCCGGCCATGAGTCCCACGCAGGACCAGGCGCTGCCCCAGGTCGGCCGCTTCCTGGCGGCGCTGGACCAGCAGCAGGTCGTGCGCCAGGCGCGCATCGCGGTGGAGAAGATCAACGGCCCTATCCTGCTGATTTCGGCGCAAAACGACCAGATTTGGCCGTCTTTCCAGATGTCCAACGATATCGCCGCTGAGTTGAAGGCGCAACACTACCCGCACGCGGTCACGCACGACAGCTACCCGACCGGCCACGGTTTCAGCCAGGAGCTGGCGCCGCACATCAAGCAAAGCATCATCGACCACTTTTTGCACACCCTCTAGCCCCGGCGGACGCGGCGGCCAACGATAGAATCACCGCCGGCCGTCGCGGCGCGGTAAAATACGCGTTGCTGATCCACCCACTTAAAAAATATGAAACTCTCCAAACAACATTCGATGTACGAATCCGAGCACACCCTGTTCATCAAGGCGCTGAAGGAAAAGAATCCGGGCATGGAAGCTGGCCAGCAACAAGGCCGCGCCTTGCTGTGGGATCGTCCGCCGGTGTCGCTGGATGAGCAGGAGCGCCAGCTGAAATCGGCCATCAAGCAACAAGCTTACGTTTATCAGAACAAAGTCTAAGCACCGGGGCGGCAAGGATGTTGCCAGACGATACGGCTGAAGCCCAGCCGACTGTGGCCGACCACGGCATCGCCGAGGCGACGGCACTGCCGTCGCCCGAGGCCTTGAGCGACGCGGCCGACGCGGCCGGCGCTGGTGCCTCCGAGGCAGCCGCCGAGGCGGTCGCCGTGACCACCGAAGTGGCCGCCCTCGCCCGCCTGTACGGCGAGCCGCTGCTCAAGATGCCCAACGACCTGTACATCCCGCCGGACGCGCTGGAAATCTTCCTCGACGCCTTCGAAGGTCCGCTGGACTTGCTGCTCTACCTGATCCGCAAGCAAAACTTCAACATCCTCGACATCCCGATGGCGCAGCTGACGCTGCAGTACCTGAAATATGTCGACCAGATCCGCCTGTCCAACCTGGAGCTGGCCGCCGAGTACCTGCTGATGGCGGCCATGCTGATCGAGATCAAGTCGCGCATGCTGCTGCCGCAGCGCCAGTCCGAGCTCGACATCGAGAGCGACGACCCGCGCGCCGAGCTGGTGCGCCGCCTGCTGGAATACGAGCAGATCAAACTGGCCGCCTACGACCTGAACACGATCCCGCAGCTGGACCGCGATTTCGTCCGCACCCAGATCTTCATCGAGCAAAGCCTGGTGCCGGCCTGGCCGGAGGTCGAGGCGATCGACTTGCAGCAAGCCTGGCTGGACGTGATGAAGCGCGCCAAGCTGACCCAGCACCACAAGATCAGCCGCGAGGAACTGTCGGTGCGCGAGCACATGACCGGCATCCTGCGGCGCCTGCAATCGAGCCGCTTCGTCGAGTTCGCCGACCTGTTCGACATCGCCGGCGGCGTGCCGGTGGTGGTGGTGAACTTTGTCGCGCTGCTGGAGCTGGCCAAGGAAACGCTGATCGAAATTACCCAGGCCGAGCCGTTCGCGCCCATCTACGTGCGGCTGGCGTACTCGCCTGCCTGAATCCCCCATTCCCATTACGTCCAGAGCGACCACGACATGAAAATCGTCACCTCCATAGAAGAATTGCGCGACCAACTCAGCGGCCAACTGCGCACCGCTTTCGTCCCGACCATGGGCAACCTGCACGAAGGCCACCTGTCGCTGATGCGCCTGGCGCGCAAGCACGGCGACCCGGTGGTGGCGTCGATCTTCGTCAACCGCCTGCAGTTCGGCCCGAACGAGGACTTCGACAAATACCCGCGCACCTTCCAGGCCGACGTCGAGAAGCTGGAGAAGGAAGGCGTGTACGTGCTGTTCGCGCCGACCGAGAAAGACCTGTATCCGGAGCCGCAGGAATTCCGCGTGCGCCCGCCCGACGACCTGGGCAACACGCTGGAGGGCGAGTTCCGTCCCGGCTTCTTCACCGGCGTGACCACCGTGGTGCTCAAGCTGTTCTCCTGCGTGCAGCCGCGCGTGGCGGTGTTCGGCAAGAAGGATTACCAGCAGCTGATGATCGTGCGTAACATGAGCCGTCAGTTCGCGCTGCCGACCGAGATCATCGCCGCCGAGACCTACCGCGCCGACGACGGCCTGGCGCTGTCGTCGCGCAATATGTACCTGTCGCCGGCCGAGCGCGCCGAGGCGCCGGCCCTGTACCAGAGCCTGAACTCGGTCGCGGCCGAAGTGCGCGCCGGCCACCTCGACGTGTTCCAGCTGGAGCACAAGGCGATGGACGACCTGGCCCAGCGCGGCTGGCAGCCGGACTACATCTCGATCCGCCGCCGCATCGACCTGCAGCCGCCGAGCGCCGGCGACCTGGCGCAAGGCACGCCGCTGGTGGTGCTGGCCGCGGCCAAGCTGGGCTCGACCCGTTTGATCGACAATCTGGAGATTTAAGGCTTGGGGGGCGCTGCGGGCGCCACCGGCAACACGGTGACGCCCTGGGGCGGCAGCTGGATGACCATGGCCGGCGGCGCAGCGGCGGTTGGCTGCGCCTTGGGGATCGCATTATTCAGCACGAAGGTCATGACCGTCACCACGATAGTGATCGCCGCGACCAGCACGCCCACCATCCATTTGACGGACTGCGACGTCGCCCGTTCGAAAGCGCTGTCGATTTTCGCCTCCAGCGCCGCGCGCGTCTCTATCATCATCGCAACGATGGCTGCGAGCTTGGCGTCGGTGGCCTCGAACTTGGCGTCGACGGCGGCGAACCCGGCATCAATCTTGGCGTGGGTGCCAGCAAGCCCGGCATCGAGCTTGGCGTTGGTGGCGTCGATCTTGGCGTTGGTGGCAGCTAGCCCGGCATCGAGCTTGGCGTCGAACGACGACACCTTGGCGTCGATATAGT
Organism: Duganella violaceipulchra; assembly: GCF_019166075.1. NCBI lineage: Bacteria > Pseudomonadati > Pseudomonadota > Betaproteobacteria > Burkholderiales > Oxalobacteraceae > Duganella > Duganella violaceipulchra. Next base: position 73,559 of record NZ_JAHTGR010000020.1, on the reverse strand, counting down.
CTTTGTCGGAATTGGCGTTCATGGGCCGATCATCCGCCTCGCCATCGGCGCTGTCAACGCCCGCGCCGGCGCCGCTTGCGACCGATCAGGCCGCGACGTTTTGGGCCCAGGCCAGCGCCGACAGGTGGGCTTGGTTGACCTCTTCCGGGCTCAGCTTGAGGGAGGCGGCCAGCGAGGCCACCAGGTCGGAATTGAGTTCGCAGGCCTCGGCCAGCGCCAGGTAGGGCCCGTACTTGCCGCTGCGTGTCAGCAGCGCGGCGACCACGTCGTCGGACAGCTGGATGTTGGCCAGCACTTCCTCCATGGCGATGCCCAGCAGCCGGTCCAGCAGCGAGAACATGCCGGCCACGAAGACGTTTTCCGCCTCGCCCTTGCCCAGCGCCGCCAGCGCCAGCAGCTCGGCCAGGCGGCCGCGCACCACCGCCGTCTCCAGCAGCACCGGCGAATAGCCCGAGGTGCTGGCCGTGGCCAGCAGCAAGGTCAGCCAGCGGTACAGCGGCGTGTAGCCCAGCAGCGTCAGCGCCTGCTTGAGCGACTGGATCTCGCGCCCGGCGCCGAAGCCGGCCGAGTTGATGAAGCGCAGCAGCTTGTAGGACAGCGTGGCGTCGCGCTTGAGCACCGCCTCCAGCTGCGGCAGGTCGGCGTTCTGGCGCACCATCTGCATCAGCTGCATGATGATGGTCTGGGCCGGGTTCATGCCCTTGCTGTCGCTGCTGGGGCGCGGCGTCAGGTGCAGCTTGCCGACGAAGGCGTTCAGGCCAAGCGCGGCGCAAGCGTCGAAATCGGCCCAGTTGCTGACCGGACGCGCCACCATCGCCACCGCCGACTGCTTCAGCGCCGCATAGGAGCGCGCCTGGCTGCCGACGTCGGCGCCGGAAAAGCGCACTTCCACATACGAGGCGATGGTCGGCAGGCGGGCGCCGATGCGGGCCAGGTCGGCCTCGCGCAGCAGGATGCCGACGCCGCCGGCGCGCAAGGCTTGCACGGCGGCCAGCGTGTCGGGCTGGGCCAGTTCGGAGGTCTTGATCGACAGCACGGTGCGTTCCGGCGGCAGCTGGTGCAGCGCGTCGGTCGACAGCATGGCCGGCACCGCTTCGAGGAACAGGGTCTTGTCGCGCAGCAGCCAGTTGCCGTCGTCGTCGACCATCTGGCCGGCGACGAAGGCCAGCAGCAATTCGAGCTCGGCCGGCGTGGACGGGGCCGCGCCCTGCCGTTGCCAGCAGAGTTCATACCCAACCACACGCTGCTTGGGGTCGAGCAGCGGCTCACGGACGAGGAAATTGGTTTGATGCATGATGCTCGTATCGGAGTAGGCCCGCGGCGAACGGGCCGGTACAGATCAGAAGCCCAGACTATCCAGCAAGTCGTCCACCTGCTCCTGGTCAGCCACCACGTTCTCGCGGGTCGGATCGATTTGCGGTCCGTTCAGCAAGCCGTTGTCGATTTCCTTCTTCATCTGTTCGGGCGCAAAGTCGATCAGCATCTGCACCAGCTGCTTTTCGAGGTTCTGCGCGATCGACGTGACCTTCTTGATCACCTGTCCGGTCAGGTCCTGGAAGTCCTGCGCCATCATGATGTCCATCAGATGCGCCTTGGTCTGCGAGGTCCCGGCCGATGCGCCGTCCAGCGCGGCGACGGTTTGCTGCGCCAGCGCGCGCCACTGCTGGTCCGAGGCGCCGGCCGCCAGCAGGCCGTTCCACGAGGCGCTCAATTGCCTGGCGTCGCCGGCGATCTGGTCCTGCAAGGGACTGGCGGCGTCGGTGGCGTTCAACACCTTCTGCGCCGCGTCTTCGCTCAGGCGCGCCACGTAGTCCAGCCGGTCGCGCGCGTCCGGGATGTCCGACGCCGCTTTCTCGATCAATTTGTCCAGGCCCAGGCCGCGCAGGCTTTCATGCAAGGCGCGCGTCATGTGACCGATGCGCGACAAAAACTCTTCATTCGGCTCCACCGCAGCCGCGATGGCGCCGCTTTGTTGCTCAACCATCATCAAGCTCCGAGCTTTTCGAAGATCTTGTTCAGCTTTTCATCCAGCGTTGCAGCGGTGAACGGCTTGACCACGTAGCCGTTGGCGCCGGCCTGGGCCGCCGCGATGATGTTTTCCTTCTTGGCTTCGGCGGTCACCATCAGCACCGGCAGCTTGGCCAGCGCGGGATCGGCGCGGATGTTCTGCAACATCGTCAGACCGTCCATGTTCGGCATGTTCCAGTCGGACACGACGAAGTCGAAGGTCTCGGCGCGCAGCTTGGCCAGCGCCATCACGCCGTCTTCCGCCTCGTCGACATTGGCATAACCCAGTTCTTTTAACAGATTCCGGACAATGCGGCGCATCGTCGAAAAATCGTCAACGACTAAAAATTTCATCTTTGGATCAGCCATGAATTACTCCGTTGTTTCTCTACGCGGTGGTTGTTAATAAGTTCTACGTGCCAGCAAGTTGTAGGATAGCATTTTCGTTGCTTTAAGGCGAACAAAGTAGCAGTAAAACGTCACACTTGACGATTTAAAGCTTTTTACACCCGCAATGCGCGCATGCCGTGGGCCGCCAGGTAGCCCAGCACCATGCCGGGCAGCGCTTGCAAGGCTCCCACCTCGTGGGCGGCGCCGATGGCGATCGCCTCGCGCGGCATGCCGAACACCACGCAGCTGGCCTCGTCCTGGGCGAAATTATACGCCCCCGCCCCCTTCATCTCCAGCATGCCGGCCGCGCCGTCCTTGCCCATGCCGGTCAGGATCACGCCGACCGCGTTCTTGCCGGCGCACTGGGCGGCCGAACGGAACAGCACGTCGACCGAGGGCCGGTGGCGGTTGACCGGCTCGGCCTGGTCGATCCTGGTCATGTAGTTGGCGCCGCTGCGGGTCAGGTACAGGTGCGAGTGGCCGGGCGCGATGTAGGCGTGGCCGGGCAGCACCCGCTCGTTGCCGGCCGCTTCCTGCACCGAGATCTTGCACAGTGTATCGAGGCGCTTGGCGAACGAGCGCGTGAACCCTTCCGGCATGTGCTGGGTGATCAGGATGCCGGGACAGTCGGACGGCATCTGCATCAGGAATTCGCGGATCGCCTCGGTGCCGCCGGTGGAGGCGCCGATGATGATCAGCTTTTCCGACGAGGTCAGCGGATTGCGCAGCTGCGGCAGCTGGGTTTGCCCGCCCTGGCCGTCGGCGCCCGGCTGCGGCAGGGTGCGGGCCCGCACGCGCGCCTTGGAGGCGGCGCGGATCTTGTCGGTGATGAGCTCGGTGTACTCGCGCATGCCGGCCTGGATCGAGATCTTCGGCTTGGTGACGAAGTCGACCGCGCCGAGCTCCAGCGCGCGCATGGTGATCTCCGAGCCGCGCTCGGTCAGCGAGGACACCATCACCACCGGCATCGGCCGCAGCCGCATCAGCTTTTCCAGGAAGTCGAGGCCGTCCATCTTCGGCATCTCGACGTCCAGGGTCAGCACGTCGGGGTTGGTCTGCTTGATCAGCTCGCGCGCGACCAGCGGATCGGGGGCCACGCCCACCACTTCCATGTCGGGCTGGCTGTTGATGATCTCGCTCATCACGCTGCGGATCAGCGCGGAGTCGTCGACGATCAGGACTTTGATCTTCATAAAACGCTACTTTCCGGGCAATAGGCCCTGACTACACATTCAAAATAAGTTAAAACAGGTCGATCTCGCCGCCCACCGGCGCCTTCTTCAGGCGGCTGGCGTATTCGATCTCGCGCTTGGCCAGGGTGTCGTTGTGGGTCTGCATCAGCTTCTTGACCAGCACCTTGCCGCTGCGCGGGAAGAAATACACCTTGCGCGGATGGATGTCGTTCAAGTCCTCGGCCACCACGCGGATTTTCTCGACCTTGAGGAAGTTCAGCACGAAGGCGGCGTTGCGTTCGCCGACGTTGATGGCGGTGAAGCCCTTCAGCACCGCGCCGCCGCCGAACACCTTGGCCTCCATGTTCTCGCGCTTGGCGCCGGCCTTGAGCAGGTCGTTGATCAGGATCTCCATCGCGTAGGTGCCGTAGCGGGCCGAGGCCGACACCGGGCTGTTGGTGTCGCTGCCGCCGTCGGGCAGCATGAAGTGGTTCATGCCGCCCAGGCCGGTGACGCGGTCGCGGATACAGGCCGACACGCAGGAACCGAGCACGGTCACGATCAACATGTCCTTGTTGGTGAAGTAATACTCGCCCGGCAGGATCTTGGCGGCCTCACAGTCGAACGTTCTATCGAAATATACGTTCGTGGCAAATTGTTCGAGGTCCATGTTTTACTCTCATGTGCGTTGCGTTGCTTTGAGGGCAGCGCCACGGTGTTGTTCGTCCAGCTCATACACCGTCTTGCCGCGTAGTTTGAGCGACTCCGACACGTAGAGGAAATTCTCCGAGTGGCCCGCGAACAGCAGGGCGTCCGGTTTCATCAGCGGGACAAAGCGGGACAGTATTTTACGCTGTGTGGCTTTGTCGAAGTAAATCATGACGTTGCGGCAAAAGATCACGTCGAACTGGCCGCTCAGCGGCCAGCTGTCGGCCAGCAGGTTGAGCGGCTTGAAGGTGATCATGTTGCGCAGCTCGGGCCGCACGCGCGCCATGCCCTCGCGGTCGCCCTTGCCCTTGAGGAAAAAGCGGCGCGAGCGCTCCGGCGACATCTTCTCCAGCCGGTCCATGGTGTAGACGCCGTTGGCGGCCGTGGCCAGCACATTGGTGTCGATGTCGGTGGCGATGATGTGGCAGTTGGGCGTGAGCGTGTTGAAAGCCTCGCACACGGTCATGGCGATCGAGTACGGTTCCTCGCCGGTCGAGCTGGCCGAGCACCAGATGGTGATAGCCTCGCGCTTGTGCTTGATGTGCTCGGCGAGCAGCGGAAAGTGGTGGGCCTCGCGGAAGAACGAGGTCAGGTTGGTGGTCAGCGCGTTGGTGAACGACTCCCATTCCTCGCCCAGGCGGCCGGCCTCCAGATCGTCCAGGTACTTGCCGAACGAGCCGATGCCGGTGGCGCGCAAACGCCGCGCCAGGCGGCTGTACACCATCTCTTGCTTGCTGTCGGCCAGCGAGATGCCGGCCCGTTTGTAGATCAGGCCGCGGACGCGTTCGAAGTCCTTGGCGTTGAAATCAAACTCTTTGACGGTGTCTTTGGGTTGCGGCATGTTCTGTATTCCTTCATTTAAAACTAACAATGCCTGCAACGGCGCCGGTGGCGCCGCTTTGCTGCGGACTGCTTAAAACTCTTCCCACTCGTCGCCGGCGGCCGGCGCGGCGCTGGCCAGCTTCTTGGGCGCGGCCGGCTTGGCGGCAGCCACCGCCGGACGCGCGGCCGGGCGGCTGCTCACCACCGGCGCCGGACGCGGCGCCGGCACGGCCGCGCGGGCGGCCGGACGGCGGGCGTCGTCCTGGTTCAGCTTGAAGATGCTGACCGCCTGCGCCAGCATCTCGGCCTGTTCCTGCATGCTCTCGGCGGCGGCGGCGGCCTGCTCCACCAGCGCGGCGTTCTGCTGGGTCATCTCGTCCATCTGGGTGATGGCCTGGTTGACTTCCTCGATACCGTTGCTCTGTTCCTGGGTGGCGGCGGTGATCTCGCCCATGATGTCGGCCACCTGGCGGATCGAGGTGACGATCAGGCCCATGGTCTGGCCGGCCTCGTCGACCAGCTTGCTGCCGGCGTCGACCTTGTTGACCGAGTCGCCGATCAGTTCCTTGATTTCCTTGGCGGCGCCGGCCGAGCGCTGCGCCAGGTTGCGCACCTCGGAAGCGACCACCGCGAAGCCGCGGCCCTGCTCGCCCGCGCGGGCCGCCTCGACGGCCGCGTTCAGCGCCAGGATGTTGGTCTGGAATGCGATCCCATCAATCACGCCGATGATGTCGACGATCTTGCTGGAGCTGGCCTTGATCGAGCCCATGGTCTCGACCACTTGCGAGACCACGGCGCCGCCCTTTTCCGCCACCGACGACGCGGTCACGGCCAGCTGGTTGGCCTGGCGGGCGTTGTCGGCGTTCTGCTTGACGGTGGAGGTCAGTTCCTCCATCGACGAGGCGGTCTCCTCCAGCGAACTGGCCTGCGACTCGGTGCGCGCCGACAGGTCGGCGTTGCCGGAGGCGATTTCCTGCGAGGCCGTCGAGATCAGCTCGGTGCCGGTGCGGACGTCGCCAACGGTCTTGGCCAGGCTGTCGTTCATGTCCTTGAGCGCCTGCAGCAGTTCGCTGGTCTCGTCCCGGCCTTCGACCTGGACTTGCGAGGTCAGCTCGCCGGCCGCCACCTTCTGCGCCACCTCGACCGCGCCCGACAGCGGCACGGTGATCGAGCGGGTGATGACCATGGCGCACACCACGCCCAGCGCCACGGCCACCGCGCCGAGCACGAACAGCACCATCATCAGGCTGCGGTCGGCGGTGACGGAACCGTCCATCACGTCCTTGGCGTAGGCGCGCTGCATGTCGACCAGTTTGTTGATCAGGGTCAGGGTCTGCTGGTTGAGCGGGTCGATGCGGCCGGAAATGACCTTGGCCGCGCCTTCGCTGTTAAACGCCAGCACCTGGCCGATGGCTTCCTTGAAGGCCTTGTCGACGTCGGCGTCCAGCGCCGCGATGTCGGCCAGCGCCTTCTTCTCGGCGTCGTTCAGGCCGAGCGCCTTGAGGTCGGCCAGCGCCTTGTCGTAGCGGGCGCGCTGGTCCTTGACCTTTTGCTCTTCCTTCTGCATCAGGCTGACGTCCGATTGCAGGCCGATGTTGCGCATGGCGATGCCGGTCTCGAGCATCGAGCTCTTCATCGTGCCGGCCTGCAGGTTCTTGGCGTTCGACAATTCCAGGCCCTGGGTCAGCTTGTTCTTGTTGCTGTAGTTGAGGTAGTTGGTCATCAAGACCATCGCCACCAGGATCGCCAGGATGCTGCCGAAGCCGATGCGCAGTCGTGCGCCAATTTTGAAGTCGCGTAAATTCATGGTGTTTTCTCCCCTATGCCGTCTGTTCTATCGTCCGCCGGGAACTGCCTGCGGACCCCGTTATCGTGTGGGTACTCTGGCGCGCACTCTGTTGGGCGCTGCCGTCATTGCTTGCCGCGGCGTGGTCTAGGCCGCGATTTGTTCCATCAAGCCCATCTCGGCGCTCGACATCAGTTTGTCGATGTTCACCAGGATCAGCATACGCTCATCAATGGTGCCCAGTCCAATCATGTAGTCGGAACTGAAGGCGGTGCCCATTTCCGGCGCCGGCTTGACCTGCTCGGGCGTGAGCGTGGTCACGTCCGACACCGAGTCGACCACCATGCCGACGATGCGCCCGCCGATGTTGAGGATGATGACCACGGTGAACTGGTCGTACACCGGCTCGCCCAGGTTGAACTTGATGCGCATGTCGACCACCGGGATGATGATGCCGCGCAGATTGATCACGCCCTTGATGAAGGCGGGGGCGTTGGCGATCCGGGTCACCGTTTCGTAACCGCGGATTTCCTGCACCTTGAGGATGTCGATGCCGTATTCCTCCGAACCGAGCGTGAACGCCAGGTATTCGTGGCCGGCGATCTCGTTGGCCCCGGTGGTTAGTACGTCTGCCATGATGATTTCCTTGGTGGGATTAGCTAAAAATCTGTTCGTCAGCGAGCTGACGGGATGAACGTATCAGGGCGGCCACGTCGAGGATCAGCGACACGCCGCCGTCGCCCAGGATGGTGGCGCCGGAGATGCCGGCCACCTTGCGGTAATTCGATTCGAGGTTCTTGACCACCACCTGCTGCTGGCCGACCAGGTCGTCGATGAACAGGCCGGCCTTGCGGCCGTCGGTCTCGATGATGACCACGATGCCCTGGCAGGGGTCGGTGTAGCGCGGGGCGATGCCGAACATCTGGTACAGCGGCACCAGCGGCAGGTATTCGCCGCGCACCTTGATGACCCGGCCCTTGCCGGAGATTTCCTTGACGTCTTCCGGCGCCGGCTGCAGCGATTCGATGACAAAGCCCAGCGGCAGGATGTAGACCTCCTCGCCGACCCGGATCGACATGCCGTCCAGGATCGCCAAGGTCAGCGGCAGCGAGATCGAGATGGTGGTGCCGAAGCCCTTGGCCGAGCGGATGTCGACCACCCCGCCCATGGCGGTGATGTTGCGCTTGACGACGTCCATGCCGACCCCGCGGCCGGAGACGTCGGTGACCTGCTCGGCGGTCGAGAAGCCGGGCGCGAAGATCAGTTGCCAGACCTCGGCGTCGCTCATGTTCTCGTGCAGCGGCAGGCCGTTCTGCTCGGCCTTGGCCAGGATGCGTTCCCGGTTCAGGCCGCCGCCGTCGTCCGACACCTCGATGATGATGTTGCCGCCCTGGTGGGAGGCCGACAGGAACAAACGGCCGGCGTCGCTCTTGCCGCCGGCGCGGCGCACCTCGGGCATCTCGATGCCGTGGTCGATGGAGTTGCGCACCAGGTGGGTCAGCGGATCGACGATGCGCTCGATCAGGCCCTTGTCGAGCTCGGTCGCGGCGCCGTTGGTGATGAAGTCGACCTTCTTGCCCAGCTTGGCCGCCAGGTCGCGCACCATGCGCGGGAAGCGCGAGAACACGAAGTCCATCGGCATCATGCGGATCGACATCACCGCTTCCTGCAGGTCGCGGGTGTTGCGGGTCAGCTGGCTGACGCTGTTCAACAGGCGCTCGTGCACCATCGGGTCGAGCGTGTCGACGCGCTGCTCGATCATCGCCTGCGTGATGACCAGCTCGCCCACCAGGTTGATCAGCTGGTCCACCTTCTCGATCGACACGCGGATCGACGACGATTCGGCGCCGGGGCCGGCGCCGCCCTTCTCTTCCTTCTTGGCGGTCTTCTTTTCCTCGTCGGCGGCGGCCTGCTGCACGGCCGGCGCCTCGATGACGATGCCGGCGGCGGCGCGGATCTGCTCGACCGGCTGGAAGAAGCCATAGCCCTGGGCGTCCTCGCTGCCGGCCTGGGCGGCGGCGCGGATCTCGTCGAGCGGCTGGAAGAAGCCGTAGCCATCGGTACCGGCGGCGGCCGGATGCAGCTCGGCCTCGTCGAAGAAGCCGTAGCCGAGGTCCTGCTCGACCTTGGAGCGCTCGGCGTTTTCCAGGCGCGCCTGTTTGGCGTCCAGCGCCGGCAGCTCGGTCACCACCATGTCGTCCGGGTTCAGCACGAAGGAGCAGATGGCGATGATGTCGTCCAGGCTCTCGTGGGTGGTGACCAGCATGGCGTTGCGCTCCTTGTCGAGCGGCGTGATCGACACATGGCCCATCAGGCCCAGCTCGGCGCCCAGGGCGGTCACTTCGCGGTGCACCATGACCGGCAGCTCGAGCCGGTAGCGGCGTCCGCCGCTGTGGTCGACCACCTTGGCCTCGGCCGCGTGGAACGACGGCGCCACGGCGGCCATGGCCGCCAGCGGCACGTCCTGCGCCAGCGACTGCAGCATCATGCGCACGTCGCCGACCGCGTCCTGGTCGACCGTGCTGCCGTGGCGGTGGCCGTCGAGCTGCATCTTGAGGATGTCCTTGGCCGCCAGGAAGGCGTCCACGTGCTCCGAGGTCAGCGCCATCTCGCCCTTGCGCACGCGGTCGAGCAGGGTCTCGAGGATGTGGGTCACCTCGGTCATGTCGGTCACGCCGAACGTGGAGGCGCCGCCCTTGACGGAATGGGCGGTGCGGAAGATCGCGTTGAGGTCTTCGGCGTCCGGCTGCGCGACGTCGACCGCCAGCAGCAGGCGCTCCATTTCAGCCAGCAGCTCCTCGGCCTCATCGAAAAAGACCTGGAAGAACTGGCTTATATCGATGGTCATGGGGATACTCCGTAAGTTTCGCTCAGCTTCATTGCATGCGCCTTATCAGCCGATGACCTTCTTCACCACCTCGATGAGCCGCTGCGGATCGAAAGGCTTGACCAGCCAGCCATTGGCGCCGGCGGCGCGGCCCTTGGCTTTCATCTCGTCGGACGATTCGGTGGTCAGCATCAGGATAGGGGTCTTCTGGTAGGTCGGCAGTTCGCGCAGCAGCTTGATCAGCTGCAAGCCGTCCATGCGCGGCATGTTCTGGTCGGTCAGCACCAGGTCGACGCTTTGCAGCTTGGCTTTTTCCAGGCCGTCCTGGCCGTCCACCGCTTCCACCACCAGGTAGCCGGCGGCCTTCAGGCTGAAGGCCACCATCTGGCGCAGGGAACTGGAATCATCAACTGCAAGTATTGTCTTGGCCATCTTTGCTCTCACTCATTAAATGCGGGACACGCGCCCCGTTGGTATCAATCGGCAGGTTGCGGCGTTCAGAATAATTCGATGTCGCCGCTCTCCAGGTGTTGTTGACTGACGGCCTTGCGCAGCACGCTGCGCAGCTCCAGGCTCTGGATCGCCAGCGCCATGCTGACCTTGCCCAGCAGCGCGACGATTTCCTCGTTGTCGCTCTCGGGCAGCATCTCGGCGCCGTGCGCGCCCAGGGTGCCGAGGAATTCGCGCAGGCCGGTCACCCGCTTGAGGGTGCGGTCGAGCAGCTGGCTGGTCATGTCCTGGAATTGCAGGCTGGTGATGGCGGCGTTGACATAGCCGCCCACCTGGCCCTGCAGGGCTTCCAGCTGGCTGCGCTGCTCGGGCGTGGCGGTGCCGCCGTCGAGCAGCAGCTGGATCGTCGCCTGCTCGGCCTCGACCGCCTGATGGATGGCCATGAAATTGAAGGACAGCTTTTCGATCGCCTCCTCCAGCAGCAGGCCGGTCTGGATCAGATCGGTCTCGACTTCGGTCAAATGCTTGCGTCCATGGTCAGACACGCCCGACAACAGGCGTTTTACATGTGAGCCCAGGATTTTTTTTCTCGTCATAACAGTCTCGTTGTTCCGCGCTGATCGTACACCCACTACTTCGTTACATCCGCCTATTTGCGCACCGGCGGTCCGGCCGGCGCCGGCGCCGGCGCCGTCTCCGCTTCCGCGCCCACGTCCAGCTGGCGGGCGCCGTCGCGCATCACATTTTCCTCGGTGCGCTTGTTCATCACGATGATGCTGATGCGGCGGTTGATCGGGTTGAACGGGTCGGCCTTGTCCAGGTGGGCGGCCGAGGCCAGCCCCACCACCCGCAGCACCTTGCCGTCGGCCATGCCGCCGGCGATCAGCTCGCGCCGCGAGGCGTTGGCGCGGTCGGCCGACAATTCCCAGTTGCTGTAGCCGGCGTCGCTCAGGTAGGGCGTCGAGTCGGTGTGGCCGGACAGGCCGATCTTGTTGGGCACCTCGTTCAGCACGAAGCCGATTTCATGCAGGATCTCGCGCGTGTACGGTTGCAGCTCGGCCTTGGCCAGCGCGAACATCGGACGGTTCTGCTCGTCGACGATCTGGATCCGCAAGCCTTCGCTGGTGATGTCGAGCAGCAGCTGCTCCTTGTACTTCTTCAGCAGCGGGTTGGCCTCGATCTTGGCTTCGATCTTTTCCTTGAGCGCCTTCAGGCGCTGGTTTTCCTCGGCCTCCAGCGCGGCCTTGGCGGCGGTCAGGTTGAAGGTCTTCTTGACCACCGGGTCGTCGCTGGCCTTGACCTGGCCGTCGCGCCGGGTCAGGTCCTTGCCGCCGCCGGGGATCACCGAGGAGCTGTCGCCGCTGCCCGAGCCGCCCTGCAGCGCCACCTTGAGCGGCGTCTTGAAGTATTCGGAGATGCCGTTGAGGTCGCCCTTGGTGGTCGAGCCGAGCAGCCACATCAGCAAGAAGAAGGCCATCATCGCCGTCACGAAGTCGGCGTACGCGATCTTCCAGGCGCCGCCGTGGTGGCCGCCGCCGCTCTTCTTGATGCGCTTGACGATAATCGGCCGCAAGCCTTCTTCAGCCATGGCGATTCCTTATGGTGGCCGCGGCGCCGCCTGTCATGCGCGCGCTCACTTGGCCTTCGATTTCTTGATATGGTCTTCCAGCTCGGCAAAGCTGGGGCGCTCGGTCGAATACAAGACCTTGCGGCCGAACTCCACCGCCAGCGCCGGCGCGTAGCCGTTCAGGCTGGCCAGCAGGGTGACCTTGACGCACTGGTACATCTTGGTCGATTCGTCCAGCTTTTGTTCCAGCAGGCTGGCCAGCGGACCGACGAAGCCGTAGGCCAGCAAGATGCCGAGGAAGGTGCCGACCAGCGCGTGCGCGATCAGGATGCCCAGCTCGGCCGGCGGCAAGCCCACCGATTCCATCGTATGCACCACGCCCATCACCGCCGCCACGATGCCGAAGGCCGGCATGCCGTCGCCCAGCTTGGCCAGCGCATGCGCCGGCACCGCGTGCTCGTGGTGGTGGGTCTCGATCTCGTTGTCCATCAGGTTCTCGATCTGGAACGCATCCATATTGCCCGACACCATCAGGCGCAGATAATCGGTCATGAACTCGACGATGTGGTGGTCCTCCAGCACGCTGGGATACTTGCTGAACAGCGGGCTCTGGTCCGGGCTGTCGATATCGCCTTCGATCGACATCAAGCCTTCCTTGCGCACCTTGGAGAGCACGTCGAACAGCAGCGACATCAGCTCCATGTACAAGTCCCTGGTGTAGCGCGAGCCTTTGAACAGGGTCGGGATCGCGGCCAGCGTGGCCTTGATCGCCTTGGCGTTGTTGCCGACCAGGAAGGCGCCCAGCGCGCCGCCGCCGATCATCACCAGCTCCAGCGGCTGCAGCAGCGCGGCCAGATGCCCGCCATTCATGGCGAAGCCGCCGAACACGCCGACGCAGACCACTACATATCCAATTATGACTAACAAAGTGCCCTGACTCCCCGGTATGAACTCGGCCGGCATCCACCTAACAATCGGCCGATTTCAATAAATTTACATGTAGAACTACAATAGCGTGACTAGGGGGGAGCGGGCAAGTGATTAACGCGAAATGATGCTTAAAAGTACCATATGTAGAGGGCTTCCTCGGCCGCTGTGGCGCGGATGGTCCGGTCGGGCGCACGGGCGTCGATAGCGAATTCGTAGCTGGCCAGCATGGCGCCGGGACGCATCTCGGCCGCCGCCTTGCGCCACAGGCCGGCCATCGCGGCCGGCGACAGATAGGCGAACACCAGGTCGTAGCGGCCGAAGTCGAGCCGCTCGTAGTCGCCCAGGGTGAAGCGGGCGCGGCTGCCGCCGGCGGCGGCGCGCAGCCGGCTCGCCAGCCACGGCAGCGGCGCCAGCTCGATGCCGCTGCACTCGGCGTCCGGCCGCTGGCGCGCCAGGTACAGCACCAGCCCGCCCAGGCCGCTGCCGATGTCGATCACGCGCAGCGGCCGGCCGTCGGCCGCCGGCGGCGGCAGGACTTGACGTACCGCATCCCAGACCGCCGGCGTGGACGGGTAGTACGGCACTTGCGTACGAAAAGTCGACCAATACCAGCCCAGCAACAACAGGAACACGGCCAGGAACAGCCACGACGGCAGTTGCAGCGCCTGCGCGGCCAGCAGCGCCGGCGGGAACAGCAGCTGGATCGCGCGCCACCACACGGCCAGGCCCAGCTTCCAGGTCAGGCCGGCCGCCAGCAAACCCTGCACCACGGCCACGCTCCAGAGATCGACCGGTAAACGACAACTGGCCATCACATAGATGATGGCCAGCGTCAGCGGCGCAACGCCGCATTGGATCAGCAGCGCCCGCACGGCGGGGGCGCGGGCGATGCGCTTCAGGTAGGGGTCGGGGCCGGGCCGGCTCACGCGGCCAGGGCGTCGGCGTCGCGCGCCTTCTTGGTCTTGCCGGCGCGCGAAGGCATATGGCACAGGCCGCAGACATAGCTGCCGTTCAAGTCCATGCAGTTGACCACGAACTTGCCCTGGCACTTGCCGCACGGGGCCAGCTCCAGCATCCGGCCGCTGAAGAAGCGCACCAGGGTCCAGGCGCGCGTCAGCGACAGCAGCGGCTCCTCGCCCGCCTCCGGCGGCATTTGCTCCAGGTACAGCTTGTAGGCTTTCATGACCGCCTCGATGCCGGTGGCGCCGGCGTGCTCGGTCAGGAATCGATGGATGTTGATGAACAGCGAGGAATGGATGTTCGGCTGCCAGGTCAGGAACCAGTCGGTGGAGAATGGCAGCATGCCCTTCGGCGGCGACACGCCCTTCAACTCCTTGTACAGCTTGAGCAGGCGCTCGCGCGACAGCGACACTTCCGACTCCAGCAGCTGCAGGCGCGCGCCCAGCTGGATCAGTTCGATGGCCAGCTGGATTTCCTGGGCTTCCGTCACTACGCTTTTCTTGGACATGATGCGGCTCCGGCTCGGGGTCAGGCGATTTCTTCGACGGCCTGGCCGGCCATCAGGATGGCGGCGTGCGACTGGGCCAGCACGCGGTCTTTATTGTAGTTGGTCAGCATCGACAGGATGGCGCTGTCGTCGAAGCGGAAGCGGGCCAGCATCATGTTGCCGCCTGCCAGCTTCAGGATTTGCGCGTTGCTCATGCCTTCGATCAGCTCGGCGATGTCGGCGGCGATGCCAAGGCGGAAGATCGCGGTGACTTTGTCGGCGCGTATCATCTGCTGGGCCAACATCAGGTAGCTCAGGTTGGCGTCGCGAATTTCAGCCATCATATCGTTAGCGGTCATTTCCATCTCCTAGTCCGTTATCTGCACTGCGGAACACATTTGCGTTTCCAGTGAGATACATTCTGCGGGAGCAACAAAAATACGAGTAGAGGAGGTTCTCCGTATTTTCCGTCCGGAAATAGCGAACACGACCCGTCGGTGTTTGTCTGACAAACACTCGCAGATCGTTCATCCACGCCCTTGCGGCGCAGGTTTGGTAAGGTCCCAGTTCTTCAAAAAAGTCCTGTCATGAAACGAAAAATAGTGCAGTTCAGCGACTCTTTTTTGCTACATCTAACCCGGTTACGGCAGCATTTCGAGGAACTTTAGGGTTCCAGTGAAAATAATTTGAATTATTCTCGACTCCAGCTTGCTACCCGATGGCGCTTTTCCGCTCATCATGAAACTGGTAACGGCAGCGTTTTGGGGAACTTGAGGGTTTTTTTGAAAAAAATCGAAAATAATTTAAAAAAAGTCGCCAGGCCAGTGTTCATGCGGGTTTGCGCTTACCCCGCAAGCCTGGGGTCTGACCCCGCACGGGGTCAGACCCCGGTTTTTCGGGTTACACTGGCAACTTATTGAAGCCTAAAGCATCCACCCACCTTGCAAGAAGGTTACATAATGACAACTCGCAACGACTGCCTGGGCCGCGACGCGCACGATCCGCTCGCCGCCCTGCGCGACCAGTTCGACCTGCCCGCCCATGTGATTTATTTGGATGGCAACTCTTTAGGCGCCCGCCCCAGGGCCGCGCTGGCCCGCGCCCAGCAGGTGATCGCCCAGGAATGGGGCCATGACCTGATCCGCAGCTGGAACAGCGCCGGCTGGTTCGACCTGCCCAAGCGCCTCGGCAACCGCCTGGCCCCGCTGATCGGCGCCGCCGACGGCGAAGTGGTGGTCACCGATACCACCTCGGTCAACCTGTTCAAGGCACTGGCCGCAGCCCTGCACATGCAGGCCAGCGACCCGGCCCCGGCGCAACGCGAGCGCCGCGTGATCGTCACCGAACGCTCCAACTTCCCCACCGACATCTATATGGCCCAGGGCCTGAGCGCTTGGCTGGAACGCGGCTACACCGTCAAGCTGGTCGACAGCGTGGAAGAACTGCCGGCCGCCATCGGCGCCGACACCGCCGTCGTCATGCTGACCCACGTCAACTACCGCACCGGCTACCAGCACGATATGCGCGCCACCAGCGCGCTGGTGCACGCCGCCGGCGCGCTGGTGGTCTGGGATCTGGCGCACTCGGCCGGCGCGGTGCCGGTCGACCTCAACGCCGACGGCGCCGACCTGGCCGTGGGCTGCACCTATAAATACCTGAACGGCGGCCCCGGCTCGCCGGCCTTCATCTGGGTGCCGGCCAGGCATCAGGCGCGCTTCCGCCAGCCGCTGTCGGGCTGGTGGGGCCACGCCGCGCCGTTCGCCATGGCGCCCGACTTCGCCCCCACCGACGGCATCGGCCGCGCGCTGTGCGGCACCCAGCCGGTGGTGTCGCTGGCGATGGTCGAGTGCGGCCTGGACGTGTTCGGCCAGACCAGCATGGCCGCCATCCGCGCCAAGTCGCTGGCCCTGACCGACCTGTTCATCGAACTGGTCGAGCAGCGCTGCGCCGACCATCCGCTGGGCCTGGTCACGCCGCGCGAGCACGCCCGCCGCGGCAGCCAGGTCAGCTTCACCCATCCGCACGGCTATGCAGTGATGGCGGCGCTGATCGCGCGCGGCGTCATCGGCGACTACCGCGAACCGGCCATCATGCGCTTCGGCTTCACGCCGCTGTACACCAGCTATGCCGATGTCTGGGACGCGGTGGACATCCTGCGCGACATCCTGGACCGCAAGGACTACAACGTCGACGCCAAGCGCGACGCAGTAACCTAATAACGAGATAAACAATATGAGCGATACCAAAGACACCGCCAGCGGCTGCCCGATGCACGCCGCCGCGCCCGCCGCCGGCGCCGATGCCCAATGGCACGGCGCGCAAATGGACTTCAGCAACAAGATGAACTACGGCGACTATCTGGGCCTGGACCAGATCCTCACCGCCCAGCATCCGCTGTCGCCCAACCACAACGAGATGCTGTTCATCATCCAGCACCAGACCAGCGAACTGTGGATGAAGCTGATGCTGCACGAAATGCACGCGGTGCGCGCCCACCTGCAGTCGGACGACCTGGCCCCGGCCTTCAAGATGCTGGCCCGCGTGGCCCGCATCATGGACCAGCTGGTGCACGCATGGGATGTGCTGGCGACGATGACGCCGCCTGAATACACGGCCATCCGCCCCTATCTGGGCGCGTCGTCGGGCTTCCAGTCCTACCAGTACCGCGAGATCGAATTCATCCTCGGCAACAAGAATGCAGCGCTGCTCAACGTCCACACCACCGCGCCGGACGCCTTCGCCGTGCTGGACAAGGCGCTGCGCGAGCCATCGGTGTACGACGAAACGATCAAGCTGTTGGCCCGCAACGGCCTGCCGGTTTCCGCCGAGCGCCTCAACGCCGACTGGACCCTGCCGACCACCGCCGACGCGTCCGTCCAGAACGCCTGGCTGGAAGTCTACCGCGATCCGTCCCGCTACTGGGCGCTGTACGAACTGGCCGAGAAGCTGGTCGACCTCGAAACCGCGTTCCGTTTCTGGCGCTTCCGCCACGTCACCACGGTCGAGCGCATCATCGGCTTCAAGACCGGCACCGGCGGCACGGCCGGCGTCAGCTACCTGCGTAAAATGCTCGACGTGGTGCTGTTCCCCGAACTGTTCGCGCTGCGCACCGCCCTTTGAGATTGCCGCGGGAATACACACCATGGGTGTACCCCCGCGCTCCTTCTAGCAAACCTGCTGAATTTTTTACTGAATCCTACTGGATTGAACTTCCTTGGGCTGCTGCGGTCTAACTCAGTAGATCCAAGCAAAATTCAGCAGATTTCAGCAAGGAGTACAGCATGGTTGCTACAACGAGCGTGAATGTCTCACCCACCACCCTGCTCGCGCTGATGGAGCGGCTGCGCGAGACCGGAGCGAGCATCGATCCGGCCGAAGCGATCGATGCCGCGATACGCCACTGGCTCGCAACATCGGCTCATGCGCCTGACGCCGCGCCGCGCGGCTACCAATGGAAAACGCTGTTCCTGCCTGATGGCACATGGCTGCGCATGGCCTACCGTGGCGACCATGAATACGCCATCGTCGAAGGCGACCGCATCATGTACAAGGGCCGCGCCATCTCGCCCAACCAGTTCGCCAGTGGCTACGCCGACAGCGTGCGCAACGCATGGCAAGACATCTCGATCCGCATGCCAGGCGAAAAGCACTGGAAATTGGCCGGCGTGCGCCGCCGCGAACTGGTGCGCGCAGCAGCAGCAGCAGCAGCAGCGCCCACGCCCGCTGCCGCAAGCGCTCCAGCCATCGCACCACCTCCACTCGTCGCCAGTGCGCCATGCGTGGCGCCGCCCCTGCCCCGCAACACCGACCCCGGCCAAGGCTGGACGGAGCCCGAACGCAGAAAATTCCGCTTCCGACTCGAAGACGTCGCATTCAATTGAAGACAATTGTCCACGCTTGCGCATACTGCCAGCGCCGGCAAGTATCACGCGCCCCGCCGAGGTAAGATCAATACCATCTTACCCAGCAAGGAAAACGCATGGACTACGAAATACTGACCCTGGCCGGCCTGTGGAATTCCGGTCCCGCGCACTGGCAAACGCAGTGGGAAGCCAAGCACCCCGACTGGCTCCGCGTGCCGCACCGCGACTGGGAAACGCCGGACCGCGACGACTGGGTGGCCGACCTCGAAGCCGCCATCGCCCGCTGCAAGCGCCCGCCGGTGCTGGCCGCGCACAGCCTGAGCTGCTCGCTGGTGGGCCGCTGGGCCGCCTCCGGCTCGCCGCTGAAGATCGCCGGCGCCTTCCTGGTCGCCCCCAGCGACACCGACGCCCCCGGCTATCCCGACTGCACCACCGGCTTCCAGCCCATGCTGCTGGCGCGCCTGCCCTTCCCCAGCCTGGTGATCGCCAGCAGCGACGACCAGTACGTCAGCCCGCGGCGCGCGCGCCAGTTCGCGCAGGCCTGGGGTAGCGAGTACATCGAGATCGGCAACGCCGGCCACATCAACGGCGACGCCGGCTACGGCCCCTGGCCCGAAGGCGAACAAATGCTGCTGAACTTCTGCGCAGGTCTACCCCTCTAACCTGTGCATCACGCACCAAGGAGGGAATAAAAATGAACCAGCGTATCCGCAATTGCGCAGCAGCCGCCGGCCTGCTGTTCACCGCCATGACGGCCAGTGCCGCCAACTACACGGCCATGCTCACCGGACCGAAGGAAGCACCGCCCAACAGTTCTACGGGCATGGGCGCGGCCTTCGTCAAGTTCGACGCCGCCAGCCACGTTCTCGAAGTGGACGTCGCCTTCGGCGGCCTGCTCGGCACCACCACCGCCGCGCACATCCACTGCTGCACCGACACGCCGAACACCGGCACCGCCGGCATCGCCACGGAAACACCCACCTTCGGCGGCTTCCCGCTGGGCGTGACCAGCGGCGCCTATTCCAACACCTACAACACCTCGCTGGCGGCCAGCTGGAACCCGGCCTTCCTCAGCAGCCACGGCGGCACCACGGCCGGCGCCGAATCGGCCTTCGCCGCCGGCCTGGCCAGCGGCGCAGCCTATCTCAACATCCACAGCAGCCTCTACCCTACCGGCGAGATACGCGGCTTCCTGACAGGCGCGGCCCCGCCGGTGCCCGAACCGGCCAGTTTCGCCATGCTGGGCCTGGGCGTGCCTGCCATGCTTCTGGTGGCGCGGCGCCGCCGCAAAGCCTAGCTAACGCGTCGCGCCAACCAGCGGCAGCTCGATATAGCTGTCGTGGTAGACGCGCTGGGTCGCCTTCCTGTAGTCGGACGGCTGGGCGTAGAAGATATTCGGCACAAAGGTCTGCGGATTGCGGTCATACAGCGGGAACCAGCTGGACTGCACCTGCACCATGATGCGGTGGCCCGGCAGGAACACATGGTTGGTGGTCGGCATGGCGAAGGTGTAGGGCAAGGCCGTGTTGGCCGCGATCGGCCTGGCCGTCTCCAGGCTCTCGCGGTAGCGGCCACGGAAGATATCGGCCGACACCATCAGCTGGTAGCCGCCCATCTCCGGCTGTGCCGCCACCTGGTCCGGATAGACGTCGATCAGCTTGACGACCCAGTCCGCGTCGCTGCCGCTGGTCGAGGCCAGCAGGTGCGCCACCGGCTCGCCGCTGATCTTCACCGGCGCCGTCAGCACGTCGCTCGTGTAGCTCAGCACATCGGTGCGGCCGGACGCCTCGCGCTGGTCGTCCACCAGCCAGCGCGGCCAGGTCTGCCCCTTGGCCTCGTCATAGCCATACGGCGCGATCGGCCGCGCGCGGAACGGCACCGGCTTGCCCGGATCGGACACATATTCATCGAACGCGCCGCGCTGCGCCGGCGCCGAGGCCGGCCGCGACGCCTCGTTGCTCAGGCTCAAGCGGGCATTGGCCGCCAGCCTCAGCGTGGCCGGCGCGATCGCGCAGCCGCTGACGCAGCCGCTCGGCCAGCTGTTGAGCGAACGCCATTTATTGGTCCCGGTCTCGAACGCCGACACCGGCGCGATCTGCGCCGCCGGCGCATCGTCCTTCAGATAGTGGTCCAGGAAGGGCCGCAAGATCTCTTGCCGGAAGTGCAGCGCAGTATCGCTGTTGAAGCGCAGCGCGCCCAGACGGCTGCCGTCGCCGATGCCGCCGCCGTGGTTCCACGGCCCCAGCACCAGGAACACCTTGTTGTCCTTGTCCTGCGGCTTGATCGCCTTGTACACCGCGATGGCGCCATAGATATCCTCGGCATCCCACAGGCTGTGCACCAGCAGGGTCGGCACCGTGACCGGCTGGCGCGCCAGGATCTGGTCCATCGCCTGCGCGCTCCAGAACGCGTCATAGGCCGGATGGGCGACCATCTTGCGCCAGAAGCCGCTCTGCTCCACCCCGCGCTGGCGCGCCAGCTCGCCCGCCGAGCCGGCGCGGAGAAAGGTGTCGTAATCGTCGAAATGGCTGCTGTACCACTTGGCCTCGTTGCGCCGCGTGACCACCTGCTCCAGCACATACGACAGGTTGATCTGCCGGAACGCGCCGTTGTGGAACCAGTCGTCGCCGCGCCAGCCATCCACCATCGGGTTCATCGGCACCGACGCCTTCAGCGCCGGATGCGGATTGACCAGCGCCATCAGCGGCAAAAAGCCGTCGTAGGAAATGCCGATGATGCCGACCTTGCCATTGGTCTCGGGAATATTCTTGACCAGCCACTCGATGGTGTCCCAGGTGTCGGTGGAGTGGTCGACCGGCGTCGGATTGAGCGCGCTGCCGCTCAGCGGCCGGTTCATCACATAATCGCCCTCGGAGCCGTACTTGCCGCGCACATCCTGCACCACGCGGATATAGCCGCCCTCGACGATGACGTCGGCCGCGTTGTCATAGCCCTGCAGGATGGATTCCATCTGCGAGCTCTCGTTGTGGCTGGTCAGCTCGACCGCGTTGTAGGGCGTGCGCGTCAGCAGGATGGGCGCGTTGCGCGCCTTGCGCGGCACGATGATCACGGTGTTGAGCTTGACGCCGTCGCGCATCGGCGCCATCACGCTGCGTTTGACGTAGTCGAGCCCGTCGACCGGCGCCTTGAATTCGTCCGGCGTCTCGCTGGGCAAGGCGGGATAAAGGGGCGCGGCCGCCACGCCCGGCGTCGATGCCGGCAGCTGGGCCAGAACGGCGGGAGCGGATACGACAAGGGCGCCAGTCAGCGCCCAAAGGATCTTTTTCATGTATATCCCGGGAGTGTGCCAGTGAAACCTAAAAATAGCACAACTCCCGGAACCGGCCTTATTTGCTGGCGCCGTTCAGCAGCATTTCATTCAGACGCTTGACGAAGGTGGCCGGATCGCTCAGCGAACCGCCTTCGGCCAGCAAGGCCTGGTCGAACAGGATGTTGGCCCAGTCGCTGAAGGAACTACCAGCTTCCTCGTACTTCAGGCGCGTCACCAGCGGGTGGTTCGGGTTGATCTCCAGGATAGGCTTGGACTCCGGCGCGCTCTGGCCGGCGGCCTTGAGCATGCGCAGCAGGTTGCCCGACAGCTCATGCTCGTCCGCCACCAGGCAGGCCGGCGAATCGGTCAGGCGGAACGTCACGCGCACGTCCTTGGCCTTGTCCGACAAGGCTTCCTTCATCTTGCCGACCAAATCCTTGTACGAGGTCTCGGTCTCCTCGTGTTCCTTCTTCTCGGCCTCGTCTTCCAGCGCGCCCAGATCCAGGCCGCCCTTGGCCACCGACACCAGCTCCTTGCCTTCGAACTCGGTCAGGAAGGACAGCATCCACTCGTCCACGCGGTCGGTCAGCAGCAGCACTTCCACGCCCTTCTTGCGGAAGATCTCCAGGTGCGGCGAGTTTTTCGCGGCGACGTAGTTATCGGCCGTGACGTAGTAGATCTTGTCCTGGCCTTCCTTCTGGCGCGCCACGTACTGCTCCAGCGAGACGCTCTGCTCGTCGTTCTCGTTGGCGGTCGAGGCGAAGCGCAGCAGCTTGGCCAGACGGTCCTTGTTGGTCGCGTCCTCGCCGATGCCCTCTTTCAGCACCTGGCCGAATTCCTTCCAGAAGGTGACGTACTTGTCCTTCTTCTCCTGCTCATCGGCGTTCGCCAGTTCCTC
Source organism: Duganella violaceipulchra (assembly GCF_019166075.1). Taxonomy (NCBI): domain Bacteria; kingdom Pseudomonadati; phylum Pseudomonadota; class Betaproteobacteria; order Burkholderiales; family Oxalobacteraceae; genus Duganella; species Duganella violaceipulchra. The sequence goes on along the minus strand of NZ_JAHTGR010000020.1, from coordinate 51,421 downwards.
CAGCATGCCGATCACGCGCTTGGTCGAGCCGTCGCGGATCACCTTCACATCGCGCGACTCCTGCAGGATCTCGCGCGACACGTTCAGCGGCAGGTCGGCCGAATCGATCACGCCCTTGACCATGCGCAGGTAGGCCGGCATCAGCTGCTCGGCGTCGTCCATGATGAACACGCGCTTGACGTACAGCTTGATGCCGCCGCGCTTGTTACGGTCCCACAGGTCGAACGGCGCCTTGGCCGGGATGTACAGCAGCTGCGTGTATTCGCTGCGGCCTTCGACGCGGTTGTGCGTATGCGTCAGCGGCGCCTGGAAGTCGTGCGACACGTGCTTGTAGAATTCCTCGTACTGCTCCGGCGTGATGTCCGACTTGTTGCGGGCCCACAGCGCGCTGGCCTGGTTGATGGTCTCCAGTTCGTCCTTGACGACGGTTTCCTTCTTCTCCTCGTCCCACTCTTCCTTCGCCATCACGATCGGCAGCGAGATATGGTCGGAATACTTGCGGATGATGGACTTGATCTTCCACGACGACAGCAGCTCGTCCTCGCCTTCGCGCAGGTGCAGGATGATGTCGGTGCCGCGGCCGGTCTTCTCGATCTGCTCGACCGAGTAATCGCCCTCGCCGGCCGATTCCCAGCGCACGCCTTCGGCGGCGTCCGCGCCGGCGCGGCGGGTTTCAACGGTGATCTTGTCGGCGACGATGAAGCCCGAATAGAAGCCCACGCCGAACTGGCCGATCAGGGCAGCGTCCTGCTGCTGGTCGCCCGACAGCTTGCCGAAGAACTCCTTGGTGCCCGACTTGGCGATGGTGCCCAGGTGCGAGATCGCCTCGTCCCGGCTCATGCCGATGCCGTTGTCGGAAATGGTGATGGTGCGCGCGGCCTTGTCGAACGAGACCTTGATCTTCAGTTCATGGTCGTTGCCGTACAGGGCGTCGTTGTTGATCGCCTCGAAGCGCAGCTTGTCGGACGCGTCGGACGCGTTCGAGATCAGCTCGCGCAGGAAAATCTCCTTGTTCGAGTACAGCGAGTGGATCATCAGCTGCAGCAGCTGTTTCACTTCGGCCTGGAAACCCAGGGTTTGCTTGTCGTTGTCTGCCATTTTAAGAGCCTCAATAGTCTTGTGGTGAATGTGATTAAAAACGCAAAGGTTTGACGAAAGTGGGGATTATAAGAGGGATTTCAAGAGCGGCCCAATTCTCTTTCGAGGAAGCGCCACACCGCCGGCTCCTGCATCGCCGCCACATTGAGCCGCATGCGGGTCGACGGCAGCTGCTTGGGCGAGAACAGACTGCCCGGCGCCAGCAACAGGTTGTGCGCCATCGCCCTCTCGGTCAGCACATTGGTGTCGCAGCCGGCATCGGCCCACACGAACATCCCGGCCGGCGACGCCACATCCACCGTCAGCCCCACCCGCTCCATCTGGCGGATGGTCTTGGCGCGGATCGCGTCCAGCCGCGCGCGCACCCGGTCCGTGTGCTTGCGGAACAATCCCTCCGACAGCACCTTGTACACCACCCGCTCGCCGATATCGCTGGTGGTGAGCATGGTCAGCATCTTGCGGTCGGCCAGGCGCTCGGCCCGTTCCGGCGACGCCGCGATATAGCCCACCCGCAGATTGGCCGCCATCGTCTTCGAAAAGCCGCCCAGGTAGATCACCCTTTGCAGCTGGTCCAGCGCCGCCAGCCGCGTGGCCGGCTGCACCGCGCTGCCCGGATGCAGGTCGCAATAGATATCGTCCTCGACGATCAGAAAATCGTGCTCCTCCGCCAGCCGCAGCACCTGGAAGGCCTTGGCCGCCGACAGCGAGGTCGAACTGGGGTTGTGCAGCACCGAGTTGATGATGTACAGCTTGGGCTTGTGCAGCGCCGCCAGCTCCGCCAGCTGCGCGATGTCCGGGCCGTCGGCCAGGCGCGGGATGCCCACCACCTTGGCGCCCAGCGCGGCGAAGGAGCCGAACATCAGGAACCAGGCCGGATCGTCGACGAAGATGGTGTCGCCCGGCCGCGTGAACTCGCGCGCCACCAGGTCCAGCGCCTGCGTCACGCCGGCCGTGGTGACGATCTGCTCCGGCGCGGCGGCGATCTCCAGCTCGGCGAACTTCAGCTGCAGCTGCTGGCGCAGCGGCAGGAAGCCCTGCGGCACGCCGTAGCTCACCAGCAGGTTGGGGTGCTGCCGGCTGACCGAGCGCAGCGCGTTGGCGATGGCCGCGCCGTCCTGCCAGTCGGGCGGCAGCACGCCGGTGCCCGGCATCTGCGCGTGCGGCATCTGCCGGAACATGTTCCGCACCAGCCAGACCACGTCGATCGGCTTGGCGCCGGGGTGTTCGCGCTCGCCCTCGGCCGCGCGGCGCCGCGCGCCAGGCCGGCGCTGCGCCAGGTTCAGCTCCATCGCCGCCGGCTCCCGCACGAAGAAGCCGGCGCCCCGGCGCGACTCCAGGTAGCCCGAGGCCACCAGCTTGTCGTACGACGCCACCACCGTGAACGCCGACACCGCGTGCGCCGCCGCGAACGCGCGGATCGACGGCATGCGCGCGCCGCCGCGCAGCAGGCGGTCGTCGATGCGCGCCGTCACCGAGCGCACGATCTGGTCGATCAGCGTCTCACCCGACTCGCGCGACAGCAGCCCCACCATCGCCCCTGTCTTCGCAGCCTTCGATGGCGCGACCGCCACCGACGTCACGGCCGGTCCCGGCGCTGCAGCCGCCTTGGCTGCCGAACGCGCCTCGGCCGCCGCCAGCGCCTCGGCCACCGCCTCCGCCGCGGCCGACGCGGCGGCGCCCAAAAGTGAAGTGCGCGAGCGTGTATTGGTCATATTACCGTCACAGTATGAGAAATTATGTGCACAAGTGTACTGGCACTGTACTGGTTTTGTCACGTAGCATACATCCATACCGCCTATAACCATATTGATAACGCCACGGAGACCCGCATGACCCACAGCGCCCCGCCGCCCGCCGCCGCCATCATCCCCACCCGTCCGGGGCTGAGCGACGAAACCACCGGCATGTTGCTCGGCCTGATCGCGGTCGCCATCTTCAGCCTGACCCTGCCGTTCACCCGGCTGGCGGTCGGCGGCGGCGAGGCAGGCAACGGCCTGGCGAGCGCCAGCCATGGCGCCGGCCTCAGCGCAGGCTTATCCCCCACCTTCGTCGCCCTCGGCCGCGCGCTGGTGGCCGCCGTGCTGGCCGGCGGCTGGCTGGCCTGGAAGCGCGCGCCGCTGCCGCCGCGTTCCGCCCTGCTGCCGCTGGCGCTGGTGGCCATCGGCTGCATCATCGGCTTCCCCTGGCTGACTTCGATCGCCATGCGCAGCCTGCCGGCCGCCCACGGCGCCGTGCTGGTCGGCATCCTGCCGCTGGCCACCGCCGTCTTCGGCGCCCTGCTGGCCGGCGAAAAACCGTCGGCCGGCTTCTGGATCATGGCCAGCGTCGGCTCGGCGCTGGTGGTCGGCTTCGCGCTGGGCCAGAGCGGCGGCAGCCTGCACCTGGCCGACCTGGCCATCTTCCTGGCCGTGCTGCTGGCCGCCATGGGCTACGCCGCCGGCGGCCGCCTGTCGCAAACCCTGGGCGGCCAGCAGACCATCTGCTGGGCGCTGGTGCTGTCCGCGCCGGCGCTGCTGCCGCTGGTGGCCTGGCTGTGCTGGCGGGAGGGCCCGCAGCTGGCCGCCGCCGGCGCCGCCGCCTGGACCGGCTTCGCCTACGTCTCGGTGTTCTCGATGTTCATCGGCTTCTTCTTCTGGTACCGCGGCATGGCGCTGGGCGGCGTGGCCCGGGTCGGCCAGGTGCAGCTGGTCCAGCCCTTCCTGTCGCTGCTCGGCGCGGCCGTGGTGTTGGGCGAGGCGCTCGAATGGCCCACTGTCGTTTTTGCAATCGCCGTCATCGCCGTGGTGGGTGCCGGCCGCAAAATGCAGGTGAAACGGGGCTAAAACCGTAGACTATCTTGATTTCGCCGCGATTGTGGGCAGCCCCTGCCGCTGACGTACAATATCGGTCTTGAACCCGAATTTCCCACTTACTCTTTGGATAAGCACATGTCTGTCTACGAAAAACTGAAAGCGCTCGAGATCACCCTGGCCGCCCCCGCCACCCCGGCCGCCGCCTACGTCATGTACGCCCAAACCGGCAACCTGGTGTTCCTGTCGGGTCATATCGCCAAGCGCGCCGACGGTAGCCTGTGGGTCGGCCAGTTGGGCAAGAACATCGACACCGCCGAAGGCAAGGCCGCCGCGCGCGCCATCGCCGTCGACCTGATGGGCACGCTGCAAGCGGCCGTCGGCGGCGACCTGACCCGCGTCAAGCGCATCGTCAAGGTCATGAGCCTGGTGAACTCCACGGCCGACTACACCGAACAGCACCTGGTCACCAACGGCGCCTCCGAGCTGCTGGGCGAAGTCTTCGGCGAAGCCGGCAAGCACGCCCGCTCGGCCTTTGGTGTCGCCCAAATCCCGCTTGGCGCCTGCGTCGAAATCGAACTGATCGCGGAAGTCGCGTAAGCGGGCGGCTCCTTATCCGGAGTCGTTCCTTTTATAAGAGCACGCCATAAGCGAGCTTGTTGAATAGCCGGCAGCGCCGGCATCCTCTAGTGAGACATGTATGAAAATCGAAAACCCCAATCCGATCCAGTGGCGCTTCTCCGAACGCGCCGACCAGCTGCAATCGTCCTTCATCCGCGAGATCCTGAAGATCACCCAGCAGCCGGAGATCATCTCCTTCGCCGGCGGCCTGCCGTCGCCGCTGACCTTCCCGATCGACGAAATGAAAGCCGCCTTCGACAAGGTGCTGAGCGAAAACGGCAAGGTCGCCCTGCAATACGGCCCGACCGACGGCTACCTGCCGCTGCGCCAGTGGATCGCCGATTCGCTGTCGACCAACGGCGCGAAAATCGTGCCGGAACAGGTCTTGATGACCTCCGGCTCCCAGCAAGCGCTGGACCTGCTGGGCAAAGTGCTGATCGACGAGGGCAGCCGGGTGCTGGTCGAGACGCCGTCCTACCTGGGCGCGCTGCAGGCGTTCTCGGTCTACCGTCCTGAATTCAAATCGGTCGCCACCGATGAACACGGCCTGGTGCCGTCGTCGCTGGACGCCGTCGCCCAGGGCGCGCGCCTGCTGTACGCGCTGCCGAACTTCCAGAACCCGACCGGCCGCACCCTGTCCGTCGAGCGCCGCCTGGAGCTGGTGGAAACCTGCGCCCGCCTCGGCCTGCCGCTGATCGAGGACGATCCGTATGGCGCCCTGAGCTACAAGGGCGACCCGCTGCCGAAGATGGTGGCGATGAACCCGGACGGCGTGATCTACATGGGCTCCTTCTCCAAGGTGCTGACCCCCGGCATCCGCCTGGGCTACGTGGTCGCCCCGCTGCCGCTGGTGCGCCGCCTGGAGCTGGCCAAGCAGGCCGCCGACCTGCACACCTCGCAGCTGACCCAGATGGTCGTGCACGAAGTGATCAAGGACGGCTTCCTGGGCCGCCACATCCCGAAAATCCGCACCCTGTACGGCGACCAATGCCAGGTCATGCTGGACGCCATGGCCCAGCACTTCCCGGCCGGCGTCGAGTGGACCAAGCCGGAAGGCGGCATGTTCATCTGGGTCACCCTGCCTAAGCACATCGACGCCATGAAGCTGCTCGACGAAGCGATCGCCCAGAAGGTCGCCTTCGTGCCCGGTTCGCCGTTCTACGCCAACGAGCCGGAAACCAACACGCTGCGCCTGTCCTTCGTCACCGTGGCGCCGGACCGCATCCGCACCGGCATCGAGATCCTGGGCAAGCTGATCGCCGCCAAGATCTAAGACATCGCACCGCCGTGGGCGGCGCTCGCCGCCCACATCCCCGCCGGCTTTATCACCAAAAGTAACGAAAACCGGGCAAAGTAGTAACATCCCATCAACAATCAGCAAGCCAGTCCCCTGCTGGTGTGGCATCGCCGTCACTTCCGAAGAAATCCTCAAATCGCCAGGGATTTTTTTTCACCCGGAGCCGAGCTGAAGCGTTATGATTTGAACGGATAGTCACTTTCAGATCAGGCCAGCCTTTGTTCACCCCAGTTCCCCATCCCATCCTTGCCACGCGGCGCGATGCCGCGATACTCATAGTGGACGACGCGCCGGAGAACCTGAGCGCGCTGCGCAAGCTCATGGTCCAGCAGGGCTACCAGACCTTCGTCGCCACCTCCGGCGAGCGGGCGCTGAAGATCGCCCGCCGGGTCCATCCCGACCTGATCCTGCTCGACGTCGTGATGCCCGGCATGGACGGCTTCGAGACCTGCCGCCAGCTGAAAAGCCACGCCGCCACCCAGCGCATCCCGGTGATCTTCATGAGCGCGCGCACCGAGACCGAGGACGTGGTGGCCGGCTTCGACATCGGCGCGGTCGACTACATCAGCAAGCCGCTGCGCATGGCCGAGGTGTGCGCCCGCGTGCGCACCCAGCTGCAGATCCGCAGCAAGAGCGAGACCCAGGAAGAACAGGCCGAGCGCCTGCGCACCATCGTCGAGAACATGGCCGAGGGCCTGCTGATCATCGAGGCCGACGGCCGCATCCAGTACACCAACCCGGCCTGCGACCAGTACCTGGGCTACCAGGAGAACGAACTGGCCGGGCGCGCCATCGGCGACCTGCTCAATCCCCTGGTGGCGCAGGAATACCTGGACTACTTCGACCGCTACGCCGCCGCGCCGGAAACCGCGCACAGCCACGGCACGCGCGAGGTGATCATCCGCCACCGCAACGGCAGCTCGGTGTGCATGGACCTGACCTTGACGCCGATGTACCTGCGCCAGCCGCTGTTCATCGGCCTGCTGCACGACATCACCCACCACAAGCAGTCGGAAGACGCGCTGCAGCGCGCCGCCATGGTCGATCCGCTGACCAAGATCGCCAACCGCCGCCACTTCGACACCTTCCTCGAAAAGGAATGGCAGCGCGCCATGCGCAGCGGCCAGCCCTTGTCGCTGGTGGTGCTGGACGTCGACCACTTCAAGCTGTACAACGACACCCTGGGCCACCCGGCCGGCGACGCCTGCCTGCAGCAGGTGGCGCAGGCGATCGCCTCGCACGCGCTGCGCCCGACCGACCTGGCGGCGCGCTATGGCGGCGAGGAATTCGTGCTGCTGTTCGCCGAAACCGACGGCGACTCGGCCCACCTGCTGGCCGAATCGATCCGCGCCCACGTCGAATCGCTGCAGATTCCGCATCCGCGTTCGACCACCTCGGCCTGGCTGACGGTGAGCATCGGCGTGGCCACCATCGTCCCGCACCAGCTCGACAACACCGAATCGCTGTTCGTCGCCGCCGACCGCGCCATGTACGTCGCCAAGGAAGGCGGCCGCAACCAGGTGCAAGCGACCCAGACCGGCAGCGCCGCGATGGAGGCGGTCAAGGCGCTGGTGATGCGCTGATCCGGCCATGGCCGCGCAGGGCCCCGAGCCCGAGCGGCACGCTGGCCGCCAGCGCCAGCAGCGAAAACAGGATCACGCCCCAGCCGCCCATGCCCTGGAACAGCGCCCCGGCGCCGACCGTGCCCAGCGCCACCGCGGCAAACGTCACCACCACCGATTGCGACAGCAGCGTGCCGTTGCGGTCGCGCGCCGAGATAAAACTGTTCAGCACCGCCATCACGGTATAAAAGGCGGCGTTCAGCGCCAGCTGGGCGATGAAGAAGGCCGCCGCGCCGTGCGCGGTGAAGAAGCCGGCCACCGACACCGACATCACCACCAGCGCCGCCATCACCGTCAGCCCGCGCCGCGCCGCCAGCGCCGGTATCGCCGGCACCACCGCGCCGAAGAAGCCCAGCAGCGACGACAGCGACAACAGCATCCCCGTCGTCGGCAGGGACAGGCCGATGCGCTCCCCCTGCAAGGCCGACACCGCCCACACGCCCGCCTGCACGCTGTAGACGCCGACGAACACGCCCCACGCCAGCCAGATCTCCGCCCGGCCGCGCCGCCGGCCCGCATACACCTCCGGCTGCGGCAGCAACTGCGGCATCAGCACCGGCACGCGCACCGCCCCCACCGCCAGCACCGCCGCCAGCAGCGCCAGGCCGTACCAGATCCCGCTGCTGTCGGCCACGCCGGGCAGCAGCGACAGCAGCGTGAACACCCCCGCCACGGCCAGGCCGGAAAGCAGCAGCACCACGCCCCACAGCCGCTCCGCGTCGCGATGGCAGGCCAGGCAGATGCCGACCATGACGATCATCTGCGCCTCGCAGAACCCGGCCGCGAAGCGTGCCGCCGCGAACGCCGGCGCCGACACGATCAGTGCCGACAACACCTGGCTCCACACCAGCAGCACCAGCGCGCCGGCGGTGAGCCGGGACGGCCAGCGCCGGGCCAGCGCCGGCAGCACGATGCAGCCGGCCAGCATGCCCAGCATCTCCGCCCCGGCCAGCATGGTGGCCTGGCCCTCATCCAGCCGCAGGCGCGCCATCGCGTTGGTCACCAGCAGCGGCATCATGGTGGTGCCGCCTATGCCCAGCGCCCAGCAGCAGGCCAGGATCAAGGTGGGACGGGCTGGTCGCGCGGGCTGCGCTGGCGTGATGGTCATCTGTTCTCCGAGGTATGCGGCGACTCTGCGCGCCGTCACCCAGCATACGACGGCGCCGCGCCGACACAGGTCCAAAACGGCCAGAAAGCGACACTCAAACGGCCATTTCCGCGCCGGCCGCCCCATGCGCGCAAATCCGGACTATGCTGGCTACATCTTCAAAAGGAGCACCCGTGACGGCGAAATCCCACCACCCCGATGCCGATGCCGACGTACCGCCCCATGTGATCCGCCAGGTGCTGCAACTGGTGGCCAGCCGGGGCCACTCGCCCGAACGCCTGTGCAAGGGACTGGGCTTCACGCCCGAGAATCTATGCGACGCCAACTTCCGCGTCTCCTATCGCCAGACCAGCCAACTGGTCAGGCGCGCCATGCAGCGCTGGGGCGACCCGGCCATCGGCATCGCCACCGGCGCCCGCCAGACCGTGGTCTGTTTCGGTCTGCCGGGCCTGGGCATGCTGACCTGCGCCACGCTGGGCGAAGCGTTCCACTACCTGATCCGGCACCAGCGCGCGGCCGGCGCCTTCACCGTCAATGAACTCGGCATCCTCGACGAACACCACTTCGTCGCCGAGGTCACGACCCGCTTCCACGATCCGGAGATGGAGCCGTTCTTCATCGAGGAGATTTTCGTCAGCAGCGTCGAAGTCTCGCGCGCGCTGGTCGGCTCGCACTTCCGCCCGGCGCGGCTGGAGCTGCGCTATCCGCGCCCCGCCTACGCCAGCGCCTACAACGAGTACTTCCGCTGTCCGGTGGTGTTCAACGCCCCGTTGAACCGCCTGATCTGCGACATGGCCTGGTTCCACTGCCCGCTGCCGACCCACGACCGCTACATGCAGGCCACCCTGCAAGCGCAGATCGACCAGCTGCTGGCCGTCGACCAGCCGCGCAACGATTTAGTGGAATCGATCATGAACCTGCTGCGGGCCTCGGTCGACGAGGCGCCCGGCCTGGCCGCGATCGGCGCGGCGCTCAATCTCAGCGAGCGCACGCTGCGCCGCCGTCTGTCGGACCTGAACACGTCCTATCAACGCCTGGTCGACCAGGTACGCTACGAATGCGCGCTCGACCTGCTCAAGCGCAGCGACATGCCGCTGGTGGAAATCGCCATGGCCACCGGCTTCACCGATGCGCGCAACTTCCGCCGAGCGTTCAAGCGCTGGTCCGGCATGCTGCCGAACCAGGTGCGGCAAGGCGCCGTCGCGCCGCGCCTGAACGCCTGGGCCTAGTCCCTCGTCAGGACAGCTCCCACTTCCCTTCCCGCGACACCGCCAGCCCGCGCTTGCGCAACGACTCCAGGTAGCGCGCATGGCCGCGCACTCCCTTTTTGCGGAACAGCGGTATCAATCGCGGCAGAAAATTCGGCGCCAGCATCGCCAGCCGCACCGACCATGACTCGCTCCAGCGCGGATAGCGCTCCAGGCAGGGCCGGTCCAGCATCAGCATCACCTGGCGCGCCACATCTACCGGCTGCTGCGGCGTATCCATGAACTGCAAGGTGTTGCCGCCTTCGACCGCCTCGCGCATCAGCATCGGCGTCTCCGTGGCCGAGGGCAGCACGTTGCCGACATGGACACCGTGCCGCTCGCGGTCCATGCCCAGGCACAGCATGGCGCCGCGCAGGCCGAACTTGGTGGCCGAATAGACTCCGGTCTCCGGCAGCGGGAAAATGCCGCCCAGGGACACGGTGTTGATCACGCGGCCGTCGCCGCTGCGCTGCAAGGCCGCGAAGGCCAGCCGCGTCAGCACGATCGGCGACAACAGGTTGATGTTCAGCTCCGCCAGGATGTTATCGACCGGCCTATCCTCGAAATGCCCGGTGCCGGTGATGGCGGCGTTGTTGACCAGGATGTCGAGCCGGCCGTAGCGCGCCTGCACGAAGGCCAGCAGGGTGGCCAGCTTGTCGAAATCGGTCAGGTCGACCGCCACGCCCACCGCCGCCGGCCCCAGCTCGGCGGTGGCGCGGTCCAGCGCATCCTGGTTATGGTCGGCCAGCACGCAGACGATGCCGCGCTCGATGAAGCCGCGGCAGATCTCGCGGCCGATGCCGCCGGCGCCGCCGGTGATGAGGGCGATCCGGCCGCCCTGCGATGTTGTAGCCATGTGCATTCCTCTCAGGTGTTGATGCCGCCGGCCGCGCCCAGCTGCATCCAGATGGTCTTGGTCTCGGTGTACTGGTCGTGCGCCATCAGCGACTTTTCGCGTCCGCCGAAGCCGGACTCCTTGTAGCCGCCGAACGGAACGCCGGTGTCTCCCTCGGAGAAGCAGTTGACCGACACGGTGCCGGCCCGTATCGCCCGCGCCACGCCATGCGCCGCATCCAGGTTGCTGGTGTAGACCGAGGACGCCAGGCCGTAGTTGGTGTCGTTGGCCATCGCCACGCCCTCCGCCAGCGTGTCGAAGCCCAGCACCGACAGCACCGGTCCGAAGATCTCCTCACGGGCGATGTTCATCCCCGGTTGCACCTTGTCGAAGATGGTCGGCTCGACAAAGCTGCCGCCGGACTCGCGCCGCACCTGCGCGCCGCCATGCACCAGCGCCGCGCCCTGCGCCTTGCCGCCGTCGATGTAGGCCAGCACGCGTTGCATGTGGCCAGGTTCGATCAACGCCCCCACCCGCGTGGCCGGATCGAGCGGATCGCCTACCCGCCATTCGTCGAACGCGCCCTTGACCAGCTCCAGCAATTCGTCCTTGCGCGACCGGTGCACGATCAGGCGCGAACCGGCGCTACAGTTTTCACCCTGGCAGAACAGCGCCCCGGTGGCCACCTGCTGCGCCACGCGCGGCAGGTCGGCGGCGTCGGCCAGCACCAGCGCCGGGCTCTTGCCGCCGCATTCGAGCACCACCCGCTTCAGGTTCGACTCGGCCGAGTACTTGAGGAACAAGCGCCCCACCTCGCCCGACCCGGTAAAGCTGATGCAGTCGATGTCGCGGTGCCGGCCCATCGCCTGCCCCACCGTCTCGCCGTAGCCCGGCACGATATTCAGCACGCCCTCCGGCAGGCCCGCCTCCAGCGCCAGGCGGCCCAGCATCAACGCCGTCAACGAGGTCTGCTCGGCCGGCTTGATCACCATCGAATTGCCGCTGGCGAGCGCCGGGCCGATCTTCCAGCCGGCCAGGTAGAGCGGAAAATTCCACGGCAGGACCGCGCCCACCACGCCGATCGGCTCGCGCACGATCATCGCCACCACATCGGGCGCGGTCGGCGCCATCTGGTCGTACAGCTTGTCGGCAGCCTCGGCGTGCCAGCGCAGGCTCTCGATCATGTCCGGCAGGTCGGCCCCCAGCGCATCGCGTATCGGCTTGCCGGAATCGAGGCTCTCCATCAACGCCAGCGTCTCCAGGTTGGTCTCGACCAGGTCGGCCAACCGCAGCAGCACCTTCTTGCGGTGCTTGGGCGGGGCCCCCGACCAGTGGCCGCGCTCGAAGGCCTGGCGCGCCGAGCTGACCGCGTCGTCCACTTCGACCGCGCCGCAGCGGGCGATGCCGGCCAGCCGCCGCCCGGTGGCGGGATTGATGGAGTCGAACTCCTCGGCCGAAACGGCGTTGACGAAGCGGCCGCCGATCAGCGCGCGGGTTTCAAAATCCAGCTGCGTCGCTTGCTGCTGGTAGTACTGCACTGTCTTTTCCACTGACTTGTCCACGGTATTCCTCTCAAGCCGCCGCGCGCAGCGCCGGCGATGGTTGCGCTGTCGCCTTGACGCGCAAATGGTCGTAATAGGTTTCGCTCAGTTCCGGCCAGCCCATCTTCTTGCGCAGCTGCTTCAGGTAGGACTTGAGCGCATGCGCCTCCAGATACACCTCGTGCCGCTGCGACTTGACGAATTTCAGGCCACCCGACAGGTCCGGATCATCCTCGGCGATCAAGGCGTCGAAGCGGCTGGCGCCGCCGGGGTTGTCCAGCTGGTCGCGCAGATAGGCGGCGATCATGAAGGCCTCCGTGTCGAACAGCTTGTAGGCGCTGGAATTGGTTTCGACATAACCGATACCGAACAGGTTGCGGTGGTCGCGGCTGAACATCGACAGGTAGAGCTGTGGCCTGCCGCCGCGCCACTCGAAATACTCGGCCGCGTATTTGCAGCTCCACTTGTAGCCGGTGGCGTAGATCACCAGGTCCAGCTGCTCGCGGCTGCCGTCCTTGAAGACCACGTCGTCGCCGTCGTAGTAGGCGATGTCCGGCTTGACGGCGATATTGCCGTGCTGGAGATTGTGCAGCAGCTGTGAGTTGAGCAGCGGATGGCTCTCGAACAGGCGGTGGTCCGGCTTGGGCAGGCCGAAGCGGGTCAGGTCGCCGGTGAACATCTTCAGCAGCAGCCCCATGACCGGGCGCGCGATCCACATCGGCAGGTGCGGCCCGCTCTCGCTCACCTGGTCGGCCGGCAGGCCAAACAAATGCTTGGGAATGAAGTGGTAGCCGCGCCGCAGGCTGATGAAGGCCCGCTTGGCGCGCGCCGCCGCGTCGCAGCCGATGTCGGCGCCCGAGTTGCCGGCGCCGACGATCATCACCCGCTTGCCGGCGAATTCGTCGCTGCTCTTGTAGGTGACGGAATGGCGGATCTCGCCGTTGAACTGGCCCTTGAGCTCCGGCATATTGGGATCCCAGTTGCAGCCGGTGGCGCAGATGACGGCGCGATATCGCCGCCTGCTGCCATCGCCCAGCGTTACCAGCCAGGTGCCGCCGTCTTCCTTGTGCACGTCACGCACCGGCGTGTTGAAGCGGATCGCGCCGCGCAGGCCGAAGGCGTCGGCATAGCTGCGCACATAGCTCAGTATCTGCTGGTTGGTCGGGTAGTCGGGGAAGGACTTCGGCATCGGGAAGCCGATGAAACCCGACAAGTCGCGTGACGAAATGAAGTGGGCCGATTCGTAGATCGGGCTGCCGGGATTGCTCATGTCCCAGATCCCGCCCACATCCGAATGGCGCTCGAACTGCTCGTAAGCCAGCTTCATGCCCTTCAACGCCCGCGCCGCCGACAGGCCGCCTGGCCCCGCGCCCACCACGCACACCGCGTTGCCGCAATCGATAATTTTATCCGTCTGTTGGTCCGCCATGTTCACTCTCCCGTTTTATGAAATTACAGGATTCATTGTGCAAACAAAGGCCGCCATGCACGGGGGCCAAAAGGACAGGCAGGGAGCAATTCCGGCCAAGGCTGCCCCACGGGCGGCCCTGCAACACCGGGGCCGGCTTGGCCACGCGGGCATCCCCGGCTGTCCGATCCCGCCCCCCTCACCGTCCGGCGCGCGTCTACAGTCCATTCACAACGCAGCAAAAAAAACACATCCATCAACCCGGGAGATATCGTGAAGACACCAGCAACCAAGCCACCGTCCAGCCGCATGCGCATCCTCGCGCACCACATCGCCATGGCCTTCGCGGGCGGCGCGACGCTCGCCGCGCACGCCGCCAGCGACGACATACAGAAAGTGGTCGTCACCGCGCAATCGCGCTCGCAGTCGGTGCAGGACGTGCCGATTTCGATGGAGGTCGTCACGGCCAGGGACATCCAGAACCTCGGCGCCAAAAACCTCGGCGACCTGACAGGCTACCTGCCCGGCCTCCAGGTGGACGCCACCCAGGCCACGCAACCGGTGTTCGGCATACGCGGCGTGCAGCCGGGCGATTTCGGCATCGGCACCGACACGCCGGTCGGCATTTACGTGGACGGCGTCTACACCGGCAAGACCGGCGGCGCGCTGATGAACTTCATCGACATCCAAAGGGTCGAGGTGCTGAAAGGGCCGCAAGGGACTCTGTTTGGCCGCAACAGCGCCGCCGGCGCGATCTCCGTCGTCACCAATGAGCCGGACGACAACTTCGACATGGCCGGCCACATCAAGGTCGGCAACGACAACCGCGTCAACCTGGACGCGATGCTTAACCTCCCGCTGGGCAAGGACACTGCGGCGCGCCTGGTGGTGGTGCGGGCCGCCAGCGATGGCTGGGTGCGCAACACCACCACCGGCACCCGCACCGGCGGCGACAACTCGTGGGCCACCCGCCTGTCGCTGAAGCAGAAGATCAAGGACGCCACGCTCAATCTCTCGTGGGAGCACGAACAGCTGCGCCAACACGGCTGGCCGGCGTTCGGCGTGGTCAAGAACCCCACGCTGCCGCAGTCCGGCTACACCGGCGTCTATGATGCCGCCTACGTCGCCAACTTCGTCGACCCGCGCAAGGCGCCGCTGGAGAACGACACCGACGGCCGCGAGCGGCGCGTATTCGACGGCGTCACCCTGCGCGCCGAACTGCCGCTGGGCGGCGTGACGCTGCGCTCGACCTCCGCCTTTCGCACCTTCTCCTCGTCCAACCTGACCGACAACGACGGCACCAGCCGGGCCGACTTCCACCTGGCCACCGACGATCACAAAAGCGCCTACAACTGGCAGCAGGAGTTCAAACTGTCCGGCAAGACCGATAAGCTGGACTGGATCGCCGGAGTCAGCTTCTACGACAACCGCGAACGCCAGATCTCTTCCGCCAACGTCAACACGGCGACGCTGGACAGCATCAGCCAGATGCAGGGCGGCGCCGCCGATTTCGCCACGCTGTTCGCCGGCCTGGCACAAGCCGGCGTGCCCGGCGTCGACGGCTCGTCTAATTTTTCATGGGGCGAGAACACCTACCCCAAGCTACACAGCCGCGCGGTATCGATCTACGAGGACATCATCTGGCACGTGACGCCATCCACCAACCTGACCACCGGCGTGCGCTGGAGCCGGGACCGCAAGACGATGCAATGGTACGTGCCCGCGCGACAGTCGCCGGAACTCGACGCCCTGCTCAACACCTACGGCCCGGCCGCAGGGCTGGATGCGACATCGCTGCCGGCCAACGTGGTGTTCAGCGCGGCGGGACAACTGGCCGCCACGCCGGTCAGCGCCTCGCACAGCTGGAACGACTGGAGCCCGCGCGTGGTGCTGGACCATAAGCTGACCGGCGATCTGCTGTTGTTCGCATCGCTGTCGCAAGGCTACCAGGCCGGCGGATTCAACGTCTTCACCCCGCCCAATCCGGCGTCGGCCGATGCCAAGGCGCGCGACCCGAGCTTCGCACCCGAGAAGATGACCAACCTGGAGCTGGGTTTCAAGCTCTACCTCCCGAGCATGCGGGCCACGCTGAACGGCTCCCTGTTCGCCTACCGTTTCAAGAACCTGCAGGACATCAAGCTAGGCGGCACCGGCGCCATTTCGACCTACAACATCGTCAGCAGCGACCCGCAGGCCAAAGGGCTGGACCTCGACGGCCGCATCCGCGTCGCGCCCAACGTCACGCTGTTCGCCGGACTTGAGCTGATCGACCAGACCTACCACCGCTACCAGACCACCGGCAGCGACGGCGCCACGTTGAACCTGTCCGGCCAACCGGTCGGCACGCCAGTCTTCAGCGGCATAGCCGGCGTGAACGGCAGCTGGGAAGCGCCTGGCGGCAGGATCAGCGCGACGCTGCAAGGCAGCTACCACGGCAAATCGCGCTGCAACGACGACACCCGCGCGCTGCAATGCATGAACGCCCCGGCCTTCCGCACCGGCACGTCGGTCGGCAAGGCGGACCTGCGCCTTGCCTGGGACAGCGCCGGCGGCAAGTTCGGCGTGGCGCTACTGGTCAACAACCTGTTCGACAAGCGCTACGTCTACAACCTCGACGGCCAGACCAAGCCGCTCGGCATGCCGTTCGCCAGCATCACGCCGCCACGCACGATCGGACTGGAGTTGCGGGGCAGCTTGTAATGCCTGGATAACGCTCCCGGCCCGCGCCCATGTTTGCTACACTGCTTGCCGGGCCGGGCCAGGGCCCGCAACAAGGCAACTCAACGAAGGGGTATTGCATGACGCGTTACGCTTGTATGCTGCGGGGAATCAACGTTAGCGGCCAGCGCAAGCTGGCGATGAAGGAACTCGTCAGCCTGTGTCAGTCGCTCGGCTTTGCCGAAGTCGAAAGCTATCTGCAGAGCGGCAATATCGTCCTCGATACCGATCTGGCCGCAGCAGAACTGGAAGCGACGCTGGAGCGCGCCATTTGCAGCGAGTTCGGCTACGCCGACGTCGACGTGCTGGCCCGCACGGCGCCGGACATCCTGGCGGTGCTCCAGGCCGTGCCCGCCGCGTGGCAAGCGCACGATACGGCAAGCTTGTATTTCACCTTCATCAAGACCGCCCCGGCCGCCATGCCGGCGGCGGGCGTCGGTTTCCTTCCCGATGAATTCATCGTCGGGAAAAAAGTGGTCTACGTCCACTGCCCCAACGGCTACGGCAAAACCAAACTGAACAACAACTATTTTGAGCGCATCCTGAAACTGCGCGCCACCACGCGCAACTGGAACACCATCACCAAGCTGTACCAGCTCACGGGTGGAACGGAGCTGGCTTGAGCCACATAGCCGATCCCGGTCAGAGTGCGCTGATGTGTAATGTTACTGACGCATCGAGGACAAATCCAGTAGCTATCTAACGGCGGCCTTTGGCATGCATTGCGACGAATTCGGCATGAGTGATCGTTCCCGCGCGCGCGTTTTTGATCGCCGCGATCGCGTCCAGCGTCTGCTGTTCCGTGCCGCTGGCGCTGGGCACCAGGTCTGCGACTGGCGCGTCCCGATTGGTGATCGTAATACGCTCCCCTTGCTGGATCCGTTTAATCAAGTCTGCCAATTTAGTCTTCGCCTCATGGACTCCATATGCGCGCACGGTGCCCTCCGAGGTTTTTCATGCAGTACAACCGAGTCTATTCACTAGACCAACTCCATGCAAGGCGATTTACATCCGCATCATGGCGCCGCGCCCAGCTGGCCGCGGGAAGTCTGACTTGCCTTCGCCGCCATGCTGCGGGCAAAGACCTAGTTGCCCCGGCTGCGGATGAAGTCGGGATACCGCGCGATGCTGCCGTACTCGATTTTCTTGAACGGCGGCTTTTTCGCCAGCGCGCACCTGAGCGGCTCACTTTCGCTCTGGCTGCAATATTCATCCCCAGCAGGTGGGCCTGCGGCGCGCCGTGCCTTATTGGGCCATGCGCGGATTGGCAAGCTCGTCCAGGCGTTCACTGCGCGGCAGGCTGTTGGAGACCTCGCCGTTCAAGCGCACCGTGATCAAGTCGCGGAAGCCGGTCGGCGCGCCAAGGTCCACCAGCTTGACGCCCTTGAGGAAAATATTGACGGCCTGGCGCGGACAATTGAAGCCGACGTGGACCAGCACATCCTCTTCCAGCAGGCGGGCGCCGACGGTGGTGGCGGACAAATCGACATCGGTCATGCCGTCGGCGCTGAACGCGACCGTGTGATTCTCCTGCGAGACGGCGAGCTTGTAGCGCACCTCGCCGCATTTGCCCGCGTAGACCGTCTCCAGCTGCGCGGCCTGCGGAAGATGCGACGCGGTGACGATGCGCACACGTTGTTCATCGGCAAACGCAGGAGCAGCCAGACAAACCAGCAACAACAGGGCGGAAAAAGCGAAAGTACGCATCATGTGGATACTTAAAACATTATCGAAAATGCATTATGCCACAGCGTGCCGTCACAGCTGTTCCGGATAGCCGGTGATATCGGCGATCTCCTGGTACATCGGTTGCAGCTGCTTGTACATGTTCAGATAAACCCGCCGATACAGCTTGTCGTAGATCTGCCGGTTCGCCTTGATCGGATGGAACACCCGCCCCGGCCGCGTCATCGCGTGCGTCGCGCTGTCGAAGTCCTTGTGCAGCCCCAGTCCCGCCGCCACCGCGATGGCCGCGCCCAATCCCGACGTCTCGTACACATGCGCGCGCGCCGCCGGCAGGCCGAAGATATCGGCCGTCAGCTGCATCGCCGCATCGCTCTGCGAGCCACCTCCCGCCACGCGCAACTCCGTCACCGGCACGCCGCCGCGCTTCTCGATCCGTTCCTTCCCTTCGCGCAGCGCGTAGGCCAGGCCTTCGAGGATCGCCCGGTACATATGGGCGCGCGTGTGGACGTCGCCGAAGCCGATCATCGCGCCCTTGGCCTCCGGCCCCGGCGTTTTGATGCCGGGGCTCCAGTACGGCTGCAGCATCAGCCCCATCGAACCGGGTGGCACCTCGTTCACCAACAGATCGAACATCGCCTCCGGCGACCTGCCCTGCTCCGCGCCGGCCATCCGCTCAAAGTGCCCGAACTGCTCCTTGAACCAGTTCACCATCCAGTAGCCACGGAAGATCTGCACCTCGGTGCTATAGGCGCCCGGAATGGCCGCAGGATAAGGCGGTATCAATGGCGTGACTTCGACATATTTTTTCGTCGTGGTGTTGATGGTGGCCGTGGTGCCGTAGCTCAAACAGGCGATGTGCGGCTCCAGCGCGCCGGCGCCGATTACCTCGCAGGCCTTGTCGGCGGCGGCCGCCACCAGCGGCGTGCCTTGCGGGATGCCGGTCGCCTCGGCGGCGGCGGCGGTGATCGCGCCGATCACCGTGCCCGGCGCCACCAGCTCCGGCAGCATCTCCGGCTTGATGGCCAGCGCTTCCCATTTCCAGTCGCGCGCGCCGGCCCACTGGTGCCTCTTGTAGTCGAACGGCAGATACGCCACCTGCGACCCAACCGAATCGACATGCCGCCCGCACAAACGGAAATTGAGGAATCCCGACAGCAGCAGATACTTGTCGGTCTTCGCCCATATCTCCGGCTGGTGCTCGGCGATCCAGTTGATCTCCGCCTCGCGGCGGAAGTACTCGATGGTGCCGGAAACGCGCGCCAGCTTGAACGCGGTGCGCCACAAGAAACTCAGCGGCTTCTGCTTGCCCACGCGGCGCTGGTCCAGCCAGGTGATCGCCGGCCGCAGCACCTTGCCGTCGCGGTCCAGGTTGACCACCGTGCCGCGCTGCGTCGTCACCGCCACGCCCTTGACGGCCGAACGCGGAATATCGGTCGAAGCCCACAGCTGCCGGCACGCCTGGCCGACCGCCGTCCAGTAGCCGTCGGCGTCGTGCTCCGCCCAGCCGGGATGATCGGAGAAGTAAGCCTGCAAATGCACCTGCGCCTTGGCGGCCAGGTTGCCGTCCAAATCGAACAGCAGCGCGCGCACACTCTGCGTGCCATTGTCGATGGAAAGAAGGTATTGATCGGCCATGTCGCTCTCTATGCGGGCAAACTGTAGTGGGTATTCCATAATGCCAGATAGGCGGCCTGCTCGACATTCCAGCGCTGGTCGCTCCAGCCCAATTCCGGCTGGCAGATGGCGCGTATGCGGTCGAGGATCTCGACGCCGCCGCCGCGCAGCTGGATGCCGATGCGGCTGCGGCGCAGCAGCAGGTCCTCCAGCTTCTGCACCGACTCGCAGCGGGCCGCCCAGCGCAGCTGCGCCCAGATGGTCTCCGTGCCCGCGATCAGCGACAGTTCGCCCGGCTGCGCGGCTTCGATCACGTGCTGCGCCCAAGCACCGTAACGCCCTTGCAGACGCAACGCCTGACCCGCTGGCAGATGCCGCTGGTAGACCAAACGGGGCTTCGGGCCATTACCAAAGACCGGTTGCGGCTCCAGCTTGTCGCGCCAGTCCGGCAGCAAGGTGGCCGCCAGTTTGAGCGCATCGAGCGCGATCACGCGGAACGTGGTCAACTTGCCTCCCGTGACCGTCAACAGTCCATCCTCCAGCCACAGCGCATGGTCGCGCCCTTCCTTCGACGGATCGGCCTTGCCGCTGTCGATCACGGGACGCACGCCCGCATAACTGGCGATAACGTCGCGCTCCTGCAAGTCCAACTGCGGGAACTGGTCGTGCAGGGCCGCCATCAGGTAGTCGACTTCGGCGCGCGTGATCGCCGCCTCGTGCGACAGGTCGCCCTTGTGGTCGACATCCGTCGTGCCCACCAGCGTCACGCCCTCCCACGGAAAGGCGAACACCGGCCTGCCGTCCTGCGGATGCATCAAACTGATCGCCTGCGCCAGCGGCAGGCGCCAGGCCGGCAGCACCAGATGGCTGCCGCGCAAGGGCCGCAAGCGCGGCTTGGCGCCGCGCGCCGCCGCATCGCCCTGCAAGCGCAAGCCGTCCGCCCACGCACCGGTCGCGCTGATGACCAGCCGCGCGCGCACCTCATGCTGCGCGCCGTTCAGGCCATCGCGCAGCCGTGTCCCGCACACTCCGCGCACGCCGCCATCGGCCCGCAGCAGCGATTCCACCGCCATGTAATTGACCGCCACGCCGCCATGCTGCTGCGCCTCCTGCAACACGCGCATGACCAGCCGCGCATCGTCGGTCTTGGCGTCGGTGTAGACCATGCCGCCCTTCAGCCCCTTGGTGGAGACGTTCGGCGCCAGCGCCTCGAACTCGTCGCGGCCGAAATAATGGCGCGCCTTCTGCCCCGCCATGCGGTCATAGATCGCCAGCCCAAGCAGGAACATGCGCTTGCCCGGCTTGCGGCCTTCAAACTCGCCGAACGCGAAACTCTGCGGCTCCACCAAGCCCGCCGCCTGCTGAAGCAAATGCTGCCGCTCATGCACCGATTCACGGGTCAGCGCAAACTGGCCTTCCTTCAGATACCGCAAGCCGCCGTGCACCAGCTTGGACGAGCGGCTCGACGTACCCCAGGCAAAATCCCGCTGCTCCACCAGCAGCGCCTTCAGGCCGCGCCGCGAAGCTTCCAGTAAAATACCCGCGCCGGTAATGCCGCCGCCGATCACGATCAAATCCCACTCGCGCCCCAGCACCTCCGTCAAGCCGGAACGCCCGCCACTGCGCCACAGCGCCGTCATGGCAGCAGCTTCCCTGGATTCATGATCTGCTGCGGATCGAAGTGCGCGAACAAGGCACGCATCGCCGACAGGCCCAACTCGCCCTTCTCCGCCACCAGATACGGCGCGTGATCGCTGCCCACGCCATGCTGATGGCTGATGGTGCCGCCGTTCTCCACGATCGCCATGCTGACCGCATGCTTGAGTGTGCGCCAGCGCGCCAGGTCCTGCTCATAATCGCCGGCCAGCCGGTACACAAAGGTCGAATAGACGCTCGCCCCCTGCGCATACAGATGCGACAAGTGCGTGTAAGCGTGCACCTTCTCGCCATGCTGCGCCAGCGCGCCCGTGGCGGCAGCTTCCAGCGCCCGCATCATCGTGCCCACGCGCGGCCAATCGACCGCCGTTTCCACCGTATCGATCGCATAGCCGTGCTGCCAGGCCGCGTTGCGCAGGTACACATTGCGGAAACGGTTCTGCTTCCACTTGTCGCCCATCTTGCGGCCGATGTGCACACCGCCGTGCGTCGCCGTCAGCGCCAGCGCATCGCTCAGCGACGCCTTGGCCGCGGCCTTGCGGCCGCTGACGCCTATCATCAGCATGCACTTGCCATCCTTGCAGCCGCGCCATGACAGATAGCCTTCCAGCGCGCCGATCAGCTTCTTGTGGCCGGCCAGCGCCAGCATGGTGGTCGTCTCCAATGGATTCGACAGACGCAGCATCGACAGCGACAACCCGGCCTGCACCACCTGCCGCACAGCCGCCTCCGCCGCATCCCAGCTCGGGAAGAACACCGCATGGAAGGCCTCGTACTCCGGCAGCGGCGTCACGCGCACCGTGGCCTCGGTCAAGATGCCCAGCCGGCCCTCGGAACCCAGCACCATCTCGCGCAGATCCGTTCCCGCCGCCGATGCCGGGAAGGTCGGGATATCCAGCGTACCGGCCGGCGTCTCCACCTTGCCGCCCCTGAACATCTGCTCGATGCGGCCGTAGCGCAGCGACTGCTGGCCGGACGACCGCGTCACCACCCAGCCGCCCAGCGTCGAATACTCGAACGACTGCGGAAAATGGCCCAGCGTGTAGCCGCGTGCGCGCAACTGTGCCTCCAGGTCCGGCCCGAACACGCCGGCGCCGAAGGTCGCCAGCTGCGATTCCGTATCCAGGTAATACATCTGCCGCAGGCGCGTCAGGTTCACCGCCAGCACCGGCCGCGCGCCGGCCGGCGCGGTCAGATGCCCGGCCACGCTGGTGCCGCCGCCCTGCGGTATCAGCGCCACGCCGAACTGCTGCGCGTAGTCGATCAGCGCCCGCACCTGCTCCGCGCTCTCCGGATAGGCCACGCCGTCCGGCGCCGTCTCGATCACGCCATAGCGCAGGCGCAGCCAGTCCGGCAGGCTCTGGCCCAGCGCATTGCGCAAGCGGACTTCGGCCGATGTATCGATCAACCCATCGATCAGCCCATCGGTCAAAGCATGCGGCGGCAGCCGCGAAGGCGCGATGCGCGCACAAGCCTGCTCGAACGCCGCATCCGCCACCGGCGTGCCATTGCCGACGCGCTGCGCCAGAAAGCCCAGCGCATCCTCGCTCAGCGCAAACTCTATCGTATCGTCACCCCAACCATTCCAGCGTCTCATTGTTTTCCTGTCTGCGTAGCGGAGCGCTTGCTATACTGGCGCGCACCGAGTTTGAATGACAACAGAATAAGATAACGAACCAACCTGGTATTGCGCTTTTATGACACACGCCTTGTTCGATCATGCCAAGTACGCCCGCTGACCTGCCGCGCCGCGTGGCCGGCTCCTACCTGCAGCCCCTGCTCGAAGCGGCGGCCGCGCGCGGCGTCACGGCCGCGGCATTGGAGCGCGCCGCCGGCATGGCGCCAGGCGCCCTGCAACCGCTGCCCGACTCGCTGCACGCCGACGACTACGTGCGCCTGCTCGACCTTGGCGCCGAACTGGCGGCCGATCCGCATTTCGGCCTGCACGTGGGGGAACGGGTCAAGCTGGGCACCTACAGCGTGTATGGCCTGATCCTGCTCAGCTGCCGCGACTTCGGCCAGGCCTTCGAGCAGACCATGCGCTACGAGCAGCTGGCGCATGACCTGGGCCGCTCCACGCTGACGGTGGCGGACGGCGTGGCCCACTACACCTGGCACAGCAACTACGGCCCGGCCCAGCGCCACCTGGCCGACAGCGTGTTCGCCGGCATCCGCGTGTTTGGCAACTGGCTGGCCGGACTCACGCTGCCGGCCGCGCAACTGGCGCTGATGCACGACGGCGGCGCCGCCGAAGCCCGCGACGAATACGTGCGCGTGCTGGGCGCCATGCCCAGCTTCGGCGCGCCGGCCAACGTCGCCAGCTTCGACGCCGCCCTGCTGGCCTTCCCGGTGCCGAACGCCGACGTCAGCCTCTACCCGGTGCTGCAACAGCACGCCGAACAGCTGCTGCGCCAGCGCGCCCAGACCGACAACTCGATCGCCCAGCAGGTGCACGCGGCCATTGTCCGTAACCTCGCGCACGGCCAGGTGCGGCTGGCCTCCATCGCCGAAGAATTGAAACTGTCGCCGCGCACGCTGCAACGCAAGTTGAGCGAGGCCGGCGCGACCTTCCAGCAGATCCTGGACCAGGCCCGCTTCGCGCTGGCCAAGGACTACCTGCGCCAGCCGGAACTGAGCCTGGTGGACATCGCCTTCCTGCTGGGGTACCAGGAGCAGAGCGCCTTCAACCACGCCTTCAAGGAATGGGCGGGCGTCAATCCCGGTGCATATAGGAGTTAGATCGCGTTGCCCTTGATTCGCACGAACGGCCCGATGCACTTGTCCGTGCGCCGCTCCACGCACATCAGGAACATGTCGCCGCTGGGGTGGAACAGCAGATAACTGGTGACGGCGCGCCCGACCTTGGTCACATCGCCGAGGCAATCGCGCTTGCCGTTGTCCTTGACGATGGTGTCGACTTCCTTGTAGAAGCCCTGCTTGTCCGGCTGGTCGCTGATGGCGAAGGTGGATTCGGCCACCTCCTCGTTGCTGAACACCAGCGTGGTGCCGTCGGCGCGGATGCGATAGGTCTCGCTGCAGGAGCCGTCGGGCAGCGTGATCTGCCAGGTGCCGATCACCGGGTGGCTCTGGCGCAGCGCAGGCGCGGCGCCGGCCGGCGCCATCAGGACAACCGGCATCGCCAGCATCGCCACCGCCCGCCTCAGACGTTTGTTCATGGCCCGCCTCCGCTACGCTATTTTTCAGCCACCGCCTTCATGTTCGCCAGGCCGGTTTCGAAGTCCTTGCCGATCATGCGGTCCATGCTGACCACCAGGCCCATCAACTTGGTCATGAAGTCGCTCGGGCCGGACATGGTCCAGCTCACGGTGGTCAGTTCGCCCTTGGGTTCCAGCGCGAACTCGGTCTGGCAGTGCGATTCGAACGGCTTCAGGAAATCGAGCTTGATGTCCACCTTGGCGGGCGCCTGGCCGGTGATCTCCATGCGCCCCGCGCCGACCTTGTCGTCGCCTTCCCATGCATAGACGGCGCCCAGGTCCTTGGGCGCGCCGCTGTAGGTGCGCTTCATGGCCGGGTCCAGCTTTTCCCAGGGCGACCACGACGTCCAGTTGTGGAAATCGCTGATCAGCGGCAGGATCTTATCGGGCGGCGCCTTGATGGCGATGGTGCGCTGCACGCGGAAACTGTCCGGCTGCATCGCGGCCAGGCCCAGCACAATCAATACCAGAACGACGACACCGATGGCGATCTTCTTCAGCATGATTTCTCCCTTTTTTAAGATGCGCGTCTAGACTAGCATGTTTTTTTGATCAGTCGCACCGGCAATGCGCTCGGCGTCATCGTGAAGGTGAAGCGCTCCTCGACCGGCGCCGCGCCCGCCTCGCGCTCGATCGCAAAATTCTTGACCAGCATGGACATCGCCATCTTGATCTCGGCCATCGCCAGGTAACGGCCGGGACAGAAGCGCGGCCCGCCGCCAAAGGGGAACAGCTTGCGCGCGGGATCGTCGCCGTTGCCATGGGCGCCCTCCAGCCAGCGCTCCGGCTGGAAGCTTTCCGGCTGCGCCAGGTCGCAATCGCGCTCGGACGCCTGCCGCAGCAGCAGGAAGATCACCGTGCCGGCCGGCACCAGCAGATCGCCCACCACCGCGTCGTCGTTCGGCTGCGCCGCCATGATGGGCGCCACCGGTTTCAGGCGCATCGCCTCGCGGGTGGCGGCGTCGATGTATTTCAGGCGCTCCAGCAGATGGTAGTCGTCCAGCACGGCCTTGGAACCGAGCACCTGTTCCGTCTCCGCCGCCATGCTGCGCGCGGCCTGCGGATGGGTGGAAACGAAATCGATCAGCCAGGCCGTCGTGTTCGAGGTTGTGTCCTCGCCGGCGAACACCATGGTGATCGCATTGCCCACCACCGCCTCGTCGGTCAGGCCGGAATCGGGCTCGTCGCGGGCGACGATCAGCGCCTCCAGCATATTGGAGGGCTTCTGCCGCAAGGCCGGATTGGCCTTGATGCGCTTGCGGGCCTCGGCGATGAAGCCGAAGATGGCGCGCTGGATGCGCGCGGCGGCGGCGATGGCCTCGTGGTCGTCGGCGCGCTTGAGCATCGCGATGCGCCAGTAGGCAAACGGCGACGTCAACCGCCTGGCCACCAGCTTGAACAGGAATTCGATATCGCGCTGCAGCGGATGCTCCTCCAGCTCCAGCGTGTTGATGTCCTGGCCCATCGCCAGGCCGATGGTCACGTCCAGCGTATAGGCCTTCAGGTCGCGCAGCACGTCGACCGGCTTGCCGGCGGCGATGGCGGCGTCCCAGCGCAGGCGCAGGCGTTCGGTCAGCGCCGTCAGCGTGGGGAAGAAGTTATGAATCACTTCCGGCGTCAGCGCCCGCATCACCAGCTTGCGCTGGCGGCGCCAATCCTCGCCCTCCGCCGTGAACAGGCCGCGCGTGCCGACCTCGTTCAGCATGTCGGCCGTGCGGCTGGAACGGCGCATCGCGTCGGGCCGGTCGCGCAGCAGGCTGGCGATCAGCGCACGGTCCGACGTAGCGATGATCTCCTTGCGCATGATGCGGAACTTGTACAAGGTGCCGAACTCGCGGCTCCAGTCCTCCAGCGCCTGGTGCAAAGGCTTGCGATTGATATCGCGGACATTGCCCAACAGCGGCCGGCCCTTCGGCCCAGGCAAATCGGCGAGGCTGCGCAGCTGCGGCGGTCCGACGGACGTCAGTTCCATGGTGATCCCCATTTGATTAAGTCTCCGCGTACACTATACCCCGAAATGTTGACGATATACTCACTTAACCGAGGAAACCGATGCTATCGCACGTCTATGTGGGAATTAACGACTTTGAACCGGCGTTCGCCTTCTACCACGCGGTGATGACGGACCTGGGCACGCGCCTGCGCTTCAGCGACGCCGCCAAGCCCTGGGCCGCGTGGCAGCCGGCCGAAGGTGCGCGCCCGCTGTTCATCATCGGCAAGCCGTATGATGGCCAGCCCGCCACCTGCGGCAATGGCCAGATGGTGGCCCTGATGGCGCCCACGCGCGCGGCGGTCGACCGCGCCCACGCCTCCGCGCTGGCGCATGGCGGCACATGCGAAGGCGCGCCGGCGCTGCGCCCGCACTACCACGCCAACTACTACGGCGCCTACTTCCGCGACCCGGACGGGAACAAGCTGTGCGTGGTCTGCCACGACGCCGGATAGGAGAAAAGCGGCGTGCGGCGGGCCGCCTATTTTGCTGCAATGCGGCAACTTTTCGACGGGTATAATCTTGCTTCGCCTGCTGGGTCACAACCACTACTCCAGCCTGCGCCAATCAAAATTAAAGGACTCCCCGTGAATCGTTCGCTGATCAGCGCCGCCTGCTGCGCCCTGCTCGTCTGCTCCACCCCATCGCTGTACGCCCAGGCCGTCGCGCCGGTCTCCGGCATCGACCTGAAATCGCTGGACCCGGCGGTCCGTCCGCAGGACGACTTCTACGGCTACGTCAACGGCGTCTGGACCCGCAACACTGAGATCCCGGTCGACAAATCGACCTGGGGCACCTACATCGAATTGCGCGAAACCGCGCAAGGCCAGCTGCGCGCCGTGATTGACGCCACGCTGAAGCATCCCGGCAAGCCAGGCAGCGACGCCCACAAGATCGCCGACCTGTACACCAGCTACATGAACGACAAGGCGCGCAACGCGGCCGGCTTCAAACCCTTGAAGGCCGACCTGGCCCACGTGGCCGCCATCAAGGACAAGCAGGACTTGCCGGCGCTGTTCGCCTACCTGCAACGCAACGGCATCCAGACGCCGTTCTCGGCCCACGTCGCGGCCGACGCCCAGGACCCCGAGCACTACACCGTCAACGTCAGCCAGTCCGGCCTGGGCCTGCCGGACCGCGACTACTACCTCAAGGACGACGACGCCAAGCTCAAGGCCGTGCGCGCCAAATACCAGCAGCACATCGAGACCATGCTGACCATGAGCGGCGACAAGGATGCCGCCACCCACGCCGCCCAGGTGCTCGACATCGAGACCCGCCTGGCTTCCGCGCAGTGGACCCGCGTGCAGATGCGCGATCCGGTCAAATCCTACAACCGCGTCGAGTTCGACAAATTCGCCACGCTGGCGCCGGCCTTTGACTGGAAGGCTTACTTCACCGCCGCCGGCCTGGCGCCGAAGGAATCGTCGGCCGTGGTGCGTCAGCCGAGCTTCTTCGGCGGCTTCTCCGAGACCGTGGCCAACGTGCCGCTGGATGCGTGGAAGAGCTATTTCAACTGGCGCATCATCGAAAGCTATGCGTCCTATCTGAACGACGCCGCCGTCAAGGAGCGCTTCGCCTTCGAAGGCACGGTGCTGCGCGGCGTGCCGCAGAGCGAACCGCAGTGGCAACTGGCCTTGCGCTTCACCGACGGCGCGCTGGGCGACGCGGTCGGCAAGCTGTATGTGGAAAAATATCTGCCGGCCGAAACCAAGCCGCGCGTGATGGCGATGTTTAACAACTTCGTCGCCTCGTTCAAGGACGGCATCGAGAAGCTGGACTGGATGGGACCGGAGACCAAGAAGGAAGCCCAGCTCAAGCTGGCGGCCTTGAAGCCGAACATCGCCTACCCGGACAAATGGCGCGATTACAGCGCCATGAAAACCCAGCAGAATGACCTGATCGCCAACGTGCGCGCAGTGCGTGCCTGGACCCGCCAGCGCAACCTCGAAAAGCTGGGCAAGATCGTCGACCGCGACGAATGGTCGATGACGCCGCAAACCGTCAACGCCAGCTACAACCCGTCGCTGAACGCGATCACGATTCCGGCCGCGATCCTGCAGCCGCCGTTCTTCAACGTGAAGGCCGAAGACGCGGTCAACTATGGCCTGCTCGGCATCACCTTCGGCCACGAGATCAGCCACGCCTTCGACGACTCCGGCAGCCAGTACGACGCCAAGGGCCGCCTGCGCAACTGGTGGACCGCGGAAGACCGTACCGCCTTCAAGGCGCGCGCCGCAGGCCTGGTCAAACAGTATGGTTCGTATAGCCCGGTGCCGGGCTACTTCATCAACGGTGAGCTGACGCTGGGTGAAAACATCGGCGACAATTCGGGCCTATCGATCACCTACCAGGCGTATCAGCGTTCGCTGCAAGGCAAGCCGTCGCCAGTGCTGGACGGCCTGACCGGCGAACAGCGCCTGTATATCGGCTTCGCGATGAAATGGCGCGCCAAGCTGCGCCCGGAAGCGGCGATCGCCCAGATCAAGAGCGATCCCCATTCGCCTGGCGAATTCCGCGCCAAGGGCACCGTGATGAACCAGCCGGGCTTCTATCAGGCCTTCGACATCAAGCCGGGCGATCCGATGTACCTGCCGCCCGAGCAGCGCGTGATCATGTGGTAAGAAGTTAGGGGTAGTTCGGCATGCCTTGGCCGCGCGCGGTCCAGGGCATGTCGTCAACCAGTCAAATTCATGGCTTTGCGCCCAGCGAGACAGCCTGCCATCGATCAGCCTCGACCTTGTTCAGCGGGACACCTTTTCCCTCGCGATAAATCAGCGCCAAACGCTCGATTGCGCCTGTATTGCCACGTTCTGCGGCCTTCCGGTACCAGGTGGCGGCCTGGGCGTAATCGCGGGGTACGCCGCGCCCAGTCCAGTACATCGAGGCCAGGTTCAGCATCGCTGAAATGCTACCGTTATCGGCAGCCTTCGCGTACCACTGGCGGGCAAGAGCGTTGTTCGCAGCTGTGCCCCGGCCCTGCTCGTACATGGTAGCGACATTATTCTGCGCGGCCATGTCACCATGCTCGGCGGCCTTGCTGTACCACTTGAATGCCTGCTCGTAATCCGGCGGCCCGTCCACACCTGCAACGTAGAGCGCGGCCAGGTTCGATTGCGCCTTAATGCTCCCTTGGGTGGCGGCCTTCAGATACCATTCCACGGCGAGCCGTTTATCCTTCTTCGCACCTACGCCACTATCGAGTGAAACGGCGAGGTTGTACTGGGCGTCCACATTGCCTTCTTCGGCCAGTTTGCGATAGATATCCGCCATGGCTTCGGGGTGCTGCGCCGCTATCAGCAGCTGCGCCTCCATGCTTCCCTGCTCCGCCGCAGCCCGATACCAAAACGCGGACTGCTCCGGGTTCTTCGCAGTTCCCCGACCCTGCTCATAAAGCACGCCTACTTTCATCTGTGCGTAAGGGTCTCCCTGCCTGGCTGCCTTCAGATACCAATCGAAGACTTCACTGTCCCGCCCCAGGTCCGGATTCGCCGCAAGCAATTCGGCGAGGTCACGCTGCGCTATGGCCAACCCCGCATCGGCGGCTTGGTGGTACCAGGTGCGCGCCTGGCGCAGGTTAGGCGTAACACCAAGCCCTTTCTCGTACATGGTCCCGATATAGTACGGTGCTGCTGCGTCGCCGAGGTTTGCCGCTTGGGTGAATGCGGCCAACGCACGGGTATAGTCTTGCGCGACGCCCTGTCCTCTGAGAAGCAAAGCGGCCATATTGCTCATCGCGGCCGGACTTGCGTGTTGCGCCGCCTGCGAATACAGGGTAAAGGCCATGGCCAAGTCCTGCGTTACCCCGGCCCCTTCCTCGTATGCCTTGCCAAGATTGTTTTGCGCCGAAGCGTTGCCGTGCTCTGCGGCTTGTTTGTACCACGCAACCGCGCGCGCGGGGTCCTTCTTTACGCCGCAGCCGTCCGCGTACAGCATGCCGATCAGGTTTTCCGCAGTATCACTGCCGCGCTGTTCGGCGCGGTTCAACCAAAACAAAGCCTGCTGACAATCTTTTGCCGTCCCTTCGCCTCGCATATGCATCCGCCCCAACGTCGATTCGGCAATGGGATCGCCACGTTGGGCGTGCACGGAAAATTCTTTGAGCGCCTTCGCGAAATCGCCGCGCTTGTAGAAGTACATCGCATCAGCGACGCCATCCGACACGGCTACGCCAGCCACTGGGCGCGCACACACCGGGACACCGGCCGTCAGTTGAAAACCAAGCAGTATCAATGCGGCTTTTTTGATTGTCATCGCGTTTTCATTCGAGAGAATCCGAGTCCCGCACCCGCTTGCGGCTGCCGGTGTAATAATTGCTCAGCACTTAACTGATCAGAGAACCAACGATCCCACCAACTACGCCCATGAGTATTAGCAGGCAGGTGTAGCCCAACACTCGACCCAGCGCCCGCAACCGAAGGCCTTTCTCATTGCTGCTAAATACGTACAATGGAATCGCCAGCGGCGCGACCGCTACAACACCCACGCTCAATATAAATGAGCGCTTGAATTCTTTTTGTATGCTGTCTACGCGATACCAGTAGAAGATCGCTATGCCGACTAAAAACGTGGAAAACAGACTCCACCAAGCCGGCTCTGACAATTTACGAGCGTCAAAAAAACCGCTCACCAGGCCCATAAAAGCAAACAACGCCAACAAAAAAATTTCTATCTTTTTCTTCATAATGAGATTTCACCGGTCCAGAACTATCACAGACCTCTTTCCGAGGGCACTCAGCATAACATCTTGCCCACATGAAAAATCCACCAAATGTCACGCTACCCAGTCTGATTCCGAAAGGTCTATTATCGTACACAGCGAAATCTAAATTGGGATGAGCGATGAAGACTAGCACCATGAAGAGCCGTATCAGCAATAGCCTGACGCTGTCGGCATCGGAACAAGACCGCATATACCGCGCCAATCGCGTCTGCTTGCGTGCCTTGGAGGTGCTGGAGGACGAGGATGCCGCTCGCGCATGGATACGCCGCAGCAATCGGACGCTGGGCCGTCCCACGGCTTTGATACATCAGGCCAGCGCTTCCTTCGCCGCCTGCTCCGGCGTCAAGCCATCGTAGAACAGGTCCGTGAACCACTCGACCTGCTCTTCGATATGCTCTTGCGCCTGTTCCTGCGTGGCGCCGCCCTTCACCAGGAAGCCCTCCACTTCGATACACCAGTGGATCAGTTCCAGGGTTTCCGGGTCCAGCTCTTCTTTTTTCTTTGCCATGATAGTTCTCTACATCGTGATGGATACAAGCCGCCAGTGTAACAGGCGGCCCGACTACTTCGCCGGATACAGCACCACCTGCACATAATTATTGGTGTCGAAGTAGCGCCTGGCGGCGTCCTTCAACTCGGCCGCCGTCAACGCCCCGACGCGCGATTCATAGGTCAGCACATCGGCCGGATCGGTCTTGTTGAAGAAGGCGTTCATCAACACCGCCATCCAGTAGCCGTTCTCGCGCAAGCCCTTGCGGTAGTTCTCGATCCACGAAGCCTTGACCTTGGCCAGGTCCGCGTCCTCGGCGCCGTCCTCCTTGATCTTGTCGATCTCCGCGAAAGTCGCCGCCAGCACCTTGTCGACGTTCTCCGGCGCGCATGGCAGGTTGGCCGTGATCGAATAGTTCTGGTACGGGATGCGCTCCATGTTGCCACGCACGCCGCCGCTGTACATCGCGCCCATCTTCTCGCGCAGCACCTCGATCAATTTGATGTTCAGTACCTCGATCAGCGCCTGCAAGCGCATGCGCTCCTGCGACGAGAACGACGCCTCTCCGGTAAAGGACAGCGAGATCGTGCTCTTGGGCTCAGAGCCCGCGTGCACTTCCTTCTTGATCACGCCACGCACCGGGCGCACACCCTCGTCCTTGAACGCCACCGGAATATCGCCCACCGGCAGGCTGGCCAGGTAGGTCGCAATCAGGGGCTTGACCTTCTCCACATCGAAGCTACCCGCCATGAAGAAGGTAAAGCCCTTGGCGCTGGACATGCGGCTGTTGTAGATGTCGACCACGCGGTCCATGCCCAGCTGGTCGAAGTCGGCCGGCTTCGGCGCCCGCTGCACGCGCGGGTTGTTGTTGTACAGCGTGGCCGTGATGGTATCGCCGAAGATCGACTCCGGCCGCGCCATATTGTTCTTCGCCAGTTCGCGCTGACGATCGACGTAGGCGCTGTAGATCGCCGCATCCTTGCGCGGCTGCGTCATGTTCAGGTACACCAGTTGCAGCATGGTCTCGACATCGCCGCTGCCCGAACCGCCGCTGACGGTCTCGTTGATCGAGCTGACGCTGGCGTTGGCGCCCGCCGTCTTCCCGGCCAACACCTTCACCAGATCGCTCGGCGTGTAATCGCGCACGCCCATCTGATGCACGATGTTGCTGGCGTAGCGCGCGTTGAACAGGTCCTGGTCGCCGAACAGCGACCAGCCGCCGTAACGCAGGCCGGCCAGTATCACCTGGTCATTATTGAAGTCGGTCGGCTTCAGCACCACCTTGACGCCGTTGCTCAGAGTAAGCTCCGTCAGTCCCAACCTGGCGTTCACGCTCTCGCCGACGATGCTGCCGGCCTTGGGCGGCGCCGCCATCAGCTGGCTGGCATAGACCTTCTCATCCTGCGCCTTGACACTGATCTTCTCCGCCGCGCTGGCAGTCGCCAGCAGCTCGTCGGCCTTCGGCGCCGGCACGCCCGCCACCTCGGTACCGGTGTAGATCACCAGCTTGTTCTGGCTATCCGGGATCGCCGCCCGCACCGCGGCGTTCACTTCGGATAGCGCGATGCCCGGTATCAGCTCGCTGGCGTAGCGGTACTCCATCGCGATGCCGGGTATGGTCTCCTTGTCGAGGAAGTTGCGGATGTACTCTGCGGCGTAGCCCGCCGAATCGGATTTATCGCGCTCGTTGTACATGCGCTCGTAGTTGCGCAATATGCCTTTCTTGGCCCGCTCCACTTCGGACGCGGTAAAGCCGTACTGGCGCGCGCGCTGGTCTTCCTGCACCAGTGCGTTGATCGCCGGCGTGACGCCGCCCTTGCCCAGCACCGCACCAGCGCCGAACGAGCGGTAGCCGCGCATCACGGAGCTCATGCCGCTGCCGCCTTGCAGGAACGGTGGATTGGCTTGCTGCGTCAACTCGTGCATGCGTTGGCTGAGGATGAAGCTGTACATGTTCTCGATCAGCTTCTGGCGATAGTCGGCGATGGTGGCACCGGCCGGCCATTCCTGGATCGGGTAGCGTATGTAGACCGAGTTCGCGCCGATCTCCTTGTCCGTGAACACCACGCCTTCGGATTCCGCGCGCTCGGGTATCCTGGCGTACTCGCGCGGGCGCTCGTTCTGCGGATTTTTCAGGCCGCCGAAATGCTGGGTGATCAGCTTTTCCGCATCGGCCGGTTCGATATCGCCGACCACCACCACCGCCATCAGATCCGGACGATACCAGTCGCGGTAGTAGCGCTTGACGGCGTCGTGCCTGAAGGTCTTGAGGATGTCCTCTTTACCGATCGGCATGCGCTGTGCATAGCGCGAGCCATTGAGCACCTTCGGCAGCAGCACCTTGTTCATGCGGTCGTCCACGCCTTTGCCCATCCGCAGCTCCTCCAGCACGATACCGCGTTCGCTGTCGATGTCGGCGTCGTTGAACGACAGGCCATGCGCCCAGTCCTCCAGCACCTGGAAGCCCTGCTTCACCACCTCCGGCTTATCGGTTGGCAGCGGCAGGATGTAGACGGTTTCGTTGAAGGTGGTGTAGGCATTCAGGTCGGCGCCGAACTTCACGCCTATCGACTGCAGGTAGGACACCAGTTCGTTGCGCTTGAAATGGGTCGAGCCGTTGAAGGCCATATGCTCGGTGAAGTGCGCCAGGCCTTGCTGGTCGTCGTCTTCCAGGATCGAGCCGGCCTTCACCACCAGCCGCAGCTCGAGCTTCTTCTCGGGACGGGTGTTCTTCTGCACGTAGTAAGTGAGGCCGTTGGGCAGCGTGCCCACCTTGACCTGCGGCCCGACCGGTACCAGATCGCTCAATTTCAACGGCGGCTGATCGGCGGCTTGCGCCATGAAGGAACACGCCAGAAGAACGGCGGCGGCGGCGCTACGCATTGTCATCAGCTTCATCTAATTTAACTCCGAGAAACCTCGTCCTTCCGGACGGGAAGTGAAAGGAGTCAACTGCGAATTGCACAGCAATTCGGGCACGATAAAAAGCCATGCCGACGCAGCTGAACTCAGGTTGATTAAAACGGGAACCAGCTCTAACTCTGTTGGTCAAACAAACATGAAACTGGTATACCGCTATCGTGTGAAGTCGCAGACCGGCCTGCTGAACCAGCAGTCGCGAACGGTCAACTTCGTCTGGAACTACTGCAACGAAAGGCAGAAGGATGCGTTGCGTTTCAATCGCCGCTGGCATACGGGTTTCGATTTGATCAAGTTGACCACCGGCTGCAGCAAGGAGCTTGGTCTGCATTCCGGTACAGTCAACGACGTGTGCCAGCAGTACGCCAAATCGCGCGCCCAGTCGCACCGTCCCTATCTGCGCTACCGGGGACGCAAGTCTCTGGGCTGGGTGCCGCTCAAGGGCCGTGAACTGAAGCGCGAGGGTAATGCCTTCCGCTTCGCCGGGAATACCTTTCGGGTGTTTTATTCGCGCCCTCTCCCCGAAGGTAAGATCCTCGATGGTACAAACTTCTCCCGCGATCGCCGGGGCAACTGGTTCCTGAACATTACGTTGGAAGTGGTGGAGCCACCTGCGAGAGTCCCGGTGTGCGCCATCGGCATTGATTTCGGCTTGAAGGACTTCGCCACGCTGTCGAACGGCGACAAGATCGCCTCGCCGCAAATCTACCGGGAGGCCGAAGCGACGCTGGCGATGGCGCAGCGTGCGTGCAAGAGACGACGAGTTAAGGCCATCCATGCCAAGATCGCCAACCGTCGCCACGATTTTCTTCACAAGCTTTCCATTCGCTTGGTCCGCGATTTCGACTACATCGTGGTCGGCAATATCCATGCCGCCGCCCTCGCCAAAACCAGCATGGCGAAATCTGTTCTTGATGCAGGCTGGTCGTCCCTTCGTAATCAACTGGCGTACAAGGCTGTTAAGCATGGCGCCTGGTTCGAGGAAGTAGACGAACGTTTCACCACCCAGATCTGCTCGAATTGTGGCGCGATGCCCGATTCGCGGCCGAAAGGTATCGCAGACCTTGGAGTAAGAGCATGGCGATGCAGTGATTGCGGTGCTGAACATGATCGTGATCTTAATGCTGCGTTAAACATTCTCCGTCGCGGACGTGCGACGCTGGCAGCAGGAATCCCCGTACCTTAGGGCGGGGAGGACGTCAAACCCGTTGCAAAAATAAGAAGGAAAAAGCTACCTTACACTGAAATTCTTAATTTGGGCTAGAATCCTTCCTCGCCTGCCAGCCGGCAGGATATAACGACGTCTTCGGGGCGGGGTGCGATTCCCCACCGGCGGTAAAGCCAGCAATGGCCAAGCCCGCGAGCGCCTTCTCACGAAGGGTCAGCAGATTTGGTGTGATTCCAAAGCCGACGGTATAGTCCGGATGAAAGAAGATGTGCGGTGACGCGGCCTCCTGCCCGAGCGATCGGTGTGGCGGGCCGCGCGTATTCGCTTGCCCTGTCGCGTTTTTCGCCAATTTGCGAGGAGCGTTTCACATGTTAGACCAACAATCCGCAGTATCCCCCTACTCCCTGGTATCGGACGATCTGGAAGGCCGCATCGCCGCGGCGCTGGAAGCCATGCGCGCCGGCGTGCCCGTGATCCTGCTCGACGATTTCGACCGCGAGAACGAAGCGGACCTGATCGTCGCCGCCGAAAAAATCACCGTGCAATCGATGGCCATGATGATCCGCGAATGCAGCGGCATCGTCTGCCTCTGCCTGAGCGCCGACAAGGTGCGCGCGCTGGAACTGCCGATGATGGCCGCCGACAACGGCAGCCGTTACGGCACGCCGTTCACGGTGTCGATCGAAGCGCGCGACGGTGTGACCACCGGCGTTTCGGCGGCGGACCGCGTCACCACCATCCGCACCGCCATCGCGGCCGATGCGCAACCGCGTGACCTGGTCCATCCCGGCCACGTTTTCCCGCTGCGCGCCACGCCCGGCGGCGTGCTGGCCCGCAAAGGCCACACCGAAGGCTCGGTGGACCTGGCGACCATGGCCGGCCTCAATCCGGCCGCCGTGCTGTGCGAGTTGATGAACCCCGACGGCACCATGATGCGCGGCGCCGACATCGAGCAATTCGCCGAACTGCACGGCATGCCCATCCTGACCATCGCCGAGATGATCGAATGGCGCACCACGCGCGGCGTTTAAGCCGGCTTGCCCAGCTTGATGTAGCGGTACACCAGCACTAGCGCGCCCGCGTAAGCCGCAGAAATCAAGCTAAACGCAAGCGGCAAACGCCACGCCCACTCGGGCACCATGTGCATCACGGTGCCCATCATCGCCACGCCGACCAGGGCGCCGATCTGACGATTGGCGTTCAACGCGGCGGCGGCGCTGTTGGAGTGCGCCTTGCCCGCCACCAGCATCACCGTGGTGGTCATGCCCGGAATCGCGACACCGATGGCGACGTTCATAATCGCCGCCGTCAGCGCCAGCAGCCAGTATGGCGTTTGCGGGGTCAGGCCGATCAGCATCAGCACGGCCATGCCCAGTCCCACCATCAAACCAAGCAGCATAGGCGGCCTTGAGCCGACCCGCGCCGCGATGCGTCCCGAGATCAGGTTGCCGACCGCGAAGGCGGCCATCATCGGTATCAGCTTCAGCCCGGTGTGCAGCGCATCGGCGCCGGACTGCTGGATGTATAGGCTGATCAGGAACAACTGGCCGAACACCGCAAAATTAATCAGGAAGCCCACGCCGTTGGCCGCGGCAAACACCGGCGTTTCGAATAGCGCCCGTGGCAACAGGGGATGCGCGCCGCTGCGCTCGCGCCGCACCAGCAGAAAAACCGAGGCCACGGTCACCACAAAGGCGACCAGCACCGGCGCCGCGCCCCAGCCCAGCGCCGGGCCTTCGATCAGCACAAAGCTCAACGCCGCCAGCGCGGCCATGCCCAGCAGATGGCTCAGCATCGACAGCGCCCGTTCCATGCGCGGCGTGGCAGGCGCCACCAGCTGCGTCAACACGATGCCAAGCAGGCCGATAGGCACGTTCACCCAGAACACGCTGCGCCAGCCGAATTCGTGTACCAGCAGGCCGCCCACCAGCGGACCGGAGGCCGACGAACAACCGACGATCGCCGACCACGTGGCCAGCATGCGCGCGCGGGTGGCTTGGTCCTCATAAGCGTGCGTCAGCAGGCTCAGTGAACTCGGCATGAACAGCGCCGCACCCGCGCCTTGCAGCAGCCGCGCGGCGATCAACGCATTGCCGCTGGGGGCCACGGCGCACAGCACCGAACCCAGAATGAACACGCTCAAGCCGCCCTGGTAGACGTTTTTCGGGCCATAGCGGTCGGCCAGCGCGCCGCCGGCCATCAGCAGCGCGGCGAAGGTCAGCGTATACCCGTCCACCACCCACACCAGGCCGGTGAGCGGCACACCGAGGCTGAGCGAGATATCGGACAAAGCGGTATTGACGGCGGTGACATCGATCATCGCCATCACGAAGCCGATGGCCAGTGTCATCAACACCAGCAAGGCGGGAATCTGGCGCGGCTGGATTGCCGGCGCCAAGGTGCCAGGGTTATTCATGATGCATCCTTCAGTGAGTATGCATTGATGTTAGCCTTCTTGTATGATGCAGTAAATACGCATAATATCGGCACCTCGATGCAAAAATGCATCACCACCGGAAACCCGCATGGATTGGGACAACGCCAGGATTTTCCTGGCCATCTACCGCAAAGGCACGCTGCGCTCGGCCGCCGCCGCCCTCGACATCGACCAGGCCACCGTCGGCCGGCGCCTCAACGCGCTGGAAAAATCGCTGGGCGCGCGCCTGTTCCTGCGCACGCCGTCCGGCTACCTGGCCACGCCCGCCGGCGAACTGGCCGTCACCGCCGCCGAATTGATGGAGCACGCCGCCCTGCAATTCCAGCGCGAGATGCAAGGCATCGACAATCGCCTGTCCGGCATCGTCCGCGTCAACACCTCGGACACCATCGCCAGCCACTCGGTGCTGGGCGCCATGCAGCGCCTGCACGCCATGCATCCGGAGATACGCATCGTCCTGAGCACCAGCACCGAGATCACCAACCTGACCCGGCGCGAGGCCGACCTGGCGGTGCGGACGCTCAAGCCCACCAGTCCCGACCTGATCTCGCGCCACCTGACCCGCCGCAGCATGGCCCTGTACGCAACGCCCGCCTACCTGGCCGAACGCGGCATGCCGGTCCAGGGCAACGGCATGCAGGGGCACGACATCGTCGTCTATCAAGGCTCGGTGGCGCCGCGTCACATGGAGAAGCTGTGCATGGAGCCGATCGCCAACGCCCGCGTGGCGATTGAAGTCAACAGCGGCATGGTGATGCTGGACGCCGCCCGGCGCGGCATGGGCGTGGCCGAACTGCCCTGCCACATGGCCGACGGCGATCCGCAGCTCACCCGCATCTGGCCCGAGCGCGTCGACCACTACGATGTCTGGCTGGTGATGCACAGCGACCTGAGTCGCAGCGCCCGCGTGCGCGCCGCCGCCGACGCCATCATCGCCACCTTCGCCGAAGAATAGCCGTCCGTGGCGGACATGCGCCGGCACTGTCGCGGTGCTAAGATGTCAAGATGAGCATAGAAGCAGCTATCCCGTCTGCGCTGAAGCGCCCGATCCATGCGACCGTCAACTTGCTGAACAGGTGGTGGCGGCTGCTGCAGTTCGCGGTGCTGATGCTGTCGCTGGCTTTGAGCCCCGCCAGCTACGCCGGCGCCAACCGCAACCTGCTGGCGCGCCACATCGTGCGCGACACCGCGCCCAACCTGGCCTGGTACGGCGTGCTGTCGGCGCTGGTCAGCCTGGTGCTGATCCGCATCGTGGTGGTCACGTCGCAGAGCTACGGCCTGTCGCGCTTCGCGCTGGAGATGGTGGTACGCGTGCTGGTGCTGGAACTGATCCCGCTGACCGCCGCCGCCTTCGTCGCCCTGCGCACCACCTTGCCGGCGGGACTGGAGTTCTCGCAAGGCCGCAACAACGCCGACAACACCAGCGACGACGAACTGCACCAGGAGTTCTTCCCGCGCGTGGCCGCCGGCGTGTTCGCCGTCTGGATGCTGGCCGCCGTCAGCTGCGTCATGACGCTGATCCTGGCCTACCTGTCGCTGTACGGCTTCACGCCGTGGGCGCTGCCCGGCTACACCCGGGTGGTCGGCCAGGTCTTCAATCCGGCGGTGGCGCTGATCCTGATGCTGAAGATCGTCTTCTTCAGCTTTGCGGTCGGATTGATACCGATGGCCTCCTCCTACTACTTCGGCGCCAGCTATCGCGCCAAGGTCACGCACGGCCTGTACGACATGGTGCGGCTGTTCGCCGTGATGCTGCTGATCGAAATCGCCTCGTTGATGGGCAACTACTACTGAGCGGAATGGAATAATGACCGAACCAACAAACGAAGCGGCGCCGGTGCGCAACGCGGAATTCAAGGCGGCTTTGCTGCTGGTGCTGATGGTGGTGCTGGTGGCCGGGTCGGCGCTGTACCTGATGTACGCGCGCGGCGCCTTCGAATCAACGCAGACGCTGGTGCTGCAGGCGGACGACTCGGAAGGCGTCAGCGTCGGCATGGACGTCACCTTCGCAGGCTTCCCGATCGGCCGCGTGCGCCGCATAGAACTGGGCAAGGATGGCAAGGCGCGCGTGATCGTCGACGTGCCGCGCAACGATGCGCACTGGCTGCGCAGCTCCAGCATCTTCACGCTGGAACGCGGCCTGGTGGGCGGCGCCAAGCTGCGCGCCTTCAGCGGCATTCCGACCGATCCGCCGCTGGAAGACGGCGCCGCCCGCGCGCTGCTGGTCGGCGACGCCGGCGCGGAGATTCCGCGTCTGCTGGCCGCCGCCAAAGACCTGCTGGAAAACCTCAACGCGCTGACGGCGGAAAACTCAGCCTTGGCGGCGAGCCTGGCCAACGTCCAGGGCGTCACCGGCAAGCTCAATGGCCCCAACGGCGCCATGGGCCTGATCGCCGGCGACGACAAGAACGCACAGCAACTGGCGGAGCGCGCCAACAAGCTGCTGATCACCGTGAACGCACTGGCCACCAAGGCCGATAGCCTGATCGGCCACGCCGACACGCAAGTCTTCGGCAAGCAAGGCGTGATGACGGACGCGCAAGCGACCATCGTGCAGCTCAATGGCCTGCTGGCCGACGCCCGCAACAGCCTGAAGAAAATGGACGCGGTGCTGATAGAGGCGCAGGCCATCGGCGCCAACGCCAAGGAAGCCACGGCCGATCTGGGCACGCTGCGCGACGAGGTGGAAAGCAGCTTGCGCCGGGTCGAACAACTGGTCAATGAGATCAACCGCAAATGGCCGTTCAAGCGCGACACGGAGATCAAGCTGCCATGAAGACCATCACCTCCCTGATCGCCACGCTGATCGCAGCCGCCCTGCTGGCCGCCTGCGGCAACAACCCGCCGGTGCCGGACTGGCAAATGAACGCGCAAAGCTCCATCGAACGCTCGACCGCCGCCTACATGTCCGGCAACGCCCGCGTGGAAGCGGCCGAGTACCAGCGCGCCCGCGAAGCGCTAGCCAGCACCGGCAAGGTCGACCTGATGATACGCGCCGAATTGATACGTTGCGCCGCCCGCGTCGCGTCGCTGGTATTCGAGGAGTGCACCGGCTACGATAAATTATCGCAAGACGCCGGCCCGGCCGACCGCGCCTACGCCGCCTACCTGTCCGGCCGCGCCACCACCGCCGATGCCGCCCTGCTGCCGGCGCAGCACCAACCGGTTGCCTCCGCGTCCAGCGACGCAGCCGCCGCCAGCGCCGCGCAAGCCATCGCCGACCCGCTCTCCAAACTGGTGGCCAGCGGCGTGCTGCTGCGCGCCGGCAAAGCCACGCCGCAAATCCTCAGCGGCGCCGTGGACACCGCCTCCGCCCAAGGCTGGCGCCGGCCACTGCTGGCGTGGCTGGGCGTACAGGCCATGCGCGCCACGCAGGCAGGCGACACCGCGGAAGCCCAACACATCCAACGCCGTATCAACCTGATAACAGAGAAGCCACTATGACAACCGCCATATCCGCCGTCGACGTCCCTCCGAACAGTGAAATCGCCAGCCGCCTCGCCGGCGCCTACTACTACGACTCTTACGAAACAACGATCAAACCCACATCGCAATCCGCGCTGGAGCTGTACTTGCAGGTGGTGGCCGGGACGCCGGCATGGATCAACACCATGATGGCGCTGCGTAATCGCGTGGTCGCCCTGTTCGGACTGAAAAACCTTGGTGGCCTTGGCGACGTCGATGCCGCCAAGCCGGCAGCTGTCTACCGCGTCGGCGACCGTGTCGGCATTTTCACGATCCGCTACCTGAGCGAACAGGAAGTCATCCTCGGCGACAGCGACAAGCACCTGCGCGCCGAAGTCTCCGTTTGCAAAGCGCAGGACAAAGTCGCCGTCACCACCGTGGTCCACATCCACAACCTGCTGGGCCGGGTCTACATGCTGTTTGTAGCGCCCATGCACCGGCTCATCGTGCCCGCGTCGCTGAGGAACGCCCGTTTTCTGTAGGCCGGCTTCTGCTAGAATCTCGCCCCATGAACACCCGACTCATCTACTCCACTGAAACCGGCCGCATGTGCCCCGATTGCGGGCAGCCGGTCGCCGATTGCCGCTGCAAGGCCGCAGCCAAATCCAAGCCCGCCGGCGACGGCGTCGTGCGCGTGTCGCGCGAATCGAAGGGCCGCGGCGGCAAGACCGTCACGCTGGTGAAGGGCCTGGCGCTGGACGCCATCGCTCTCGCCCTGCTGGGCAAACAACTGCGCAGCGCCTGCGGTTCCGGCGGCACCGTCAAGGACGGCGTCATCGAAATCCAGGGCGACCACTGCGACCTAGTGATGGAAGCCCTGAAAAAACAAGGCCACCAACCCAAGCGCACTGGCGGCTAGCGGGTACGCTGGTTCGATAGGTAGATATTGTCGCGTTCCAGCTTGCTGCCGTCACGCACTGCGGCCTGCCAGGTTTCGGTGCTCACCACCGCGCCGAAGTTGGAATGAAACACCGTGTTGAACACGCGGTGGATTTCTTCCGCACTAACCTTGCCGGCCGCGTTCTCGTACGGCAGCGCACCGGTGGCGTCCTCCAGAACTTCCACTTGCAAGCCGCGATGCATCGCCTCGTAGATGGTGGACGCATTGCAGTTGTGCGTCATGTAGCCGACGATGGTCAGCGTATCGATGGCGTTTTCCTTGATCCATTCGGCCAGGTCCGTGCCAGTGAACACGCTCGCCATTTTCTTATTGATGAAATGGTCGTGCGCGCGCTGTGCCACCACGGGATGTACCTTCCAGCCATCCGAGCCAAGGCCGAAGATCGGCGAGGTTTCCGGCGCGTCGTGCTGCACCACCACCACGGGGACGCCCGCCTCGCGCGCGGCGTCCATGGCGCGGCCGATATTCGGCAGCGAGGTCTCAACCGGCGGATATTCAATCTTCATCTTGCCGGTGAAGTACTCGTTTTGTACGTCGATCACGATCAAGGCACGGCGTGGGGTTGCGGTCATGATTTTCTCCTGTAGGATAAGGCGGAAGCGCCCGGTGAGTGACATTGTCCGTCGCCGTGCAGTTATTCAAAAGTGGCCCGAAGGCCACCATGCGATATAATCAGGCCATGTCCGCACGCACCTCGCCCATCCAGAAATTCCGCATCGCCGTCATCGCCTTCGACGGCATCAACCCTTTTCACCTGTCGGTGCCGTGCCAGGTATTTGGCGCCCAGCGCGCCGACTGCGAGAGCGCCACCTTCGACGTCAAGGTGTGCGCGGAAGACCCGGGGGCGCCGCTGACCACGACGGCCGGCTTCGAAATCGTCGCGCCCCACGGCCTTGCCGCCCTGGCCCGCGCGGATATCGTCATCCTGCCGTCGTGGCATTCCGACTGCCGCCCGGCGCCCGCCAGCCTGCTGCAAGCCTTGCGCAAGGCCCATCAGCGCGGCGCGCAGGTAGTTGGCCTGTGCATAGGCGCGTTCCCGCTGGCGGAAGCGGGCCTGCTGGACGGCCACACGGCCACCACGCACTGGGCCAACGCCGACATCATGGCCGAGCGTTACCCCAAGGTCCGGGTCGACCGTGAAGTCCTGTATGTCGATGAAGGGAAAGTGGTCACCTCGGCCGGCGTGGCGGCGGGTCTTGACTGCTGCCTGCACTTGCTGCGGCAGCTGTGCGGAGCGGAGATCGCCACTCGCGTGGCGCGGCAGATGGTGGTCGCCCCGCACCGCCAAGGTGGACAAGCGCAGTTCATCGAGCGTCCGCTGCCCGTCAACGGCAGCGACGACCGATTCGCGCAGGTACTGGCATGGGTAGAAGAGGATCTGACGCAGAACCACAGCATCGACGCGCTGGCCGAACGCGCCCTGATGAGCCGCAGGAACTTCACCCGCCACTTCCGCCAGGCCACCGGCACCTCGGTCAAGCAATGGCTGCTCAACCAGCGGCTGGCCCACGCCCAGCATCTGCTCGAGAGCAGCGAAGTGTCGATCGAGATGGTGGCGCAGCAGGCGGGGTTTGGTTCCGCGCTGTCGCTGCGCCAGCATTTCCGGGCGGCGTTGCGGACCTCGCCGTCGGAGTATCGCAAGTTGTACCGCTCCTCCGTACTGGATTGACGGCGCGGGAGCCTATTCCCCGGCTGCGGCGGCGGCTTCGCGCAGCTTGTCCTTCTTGCTCTTGCGCTTGCCCTTGATGCCGCCGTTGACGGTGTCCGTCACCGAATCGGCGGCCACCGGCGGCAGCGTCTCCACCGGTTCGAAGCCGGCGATCTCCTCGCGCGGCAGCAGAATCTCCTGGCGCTTTT
Source organism: Duganella violaceipulchra (assembly GCF_019166075.1). Taxonomy (NCBI): domain Bacteria; kingdom Pseudomonadati; phylum Pseudomonadota; class Betaproteobacteria; order Burkholderiales; family Oxalobacteraceae; genus Duganella; species Duganella violaceipulchra. The sequence continues at coordinate 7,016 of NZ_JAHTGR010000020.1, read as the reverse complement.
CGATCAGGCGGAAATGCTGTTCCGTTTCCGCGCTGACGAAGCTGATCGCCACGCCGCTCTCGCCCGCGCGGCCGGTGCGGCCGATGCGGTGCGTGTAGTCCACCGCCGAACGTGGCAGGTCGTAATTGACCACCGCCGGCAAGCGGGCGATGTCGATACCGCGCGCCGCCACGTCGGTCGCCACCAGCACCTGCAGGCGGCTGGCCTTGAAATCGCCCAGCACCTCGGTGCGCGCGCCCTGGCTGAATTCACCGTGGAAGGCGCCGGCGCGGATGCCGTTGCGGTTCAGCTTATCGGCCACATGCTCGGCCGCGTACTTGGTCGCCACGAACACCAGCACCCTGCTCCACTTGTGCTCCTGGATCAGATGCTTGAGCAGCATGGTCCGGCGCGGCACATCGACCATGATCGCGCGCTGCTCAATATCGGGTTTGCTCAGTGGTTCGGACAGCACCTCGATGCGCGTCGGCTGGTGCAGCATGCCGTCGGCCAGCGCCTGCACCGCCGGCGGGAAGGTCGCCGAGAAGAACAGGTTCTGGCGCTGCTTGGGCAGCAGTTCCAGGATGCGGTTCAATTCTTCGCTGAAGCCCAGGTCCAGCAGGCGGTCCGCCTCGTCCAGCACCAGCATCGCCGTGCGCGAGATCTTCAGCGCATTGTGGTCGATCAGGTCCAGCAGCCGGCCCGGCGTGGCGACCACGATATCGACGCCGCCGCGCAACGCCATCATCTGAGGATTGATCGACACGCCGCCGAACACGATCGACACCTTGACCTGCATCGGCAGATGCGCCACCAGCTTGCGGATCGACTCGCCCACCTGCGCCGCCAGCTCGCGCGTCGGCACCAGGATCAGGCCATGCAGCTGGCGCGCGCCGTTGCGGTTGTCCAGCAGCGATTGCAGCAGCGGCAGCGCGAAGGCGGCCGTCTTGCCGGACCCGGTCTGTGCCGCGCCCAGCACGTCCTCCCCGCGCAAAATGGCGGGAATGGCGGCGCTCTGGATGGCGGTCGGCTCCTGGTAACCGATTTCGGTGACGGCGTTAATCAGTGAGGGAGCAAGGCCCAGCGAAGAAAAAGACATGTTGGCCTTCATAGTGTGAATTTGCCGACAGTATAAAGCATGCTAGATGCATTTCCCCCGTAGCTTGGCGATCGGAATGAACGGCAACGCCAGAATGCCAGTCAGGAAAAATGTCGGTTGCCGCTTCAGTCCTTCCGAATGCAGGCAGTCCGGCACCTTCGCCTCCTTGAAGGCCGCGGTCATGATATCGCTGCTGCGACTGGCGCCGCCGCCGAACACCGCAACCTCGCGCGGCAAGGACTGCGGCGGGATCTCGGCCGCCATTGCCTCGGCGACCGCCTTGCGCAGCGCCGGATCGACGTGGCCCTCCATCGCCTTCACGGCAGCCGGCGCAACGACGGCGTCGAGGTAGGCATCCTTCTTCACATCGTCAGCCCATGCGCTTGATACGATGAGAATCGACGCCAATACAACACATCCACGCATAAGAATTTCACCCCGTAATTAGCCAGACGGATCATTATCGTGCAAAAATAGCTCATCTAGTTAAGAAAAATACCATGATCAATTGGGATGCCCACGCTTGCCTGCCGCAACATCCGCAGGCCGACTTCACGCCCGTCCAGCGGCTGCACGCCGCCGGGGTGAACTACGTCTCGCTCAACGTCGGCGGCGATATGAACCCGATCTCGCAAGTGATGTCCGTGATCGCCGGCTACCGCGCCACCATCGACTCCGATCCGGACCGCTACGTCCTCATTTCCAGCGTGGACGACGTGATCCAGGCCGCCGCCGACGGCCGCATCGCCATCAGCTTCGACCTGGAAGGCGCGATGCCGCTGCTCGACCAGCCGGAGATGATCGCCCTGTACGCCCAGCTGGGCGTGCGCCAGATCCACTTCGCCTACAACCGCAACAACAACGTCGCCGACGGCTGCCACGACCTGCCGCGCGGCCTGACGCCGCTCGGCTACAGCATGGTGAACGCCGTGAACGACGCTGGCATCCTGATGGACTGTTCGCATACGGGCCGGCTGTGCAGCCTCGATATCATGGCCGCGTCGTCGCAGCCGGTGATCTTCAGCCACGCCAATCCGTATGCGCTGGTGCAGCATGGGCGCAACGTCACCGATGAACAGATCCGCGCCTGCGCTGCCACGGGCGGCGTGGTGTGCGTGTCCGGCCTGTCGTGGTTCCTGGGCAAGGAGCATCCTGGCGTCGACGATGTGGCGCGCCATGCGGCCTACGTCGCGGATCTGGTGGGCGTATCGCATGCCGGCATCGGCCTCGATATCTGCTTCCAGCAGCCAGGCCTGGACGACACCCCGCCCGGCGATTTCGACCCCGGCTACTGGTGGCCCGCCTCCGCCGGCTACAGCGCCAGCCGTCCGCCAACCTTCACGCCGCCGGAAGTCTGGCGCCAGCTGGCCGCCGCGCTGCGCAAGGTCGGCATGACCGACAGCGAGACCGAACTGGTCATGGGCCGCAACATGATGCGCGTGGCGCAGCAGGTCTGGAGCAAGCCGCAGGCGCTGTTGAAGGCCGCCTGACGATCAGGCGCTGAGCGCCTTCATCTCCGCATACAGGTTGGCCTTGCCCTCGAAGCCGATGCCGTTCAGGTCCGGCATCGTGATGTAGCCGTTGTCGACCCGGACGCCATCCGGGAAGCCGCCGAACGGCTGGAACAGGTCCGGGTAGGACTCATTGCCGCCCAGGCCCAGCCCCGCCGCGATGTTGAGCGACATCTGGTGGCCGCCGTGCGGGATGCAGCGCTTGCGCGACCAGCCATGCTCGTGCAGCATGTCCAGCGTGCGCAGGTACTCGACCAGGCCATAGCTCAACGCGCAGTCGAACTGCAACCAGTCGCGGTCCGCGCGCATGCCGCCGTAGCGTATCAGGTTGCGCGCATCCTGCATCGAGAACAGGTTCTCGCCGGTGGCCATCGGCTTGTCGTAGTAGTTGCGCAGCGTGGCTTGCAGTTCGAAGTCCAGCGGATCGCCCGCCTCCTCGTACCAGAACAGATCGTACTGCGACAAGGCCTTGGCGTAGGCAATGGCGGTATCGAGGTCGAAGCGGCCGTTGGCGTCCACCGCCAGCTTCTGGCCGTCGCCAAGCACGCTGAGGATGGAATCGATGCGGCGCAGGTCCTCGTCCAGCGAGGCGCCGCCGATCTTCTTCTTCACCACCGTGTAGCCACGATCGATGTAGCTGCGCATCTCGTCCTTCAGCGCATCGTGGCTCTGGCCCGGATAGTAGTAGCCGCCCGCCGCGTAGACGAAGATCTTCTTGTCCGGCGTGCCGTTGCCGTAGCGGTCCGCCAGCAGCTGGAACAAGGGCTTGCCTTCGATCTTGGCCACCGCATCCCAGATCGCCATATCGATGGTGCCGATCGCCACCGAGCGTTCGCCGTGGCCGCCCGGTTTCTCGTTGGTGTACATGCAGTCCCACACCTTGTGCGGATCGAGGTTGGTGCCGGCGTCGTTCATCAGCGAGATCGGATCGGCCTCCAGGATGCGCGGGATGAAGCGCTCACGCATCAGCATGCCCTGGCCATAGCGGCCGTTGGAGTTGAAGCCATAGCCCACCACAGGCTTGCCGTCGCGGATCACGTCGGTGACCACCGCCACCAGGCTCAGGGTCATCTTGCTGAAATCGATGTAGGCGTTGCGGATCGGTGAACTGATGGGTATGGTCTTTTCGCGGATCTCGATGATTTTCATTGTGCTGTCTCCAGTGGGCTAAGAATGGAAGCAAGCTTACTCTTGAAAAGCAGTCGTATAATTCACTGACATTTACTCCTTTATACACTTCAAGTGAATAATGACATCGTCTCCGAATTGTCCTTCTTTGTGCTGCTGGCGAAGCTGGGCAGCCTGTCCGCCACCGCGCGCGAGTTGGGCATCACGCCGCCCGCCGTCACCAAGCGCCTGATGCAGATGGAGCAGCGCCTCGGCGTGCGGCTGCTGAACCGCACCACCCGCCGCGCCAGCCTGACCAGCGAGGGCGAGACCTATCTGTCACAGGCCGTGCGCATCCTCGGCGACATCCGCGACATGGAGGAATCCGTATCGAGCAGCCGCGCCGCGCCCAAGGGCCTGCTGCGCGTGAACGCCACGCTGGGCTTCGGCCGCACCACCATCGCGCCGCTGGTTTCCGCCTTCTCGCGCCGTTATCCCGATGTGGAAGTACAGCTGCAACTGACCGACCGCGCCATCAACCTGGTGGAAGACGCCTACGACCTGGGCATCCGCTTCGGCGAACTGCCCGATACGCGGCTGGGCGCGCGCAAGATCCTCTCCAACCAGCGCTTCCTGTGCGCCTCGCCGGCCTACCTGAAGCGCCATGGCGCGCCCCGCCTGCCGCAAGACCTGGCCCAGCATCGCTGCATCCTGCACCGCCAGAACAACGACACCCACAGCACATGGAAGCTGGGCAAAGGCCGCAAGACCGAAACGGTGAAGGTGCACGGCAGCCTGTCCAGCAACGACGGCGACGTGGTGCTGGGCTGGGCGCTGGACGGCCACGGCATCCTGCTGCGCTCTGAGTGGGACGCCGCCAAGTACCTCGACAGCGGCCGCCTGCAAGTGGTGCTGGCCGATTACACCCTGCCCTCGGCCGACCTGTACGTCTATTATCCGAGCCGCCAGCAACAGCCGGCCCGCGTGCGCGCCTTCATCGACTTTCTGGCGGAGAGCGTACCGGCAGCCACTGCGCCACGCAAAAAGCCATCTCCGGCACGATAAACAGCCAAAGCAGCGGCGCGCCGGTGACGGCCAGCGTCCAGGTCATCCAGGTCGAAAACAGCAGCCGCGCCAAGCCGTCGAAGCGGCCGAAGCGCTGCTGCGGGTCGCTGATGCGCAGCAGCGACCACACCAGCACCACGCTGCCGAGCAGGCAGGCGAACAGCACGTGGAACGGTTCGAACGCAGGCAAGGCTGCGCCGCCCAGCAACCGGTTGATGTCGTCCAGTTGCGTGCGGGCGTAGGCGAAGCTCCACGGCGTGGCGAAAGGCGCCGTCACGATCAGATCGTAGATGGCGCTGCCGAGTACAATTTTGCGGAAAGTCGATGATGCGAGCATGGCGTCTCCTGGAATATGGTGGAGCCATGCTAAAGCCTGAAGTACACTTCAAGGTCAATTGATATTTGGAGCCGGCCCTTTGCGGCCTACTCCGAAGTAACAGCTTTGACGTCGGCAACCCCATTGACCTCGGCGAAATGCTGGAGCGCGACGTCCAGCGCATCCATGAACTCGCGCACCATGATGGGCTTGGTCAGATAATTGAAGAACCCGGCTTCAATACCTTTTTCTATGTCCCGCGGCATGGCATTGGCCGACAAGGCGATCACCGGAATGTGCGAGGTTGCCGGATCGTCGCGCAACATTTTCAGCGCGCCGTAGCCGCTCATTCCCGGCAGGTTGATGTCCATCAGTATCAAATCGGGCAGATGTTTCTTGGCCATCAAAATGCCGAGATGACCCGTCACCGCGGTCATCAATTGCAGATCGTCCCGTCGTGCGATCAACTGCCCCACCAGCGCCAGATTGGCCGGATTATCCTCGACGTACAGTAGCGTGCGGCGATGGTCCAGGTCGCTCCAGGCGACCTGGTCGTCGCATCGGGCCGCCATTGCGCCCGGCAATTCCGTTTCCAGGCCAGGCGCTTCCGCCGCCAACAATTCGAACCAGAATTCACTGCCCACGCCGACGGCGCTGTCGACACCGATGCTGCCGCCCATCAGTTCGATCAATTTCTTGGTCACCACCAGTCCGATCCCGGTGCCTTCTTCGGTGCTGGCTTCCTGCCCCAGCCGGTTAAACGGCTGGAACAGGTGCGCCAGTTTATCTGCCTGCAGGCCCACGCCGGTATCGATCACGCTCACGCGTATGCGGCCGTCTGCTTCAAACCCGCAGTTCACCGTCACGGCGCCGCCGGGGCGATTGTATTTGATGGCGTTCGACATCAGGTTCACGATGACCTGCTTGACCCGCGTCCGGTCCGCGTGCACGAAGAATGGATGCTCGAAGCTCGGGAAATTCACGGCGATGCCACGTTGCTCCGCCTGAGGCGCCATCATGGCATTGCAATCGAGCAGCACCTCGGTGAGCGACATCGTCTCCTTGGAAAGGCTGACCTTGCCCGATTCGATCATCGCCAAATCGAGTATTTCGTTAATCAGGCGTAGCAGATACCAGCCGGCCTGCAGGATCTGATCGATCGAGGTTTTTTGCGCGCTGGACGGCGGCGGGACATCCGACGCCATCAGTTGCGCGAAGCCCAGCACGGCGTTCAGTGGCGTGCGCAATTCATGGCTCATGTTCGACAGGAATTCCGATTTGGCCAGGTTGGCGATTTCCGCCGCCGCCTTGGCGCTTTCCAATTCGATATTGTTTTCCTGCAGCCTGTGCTCAAACTGCTTGCGGTCGGTGACGTCGCGCGCCGCCGCGAACACCCCCTGCAGCTTGCGGTCGCGGTCGTGGAAGGTCGAGGCGTTGAACGACACCACGGTCTCGGAGCCTTCGCGCGACAGCGCGGTCAATTCATAGTTGGTGAGCTTGCCTTCGCGCAATACGCGCGAAATGCCGGCTTGCGCCCGGTCCGGATCGGTGAAGTAGTTCTTGAACGGCGCGCCGATCAGTTCATCACGGGTGCAGCCGGTCAGCGATTCCATCTGCTGGTTGACGTCGGTGATGATGCCGCGCGGGTCGGTGGCCATCAGCGCGTCGATATTCGACTCGATCAGCGAGCGGGTGTAGAACTGCTGATCGCGCAGGCGCTGGTCAAGCACCGCCTGTTCGGCCTCGACCTGCTTGCGCACGGTGTTGTCGGTGCCGATCAGCAGGTAGCCGATGATCTGCTCGCTGTCGTCGCGCAGGGCCGTCACCGACACCATCGCCGGGAAGCGGCTGCCGTCCTGGCGGATGTAGGTCAGCTCATAGATGTCCTCGATGCCGCGCGAGGCCTTGAACACCAGCGCCTCGAAGCCCGGCGTGATCG
>NZ_JAHTGR010000206.1:0-257 GCF_019166075.1 Duganella violaceipulchra | reverse complement strand
TCGACCAGCCGTCCGAGATGATGTGGTGCTGGGTGATCAGCAGGATGTGTTCCTGCTCGCCCAGCCGCAGCAGTTGGCCGCGGATCAACGGACCTTGGGCCAGGTCGAACGCTTGGCTGGCTTCGTCTGCGCCGATGCGACTGACGGCGAACGCTTGTTCATGCCCGGGCAAGTGGCGCAGGTCGTGTGTTACCAGGTGGAAGCCGCAATCGGCCGCTGCGATCCTTTGTTCGGCTGCGCCTGCGCTTTGCACGAAC
>NZ_JAHTGR010000205.1:0-257 GCF_019166075.1 Duganella violaceipulchra | reverse complement strand
ATGGGAAGCAGGTTAATATTCCTGCACCGTCGTATGATGCGATGGGGGGACGGATCGCGGAAGGTTGTCTGCCTGTTGGAATAGGCAGTTTCTGGTTCATAGAAGGCGCTTAGGCAAATCCGGGCGCAGGATTCAAGGGACTGGGACGAGGCATTTAGGTGCTGAAGCAATCGGAAGTGGTTCCAAGAAAAGCCTCTAAGCTTCAGTCATACGAGACCGTACCGCAAACCGACACAGGTGGGCGAGATGAGTATTCT
>NZ_JAHTGR010000204.1:0-258 GCF_019166075.1 Duganella violaceipulchra | reverse complement strand
ACCACTTGCACCGGCTGCGCCAGTCCCTGCCAGTGGGCGGCGCTGCGCAAGATGTCGTGTCGGTCGATCACCCTCTGCAAGGCATTCAGGAAACCATCCAAACGATTGCGGCTATCAAAGGCGATGATCGATCGCAATAGGTAAGCGTCGCCCTCCCTTTCCAGCAGGTGATGAAACAGGATGCCTTCTTGCAACGGCGACAAGGGGTAGATATCCTGAACATTGGCGGCGCCTTGCGGCACGCTGCCAACTATCCGG
>NZ_JAHTGR010000203.1:0-258 GCF_019166075.1 Duganella violaceipulchra | reverse complement strand
ATCCGGGCCTGGCCTGCGATAGCGGGAGCGCCGCCTATGTGATGTACACCTCCGGCTCGGCCGGCACGCCGAAAGGGGTGGCGGTGCCGCATCGCGCGGTGCACAAGCTGGTGGTCAACAACGGCTACGTCGATTTCACGGCGGACGACAAGGTCGGCTTCGCGGCCAACCCGGCGTTCGACGCCAGCACGATGGAGGTCTGGGCGCCGCTGCTCAACGGCGGCGCCGTGGTGGTGCTGGACCAGGATACGGTGCTCG
>NZ_JAHTGR010000202.1:0-262 GCF_019166075.1 Duganella violaceipulchra | reverse complement strand
CCAGCTGCTGCGCCACGTCCAGGCCCATGCGCTGTCCCGACAGCACGCTGCCGCCGGTCAGGTTGAGCAAAGTCCCGGCCGCCAGATCGAGGCTGCCGTTACCGGCGATCAAACCACTGTTGGTGACCAGCCCCTGGGCGTTCACCGTAGCCGCGCCCGTGCCGACGTTGACCACGCGGCCGGCGCTGTTGTCGATCGTACTCGCCTGCAGCGTCAGGCTGCTGGCCGCCGTGACGGCTTCGATCACGCCGCTCGCGTTATT
>NZ_JAHTGR010000201.1:0-262 GCF_019166075.1 Duganella violaceipulchra | reverse complement strand
GCCGAGCTGACGCGTGATTTGAAGGCATTCAGCCAGCGCCATGGCAGCACCCTGTTCATGACCCTGCTGGCCGGCTGGTCGATCCTGCTGGCGCGGCTGAGCGGGCAGTCAGACATCGTGATCGGCAGCCCGGTTGCCAACCGCCAGCGCAGCGAGATCGAAGCCATGATCGGCTTCTTCGTCAACACCCTGGCGCTGCGGGTGCAACTGGCAGACGACCCGAGCGTGGCCGCCCTGCTGGCGCAAGTCAAGGACAGCACCC
>NZ_JAHTGR010000200.1:0-263 GCF_019166075.1 Duganella violaceipulchra | reverse complement strand
TACTCACCCGTTCGCCACTCGCCGCCAGGTTGCCCCGCGCTGCCGTTCGACTTGCATGTGTAAGGCATGCCGCCAGCGTTCAATCTGAGCCAGGATCAAACTCTTCAGTTTAATCTCTGTTTATTTGGCATTTCTGCCACCGTCATTGCTGACGGGTCGCTCACTCAAAATACTGACAGGCCACTACTTGCGTAGCGCCTATTTCATTACTTCTTGTGAACATTTGATATTTTAAGTATCAGCAGGACTAGCCTGCTGTGCAC
>NZ_JAHTGR010000199.1:0-266 GCF_019166075.1 Duganella violaceipulchra | reverse complement strand
TGGCGGCCAGATCGCCACGCTGAAGGACAGCGGCGCCAGCATCGTCATCGCCAGCCAGAGCATGAGCAACCAGGGCGGCAGCGTGCTGGCCAGTGGCGACGCCAAGCTGGCGGTCGCCGGCGCCGTCAACAACGCGCGCGGGACGATCCAGGCGCAACGCGACCTGCAATTGACGGCGGGTGGCGCACTCAATAACGCGAGCGGCGTGATCGAAGCCGTCACGGCGGCCAGCAGCCTGACGCTGCAGGCGAGTACGATCGACAACA
>NZ_JAHTGR010000198.1:0-269 GCF_019166075.1 Duganella violaceipulchra | reverse complement strand
CAAGTTGCCGCGCTGTCGACCAACCAGATCGCCGCGCTGAGCACCGCCGCCGTGTCCGGTTTGACCACCAACCAGATCGTCGCGCTGACCACAGCCCAGGCAAGCTCGCTGAGCACCGCGCAAGTGGCCGGTCTGACGACCTCCGCCATCGCCGCGCTGGAAACGGCCGACTTCGCCGCACTGAAGTCCGACGCGATCGCCGCACTGAGCGCCAATCAGGTCAAGGCGCTGACCACGAATCAAGTGGTGGCGCTGACTACCGCCGAAGC
>NZ_JAHTGR010000197.1:0-269 GCF_019166075.1 Duganella violaceipulchra | reverse complement strand
GCAGGCCCAGCGCGGTGGTGAACAGGGTTTCGACGCCAATACTCATCGGGGACTCGTGAACTCAGAAAGTGGATGTAACCGACATGTTACCCGATGTCAAATTCCACACGGAACGGCATTGAGCCTTAAAAATTCTGGTAGTTGTAAAGTGGACCCGTCAGTCAAGACACTCTGCCAGTTAATTTAAGCTGTGCTCGTTTCCACTTCATCAGCTGCTCGGCGCTGTCCCGCACTGCTCTTTTCCTGTGACGTTTCACCGTCATCGCCGA
>NZ_JAHTGR010000001.1:0-681882 GCF_019166075.1 Duganella violaceipulchra | reverse complement strand
TTGCAGGCCCAGCGCGGTGGTGAACAGGGTTTCGACGCCAATACTCATCGGGGACTCGTGAACTCAGAAAGTGGATGTAACCGACATGTTACCCGATGTCAAATTCCACACGGAACGGCATTGAGCCGAAAATATTGGATGAAGAATCAAACTCCATGTAAGAAACCACACCACGGTAAACGCAAATGATTTCAGAATAAAGAATAAAACGTTTTTTCCTGTATTCATGTTACTTCCCCTTTACGAGTTATAGTTGACGCGATCGAACGAAATTAGGCCGCATCTCACAAAAGCCCAATTGCCATGTTTACAGACGCTTTAATAACGGATAGAAAATCCCTGAAATCATTGGTGCTCAACAGGACAGAAACCGGGAAGTCGAGTTGTTGGGGTTGATATCGCGGCGACTGGGGAGAGGCCTCACATTTGTATTTCAATAATTGAGCAGGTAGAAGAAATTTATACGATTCCATACTCAATCATCTCGTCACTTTCCAATTGTCATATTTATAAGCCCAATTTGGTGCAGCAAGTATTTAATTATCTTCCATGTGTTATTTTAATAATTCGGCCGTCTTGTTTGCAAATAATAATCAAAAATGTCCCGCCTAACATATCTTCTGGCAAGTATCCAGATATGACCCAAGTATCGTTTTTCAGTGAAACAGAGAATGGTTTTTGTTTCTCAATAGCGTTTTTTCCGTAAATTGGAATCAGGATGGCTTCGGCTATTTTTTTTGCGGTTTCTTCATTCAACACGGCTCCGTTTTTAGAAGTGAGAGGGGATTCTCCACATGGGCAAGAAATAATATCTTCTTGCGTAGCCCAAGATGGGGGGAGGAGTGCCATAATAAGAATTATAAAAATGTAATTAATTAATATTTTTTGCGAAATATTTCTTATCATGGAATACTCCCTACCGGAGCCAAGACTGATTGCCTGCCCGTTGTGTGATTGTAATATTTAAAGTTGGAATTTGGTGTTCCAACATAACCATCTATATTATTTCTATTTGCGTAGTTAATGTCAGCTGGGGAGAAGTTTTCGCTATCATAGTTCCGGTCGTACGCACCATGGGTATGGTAATATGCTTTGGGAATCTTCCCCGCTGGGCATGCCTGAGGGCCTCCCGGGTCGACTGCGTCCGATCCGCCATTTCTGGGTGGAGTGTACGAATATGTTCCATCTCGATTCTTGTATATCATGCCGCCGTATTCTTGGTTCTGCAAAATGGACTGGACAATTACATCATTCGTTGCTTGTCTTGCTGCTTCAACTTGGCTGGCATAAGGGGTGCCGGGGGATAGGCCCCAAGGATCTGTCAGAGCTAACGGGTTATCTCCTACATATCTATATGTATTGGCGCCACCAGACAGGCCAATCGGGTCACTAGAAATGAAACGACCAAATGCGGGGGCGTAATAGCGCGCCCGATAGTAATATAAGCCCGTCCCGTCATTTTCCCGCCCCGTGTACTGGAAGGGGTTGTGGACTTCAGCGTCAGCTACGCTCTTGCCATATGGGTCGTAGGTATAGTCGACGACCTTGTCACCTGCGGCGTCCACGAGTCGAATCGTCGAGCCTAGTGCATCGGTCAGATATGCGCTGATTTTAGCACTCGCACCGGTACCGACAAATTGAGCGAATACTTCATCGATTCCTCCACTTACGTAACCCGCGCGCACATCAGAAGGCTTGCTGTTGTCGGTACCCAATCCGACCAACTCCTGAAGTACGTTCACGCCGTCGTAAACATAGCCGGTGGCAATGCCATTGACTGTTTTCGTCTGGCGCCGGCCCAACGCGTCATAACTGAAGCTTGCCACTACTTGGCCGCCAGCGCTCTTGATCTGTATCAGCTGGTTGCGCGCATTCCAGATATATATCTGATGGCCATCGTCAAGCAGATTGCCATTGGCATCGTAGCCGAGTGTTTGCGAACCAACGGTGATCAGGCGGTTGGCCGCATCGACCGTGGTCGTCTCCAAGGCCTCGGGCAGAGCGGTGCGTGCCAGGCTGCCGGCTACTTGAGTGCGACGTCCGCCCTTGTCGTAGGAATACAAAAGGTCGCCCAGCATACTGCCGTCGGCCTTGGTATAGGTAATGGAGGTCAACTGCCCCGCATCGTCATAGCTGTCGCTACGAATAATGCCGTTGGTATAGACGGTGCGTATGCGCCGGTTTGCCGCATCATAGGCAAAGCTGATGCTTTGAGCGATACGATTGTTGGCTGCACCGGCGTCCTGCTTGATACGCGTCAAACGTCCCCCCGGATCGTAGTCGTAGTGCAGCGTCGGCAAGCCTGCCACGCTCATGCTCGCGCGGCGGCCATTGACATCATAGGTGTAGGCCACTTTACCTTTGGACGTGCTGACTTGGGTAACCCGATCACGCAGATCGTAGTCGAACGAAATATCTCCACTTGCCGAGTCTTTCATCAGAACGATTCGGTTGCCCGGATCGTAGATGTTGCTGACTGTGCTTCCATCCGCATAGGTGGTGCTGATCAGGCGGTCCAGCGCATCGTAGGCATAGCGCGTGATCTGTCCTTTCCTGTCGGTTTTTTGAATCAGGTTGTGCTTGGCATCGTAGGCGTAGGCTTCGGCTTGCCCCAGCGGATTAAGATTGCTGGTGGGGGCATTGCGCTCGTCGAAGCTGAACTGGTGCCAGTTGCCCTTCGGGTCGGTCAGGCCGGTCGTGTTGCCGTTGGCGTCGAAGTCCAGGGCTGTCGCTCCGCCATGCGGATCGGTACTGCGCGTCAAGCGGTCCTGCACGTCGACCTCATAGCCCGACTGGTTGCCAAGCGCATCGATGATGTTTCGGACGCGTCCGGCACCGTCGGTGCGGAACTGGACGATGCCACCCAAGGAATCCGTCACGCTCGCCAGGTCGAACAGGTCGTAGTCCAGGCTGCTGCTCCTGCCGAGGCCGTCGGTGATCTTGGTAAGCTGGCCGGCGGAGTTGAAGTCTTGCCTGACGACGTTGCCGTTGGCGTCCCGTGTCTCGATCAGGTTGCCGCGCAAGTCGTACAGCATTGTCGTCTGCTGACTGAGGAAGTCCGTGACACTCGACAGGCGATTAAAATCGGACGTGTAGCTCATGGTCGTCGTTGCCGCATCGACGCTTCCCGACAGCGCCGTCCGCGCCAACAGGTTGCCTGCGGCATCGTAGGCGTAGCTGGTCTTGCGCCCTAGATTGTCGGTGCGCGACAGCATCAGGTTGGTGGCCGGGTCGCGTTCGATGGCGACCGTTTGCTGCTCCGGTAATCCGTAGGCCCGTGTCACCGAAGTCGTATATCCTTGTGCGTTGAACAGCATGCGGGTGACGATGCCACGCTCATCAGTGACGTCTGTGCGCGCGACCTTGCCTGCGGTATCCAGCCCGTAGCTGAACAGGTTCGTGCTTCCGTCCGCGTAGGTTTGCTTGCTGACGCGGTTGTTAACGTCGTAGACATTGGCGACCATTATATTGCCGCGTTTGTCTCGGACGGTCAGCATGTTATGGTTTGTGTCGTATGTGTAGGCCTTGAAATTTCCATCAGGATCGACCGCCTTGACCAGATGTCCGCCCGGGTCATATTCATAGCTCACGACGCGGCCGATGTTATCACCCGCTTCTACGATGCGACCGACCGTGTCGTAGACGAATTGCAGCGAGCGGCCGCTTGGTGACGTGACGCGCGTCAGCCTGCCAAAGGGGTCACGAGCCAGTTTGGTGGTATTCCCATAGCGATCGCGAATTTCTGTCACTGCGCCTTTCCTAGCGAAGGGGTTCTTTTCGGCCTCCGGGAATAAAAACACGCTGCCATCTTTCAGCTGCAACTGCCACGGTCCTCCTGTCGTAAATCGAATCGTTGATCCCAAGTACTTCGTCGGCGTCGAAACATGCTCGTAGACGGCGTTTAAATATCCGGTGCCGGGCGAGGTACGGACATAGTGCACGCGTCCGCCATCGGGTAGGATCAAATCCTGGTATGTATACGGGTATGTGTCTCCGACCAGGTAGAAATCATAGGACAGATTAGTCCCGATTCCGAAGGATCGGGACGCGGGGTCGCGCGGACGGTAGCTGCGTTTGACTATCAGTGGCACGACGTCGGCAACGACAAGGTCTGTGCTGGCATCAAGGAACAGGCCGGTGGCGCAGTCGACCGGATCGCCAGCGCACCCGTCCGGCGGCGCTGGCTGGTTCGGGTCGCCGTTGCAGTCGTCGCTGCCAACGGCGCCCCCAGCACTGCCACCACAGCCGCCGGGCGGCGGCCCTTCTTTCGGTGCGTTGCTGGGCAGGGAAACCATCGCTCCGGTGAACTCGTAGATCGCCACGCCGGCGTCCGGCATCACTTGCTTGCCGTCGGGCGTGACCGTTCCCTGGCCATAGACGTACCACCCTTTGGCCTGCGTGTCATAGTTCCAAAAATCAATTCTGGTTCCAGGCGCCGCAGCGCTGAAGTTAGGATAAATCAATTGCGCGCCCTGCATACGTCCGGTGGCGCTGGCCAGGGTGGCACCGCCCGGCTGGATCGTGAAATAAACCGGCACGCCGACGCCGGGAATTGGAAATGGCGGGCGATCGGTGGGGATGGCCGTCATGTTGATCTTTGTGACGATCTTCCCATTGTGGTCTCTGATGACCGTGCCTGCGGGAATATGCAACTCCAATCCAGGGATGCGGGGCGAACTAGCCACCATGCCGCCCGGCGTCGGTGACGGCAGCGCCATGTCGCCAGCCGGATCGAGTCGGGCGCTCCAAATTGTGTAGCCCAGCACGTTGGTTTGCTGGCGCTTGATATCGACACGCGTCTGGTAGTAGCCATAATGGGCGTTCCTGGGCCCCGAACCGGGACCATCGATGGACAACACTTGCATGCCTGGCGTCAGATTCGTCAACAGAAACCGTCCCGTCGCATCGCTGCGTGTTGATTGTCCGCCTATCGTCAGGATAGCGTTTTCCAACGCAAGCCCATTCAACGTAAGGACTTGGCCAGACAGCGCGGTTTCACCGCTTGCTGCCTGCAACGGCGGCAGCGCCTGCAGTGGACTGCTACGGCGATTGGCGCGCCAGTCGCCTTTGAAGTGCGAAGCGTTGGGCAGCCAAGCTTCGCTGCCGCCCATCGCTGCGGCGCTGGCGATCGCTTGCCGCTCCGTGCCGCCAAGCAGGCTCCGTGCGGATCGCATTTCGATGCGGGACGGGGCGGGCCCGGCGTTTTCCGGCGCCGCTGTCGAATCGACTGGTGCTACCTCAGCCGTGATGTCGCCGGTCGCATGTCCAGGCGTGGCTGGCGCGGCAAGTTGCATTGTGTCAAAACCGACCGCGGTGAATGGCAAGGGTTGACCATGATCGTCGCGTGCGCCGCTGATGAAAAGTGTGTATCGGCTTGATGGCAGCAGGTCCTGTTGCGGCGTGACGAACAACAATAGGCCTTTTTCAACGGGCACCACAGTGACAGGCACCGTGCCATTCGGACCGATCAGCGTGACAGTGGCATTTCCGAGCGTATCCACGGCCATGCGCTGGGAAAAACGCACCATCAGCGCTTCGTCGACCCTAGCGTAATGCGACTCAGCCGCCGGACGGCTGTCCTTGACGCGTGGCGTGCCGGAGGGCAGCAGGGACCGGCTCAGTTCGGCTGCGGCCTCTGCGGTGACTGGATTGAAGCCCAGCCGGGAATACTCGAACTCCTCGGAGTCATCGAGCCTTTTGCGGTCGCCATCCAATCCCCCCCATAGCAGGACGTTCGCGCTCGGCAGCAGCGCCGCCAGATGGTTCGTTCTGGCGGTGTTCAATTTGATGTTGAAATGCTCTATTTTTCTCGTGTCGGGCCGGTAAATTTCACTCTCAGCCACAAGGTGGCCGTGCTGGTCCCATCCCCCGCTGATCAAAACGCTGGCGTCCGTCAGCACCGTCGCGGTGTGCCCCGCGCGCGCGATAAGGCCAAGATCCCCCAGCGCGGTAAACTGGCCGGTCGCGGGATTGAACCGCTCGGCGATGTTGAGCACTGCGTCGGCGGAGTCTATCCCTCCCAGCACCAGTACCGTGCCGTCGGCGAGCAGGGTCGCGCTATGTTCGCTGCGCCCCTGGGCCAGCCTTGCATTCAACGCCGTCCTTGTCGCAGTCTTGCTGTTAAATAGCACCGCACTGCGGCCGGCGTTGTCGTCCCCGTCGCGTCCGCCGAGCAGCAGCCAGTTCCCGTCAGATAATTGCGTTGCGCTTTGGCCCGCATGTGTTGCCGGGCCTGGCATGAGGATATCCTTCATCGAACCAGGCGCGACAGAGGGCGATGTGACGTCGCCGGGCAGCGCTAGATTCGCCATGCCGAGCCATAAAGCCAGAATACTCAAGAGCCATTTCAAACTACTGCGTAATTGACAAATCCTATGTGTCTCACCGCGCATACAAGACCACAACCGTTGTCCTGCTTTTAGCATTCTCTTTTGCATGATGATTTTCCTGATCCGCAATAAGCGGTTAGATGGTGGGTGCCAAAACATTCTTAAAATGACGGTTTTCCTCACGGGCTGGTCAGGCTGACGCTGGTTTTTCCCGTGCTTGCGCCATATGGCTCGACGCTAATGGTGTATGTACCGGCAACAGGTAATGTTTGCAGCGGGAGGGTGAACAGAGATCCGCAGTAAAAATGGGAATACAGTGACCTCCCATCCGGTTGACCTAGCCCGATGGATTGGCAACCCAGCGTCGTGCCTATAATTCTGATGGTGACCGATTGACCGGCAACACCATTGAAAGTCAGGTTAGCGTTCTGTCCCGGCGTCGTGGTCGCCACCGTCACCGCCGGGCCACCGATCGAGATTGCTGCAGTGGGAATTGACGCATCGTCAAACAATTGCACGGTCGCCTTGCCAATGGTCATCGCGTTCGGATCGAGTTTGATCGTGTAAGTCCCAGTCACCGAGGCTGTCTGCACATCAATAAACACACCGGGCGCACCAATCGTTGTGGGCGGAATCAGCGCGGTGCCATCTGGGTTGAGAACCTTCACGCCCAGGAGCGCGCTCTTGCCAGACAAGGCAACACCGGAAAAATTCATGCTGAAGCGTTGGCCAGCCGTCGCTGTGAAGGCGAGGCTGGCGTTCTGTCCAGGCACTGTGGTAGCTACCGTCGCTGCGGGGCCGCCTATCGAGATTGCGGCGGTGACATCCGACACAACGTCAAACACCTGCACGGTCACCGTTCCAATGGTCATCGTGTTCGGATCGAGTTTGATCGTGTAAGTCCCTGGCACCGGGGCCGTCTGCACATCTATAAACGCACCGGCCGCACTAATCGTTGTGGATGGAATCAGCGCGGTGCCGTCCGGGGCGAGAATCTTCAGCCCCAGGATTCCGCCGCTGCCGGACAAGGAAACACTGGAAAAGTTCATGCTGAAGCGTTGGCCAGCCGTGGCGGTGAAGGTGAGGCTGGCGTTCTGTCCCGGCACCGTGGTCGCCACCGTCACCGCTGGGCCGCCAATCGAGATTGCGGCAGTGGGATCTGGCGCATCGTCAAACAACTGCACGGTCGCCTTGCCAATGGTCATCGCGTTCGGATCGAGTTTGATCGTGTAAGTCCCTGTCACCGAGGCCGTCTGCACATCTATAAACCCACCGGACGCACCAATCGTTGTGGACGGGATCAGTGCGGTGCCATCTGGATTGAGAACCTTCACGCCCAGGAGCGCGCTCTTGCCAGACAATGCAACACCGGAAAAGTTTATGCTGAAGCGTTGGCCCGCCGTCGCGGTGAAGGTGAGGCTGGCGTTCTGTCCAGGCACCGTGGTAGCTACCGTCGCTGCTGGGCCGCCTATCGAGATTGCGGCGGTGACATCCGACACTACGTCAAACAACTGGACAGTCGCCGTCCCAATGGTCATGGCGTTCGGATCGAGTTTGATCGTGTAAGTCCCTGTCACCGGGGCCGTCTGCACATCTATAAACGCACCGGACGCACTAATCGTTGTGGACGGGATCAACGCGATGCCATCTGGGTTGAGAACCTTCACGCCCAGGAGCGCGCTCTTGGCGGACAAGGAAACACCGGAAAAGTTCATGCTGAAGCGTTGGCCCGCCGTCGCGGTGAAGGTGAGGCTGGCGTTCTGCCCCGGTACCGTGGTAGCCACCGTCACCGCTGGCCCGCCGATTGCGACCGTAGCCGCCGGATCTTGCCCGACGTCGAACAGTTGCGCACTCATTTTTCCTACCGCCAGCGCTTGTGGATTGAACTGAATGGCATATATGCCAGTCACAGGGGCTGTCTGCACATCGATAAACTTGCCAGACGAAGAAACGTAGGCGGAAGATGCCAGCACGCTGCCGCCCGGTTTGAGGATAAATACGTCAACATAGTCGCCGCCAGTCAAGGCGATGCCGGAAAGATTGACACTGAAGCGCTGGCCCGCCGTCGCCTCGAAAGTAAGCCTGGAATTCTGGCCCGGCTTGGCGGTCACCACTGTCACCGCCGGCCCACCTAAGGCGATGTTGCCAAGCACTTCCGGTACGGCGTCCAGTGTCATGGTGAGACTACCCGTCGTACTGGCCGATGGGTTAATCAATATTGTGTACGTGCCCGTCGTGGGCAGGACTGTCGCGTCGATAAAGCTGGTGAACCTGGGAGGCACCTGCGCCAAGGCGGTACCGTCGGGCGACAAGATCGACACGGTGCCGCCAGTCAGCGTCACGGCACTCAACGACAAGGAGACCACTTGCCCGGCGGTCCCGTCGAACAAGATCAAGCCCTTCTTGCCAGCGACGCTTATTGTTACCGTCTTGCTAGAGCCGATGGTCATGCGACCCGTCGCCTGAATATCCGATACGCCAAACGGCGCAGGCGGAATGAAAAAATCGCCATCGCTGATCGCTGCCCCGTAGTCGGTCGCGATCGTGATCGGTCCCGACGCGGCATTTGCCGGGACCGTGGCCACGATGTTATCTGTTGTGATCGAACGCGTAGTTGCCCCATGCCGGTTAAATGTGACTTTGCTGACTGCCCAATCAAAATTGGCGCCGTTGATGGTCACAGTCGTGCCAGCGGCGCCGACGATGGGCGTGAAGCCCGTGATGGCCGGCGCCCGGGAGGGGCGGACGGTGAATGCTGTAGGACTGATGGCGGTTCCGGTTGGCGTCTCGACGCTGATTGGGCCGGTTGTCGCGCCGGTCGGCACGCTGGTCTTGATTTGGTTCCGAGTGGCCGCGATGACAGTGGCGATGGTCTGGTTGAACCGGACCTTGTTCTGGTCTGTTCCGACGGCGAATCCGCTGCCGGAAATGGTCACCGGTGTTCCTTCGGAACCCGTACCTGGCGTGTTTCCCGTGATGACCGGCTGCGTAGGAGAGCTGCGAATAATGGATACGATATTTCCTGCCGCATCATAACGATATGTGGCGCTGTTGCCGGTTGTGTCGGTGAGTCCGACGAGGCGTCCAAGTTCATCGTAGTCATAGATGATCGGATCGCCATCTGCGGCGCGCGTTGGAAACACGGCAGCGCTGAGGGAGAGCACAGCGACTACTCCAACGCACTTTGCCAGAGCTTTGAGGAATTTTTGCATGCCTCTCTCCAAGTAAACCCAGCCATCAGGAATGTTTCCAAAATACATTTGCTGATGTAAGTGTAGGTACTTTTATAGGGGCGTAATTTACTGGTGGCAAGTTTAATGACCTCCATCAAACTCAGTGGGCGCCGGAATTGGTGTCGCCGTCGGTACACTGGCGTAACCATAAACTTTCGAAATGAGGCTGTGATGATCACCATGCGTGCCAGATTGCGGCGCCATAGCATCGCCTGTGTAGTATTTCTCGAACTGTTGTGGCTGCCTTGGCAATTGGCTGCGCAAGACGTGCCTGGAGTCACAGGATTACCTGAACTGACAATGCCGATAGATAATCCCCTTTCACCCGCGAAAGTCGCCTTGGGGAGAGAGCTCTTTTTTGACAAACGCATGAGCCGTAATGGTGCGATCAGTTGCGCCAGTTGCCACCAACCCGAGCGCGGCTATGCCGATGGGCTACGAGTCTCGAAAGGAATAGATGGGCGCTTGGGTACGCGCAATACGCCCAGTCTGTTGAACGTCGCCTTCAATCAGACGCAATTTTGGGATGGCCGCCGCGCCGACTTGGAAGCACAGGCTCTCGATCCACTGTTCAACCCTCGAGAGCACGGTCTCCAGGATGTTCAGGCATTGTTGGACGTTGTGAGACAGGACGCAGACTATGTGGCGGCGTTTCAGAATGCCTTTCCGATCGCGGAGAATGGCATCACCGACCAGCATGTTAGACAGGCGCTGGCCTGCTTCGAGCGCACATTAGTAGCTGGCGATGCGCCGTTTGACCGGTATTTTTTTGGTGGGGAAAGATTGGCGATATCGGATGCTGCTGTACGTGGGCTTGCTATCTTTCAAGGCGCTGCCCGCTGCACAACATGTCATGTCATAAGCAACTCCAATGCGCTTTTCACCGACAATCGATTTCATAGTCTTAGCGTAGGATTGCGCCCAATCGCTTCACGCCTTGCCGAGATCACCCGCAAGTTGATGAATAATAAAACGAACGCGAATCAGCTCGGTCAAACCATATTGCGCGATGAAGAAATCGCCGAACTGGGCCGGTTTGTCGTCACATATAATCCTGCCGACATTGGAAAATTTCGCACGCCCAGCTTGCGTAACGTGGCGCACACCGCGCCGTATATGCATGATGGCAGCGTACCGACACTCGACGATGCGGTCGAGCAGGAACTGTATTACAGAAGCGTGGAGGCTGGGAGGCCGTTGATCCTGACGGCAGGTGAAAAGAGCGACCTCGTTGAATTTCTGCGGTCGTTAAGCAGTTATACCTGGCCTGATTAACGTACTTAAAATGGTGCGATACCCCGGCCGGCGGCGGCATGCAACGTCAGCGTAGCCGTCCTGCCAGATGGACGGTGTCCTCGTCGCCGGCCAGGCGCAGCGCGCGCCAGCCGTCGGCTTCGGCCTGTGGCGCCAGTTGCACCGACAACGCCTGGCCGGGCAGCGTCACCGGCCGCAGGAAGCGCACGTCGATCTCGGTGAAGCTGCCGGGCGCCAGCATTTCGTAGCTGCGCGCCAGGCTGCCGAATCCATGCAGCACCTTGCAACCGAAGATGGAGCGGCGCGCCAGCGGCCCGCACCAGTGGATTGGATTGAAGTCGCCGGTCAGCAGCGAGAAACGCAGGCCGTCGCTGGCGTCGGCGCGCCAGGTGCCGGCGGTCCGCCAGGCGGGATCGGGCGGCCGGGCCGGCGTGTTGCGGGCCGAACGCGCGCCCGGCACGCGCACGCGCATGTGCAGCCGCGTCTCGACCAGGCACGCTTGCTGCGCCGTGCCGGTAACGACCATCACGATGATCCTGGCCCAGCCGTCCGCATGCGCGACCTGTTCGACCGAGGCGCTCAGCATCAACGGTGTGTCGCGCGGCAGCGGGCCATGCACCGTCATCGATACGCCCTGGTTGATGATGCCGGTGAGGCGGTAGGGCAGCCGCATCAAAAGTTCGCTCACCAGTGGCAAGCTCCATTGCGACACCATGTGCGGCGGCAGTTCGCTGTCATAGCGGCCGGCCGCGCCGCACCAGCGTATGTAGTGTTCGACCAGTTGCGCCGGCGGCGCGGCGATGAGGCGCCTGGGCACCGAAGGCGTACCCGTCGTGCGCGGACCCTGGGGCGCCAGCAGGGCGCGGCCTGCCGCTTGCAGCAGCATCCTGGCGGTGGCGCCGAGCATCGCGCCCTGGTGGCGCAGCAGGCCGTAGGGAATGGCGCCAGCCGCCGTCATTCCAGCGCCTTGATCACGGCGGCCAGCAACGCCTGCGGTTGATAGTTCAGGCGATGCGGCGTCAGTCCCAGTCGCACCAGCACCAGCTGCTTCGACGGCACGATGGCGATGGTCTGACCGTCATGGCCTTCCAGCCAGTAGGTATCGGCCGGAAGCTTGAACGGCGGGTCCGGGTCCTGTCCTTCCGGCGTGGCGCCGCTCGGCCCCCAGCGCCATAGCTGTCCCTGTCCATACCGGCCGCCGGACGCCGGCGCCACCTCCCGCATGTTGGCCACGAAGCCTTCCGGCAGCAGGCGCTTGCCTTGCCAGATGCCGTCCTGCAGCAGGAACTGGCCGAAGCGCGCCCAGTCCTGCGTGGTCGCATACACATAGCTTGAGCCGACCAGATTGCCGCGCGCGTCCGCCTCCATCACGGCGCTGCTCATGCCCAGGGGCTCGAACAGGCGCGTATGCGGCAGCGACAGCACGGCGGCCGATGTCGGCGCCGCTTTGGCGCCGGCCGCCGCGCGTTGCCAGATCCGCGACAGCAGCAGCGTGGTGCCGCTGGAGTAGTTGAAGGCGCTGCCGGGTTTCTGCGCCAGCGGCCGGGCGGCGGCGTAGGCCGCCATGTCCGGCTCCAGGTACAGCATGCGCGTGACGTCGGAAACGTCGCCATAGCCTTCGTTGAATTGCAGGCCGCTGCTCATCGCCATCAATTGCGCCAGCGTGATGGCGGCGCGCGGATCGTTGGCGTCCGGCCAGAAGCCGCTTTGCTGCGGCGTCAGTTTGCCGTCGGCGATCAGGATGCCGACCAGCGCCGCGCTGACGGTCTTGGTCATCGACCAGCCCAGCAGCGGGGTGTCGGCGTGGAAGCCGGCGCCGTATCGCTGCGCCACCAGCCGCCCACGGTGGATCACGGCCATGCCGCGCATGCCGGGGCCGGCCAGCGCATCCTGCGCCAGCAAGGCTTGTACCGCAGGCAGGGGCTCCGCTTGCGAGCCGGTTGGCCACGCCACGTTGGCGGACGGCGCCCAGATCTTCAGCGGCGAGAACTGGTGCTGCGCAGCCTGCGCGACGTCGTTGTCCGGCACCACGGCGCAACCGGTGCCGGGCCGGTACACGGCCAGGCCCTTGCCGACAAATCCCAGCAGGTCGGCGCGCACCAGTTTTTGTTCGTGGTCGACCCGCACCTGCAGCAGCTTGAGGAGGGGATGGCCGGGCGCCTGCACGTCGTCGGCCAGCACGGCCTGCGCATCGCGGCCGGCGATGAACACGTTCGAACACACCATCTTGGCGCCGTAGCTGGCGCCCACGCGCAGCAGCTCCGGCGGATGCAGCACCAGTGTCAGCACGGCGCCGCCCACCAGCACCAGGGCTGCTGCGGCGGCGAGCTTGAACTTCCTGCCCATCTACAGGCTGGCCCGGAATTCCACCGCGATCATGCGCGGCGGCGTGAGGTAGGCGTATGGCGCGCCATACTGCTCCGTTTGTCCGCCCAGGTTGGTGACGTAGCGCTGGTCGAACACATTGTTGACCAACAGGGCCACGCCGTAGCGCGAACTCGGGCTGTCCCAGCCCAGGCGCAGGTCGAACTTGCTGGTGGCCGCGCCGGTTTTCAGCTGCGCGGTGCTCAGGCACTGGAGCTTGGCGGTGTCGCTGTTGCAGCGCTGCGCGGTCGAATGCGTGCCCTGGAAATTCAGGCTGCTGCGGCCTCCCAGCGTTTCCCAGTTGAGGTTCACCCCCGCCATCGCCGTCATGCGCGGCGTGCCGACCGGCTGGCCGCCCAGGTCCAGCGTGACGTTGCCGGCGGCGTCCAGGCGCTGGTAGCGGGTGTAGCTCTGTTCGATGTATTCCAGGGCGCCGAACACCGTCACGCGCGGCGTGATGCGCATGCGGCCATCGAGGTCCAGGCCGTGCGCCTTTTGGTCGCTGGACACCACGTTATAGGTCGGCACCGTGCCCACGCTGTACAGCTGGATGTCCTGCAGGTTCTTGAACTTGTAGGCGAACAGCGAGGCGTTGACGGTGGCGCGCAGCTCGGGGAAGGCCATCTTCACGCCGGCTTCGAAGTTGGTCATCTTTTCGGGTGCGAAGCTCGGGTCCTTGCCGGTGTTGGCCGGCGCGGCCGGATTCGGCGGCGTGAAGATGTTGAAGCCGCCGGCCTGGTAGCCGCGCGCCAGGGAGGTGAACAGCAGCGTGTCCTTGTTCAGCTTGTGGTCCAGCACCAGGCGCGGGCTCCAGTCGTTCCAGTCCTTCTCGCGCGTCACGGGCGACGACGCCAGCTGCGCCGCCGTGCTGAAGATCACGTTGGATGGGAAGGCCGATGCGTCCAGCCCCGCCAACGGGCCGAAGCTGTTGAGGAAGTTGTCCAGCTGCGGCGACACGCGGCCCGGCACGAACCAGGTCATCTGTTTTTTGTCCTGCGTGTAGCGCAGGCCGGCGGTGACGTTGGTGGACGGCGTCAGGTGCCAGATGGTGTCGCCGTAGATCGAGACCGACTTGGTCTTGACGTCGCTGTAGTGCGTTTCGTCCCAGCTGAACACCGTGTTCGGGCCGATGCCCGGCAAGCCCGCCGCGCCAAGGCCGCCGAACAGCATGGCGAAATTCGGCTGGCCGCCGGCGAACTGGCTCAGGGTGTCCAGCGTGCCGGTGGTGACGAAGGCGCCGGCGTCCTGGTGCTCGTTGTTGTGGTAGAAGCTCAGGCCAGCGATCCAGTCCAGCTTATCGGTTTTACCGGACAGCTTGAACTCCTGCTGGAAGCTGTGGGCGCGCTTGGCGTCCAGCGTGGTGAGGTAAAGGTCGGGACGGGCGCCGCCGTCGTTGTCGGTCACGTTGTGAGTGCTGAAGCGGCGGTAGGCGGTGGTGGAGTTGAAGGTCATGCCGGCCAGCGGCGTTTCGAAGCGCAGCGTGGCGCCGTCGAACATCCGTCCTTCGCTGCCCTGGTCGTCGTTTTGCAGCGGCGCCTTGAAGGGATCGACGAAGTTGGCGGTGTAGGCCGCGTCATAGACGCCGGTGTAGCCGCCCAGCGGCAGCCGTGGGTCCTTGATGACGCCGAAAGCAGGGCGGCCGTACTGCTCCATGTTCTCGTGCTCCCACGCGAACACCAGCTTGGCGGCGTCGAAGTCCTTGCGCAGCGTCAGGCGGGTGGCCCAGTCCTTGTCGCCGCCGGACTTCTTGCCGGTGGCGGTGTTGTCGACCCAGCCTTCGCTGCCCGAGCGTACCGCCACCAGGCGCGCTGCGAAGCTGTCGGTGATCGGGAGGTTCATCATCAGGTCGGCGTTGGCGCGGCCGTATTTGCCCAGTTTCATATGGCCGGCGGCGTCGAGTTCCTTGCCCGGCTCATTGGTGCTGATGGCGATGGCGCCGGCCGCACTGTTACGGCCGAACAGCGTGCCTTGCGGCCCTTTGACCACTTCGATGCGCTGGACGTCGATGAAGTTCATCAGCGCGCCGCCGGTCTTGCCGGTGTAGACGCCGTCGACATAGATGCCGACCGGCGAATCGGTGGCGATGCCGAAGTCGCCAGTCTGCACGCCGCGTATGCCGAAGCCGGGCTGGGTCGGTTCGTTGGCATCGACCACCAGGCCGGGTACGTAGCCGTTCAAATCGCCCAGGTCCTTGGCGCCGATGGCGTCGAGGTCCTTGGCGGTCAGCACCTGGATGGTCATCGGCACGTCCTGCACGAACTGCTTGCGGGACTGCGCGGTGACCACCACCGATGGAATCTCGTCGGCGGCCCACGCGGGGGGCACGAAGAAGGCTGCGGCCAGGCTGGCGGAAATTACGGTGCGGGCAGGGATGCTCATGTCGTCCTCCATTGGAAAGTTTTTATATTCTTGTCCCGCCAAACTACAGCGATCATCATGACGACCAGGATCGTCACTTTTAAAACCATCGGCGCTACGTAACCAAACCATTGCGGCAGCAGCGCGAACGCCAGCCCCAATCCCAGCGCGCGCGCCTGTTCCGCGCGTTGCGCCCACGGGCGGCTTTCCAACAACGCCCCCAGCGACAGCGTGCTGACCACCACCACGCCCGCATACAGCAGCAACTCCGGCAGCGCCAGCGACGGCGCGATCGCGATCAGGTGCGATACGCACGGCACCAGCAGGGCGAATTGCAGCATCGCGTAGAGGGCGGCGGCCGGCGGCGTGGTGGGGCGGTAGTGCGTGAATTGGGTGGCGTCGAAGTGGCCGAGCGGCTCGCCGGTCCAGCCGCCGGGTGGCCCGAACCAGACATAAAGCTTGTTGCGCCAGCCGCGAACACTGTGCGAGGCGCGCCACAAATCGGCATAGTAGTGCAGGTTGGCCCACGCCGGATTGAGGCTGCGCAGCGGCGTGCGCACGCCGTAGACGATGCGTTCGTCGTCGCGTTCCTCGGCGTAGGTGCCGAACAGGCGATCGAACAGGATCAGGATGCCGCCGTAGTTACGGTCGATGCAGTAGTCGTTCTGGCCGTGGTGCACGCGGTGGTTGGACGGCGTAACGAACACCCGGTCCAGCCACCCGAGGCGGCCGACCATCTCGGTATGCACCCAGTACTGGTACAGCAGGTCGATCAGGCCGACGCCGGCCAGCACCAGCGGCGGCACGCCGGCCAGTGCCATCGGCAGGTAGAACAGCCAGCCCAGCACCCAGCCGCTGGACGTCTGGCGCAGCGCGGTGGAAAGGTTGTAGAACTCGGAGGAGTGGTGCACCACGTGCGCGGCCCACATCACGCCGACCTCGTGGCCCAGTCGATGCGTCCAGTAGTAGCAGAAATCGTAGGCCAGCAATGCGCCCAGCCACACCCACAGGCTGTTGGCGGGCAGCGAGGCAAAGCGCCAGTGTTCGTAGACGGCGGTGTAAATGCCCAGCATCGCCAGCTTGACGAACAGGCCGACCACCTGGCTCACCATGCCGAGGTGCAGGCTGGTGAGGGCGTCGGCGGTATCGTAGGCGGCCAGTCCACGGCGGTGCGCTATCCATGCTTCGAGCAGGATGGTCAGCATGAAAACGGGAATGGCGAAGACGATAGGATTCACTTCGGGCCGGGGTCGTTTAAGTCCAAACGATTATGCCTATATTCATGCAAGATACACAAGAATTAACGGCAATGTTGAGGCTTGTGAAACACAAACAGGTCAGATTTGCATTGGTAGTTAATCCAGTTGCAGCCGGGGCTTGGCGGCCATGAGCGCGACCGCGCCAGCGACCATGCCCAGCATGTGCGCTTGCCAAGCGACCATCACGTCGGCCGGCAGCTCGGACCAGCCGTGGACGGCGCCGGCGGCTTCGGCACAGATCTTGGCCAGCAGCGTGGCGGCCATCAGCAGCAAAGCGGCGCGCGTGGAGCGGGCGGCGCGTGGCCACAAGGCGCCGCCGGCCATCACCACCAGCATGGCGGCGATGCCGGATGCGCCGCGGTAGTACAGGCAGTGCGGCGCCACCGCCAGCATGCCCAGCGAGATGAACGGCGCGCCCAGGCCGAGCGCGGCCAGCAGGCGCCGCATGCCGGCGGACGTGGATGCGCTCAGGTGCACCACGATCACGGCGGCGGCCAGCACCACGGCGAAGTCGATCAGTGAGTGTCGCATCGAGTAGTGGACCAGGTGCCCGGTCCATAGTCGCCATAGCTGGCCGGCCATCAGGGCGTGGCGGTCGAATTCCAGCAGCTCAGGCACGGCGCCCCAGTCTCCATGCCAGGCCGACCAGCAGCGCGACCAGCGCCAGGCCTGGCCAATCGATCGCGCCGCCGTCCTGCAGCAAAGCCGCCGGCGTCGTGATGGTCAGGATATTCAAGAAATGCATGTGGATTCTCCGATGGTTGCGGATTATGCGTTCCTGTATCCCCTGTGCGAAAGCGCCGTCAGCCGGGTACTACCGGATGCTACAGGCGGTATCGTCGCAGTGCACTTCCTGCTGCGCCAACGGTTCGGCCAGCAGGCGGCCGATCACCGCGCCGACTTGCATGTCGTCGGCGCGGCCGAAGTGGTTCAGCCGCAGCCGCCCCTGGCGATCGATCAGCAGCAGCGTCGGCGTCCCGCGCAGCCGGTACTGTTCCATCGTCAGCGGAACGGCGCCGCGTGGCGCCGGCTGGTCTATCGCCACCGGAAACTGGATGCGGTACTCGTGCACAAAGGCTTCCAGCGCCTTCGCCGTCATGACGTCGTGATGCTCGAACACGGAATGCAGTCCGATCACGGCGACGTCCTGCTCGTCGAAAGTGCTGCGTATCGTCTTGGCCTGCGGGATGCCGTGCGAAACGCAACCGGGGCACAACATCTGGAAGGCGTAGACCGCGACGACCTTGCCGCGCAGCTGGCCTAGCGACAGCGGCTGCGAGGTGTTCAGCCAGGCCGCAACCTGGAGTTCGGGGGCGATAGCATGCATGGTTGCTCCTTTATTTGGCGCGCAGTTTCACAGCAGGGAAGTCGACCGGCACCTTGAAGGCGACGTTGACGTAGTTGGTGAACAGGTTCAGCGCGATGTGGGCCATGATCTCGACGATGGCCTCGTCGTTGTAGCCGGCGATGCGCAGCGCTTCCACTTCCTCGTTGTCGATCTGTGCGCGGTTGCTGACGACGGCGACGGCGAAGCGCAGCGCGGCGGCGGTCTTCGGATCGGTCGACTGGGCGGCCTGCGCGGCGCTCATTTCTTCAGCGGTGGCGCCGGCGTTGCGGCCAAGGACAGTGTGCGCGGCCAGGCAGTAGTCGCAGGCATTGCGGTCGGCGATGGCGACGGCGATCTGTTCGCCCAGCTTGGCGTTGATCACGCCGCCGCTCAACGCGCCGAACGCGCCCCACATGCTTTTCAGCGCGGCGGTCGAATTGGCGACGGCCTTGAACATATTCGGCGTGGCGCCGAACGCGTCCTGGATTTGCGCCAGCAGCTGTTGGCGTTCGCCGGTGGTGTCGGCAGGGGTGACGAGGGGGATGCGGTTCATGGTATTTCCTTTCAAGGGTTAATGAGTACTGCGGTTAAAAAGTAGGAGTCCTAACTAATATGGTCAAAAAAAATCAGGCAAACACCTTCCAGTTGCGCCGGCGCGTGGCGGGATCGGCCGGCACCTGTTCCGGACAGTCCATGCGCAGCAGCGCCACCGAAAGCGGCGCGTTCACCAGGGCGCAGTGATGCGGGGCCGGCTTGCCGGGATGGCGGTTGGCCTCAAAATACTGGCACGACAGGCAGGCCCGCATTTCGGGAAAGCGCTCGGTCTTTTGCAGCTGCGCGATCAGCTTGAACAGGCCGGTCAGCAATTCGGTCTGCTGGGCGGCGGGCAGGGCGGCGGCGGCATCTTCGGCAAAGCTCAAGGCGCTGCCGATGCGGGCCGCCGTGGCGACGCCTTCATCGGTGAGGAACAGCGCGGTGGCGCGGCCGTCGTCCTCCGCCCTGGCCTTGTACAGCAAACCCTTGGACACCAGGGCCGACACCGAATCGCTGGCGCTGGCCGCGCTGATCGACAGCTGCGACGCCAGCCAGGACAGGCGTACACCCTGCTTGCGGCCTTGCAGCAGTTGAAGGATCTCGGCCTGCGCCGGATTCAGGTTTTCGGACGTGGCGAACTCCCACATACCGGAGCGCATCACACTGGCGATGCGTCCGATAGAGGTGATGATACGCGCTGAAACGTCCGGCGTATCCTGCCACGGCTTGTTAGGTTTGGTGTCCATGCTGTGCATTATACACAGGGATTCCGATTTAACAAGGACTCCTAACTAAAATCAGAATCCGACCGAAATTCCAGCGTAAAGCGTGCGGCGAGCACCGTATTGCGGCGCGCCCACGCCTACGCCGGAACCGTCGCGCAGCAGATAGGATTTGTCGAAGGCGTTGACCAGCGCCAGGCGGCCTTCGACATTGCCGACCGCTGTATTCTTCCAGTTGTGCGTCAGGGACAGGTTGACCGTGGTGTAGTGCGGCAGCGTGCCGGAGTTCGGCGCGGCGCCGTCGGGCGTCATGCGCAAGCCGCTGCCGTACAAGACATCGCCGTTCAGCTGCGTCGCGCCCCAGTGGTAGTGGGCGCCGCCCGATACCGTGTAGGTCTGGTCGTGGTCGACGTAGATGTAGTGGTTGGCGATGTAGGCCAGTTCGTCCGGCCCGAACAGCGACTGGCCGGAGACGATGTTCTGGCCCTTGGCCTGCTGTGTGGTCAGGTTGAGGAAGCCGCCCCAGTTGGCGTGGTTGTACACGGCCGACAGCTCCAGGCCCTTGGCGTAGCCACGGTCGTAGTTGAACGGCGACAGTATCAGTGCCTGGCCGAACTGGCCTTCATCCAGCATGTTGCGGATTTTTTTGTAGTAGGCGTCGGCTGTCACGGTCAGCTGTTCGTTGACCTGGTGGCTCAAGCCGATGTCGTAGTAGTTGGTGCGCTCGGCCTTGACGTTGTCCGACAGCGCCACCTGCGGCGCATTGGTGGTGCCAGCGTATTTGTCGATGCTCGATTGCGCGGCCAGCTCCTGCGGCGGTGGCGTGAAGTAGCGCGAGTAGCCGGCATGCAGCGCCGTGCCCTTGGCGAGCTGGTAGGCCAGGTTGACGCGCGGACTCCATTGCTGTTCCTCGACGAAGGCCGATACCTTGTCGAAGCGCAGGCCGTAGTTCAGCGTCAGCGGCGCGGCGATATGCCATTCATCCTGCAGGTAGAAGCTGGACAGCTTGCCGGTCTTGCTGCTGTTATCGATGATGGTGCGCGGATCGGTGCCGGCCTGGGCGCCGCTGTCGTCGGTATCGAACACGGCGACCGTGTTGTCGCTGTGGGTGGTCTGTCGCGAGTAGGCCAGGCCGGCGCGCACGGTGTGGCTGTCGTTCAGTTTATAGCTGGCGTCGAGCTGGGCGCCGCTGGCGGAGTTGGAGCGCAGCGTGTTGGAAGCCACGCCGTTGTAGATCAAATCACCCAGCGCATCCGGCGTGTAGTGCAGTTCCGAATACTGGTGAAAGGCCGACACCTGGTAATTCAGGTCGCCCAGGCTCTTTTGCAGCGACAGCACCAGGAAGCGGTTCACCTCGCGCTGGCGCTCGTCCAGCTGCGACGACGGCAGCTTGCTGGCGCCGGCGGCGGTGTCGCTTTGGCCGGTGAGCGAGAAGCCCGGTGCCTGGTCCGGGTTGTTCGGAATCTGGAAGCGGCCGTTGTAGGTGCCGAACATCAGGCCCAGGCGGGTTTGCTCGTCCAGGAACCAGGAGAGGGCGCCGAAGGATTTGCTTTGTTTGGTGCGGTCGTGCAGCGCGCTGCGGGTCGGCAGCGGATTCTCGATGCCCAGCGCGTTCGACAGGTAGCTGCCGGACAGGTAGTAGTTGAAGGCGCCCCGCGTGCCGAAAAATTCCGCGCTCGGTTCGACGTAGTCGTTGCCGCCCACCAGCATGCCGACGCGGCCGCCCGATTTGACCGTGCCCTCCTTGGTCTGGATGTCGACGATGCCCGACGTGCGCAGGCCGAATTGGGCCGGCAGCGCGCCGGTGATGAAGTCGGTCTGCTGGACGAAGCGGGTGTCGATCGACTGGCCGAAGCCGGTGATACTCTCCGGCAGCTGCACGCCGTTGACGCGGTACTGCACATTGGCGTGGTCGTCGCGCACGTGGATGGAGCCGGAGCCTTTCGAATCCTGGCTCACGCCCGGAAGGCGCAGCAGCACTTCATTGAACGGCGTGTTGTCGCCGCGCCCCAGCTGTTCGATCATGTGGCGGTCGATGGAATAGACGGTGGTGCCGACGTTCGGCGACAGGTCGATGCGCGCGCTCTTCAAGTGGGCGGCGGTTACTTCCACTTGCTGCATCGGGCTGTCGTCGGCGCTGGCGTGGTGGGCGCAGAAGGCGGCGATAAGCAGTGGAAGGGTGCGGAGTTGTGGCGTGCGTTGCATGGTAAATCCTTGAATGTTCAGGCGTGGCTAGCCTCCGGCCTGCGCGATCGTGTCGGGCAGGCGCGCGGCTACGCGCACGGGGCGCAAAGGTGCGACCGTGTTAAACGTAGTAAAAAAAACGAATCAGAAGGAGATAGCGGCAACGCCGGGCGGCGCGTGCGAGGGAGGGATGAGGAAGTCGATCCGGCGGGCCCGGATGGATCGCTGCGGGACGAGGGCGGGCAGGCTGACCAGCATCGCCACCGGCGCCACCGCCAATGCCGGCGGCGGAACACCGGCCGGCATGTGCGCGATTACGCAAGCAGCGCAATCGTTTTGGCTGTCGGTGTAGGCATGCTTGTGCGAGCTCGCCCCGATCAGTTGCAGCGACAGGAACACCAGCACGAACAGCATCAGGACGCGCTGGATGCGCGTCTGGCGATGTGAGGTGCCTACGGAGAGTGTATGTGCATGCATGCCCTGATTTTACAGGGCTTATGCGAAGTTCGCCAATGACTATCTCACTAGGCTTCCGGCGCCGACCAGACCAGGTTCCACAGGTGGCCGTCGATATCCTCGAAGCCCTGGTCGTACATGAAGCCATGGTCCTCGGGCGGATGTGGCGTGCGGCCACCGGCGGCAACCGCCTTGGCGATCAGGCTGTCCACCTCTTCCCGGCTTTCGCAGGTCAGGCAAATGACGAGTTCATTGGCTTCCTTTGCGTTCGCCAGCGGCTTGTCGATCAGCGATTTGAAAAAGGGCTCGGTCGTCAACATGGCCTGGATGGTGTCGTCGACGATGTTCATGAACGCCGCCTGTTCGCCGCTGAAGCGGGGATCGAAGGAGAAGCCGAGCGCGGAAAAGAAGGCCCTGGATTTGTCCAGGTCCTTCACGGGCAGGTTGAGGATGATCTGTTTTTTCATGGCGTTTCCTTGGTTAAGGTGGAATGGACACTCGGTGCTACATCCCTACGACGGATGACGGCATCCGGAATCGACACGCTGGCGAAAGAAAACACGACTTTAAATCATCTGTCTGCGGCTGTCAGCTCAAGCCTGAGTTACTACAAATCAATGACGCCGTCGCCCACCAGCCCGCGCCGGGTGGCCAGCACCACCGCGTGCGTGCGGGCGGTGGCGCCGAGCTTGTCGAACAGGCCCTTGACGTGGGTCTTGACGGTGCCGAC
The DNA here is from genome assembly GCF_019166075.1 of Duganella violaceipulchra. Taxonomy (NCBI): domain Bacteria; kingdom Pseudomonadati; phylum Pseudomonadota; class Betaproteobacteria; order Burkholderiales; family Oxalobacteraceae; genus Duganella; species Duganella violaceipulchra. The sequence continues at coordinate 659,132 of NZ_JAHTGR010000001.1, read as the reverse complement.
GCCGATACCCAGTTCGCGCGCAATCGACTTGTTGCACTGGCCTTGCGCCAGCAGTTGCAGCACGTCCGTCTCGCGGTTGGTCAGGCCGACGCGGGTGAAGCTATCGGCCACGCAGCGGCTCAGGTCCGCGCTCAGGTAGCGCAGGCCGCGGCTGAGCGCGCGCACCGCCGCCGGCAGCTGGTCGGCGGCGCAGCTTTGCAGCAGGTAGCCGTGCACGCCGGCCATCATCGCGGTACGCACTTCCCATTCGCGCTCCAGCTGCGTGACGATCAGCACGCGCGGCGGCGCTTCATTGTGGTGGGGCGCGTTGGCCCGTTGGCGCATGTGCTCCAGCGCGCCCTTGTGGTCGAGGATGATGACGTCGGCCTGCGTCAGCTGCGGCTGCGCGAGTTGCATGTCGCTCTCGGCGCCGAGCAGCGCGGCCAGGCCGGCGTTGACGATGGCGTCGCTGTGTTCGATCAGTACGCGCACCTTGGCGTCGTGGTTGGCGAGGTTGCCGCCCATTGCGGTGTGTGGCCAGTTTCTGGCATCCAGTCGCATCTCAATTCCCCCCCGAATAAATGACATTGAATTCGTTTGCTGTCCTGCGGCAGAAGATTAAACTGGTTGAACGTTTTTGCCACGCCCCGATAAGGGGGCGGGAGGCTACCTAGAAAGGGTTATTGCGGCGCACCTACCCCAAAAGAGTGAGCGAACGAGGATCATTAACGGTGATGGCAAACTCGCTGCGCGCCTCTAAACTATGGACATGTAGCGTCACCCCTTATCCGAGGAATTCCCCATGTCGAAAATGTATATCGTGTCGCTGGCCGTCGGCCTGCTGGTTGGATTAATCTATGGCTTCCTGAACGTGCGCTCGCCGGCGCCGCCGGTAATTGCGCTGGTCGGCCTGCTGGGCATCCTGCTCGGCGAGCAGCTGCCGCCGCTGCTGCGCCAGTGGTGGCAGCCGGCGGCCAAGCAGGTCTCGTGGATCGAGCAGCAGGTCAAGCCGCATTGCTTCGGCCAACTGCCATCCGCGCAAACGAATGACGAAACCAAAGGGAACGCATAATGAGTCCGGACCTGATCCTGCACCGCGGCCTGTTCACCACCCTCGATCGCAGCAATCCGCACGCCGAGGCGGTGGCCATCAAGGACGGCCGCTTCACCCACGTCGGCCGCGCCAACGAGATCCTGGCGCTGGCCGGCCCGCGCACCAAGGTGATCGACCTGCAAGGCAAGCGCGCGCTGCCCGGCCTGATCGACAACCACTGCCACATCATCCGCGGCGGCCTGAATTTCAACCTGGAGCTGCGCTGGGACGGCGTGCGCAGCCTGGCCGACGCGATGGCCATGCTGAAGGCGCAGGTGGCGATCACGCCCGCGCCGCAATGGGTGCGCGTAGTCGGCGGCTTCACCGAACATCAATTCGCCGAGAAGCGCCTGCCGACCATCGATGAACTGAACGCGGTGGCGCCGGACACGCCGGTGTTCATCCTGCACCTGTACGACCGCGCGCTGCTCAACGGCGCCGCCTTGCGCGCCGTCGGCTACACCAAAGACACGCCGGAACCGCACGGCGGCCAGATCCTGCGCGACGGCGCCGGCAATCCCACCGGCCTGCTGCTGGCCAAACCGAATGCTGCCATCCTGTACCAGACGCTGTCGAAGGGGCCCAAGCTGCCGCTGGAATACCAGGTCAACTCGACCCGTCACTTCATGCGCGAACTGAATCGCCTAGGCGTGACCGGCGCCATCGACGCCGGCGGCGGCTTCCAGAACTATCCCGAGGACTACCAGGTGATCCAGCAGCTGTCGGACGCAAAACAGCTGACGATACGCCTGGCCTACAACCTGTTCACGCAAAAGCCCACGCAGGAGAAGGAAGACTTCCTGAACTGGACGCAAAGCGTCAAGTACCAGCAGGGCGACGACTACTTCCGCCACAACGGCGCCGGCGAGATGCTGACCTTTTCGGCGGCCGACTTCGAGGACTTCCGCCAGCCGCGCCCGGACATGCCGGAGACGATGGAGGACGACCTGGAAGGCGTGGTGCGCGTGCTGGCGCAGAACCGCTGGCCGTGGCGCATGCACGCCACCTACGATGAAACCATCAGCCGCGCGCTCGACGTGTTCGAGCGCGTCAACCAGGACATTCCGCTGGCGGGTTTGAACTGGTTCTTCGACCACGCCGAAACCATCTCCGACCAGTCGATCGACCGCATCGCCGCGCTGGGCGGCGGCGTCGCCGTGCAGCACCGCATGGCCTACCAGGGCGAGTACTTCGTCGAGCGCTACGGCCACGGCGCGGCCGAGGCCACGCCGCCGGTCAAGAAAATCCTGGAGGCCGGCGTGAAGGTCTCGGCCGGCACCGACGCCACGCGCGTGGCCTCGTACAATCCATGGGTGTCGCTGGCGTGGCTCATCACCGGCAAGACCGTGGGCGGCATGCAGATGTACCCGCGCGCCAATTGCCTGGACCGCGAAACGGCGCTGCGCATGTGGACCGAGAACACCACCTGGTTCTCCAACGAAGTGGGCAAGAAGGGCCGCATCGAAGCGGGCCAGCTGGCCGACCTGATCGTGCCCGACAAGGACTTCTACGCCTGCGCCGAAAGCGAGATCGCCGACATGACGTCGCGCCTGACCATCGTCGGCGGCAAGATCGTCTACGCGGCCGGTGAATTCGCCAGCCACGACGAGCCGCCGCCGCCGGCCATGCCGGATTGGTCGCCGGTGCGCCGCTTCGGCGGCTATGCCGGCTGGGGCGAACAGATTGGCAACAACCGTGCCGCGCTGAAGGAACTGGAACAGCGCAAGCGCGAGCAGCAGCAACTGCGCCAGCAGCAGGCCGCCTGCGGTTGCGCCAACCAGTGCAACGTCCACGGCCACCAGCATGCCGGCGCGTGGGCCAGCAAGCTGCCGACGTCGGACTTGAAGAGCTTCTGGGGCGCGCTGGGTTGCGCCTGCTGGGCGGTGTGATGGCGGCGCTGCTTCAGCCTTTGCGCGCACCGTGGCTGCGCTGGATCTTCCTGCTGCTGATCTGTGCCGCTTATCTGCAAGGCGGCATCAACAAGCTGCTGGATTTCCCTTCGGCCATCGGCGAGATGCGGCACTTCGGCCTGTCGCCGGCCGGCCCGATGGCCGCGCTGGTGATCGCCGGCGAACTGGGCGCCTCGCTGATGATCTTGTGCGGCTACTACCGCTGGCTGGGCGCCGGCTACCTGGCCGCGTTCACGCTGATGGCCACCTTCGTCGCCAACCGCTACTGGGAAATGGCCGGGCCGGAACGCTTCATGGCGGCCAACGGTTTCTATGAACACCTGGGCCTGGCCGGCGCCTTTCTGCTGGTGGCGTGGCACGACATTCAAAAGGAGAGCTGATGGAGCGTGGCGAGACCAAACAAAGCATGGCGCTGGGTTTCCTGGCCGGCTATGTCGACACGCTGGGCTTCGTCGGACTGTTTGGCCTGTTCACGGCCCACGTCACCGGCAACTTCGTGCTGATCGGCAGGGCCATCGCGCGGCCGTCGCCGGACATCCTGCTTAAGCTGCTGGTGTTCCCGGTGTTCGTGCTGTTCGTGGCGCTGGCGCGTTTGCTGATACTGCACTGGGAGCGCACCGGCGGCCGCCAGCTGCGCAACAGCTTTTTGCTCCAGGCCTTGCTGATGGTGGGCAGCGTCGCCAGCGCCTGGGTGGGCGCGCCCATCGACGCACCCAATGCGCCGCTGACCTTGTTGACCGGCATGCTGTGCGCGGGCGCGATGGCGGTGCAAAACGCCTACGGCAAACTGCTGCTGGGGAAGGCGGCCGCCACCACCGTCATGACCGGCAACGTGACCCAATTGGTGATCGATCTGGTGGACACGCTGCGCGGCGACGCCGACGCGCGCGGGCGCCTGAAGAAGCTGGCCTGGCCGGTGCTGGCGTTTGCCGTGGGGTGCATCAGCGGCGCGCTGGCGTTCATGCAGGCCGGCTTTAACGGCCTGCTGCTGCCATGCGTGCTGCTGATCTGGCTGGCCAGCGCGGCCAGCGACTAGATCGACATGATGCCGCGCTTGAGGGCGATCGTCACCGCATGGGTGCGATCGTTCGCGGCCAGCTTGGACAGCACGTTCTTCATGTGCGCCTTCACCGTCTCTTCCGATATCGACAGCCGTTCGGCGATGCGCCGGTTGGAATGGCCATTGGCGGCATGACTCAACACTTCCGTTTCACGCGCGCTTAACGGGCCCTGGCCCATGTGCTGGGCCAGTTCCATCGCGATCTCCGGCGGGATGCGGCGCTGCCCCTGGTGCACGCCGCGTATCGTATCGAGCAATTCCTTGCGCAAGGTACTCTTCAACAAAAAGCCCGCGGCGCCGGCCTGCACGGCGCGCAGGATCTGCACGTCGCCCTTGTAGGTGGTCAGCATGACGACGCGTGCGCCGGGATGCGCGCGCCGTATCGCCTGCAGCGCGGTGACGCCGCACATCTCCGGCATGACGATGTCCATGATGGTGACATCGGGCCGCAGGGCCTCGTGCTGTTCGACGGCCTCGCGGCCGTTGCTGGCCTCACCGACCAGGCGCATGTCGTCCTGGCTGGCGATGGCTTCGCCCAAACCCGTGCGCAGCAAGGGATGGTCATCAACCACCAGCACGCTGATGGGGCGAGAGATGTCACGGGTTTCCATGTCGGCCAGTTTAACGCAGCTGGGTGTAATTTGCCGGCACCCACTGGTAAGCCTTGCCGGTGCTGCGCAAGTGGCCCAGGCCAGGGAAGGGCAGGTGGGCCGCGCCTATCAGTTCGCTATCCTTGGCTGCCGCCGTGAAGACTTGTTTGCGGGCTTGGGCGGCGGTCTTCGGATCGGTGTCGAAGCCGATGGTCACTTCCGGGTGGTCGAACTGGACGGCGCCGGCGTGGATCAGGTCACCCATCACCACCAACTTCTTGCCTTTGCTTTCCACCATGTAGCTGATGTGGCCCGGCGTGTGGCCATAGCTGGCGACGGCGCGGATGCCCGGCGTGATCTCGCTGGCGCCATTGAAGGGCTGCAGGTGCTGATTGGCGACGTAGGGCGCCAGCGACGTCATCGCGCCCTGGAAGAATCCCTTGCTGTCGGCCGGCGCCTGGTCCATATTGGCCTGGCTGAGCCAGAAGTCGGTGTCGTGCTTGTCGGCGCGGATGGTGGCGTTGGGGAAGGCCGCCTGGCCGTTGGCCGCAAGGCCGCCCACGTGGTCAGGGTGCATATGGGTGATCAGCACTTCGTCAACTTGCTCCGGCTGGTAGCCCGAGGCTTTCAGGTTGGCCAGCAGCTTGCCCAGCGTCGGGCCGAACAGGTTGCCGGCGCCCGCGTCGATCAGCACCAGCTTGGCGCCGGTGTTGACCAGGTAGCCGGTGACCGAGGTCTCCACCGGGTTGCCCAAGTAGGCGCGGGCCAGTTCCTGGTCGGTCTTGGCTGCGGGCTGCTGCAGCAGCTTGTTCATCGGCAGGTCGACGGTGCCGTCGCTGATCGCGGTCACTTCAAAATCGCCCAGCATGATGCGGAAGAAGCCGGGCGCATTGGTGCCGGCCAGTGGCGCGGCGGCCATGGCGGGGGCGCTGAAGGTGAAAGCCAGGGCGGCGGCAAGCGGGCTGAGTTTTTGTAAGAGTTGCATAAAAGTCCTCGTTAATGAATTTACTAAACATAGTATGCATCTTTGCAAAAAATGGCACAATATACAAAAATGCAAATGATATTTGCGTGAATTGCAAAGAGAGGAAGTGAAATGATCGATTGCCTGAAGTGCCTGTTGGCGGTGGTGGAGCACGGCAGTCTGTCCCGCGCGGCGGCGGAGCTGAAGATGGCGGTGTCTTCGGTATCGCGCAAGCTGGACGCGCTGGAGGCCGATGTTGGGGCGCGCCTGCTGCTGCGCGGCTCGCGGCAGATGCTGTTGACCGACGCCGGCGAACGCTTCCTGCCGCGCGCGCGCAACATCCTGGCCGAACTGGCCGAAGGCAAGGCCGCCGTGCAGGAGCTTGACAGCGAGCCGCGCGGCCTGCTGACGGTGACCGCGCCCGCCGCCTTCGGACGCCTGCACGTGGCGCCGGCCATCGCCGAATTCCTGCGGCACTGTCCGCTGCTGGAGGTGGAGCTGCATGTCAGCGACGATATCGTCGACCTGTCCGCGCGCCGGGTCGATGTGGCGGTGCGCGCAGGCGTGCTGCCCGACAGCGGCCTGGTGGCGACCCGGCTGGCGATCCAGCACCGCGTGGTCAGCGCCAGCCCGGCCTATCTGGAACGCCACGGCTGGCCGCAAACGCCGCTGGACCTGCTCAACCACCAATGCCTGACCGTGACCGGGCGCTCGGCGCCGCGCGGCTGGTGGCGCTTCGATGGGGTGAACCAGAACCAGCCGCTGGCCGTCAAGGGCAAGCTGCGCTGCGACGACACCGATTCGCTGCTGCACGCGGCCATCGGTGGTGCGGGACTGGTGCATCTGGCGAACTGGCTGGTGAGCGACGCCATCGTCGCCGGCCAGCTGGTGCCGGTGTTCCCGATGGCGCCGGTGGTGCGCGGCGCCGCATCGGGCAGGCGCGATCCATACGAGTCCGCCGTGCACGCCGTGCACATGCCGGGCCGTTCCAACCAGGCCAAGGCCCAGCTGCTGATACGTCATTTGAAGGAGTATTTCGGCGATCCGCCGTATTGGGATCTTGCGATGGAAGCTGCCGGGGCGGGCGAACGCCGCGCCCCGTGAAGTGGGAGGTGAGCCGGGATTAATCCCAGTCGCCACCGCCACCGCCGCCGCTGTCGCCGCCACCGCCGCCGCTGCCGGAATCGTCCCAGCCGCCGCTAACGCCGAAGTCGTTGCCGCCCATGTCATCGCGGCGCAGCAGTTCGTCGCGGGACGGATCGTCATAGACGATGTCGTTGCGCGGTTGGCTGCTGTTGCCCGAATCGTGGTTGCCGCCGGTGAACTGGCGCGCCAGCGCTTCACCCGCGACGATACCCGCGCCTACCGCGGCGCCGGTCGCCAGGCCGCCCATGATGCGCGAGCCCATACCGCTACCTTGTTGCGGCTGGCCGTAGCCCGGCTGCGGATAACCCTGCTGCGGATAGGCGCCTGGCGCATAGCCGGGCGCCGGTGCGCCGCCAGGGTTGAAGCCGGCAGGATTGTTGTAGCCGTCGTTCGGCTGCGCGTTACGGCGCGACATGAAGCGCGTCGCCAGCCAGATAAAGCCGATCAGGCCGCCACCGAGGATCAGGATGGTGCCCCAGGGGATGCCGCTGCTCTGCGGTGCGCCGTAGTTGCCGTTGCTGTAGCCGGCGTTGCTGCGGGCCGGCTGCTGCTGCGAGTAATTGGCTTTCGGTTTCTGGCCGTCGGCCAGCAGCGTGCGCAGCTTGGCCAGCGCGCCTGGATTGACCTTCGGCAAGCCGGGCGACAGCCGTTCGGCCGTCGCCAGTTCGCCCTGTGCGGCGGCGAACTTGCCTTGCTTGGCCAGCAGCTCGGCCTCCACGAAGTGCGCGGTGGCGCTGTTCGGGTGGGCCTTCAGGACCTGGTCCATCAGTGCCTGGGCGTCGCTGTACTTGCCTGCTTCTGCGGCTACATAAACATCGTGTATCGTAGGTTCGGCCGCAAACGCCGGCATCGCCAGCGCCAAAGCGCCGGCCAGCAGGGTCATACGTGCGAAAGATTTTGCCGTCATGTCAGATCTCCTTGTAGGAACAGGCTGAATATAGTGGCAGTTTACGCCATTTTCAAGCCCTGCGCGGTACGTAGTCTAACGGATGGCGTTGCAGCGCCCACTGCGGCCAGCACCGTGTCGGCGATGATGTCGGCCGTGGCGGCCGATAAAGTCCAGCCCAGGTGGCCGTGGCCGGTGTTGTAGAACACGGTGGGCGCCTTGCCGCGGCCCACGCGCGGCATCAGGTTCGGCATCATCGGACGCAGGCCGGCCCACGGCGTGACGTCGCGCGTGCAGATGCCAGGGAAGCATTGTTGCACCCAATTGTGCAGCGGCGCGATGCGGTCGGCGCGGATGTCGCGGTTGTAGCCGTTGAACTCCGCCGTGCCGGCCACGCGCAGGCGGTCCGTGCCCAGGCGGCTGGCGACCAGTTTGGTGGCATCGTCGACCAGGCTGACGTTGGGTGCTGCGGCCTGGCTGGCGGCGTCGTTCAGGTGCACGGTGATCGAATAGCCCTTGACCGGATAGACGTTGACGCGGTCGCCCAGCATGGCAGCCAGTTCGCGGCTGGCGGTGCCGGCGCAGACCACCATCGCATCGTAGCGCTGGGTATCGTCGGCGCCGTCTTGGGTGGTGGTGATGAAGGCGCCGCTGGCGTCGGCGCGCACTTTGCTCACGTGCTGCTCGAAGCGCAGGTCCACGCCCAGCCGCTGCGCCGCTTGCGCCAGGCCGGCGGTGAATTTGTGGATGTCGCCGGAGCTGTCGCTTTCGGTGTAGTGGCCGCCGTAGAACTGGCCGGTCAGCGTGGGTTCGAGGGCGCGCATCTCCTCTGGTGTGACGGCGCGCCGTGGCAGGCCGCCTTGCGCCAGCAGCCTGGATACCTCGGCCGCGTGTTCGAAATCGGCGCGGTCGCGATGGATGTGCAGGATGCCCGCGCGCTTGTGGTTGAAGTCTATGCCTTCCTGCGCGGCCCAGCTGAACAGATGCTCGCGCGCGGCCACGGCCAGCCTGGTGGTGGCGATGGTGTTGTCGCGGTAGTGGGGCAGGGCGGCGACGAACTCGGCGAACCAGGACAGCTTATGCCAGCTGGGTTTCGGACTGACCAGCAGCGGCGCATCGTTCTTCAGCATCCACTTCAGGCCTTTGATGATGGTGCTGCGGTGGTTCCAGGCTTCGGCGTTGGAGGCGGACAGCTGGCCGCCGTTGGCGAACGAGGTTTCCATCGCGGCGTAGCGATGGCGCTCCAGCAGCGTGACGGCGTAGCCTCTTCTGGCAAGCGCGTAGGCAGTGGTGACGCCGGTGACGCCGCCGCCGATGATGGCTATGGTTTTCATCCGAATCTATTAAAAGTTCCCCGCGTAGAGGCAAGAGTTTAGCATCTTGAAGTGGCGTCGGCTCCGGAAGCGGACTAGACTAGGAAAAAAGAAGGAGAAAACAATGGGGCGCATCCGTTTGCTGCTTGTTGTGCTTGGCGCTAGCCTGATCAACGCTTGCGGTGGGGGCGGCGGCGGTTCAGGGGGCAACACCCAGCCCTTTGTTCCTGTGCCGACGAACACCGCCTCCGGCACGGTCATGTTCAAGGGCGCGCCGCTGGCCGGCGCCGCCGTGACGGTGTTCCAGACCAATACCAACCGAGTCGTCGCAACCGTCGCCACCGACGCCAACGGGAATTACAGCGTTAGCGGCCTGGAGACGTCCTGCACCTTGTCCTGCAAGATCAATTACCAGTTCTCCGCATCGAAGGCCGGATACGCGTTCAATCCGTTCATGGCCGCGAACGTGTCGGGCGACCGGCTCGGCTATGTGTGGGACCCATCGGGAAAGAGTTGGTACGTCAATAGCGGCGCCGCCGTGACGCGGGCTGAATACAACGGTTCGTTTTCGAATCCCAATGGCGGTTCCGGCATCATGTTCAACGTCGTTAATTTGAATTCGACGGTTAATAATTCCATCACGGGTGCAAACTTCAATGCCTACGACGGCAGCAATCCGCCGGCGAGTGTCGCATCGACCGGGCAAGCGAGCAGCTACGTTGCCGGCGACGATGGGGCGCTGAAAAAAGGCGTGGTCTTTCCGGGCAGGCGTTACACCGACAATCAAGACGGCACGGTCAGCGACAACTTGACCGGGCTGGTCTGGTTGAAAAACGCAGGTTGCTTAAATGCGGCGCTGTGGGCGAACGCGCTGACGGAGGCCAACCAGTTGGCGAGCGGAGCGTGCGGATTGACGGATGGTTCCAAGGCCGGCGATTGGCGCTTGCCCAACCTGGTGGAGCTTGAAAGCCTGGTCGACGTCTCCGCCAGCAATCCGGCGCTAACGACCGGCAACCCGTTCACGTCCGTGTCGACCGGCATCTATTGGACCTCGACCAGCTACTACGGTGGACAGGGCGGATCGTCGAACGCATGGGCGATCCGCATGCTGGACGGGCGCCACATCAACGACACCGCCAGCTCCAATCTCAACATCAAGGCGACTTCGACGAACGCGGTATGGGCGGTCAAGGGTACGAGCACAGGAGCGGCCAGGCTGCTGGCGACGGGGTTCTACGTTTTCTACGCCAGCGGCGACGACGGCTCGCTGGAGAAGGGCGCGCCGCTACCCGCGCCACGCATGCGCGACAATGGCAACGGCACGGTAACGGACACGGCCACCGGCCTGGTCTGGTTGAAGAAAGCGGATTGCATCCAACAGAGCTGGGCGGCGGCTCTCGGCACGATCAGCACGCTTGCCAGCGGCCAGTGCGGCCTGACGGATGGTTCCGTCGCGGGCGCGTGGAGAATGCCGAACCGGAAGGAAATGCAGAGCCTGGCCGATCGCGCGCAGGGCAATATGGCGGACTATTTCAACGAGTCGTTCAACAGCTCTGCGGCGGGCATCGCTTCCCAGCCCGCCAGCTTTTCCAATTTCGCGACGTTCCAGTACTATTGGACCTCGTCCACCAATGCGGCCAGTCCCGGCGATGCGTGGAGCGTGTTCAGCTGCGACTTTGGCGTCTACAACATCCCCAAGGGAAATGCCGGGTATGCGCTGGCGGTTCGATGACGGGGCAGGACCTAGTCGTCCAAGCCTTTTCCTTTGAGGATGTGCGGAATACATTTGTTCACTCTCGCCTCGCGGGTCTTGGCTTGCTTGGCCGAGGAGAAGTGGAGCAGGTAGCCGCGTTGCCGGCCCGGCGTCAGGGCGGCGAAGGCTTCTTGCAGTTCGGGCGATTCTTCCAGCCTGTTCAGGAATTCTTCCGGCATGGCGAATTCAGCGGTCTTCTTGAATTCCACTTGCGCGCCGGACTGTTCCACCTTGATGGCTTCGCGGATGTAGGCCTTCAAGGTCGACGCCATCTTGGCGATTTCTTCGGCGCTGGTGAAGCGGATCTGGCGCCCCGCCTGCACGTTCTCGGTTTGCTGGATCAGGATGCCCTTGGGGTCCTGCATCAGCGCGCCTTTGAAGAACAGCAGCGCGCAGTATTCCTTGAAGCCGTGGATCAGCACGATGTTCTGGTCGTTGAGCGTATAGCAGGGATGGCCCCATTTGAAGTCCTCGCTCAGGTCGCAGTCGAGGGCGATGGTGCGCAGCTTTTTGTAGGCGTCTTGCCATTGGCCGGGCTTGCTGACGTAGGCATCAACCTTGGAATTCAATGTCTTCTCTGTCATAGTGTCCTCGCTGGTATCAGCAGTGGCAAAAAGATAATTATACCCGCGAGGTGCGTGGGAATCTGTGAGCTTTTCATCATGGCAAAATGTTATGCTGCTGCCGGCCAAGATCCGCCATTCACCAAATTAAATTGAAATTCTCATATGAATTATGACCCCCTTGTCGAAGTCATTGACGCACCCATCGAGATTGATGAATCGACGGTGACAAAGCTACACATCCTTAAAATGGTAGAAAAGTTTGGTTCTCTTCCAGGAGAAAACACAGCTGAAGAGAAGCAACGTCTGTCAACTGTTCTCAATGACTTGCTTGGTCGATTGATCGATGGAGTTCAAGCCAACCCGTCAAAGCTCTGGGTTCTTGCCGAGTTCCAGCGGTCACTATGTTTGGTTGAGAACGAGGACACCGAAGGGCGCGAACATTTCGGCGCTGAGCTGGAATCGATCATGGACGTCTTAAGGATCGAAAGTTCCGATGGTCTGCTTGCCGCCTACTTGGGCGGAATCTGACTATGCTGAATATTTTGCTTGCGACATACCTGTTAATCATCGGTCCATCGCTCAACATGTGGCGCAGTCTATACCCGAAGAAAGATAAGCCGCCTCGAGCACAAATGCTTCGTTATTGGTCCATGAGCTGGCCTGTTTTGGTGATGCTGGGAGTTCTTTTGATTGGCTCATGGCAAGCGGGTTACACCGTTCGCGACATCGGGTTTGATATGCCCCTGTCGAACGCAGGTGCGTGGGGCCTGGGCTTTTCTGCGCTGCTGTTGGGGGGGCTTTTCGTCGCCGGGAGCATTATTGAGCATCGTTACACGGCGGAGACCCGTGCCAAGAACGAGCGCAAGCTATTGGACTCGCCCTTCCCATGGCCGCATACAGCTGCCGAAACCGCAGCCTTTGTCGTCAGCATGACGCTCATGACGGCCGGATGGGAAGTCCTCTACCGTGGTTTCATTTTGCTGTTTCTAACGTCCTGCGTTGGTTTGCCAATTGCTGTCACAGTCTCTGCTTTTGCTTATGGAATAGGCCATGGCTACCAATCTGCCAAACAGTTGACTGCCTCGATTGCGTCTGCGTTCGTTTTTACGATTGCCTATGCTTCGACCAATAGCCTATGGTGGTTAATCGTCATCCATGCGGGGTTGCCGCTGAGCGTAGTGCCGGCAGCGTTGCGAGCATATCGCCGTAATAAAATAGAAATCCTAAATACGGCGATATAGCAGCCAGATCTACTACGAAAGCAATGGGGGCAGTTCCCGAAGCAATGGGGTCAGTTCCGGCAACGCGCCAAATAGTACTTTGCCGGAACTGACCCTGGAGCCCTGAAGCCCGACCCTGAAGCGCCTCTTAGGGAAATCTCCATGAACATTATCTGTTGGAATCTGCAACGTAACACAGGTGAGGAAAATAAACCTCGTACAAAGATCACTGAGGAAAATGCGCAAGACATCGCGACACAGATCTACAATCAGACTCAAACTCCCTTTGTTTTTTTCATTCTTGAAAATAAGGGCGCTCCTGAACAAGTGGCAATAAAAATCAGGAACGCCATCGACAAGCAGCATTCATTCCAGTGCTTCAACCTCGGAGGTAACAGCCATACGCAGGAAAATGTGGTGTGTATTTATGGAGGCGCGGGCCTGACGGTGACGGAGTACACTAAACTAGCTATCCCTATGGCATCCGTGGATGACGAATCGGAAGCGTCGAGTTCAAGCTCTTCCAGTACTGCATCCGATTTTACGTCAAGGGTTTCGGCAAGTCTTGAACGCGACTTTCGGCAGGAAAGACGGGGCATTCTTCGTAAAAATTCCATGAACGCTGATGCTGCACGAGCGACACACGACCTTCGTGGCGAGCGCCCCGAGAAAACGGTTCCGGTTTTTGATGCGGGGCGAATTCGTACACCTTTGGTGGTTGACGTAGCCTGTGGATCCTTTAAAGTCAGAGTGGCGGTATTGCACGCTCCAGGTCCCAGCGCTAAAGTCGACCATGAGGCTCAACCCCTGGCGCTAGCATATTTTAAAGTGGTGATGCCTGCATGCATGGGATCGGGCGTTGATGTCGTCATCGGTGACTTCAACCTATATAAGACCCCACCGGTCACAGCTTATTTTGACGAAGTCCCTCTGAACGCCGGAACCACCTACGGCCAAAAGGAGAGCAGATTGGATCGTATTTTTGTAAGGCGTAATCGTTTTCTTTTTGAGACAAGAGTCCTGGGCTCGGAAACCCGACCTGTTTATACCGACCACAAAGCGGTCGCTCTTCGGAATTTTGGAACAGCCGACTCGCCTGCGACCATACGCACCCAAACGCCACGCCCGACAATGGCATCGAGTAGCAGCAGTAGCAGTAGCAGTAGCAGTAGCAGTAGCAGTAGCAGTAGCAGTAGCAGTAGCAGTAGCAGTAGCAGTAGCAGTAGCAGTAGCAGTTCATCTTTCCAGCGGTCAGGTGATCGTTCAAGTAAATTGAGGCGGGTCGTTATTGATGACTAGGGGGGCATTTCGAAAAATCAAGTCAGTTCGGGCATGATGTTGACTAACCGCTTCCGACTTGGTTTCGATGATCAAACACAGCCTGTTTGCCGATCCCCCACCGCCTTTATGTGCGACACCCAATCTGAGCTATTGCAACTCAAGTCTTCTTCACGTCGTTGATGTAGCGGTCCACCACCGTCGGCAGCACCGTCAGCGGCACGCCGCAGCTTTGCAACAGCGCGTCGTTGAAGCCGGCCAGGTCGAACTTGCCGCCCAGCGCGGCCTTGGCGCGTTCGCGCTGGCGCAGGATTTCGTTGTGGCCCATCTTGTAGCCGCAGGCTTGGCCCGGCGACACGCAATAGCGGTCGATCTCGCTGGTCATCGCCTGCAGGCCGCGCCCGGTGTTCTCGACCAGGAAACGGATCGCCTGCTGGCGCGTCCACTTCATCGCGTGGATGCCGGTATCGACCACCAGGCGGCAGGCGCGGAACTGCTGCGCTTGCAGATAGCCGATCTGGCTGAACGGATCGTTGACGTACAGGCCGAATTCGTCGACCAGTTGTTCGGCGTAGAGCGCCCAACCTTCGACGAAGGCGTTAAAGCCCATCAGCGAAGAAATCAACGGTAGCTCGTCGTGATGCTCGGCCAGATAGGCGCCCTGGAAAGCGTGGCCCGGCAAGCCTTCGTGCGCGGTCAGCGTGGCCAGTTCGGACTTCGGCCACAGCGTCGTCGACTTCAGGTTGATGTAGTAGATCGCCGGACGCGAACCATCCAGCGAGGCAAAGTTCATATACCCCAGCGCGGCGCCGGCTTCGATATCGACCGGCACACGCTTGATCTGCAGCGGCACCTTCAAGTCCATGTGCGAGATCTTCGGCATCAGCGCGCGCACGGCGTTCACGCGCTCATTGCAATATGCGATCAGCTGTTCGCGGCCCTGGTCGTTGTCTGCGTAGAAGCGCTTGGGGTCCTTGGCCAGCGCCTGCAAGCGCGCGCCCACCGTGCCTTGCGTGATGCCCTGGGCCTTGAGGATGGCGTGGATGCGCGCCTGCAGCTGCTTGTTCTGTTCCAGTCCGATCGCGTGGATCTCGCTGGCGCTATGGCTGGTGGAGGTGCCCAGTTTGAGCGCCCATTCGTAATACGCGGCGCCATCCGGCAGGCGGTGCACGCCAGCGACGCTGGTTGCCTTGGCGGTGGCCCTGGCGAAGGCGGCGATCTGCCGGTCCAGCGCCGGATAGACCGCGCCTTCCACCAGCTTGGCGGCGCGCGCGTTCCAGTCGCCGGCGATGCCCAGCTTCCCGGTGCGTTCGCTGATCGAGGTGACCAGCTTTTGCGCGGCGACGGCGGTCTTGCGGTATTCCTTCAACTGGCCCAAGGCGGTGCGGGCGATGAAGTCCGGCGGCATGATGCCTTGCCCGGCCTGGTCGACGATGCGGGCGGTTTCCTGGTCCAGCATGCGCGCCATGCCGGCCACACGTTCGAGATAGGCCTCGGCGTCGGCGGCGTTGGCGATCTGGTGCTGCGAATCGAGGAATTCGGGAATGCGGGTCAGCGCGCCGTCCTGCTGCGTGACGGGGAAGGGCGCGGTGCCGCCAAAGAAACCGCTGGCGGCGCCACCGAAGGAAAAGCGCAAACCGGCGACGCCTTCGGTGGCGGCATAGCGCACGGTGTCATATCGGATCTGCGCCTCGGCGCCGAGGGCGTTGCGGTCCAGCGCGGACAGGCGGCCCAGCATGGACTTGACCTGCGCGGCCCAGGCGGCGTCGCCGACCGGGGACAAATCTTCCAGTTGCGCCTTCAGGCCGGCACGCGCGCCCTTGTCGATGCCCAGCGAGGTGGCGCTGGTCGGCGCCAGCCGCAGAATCTCGTCGGCGAAGTTATCCAGCAGCGTGGAGAACCGGGCGTCGGCCGGCGCAGCCTGCGCCAGTGCGAAGCCGGGCAACGCGCTGACGGCAGTGGCGGACAAGGCGGACAGCAGCAGGTCGCGGCGGGAGAAATTCTGGGGCTGATTGTTCATGACATCCTTTATGGGCGGGCTAAGAATTCGTGCGAGGACGACCTTAGCCCGACGGCGGGAAGCGTGTCAATCAGTTTTGGCGGGGGCGAAGCGCAGGTGATAGCGTTCCACCAGGTTGCGCAGGGTGTCGAGTTCCTGGCGCGGCAGGGCCAGCGCCACGTGCATGTCGGGACGGATCAGGTAGGCGGCGTCGCGCAGCAGGCCGGCGTCGTCGGCGGCATCGCTCCACGGGTAGACATGCAGCGGCAGCGACACTTCGCGCGCGGCGGCGCCCAGCAAGGCCGATGGCTGGCCGTAAACATGCAGCTGCCAGTCCAGCGTTTGCAGCGCGCTGAAGTTGTCTTCGCCGTCCGGTTGCGGCACCCACGGCAGGCGGTCGCCGCCGATCACGTCGCCGGCGCGGCCTGCGCTCAGATGGCTGTCGGGATAATGGATCTGCACCTGCGACAAGGTCTTGAACAGCGTGCGGCGCGCGGCCGCAAAGCCGGCCAGCACCGGGAACACATGCGGCATCAGCCAGCCGCGCAGCAGCTGGCCGCCGGCGCCCTGCGAGACGATCATCTGGAAGGCGCGGTCGGTGGTGGCCACCAGTTTGCGCGCGAAGACGATGCGCTCGGCCTGATAAGTGTCGAGCAAGGTGGACTCGGCGCGGCCTTGCAGCACCTGGGCCAGTTTCCACGACAGGTTGACGGCGTCGCCGATGCCGGTGTTCATGCCCTGGCCGCCGGCGGGGCTGTGGATGTGGGCCGCGTCGCCGCCCAGGAAGCAGCGATCGGAGCGGAACTGCGACGCCACCCGGTGATGCACGCGATACGTGGAGAACCAGTTGACCTGTTCCACCTTGATGCCCAGCAGCGGCTCCAGCACCGGGCGGACATCTTCAAAGTTTGGCTCGGGCAGCGCTTCCGCTTGCGGCGGCAGGATGCCGATCAGTCGCTGCATGCCGCGCGAGCGCACCGGCAGCATCAGCGCAAAGGTGTTGGCGCCGAGATGGCCGACCAGGTCGCGATTCTCCGGGCCGGAGGTTTTGACGTCGGCCACGTAGTACAAATGCTCGTAGGTGCCGCCGCTGAAATCGAACTTCAGCGATTCGCGCACGCGGCTGCGCGCGCCGTCGCAGCCGCACAGGTAGGCGCTGCTGCAGGCGATGCGGTCGCCGTCGCGCTCCAGCACGGCGCGCACGCCCCATTCGTCCTGCGTGAACGATTCGAGCTCGGTGTTCCATTCGACCTCCACGCCCATGGCCTTGAGCTGCTCGACCAGGAAGCGTTCGTGGTCGTCCTGCGGGAAAGCCAGCACGAAGGGATAGGGACTGAGGCCGGCGCCGATATCCTTGAGCGGCAGTTCGGCGACGTCTTCGCCGCCTTCGCGCAGGTGGATGGCTTCGATCTTGATGCCGAGGTTGACGACGACGTCGGCAAAGCCCAGCTGGCGATAGAACTCCAGCGTGCGCGCATGCACCGCCATCGCGCGTGAAGCCTGGCCAGGACCGCTGTTCTTGTCGATGATGCGCACGCCCACCCCATGCCGCGCCAGGCGGATAGCGAGTACCAGGCCGGTGGGGCCGGCGCCGACGATGAGGACTTGAGGGGCCATCCAAAGAGTCTACATCCGCCGCAAAATGGGGTGCGTTCAATTGAATACGAGCTTAAGAAACGGCTGGTAATATGCAAAACATTGCTTAACTTATACCCGCGCACCATGACTGTTTTCGCCACCCGCCGTGCCCTGATCCTGGCGCTTGCCGCCGCTCCCTTCGCCCGCGCCGCCGATTTGCTCGATTCCGCCCCGGCCTCCGCGCCGCATTCGGCGGCGTCGCTGCTGGCCAGGCTGGAGGGCGAATCGGGCGGCCGCCTGGGCGTGGCCGCGCTGAATACGGCCGACGGCCGCCAGTTGCTGCATCGCGCCGACGAGCGCTTCCCGTTCTGCAGCACGTTCAAGATGATGCTGTCGGCCGCCGTGCTGGCCAGGGAGCCGGCGCTGCTGAAGAGGCACGTGCGCTACACCAAAAAAGACCTGGTGACGTATTCGCCCGTCACCGAAAAACATGTCGGAAAAGGCATGACGGTGGCGGCGCTGTGCGAAGCCACCATCCAGACCAGCGACAACACGGCGGCCAACCTGCTGATGCAGCAGATCGGCGGACCGGCCGCAGTGACGGCCTACGCGCGCTCGATAGGCGACATGGAGTTCCGGCTGGACCGCATCGAAACGGAGCTCAACTCCGCGCTGCCCGGCGATCCGCGCGACACCACCACGCCAGCCTCGATGGCGGAGTCGCTGCACAAGCTGCTGCTGGGCGACGGCCTGGGCGTGGCGCAGCGCAAGCAGCTCAAGGACTGGATGCTGGGGAATACCACCGGCGACACCCGCATCCGCGCCGGCGTGCCGTCCGGCAGCCTGGTGGCCGACAAGACCGGCACCGGCGACTATGGCAGCACCAACGATATCGGCGTGATCTGGCAACCGGGCAGGGCGCCGATCGTGCTGGTGATCTACCTCACCCAGCCCGGCAAGGACGACAAGGCGCGCAGCGAGATCCTGGCCGAAGCGACCAGGATTGTCGTCGAAGCCTTCCGAGTCGGTTAAACTACGGCCTTACACATTAAGGCCAGATCATGACGAACAAAAAACAAGCAGCGCCCGCGCCTACGGGCCGCGTAGCGAATCCCTTCCTGAACGCCGAGTTTTACTCGCGCATGCGCGACTACACCGAGCGCGATGCGGGGTTTTCCAAGGAAATCAAGGCGATCGGCGAGAGCGGCGCCGGCAAGCAGAGCACCGATGCGCGCCATGCGCCGTCGCTGGCGCTGCTGCGCGCCGTGGTGAAAAAGGGCCTGACGCTTGAAGAAATGATGAACCGCATCGTCAAGGGTGTGGAATCGGGCCTGTGGGAGCCTTGGCTGACCGCCTTCGGCATCGAACTGCGCGGCGTGAACTACGCCAAGACCGGCGAGCGCAATGCGCGCCTGGCGATCGACATGAGCATGAGCTCCAAGGCGCACACCATCTTTTCCGCCGCCGGCGTCGGCAACTGGCGCAGCCTGGTGGCCGAGGACTGCGCCCAGGTCCAGATCGACAAGCCTACCGAGAAGACCCCGGCCAAAGTCACCGCCATCTTCTTCCTCGACGCAGCGGCCTAATCCCACTCCAGATGCACCACGCTGTAGCTGCGCTGTTTGAGTAGTTTGAGCAGCGCCGGCAGCGCCTGCGCTGTCGGCACGTTCACGTCGTGCATGAGGATGATGCCGCCGCCGGTGGCGTCCAGGCTTTTGACGAGGCGCTGGACCAGGATGTCGGTCGTATCCTCCGGCAGCCAGTCGTTGATGCCGAGGTCTATCGATACCACGGTGATGCCGGCTTCCTTGAGCGCCCCCAGCATGGCGGGCGTCTCCTCCAAAAACGGGAAGCGATAGGCTGGCGTGGTCTTGCCGAACACAGTCCGGTAGGCTGCCTGCACCTGACGGAAGTCGTTCAGCTGCTCCGGCACGCTCATCGCGGACAGATGCGGGTGCGTCTGGCTGTGCACTCCGGCCGAATGGCCTTCCGCCACAACCCGCCGCGCCAGCTCAGGCGATTTCTCCAGATTGGCGCCGACCATGAAGAAGGTGGCTCGCGCGCATTGGTCCGCCAATGCCTTCAATACCAGCGGTGTGGTTTCCGGCACCGGGCCGTCGTCGAAGGTCAGCACGACCTCGCCCTTTTTCAGCGGCAGCGGCGCGTGCTGCGAGGCGCCGAATAGCGCGGCCTCGCGTTTCAGCGTGAGGGTGCGGGCGGTGCCCAGTTTGTCGGCGCCACAGTCGGCGGCGCTGGCTATTCCGGCCAGCGCCATCAGCAGGCCTGTCATCGCGATGTTCACTTGGTTGGGTCCAAAGATTGGCAAGCCAGTGAGACCACCAGATTATTTGGGAGCAGGGTGGATCGCGTGGGTGCCGCCAGCGCCGCAATCTCATCCGACCATTCGGCAAGTTGAACGCCATGGTATTTGAGCACGGCCTCGTGCCTGGTCCAGGCGAGAACGAAGGCGAGCGTGTGTTCGGCGGCGGGCGTCGCGGCCAGTTCGGCGCAGACTTCCGGCCCCAAATAGTCGCGCGCCACCGCCTGCCAGTCGAAGACTTCCTCCACCCGCATCAAATCGACGCCGACCGCGCCATTCAGGTTGATGGCGGCCAGCGAGTAGCCGTCTTCGTGGGTGAATGAGCAGCCGATGGCGCATTCGGCGCCCGCCAGCGTGATGCGCGGCACCTGGCCGGGCGTGCTGTCGATGAGGATTTCATTGGCGTCGACGCCCAGCACCGAGGCCAGCGCGTCACGTGCCGCCGAACGGATTTGTTCGCGCGCGCGTGGCCGCTCCACGCTGGTGGAAACGTCTATCACGAACAGGCCGTCCTGCGGCGCCGGCACGGGGCCGGGCCAGGGGGAGACTATGAGCGCGCTCATCGTGCCGGCGCCGCCGGGCAGCCTGCCCAGTAACCGTTGGCGGGAATCTGCTCGCCCTTCATCACCAGCGTCAGCGCGCCGAGACGGGCGTTGTCGCCGAGCACGGCGCTGTACAGCACCGCGCTGCGCGGCCCCATGTAGACGCCCTTGCCGATGGTGACATGGTCGATCTTCATCACGCGGTCTTCGAACAAATGGGTCTGCGGGCAGGTCAGCGCATTGAGTTCGCTGTGGTCGCCGATGTGGACGCAGTCGAATTCCGTGATGTCGGTGGTGTCCAGGTAGACGCCCTTGCCGATTTTGGAACCCAGCATATTGAACGCCAGCGGCAGCCACGGCGTGCCGCGCAGGTAGCGCATGAAGTTCGGCACGGCGATGCCCTCATACAGATTGGTCACGCCTTCGGACAGCCAGACAAACGGCGTCCACATCGGCTCCGACTGTTTGCGATAGCGGCCGATCAGCAGCCATTTCAACAGCACCACGAAGAAGTAATTGCCGATGCCGTAGCCCAGGCCCGCCAGGGTCAGGTCCCACGTCACTTCCGACCAGCGGCCGGCGCCGGCTGCCGGCATCACCGCCAGCACCAGCGTGTAGCCCACCGCGATCACCAGCGCGTGCGGCGCGACGATGCGGAACGCCTCGATCAGGCCGCGGCCCAGGCGGCGCATCGGCGACGGATGGAAGGTCAGGTTCTCGGGGTAGCCGCTGGTCTGCTCGCGCGCGGGCAGGTTGATCGGCGGGGAGCCGAGCCAGGTGTCGCCGCTCTTCATCTGGTCGTTGTCCGGCGCGCGCGAGTGCACGCCGATCAGCACACTCTCCGGCAGGATGGTGCCGTCCGGGATGTAGGCGCCGTTGCCGACAAAGCTGCGGTTGGAAATCACGGTCGGCTTCATGATCATCCAGCCGCCGTCGATTTCCTCGTCGCCCAGCATCACTGCGTCGGCGATGAAGGTTTCGTCGCCCAGGGTCAGCATGTCCGGAACCACGCCCAGGGCGGTGGAGATTTCCGCATCCTTGCCGACCTTGGCGCCCAGCAGGCGATACCAGTACGGCGCGAACACCGTGGCGTAAATGCCGTGCAGGACGTTGAGGCTCGATTCCTGGATCTGGCTCACCAGCCATTTGGCGCAGTAGGTGTTGCTGTGAACGGCCGAGCGGCCCGGATGCAGGCGTGGCAGCACGCTCCAGCGGATGCCGGCCGACAGCAACGCCGTCAGCACGATCAGCACCGTACTGGCGGGGAAGGCCAGCAGGAAGTAGCGCAGCAGCTGGATGCGCAGGTCGTCGCCCTGTATCCACGGCAGCCAGCCCTGTTCATCGAACCAGTCGATCAGCACGAAGCTCGGGAACACCGGCATGAAGAACAGCGTGACGATCAGCAGGATGCCGAAGACGAAGAACACGCCTTCGCCCATGCGGCGCGCGGCGCTGACCTGGGGGCGCGGCGGCAGGCGGGTGGTGTCGAAGGCGCCGGTGTCGCGCGCCGGCGAGCCGGCCCAGACGCGGCCGGCCGGCACGCGCATGCCGTCGCTGAGCGCCGATTGGCCTTCCAGATGGCCCAGCGCTTCGATATGCGTATTGCCTTCCAGGACGGCGAAGGAGCTGACGCAGGTGTCGTCTTCCAGCGTGATCTGGCCCAGCAGCAGGCGGCCGCGCTGCACGCGGGCGTTCTCGAAATTGACGGCGTTGCCGATGCTGACGTTGTCGCCGATGCTGAGCAGATCGGGCGAGCGCAAGGTCATCGAGCCGATGATGACATCCTTACCCACCTTGGCGCCCAGCGCGCGCAGCCACCAGGCGCTGAGCGAGGAACCGCTCAGCAGGTAAGCCGGCGCCGCCTCCACCAGCCGGTCGGCCAGCCACCAGCGGTAGTAGGTGATGCCCCACAGCGGATAGTCGCCGGCTTTCAGGCGGCCGGCGATCAGCCACTTGCCGGCGATGGCGATGCCGAATTCGCCGATGGTCGCCAGCAGGAACACGCCCACCGAGGCGGCGATCGCGCGCGCCACCGAGTCGCCCGGATCGCCGGTGAAGAAGTGGTAGGTGAAGAACGGCGCCAGCCACTGTGCCATGCGCAGCGCCACCAGCGCCGGCATCGCGACCACTTGCGCCAGACCGCAGGTCCAGCGCTTGAGCGAGGAGGGCGGCGTCCATTCGGCTTCCACCTCGGCCGCCGCGGGCGCGTCGGCCAGCACCAGGGCGATCTTGCCGATCTGGCGCTGCTGGTAGATGTCGCGCACGGTGATGTGGGCGTAGCGTGGATCGGCGCGCAGGGCCGAGGCCAGGCGCGCGGCGAAGAAGGAGTGGCCGCCGAGGTCGGTGAAGAAGTCGGCCTGGCGCAGCACCGGCTGGCCGGGGAACAATGCGGCCAGCGCGGCGAACAGCGCCACCTCGGCCGGGGTTTCGGGCAGGTCGGAGTCTTCGTTGCCGCCGGCCGGCGGGGCGCTCAGCGGCATGGCCTTGAGCGCCTTGCGGTCGATCTTGCCGGAGGTCAGGCGCGGCATGGCTTCCTGCATTTCATAGCGACCGGGAACCATGTACGGCGGCAGCTTGGCGGCCAGGCTGGCGCGCAGGGACTTTGTGTCCAGCACAGCGCCGGCTTCGGGCACGATGTAGGCCACCAACTGGTCGATGCCATCGTCCTTGCGCAGCAGGACGGCGACGGTGCCCACGCCTTCCTGCTGCGCCAGCACGGCTTCGATCTCGCCTAGTTCCACGCGGAAGCCGCGGATCTTTACCTGGTCGTCGGCGCGGCCGAGGCACTGCACTTCGCCGTCGGCGTCGATGCGGGCCAGGTCGCCGGTGCGGTACAGGCGGGCGTCGTGCTGGCCGCTGGACCACGGATTGACAAGGAATTTTTCCTCGGTCAGGTCGGGGCGGCCCAGGTAGCCGGCCGCCAGGCCAGGGCCGGTGATGCACAGCTCACCGATCTCGCCGCGCGGCAGCAGGCGCAGCGCCGGCATGGCGTTGGTGTCGATCACCAGCAGGCCGTAGTTGGGCAGCGGCGTGCCGATGGTGACCGGATGGCCCGGCTGCAGGCGCGCCAGGCTGGCCGACACCGTCGCCTCGGTCGGGCCGTAGGTGTTGAACATTTGCCGGCCGGCGCGCGACCAGCGCTCCACCAGCGATTCCGGGCACATCTCGCCGCCCAGGTTGATCAGGCGCAGGCTGGGCACTTCCTGATTGAACAGCGCCAGCAGGGTAGGCACGGCGTGCAGCACGGTGACCTGGTTCTGGTCCAGCATGCGCGGCAGCGTTTCCGGGTCGCCGCTGATTTCCTTGGGGCCGATCCACAGCGTGGCGCCGACCAGGTAGGCGATCCAGATCTCTTCGAACGACATATCGAAGGCCACCGAGAAGCCCTGGTACACCTTGTCGTCGGCCGTGACGCCGAGCACCGCGTTCTCGCTGCGCAGGAAGTGGCAGATGCTGCGCTGGGTGATCAGGATGCCTTTCGGCTTGCCGGTCGAGCCGGAAGTGTAGATGACGTAGGCCGGCACGTCGGGCGAGACGGCGCCGCGGCGCGACAAGTTGGCGCCGGCGGCGGGGGCGGCCAGCAGCGTTTCGGCGGTCCACACGGGACGGCCAAGGTCGGCCAGGCGCGGCGCAAAGGCGGCGCAGGTCAGCACGCCGGCGCCGTCGGCGTCGTCCAGGCACACTTGCAGGCGGTCGACCGGGATGTCCTCGTCGACCGGCAGCCAGGCCGCGCCGGCCTTGGCGATGCCCGCCTGCAGCACCAGCAGCTCGATCCCGCGCGGCAGCCACAGGCCAACGATCTGGCCCGGCTGCACGCCGGCGTCGATCAGGCGCGCGGCGACCAGGTCGGCCTGCGCGTTCAATTCGCGATAGCTGAGACGGCGCTCGCCGAAGATCAGCGCGGTGTGGTCGGGGGTGCGGGCGGCGCTAGCTTCCAGCAGGTCCGCCAGGATTTCCTCGCGCAGCAACTCGCTTTGCGGTTTCCCGTAAAGAATGTCTGGATGCGATTGTGGAATGTGCGGCGTTACTGGGTCATTCATGCTGATACTTTATTTTGTGTTGGCGGGTGTCATTGTACGGTACGGCTGTGCGTTCCAATAGAGGAAGAATGCAAGTTCCGCTGCCAGCCTTTACAATAAGAATCATGGGATCTTCCCCTGTGTCACGAAGGAGCCGCATGTCACCGAGCCGTCCGTTTATCGCCCCCATGCAATTTGACGATCCGATTGCCGCTTATGAACAGGTGTTGGCCATCTACGAGGCCAACGTCGCCCACCTGCGCGACGCCATGAAACGCTTTGTCGCCGGCGAGGACGTCGGCGAGCACGTGCGCGGCTGCTACCCGTTCGTGCGGGTCCATACCGACACCGTGGCCCGCGCCGATTCGACGCTGGCGTTCGGCTTCGTGGCCGGCCCCGGCACCTACGAAACCACGCTGACCCGGCCCGACCTGTTCGCGCGCTACTACCAGCAACAGTTCAAGCTGCTGTTGAAGAATCACGGCAGCCATCACCTGCGCATCGAGGTGGGCACCAGTTCGCAGCCTATCCCTATCCATTTTTCGTTCGCCGAGCACGAACACATTGAAGGCAATATGAGCGCCGAGCGGCGCCTGTTGATGCGCGACGTATTTGATCTGCCCAACCTTGCCGCGATGGACGACGGCATCGCCAACGGCACCCACGAGCCGCCGCCGGGCGAGGCGCAACCGCTGTCGCTGTTCACGGCGCCGCGCGTGGACTATTCGCTGCAACGGCTGCGCCACTACACCGGCACCTCGTGCGAGCACTTCCAGAAGTTTGTGCTGTTCACCAACTACCAGTTTTATATCGACGAATTCGTCAAGCTCGGCCACGAGCTGATGGGCCAGGCCGCCGGCGCGCCGGGCGACGACTACATCGCCTTCATCGAGCCGGGCAATCTGGTCACGCGTCGCGTCGGCCAGGCGGTGCAGGCCAACGACGCGCACGGCGCGCCGCTGCCGCGCCTGCCGCAGATGCCGGGCTACCACCTGATCCGCGCCGACGGCACCGGCATTTCGATGGTCAACATCGGCGTCGGCCCGGCCAACGCCAAGACCATCACCGACCACATCGCCGTGCTGCGCCCGCATGCCTGGCTGATGCTGGGCCATTGCGCCGGCCTGCGCAACACCCAGCAGCTGGGCGACTACGTGCTGGCGCACGGCTATGTGCGCGAAGACCACGTGCTCGACGAGGACTTGCCGCTGTGGGTGCCGATCCCGCCGCTGGCCGAGGTGCAGGTGGCGATCGAGGCCGCCGTGGCCGAGGTCACGCAGCTGACCGGCCACGACCTCAAGCGCGTGATGCGCACCGGTACCGTCGCCAGCACCGACAACCGCAACTGGGAGCTGCTGCCGCAGCGCACGCCGGAGCGCCGTTTCAGCCAGAGCAGGGCGATCGCGCTGGACATGGAAAGCGCCACCATCGCCGCCAACGGCTTCCGTTTCCGCGTGCCGTACGGGACTTTGTTGTGTGTGAGCGACAAACCGATGCATGGTGAGATCAAGTTGCCGGGCATGGCGAACCAGTTTTATCGCGAGCGGGTCGACCAACACCTGCGCATCGGCATCCGGGCGCTGGAGCTGCTGCGCGCCTTGGGCGTGGACAAGCTTCACAGCCGCAAGTTACGCAGCTTCACCGAGGTCGCGTTCCAGTAAATCCATGCAAAAAATGCATGAAGCCCGCCGAGCGCGGGCTTTTTTTTGGTTTTCTTCCCCTGTGGCGATACTTTTTTTGATATCAAAAACCGGAAAAAATTGATTGGTTTGTTTTTTGACCAGCCCATAAGATGATTTCCGAGGTAGCTGCAAAAACCATAAAACAGATAACACTGGAGACATATGAACAAGCAAATGACCGGGACAGTCGAGTCCCAGGCGAAGCATCGCCTTGTCCTGAAAAGCGGCGTCGCCGCACTGGCCGCGGCCGGCCTGCTCAGCAGCGCCTCGGTGTGGGCGCAAGCGGCTGCCGAAACGACCGAACCGACTGAGGCCGCGACCGTGGTCGTCACGGGCGTCAAGGCATCGCTGATCAAGAGCCTGGCGATCAAGCGCACCAGCGACCAGGTCGTGGAATCGATCGTTGCCGAAGACATTGGCAAGCTGCCCGACAACAACGTGGTCGAAGCGCTGCAACGGGTGACGGGCATCCAGGTCACCGACCGCTCCGGCGGCGAAGTCGGCACCTTGTCCATCCGTGGCCTGCCCGACGTCCAGACCACCTGGAACGGCCGCACTATTTTCACGGCGTCCGGCGCGCAGGTCGCGCTCCAGGACATTCCCTCGACCCTGGTTCGCCAGATTGACGTCTACAAGACGCGCGACGCCAGCCAGCTGGAAACCGGCATTGCCGGCCAGGTTGACGTGAAGTCGCTGCGGCCGTTCGATTTCAAGGGGCAGAAAATCTCGCTGTCGGCGCGTGAAACCTATCTCGATCCCGCCAAAAAGGCCAACCCGCAGCTCAGCGGCATGTTCAGCAACCGCTGGCAAACCGGCATCGGCGAAGTCGGCGCCCTGGTCAACCTGTCGGAAGTCAAGACGAAATACCGCAATGAAAGCGTGACGCCGGGCGCCATGGTGCCGTTTACCAGCCCCAACGCCGCCGAAGTTCCCGCCGGTTACACGCCCTTGCAGCGCATCTTCGACAACAACATCTGGACGCCTGGCACCCATACCGGCTTGCCGACGGCAGCGGGTTCGACGCTGGATTTCAACGGCAAGGCTTATCCTTACTATCTGGCGCGCGACGCCGTTTTCCAGAGCGACGTTAAGGGCGAGCGGGAGCGTCCTGCGGCCAACATCGCCTTGCAGTGGAAGCCGAACAGTGATTCGGTCTACACCTTCGAATCGATGTACAACGGCTATCGTGACAAGTCCTTCAACCAGCTGCTGTTCAGCTTTGTCGACTGGTGGGGTGATCTCGGCAGCAACCCTGCGAGCTCGATTACGACGTTCCCGGGAACGAACATCATCAAGAGCCGTAACGTCAATAACGTCTATGGTTTCAACAGCGGCGACTACACCACGTCGGCAACCGATTCCTACGTCTATGCCCTGAACGGCAAATGGGACATTAGCGACAAGCTGAAGCTGGAAGGTGATCTGTCGTACCAGACCAGCACCTTCCACTCGGAATTCACTGCCACCCGGATTGATCGCGTCGCACCGTCTATTTCGGTCGACTTCAATGACGGCGGCAACAACACGGCGTTCCGTTTCAATAACAATGCCGACCTGACCGACCCGACCAAGTGGAATGTTGCGCAGTTCTACGATACCGCCAACCGCAATAAGGGCAGCGCCGCGACGGCCAGTCTGGGGGGCGTCTACGATGCCGACTGGGGGCCGCTGCAGTCGATCCACTTTGGTGCGCGCTTCGACGACCGCAAGGCGTCGGAGGCTAACCGGACCCAATCGGCCTTCCTGGGCCGCAACCTGGCCTCGCTGGGTTCGGCGTATTCCTCCACCAACTCGAACTTCGGCACCGCCATCTCGGACGTTCCGCGCACATGGGTGGAGCCCAATGCCTACTACATCCGCGACCATATCGACGAGTGGCGCAAGCTGTATAACTCGGCCGATGCGAACTTCCTGACCACGGACAAACTGAGCCTGCAGAAGACGTTCGACGTCGATGAAAAGACCAAGAACCTGTTCGTGATGGGGAATACCCAGAACGAGCTGTTCGGCCATCGCCTGCGCGGCAATTTCGGCATGCGCTACGTTAAGGTCGATACCGACATGAACTTCTATAAGGTTGACGCCACCACCAAGGCGGTCACGCCGTCCGGTGCCAGCAAGTCGACCAGCAAGTTCCTGCCCAGCATGACCCTGATTTACGACCCATCCAAGGACGTCGTGATGCGCTTTAACTATGGTCAAACCCTGCGCCGCCCTAACTTCGGTGATCTGAATCCTGTCCTGCAACTCGGCGACGACGTGTCGAAGGTGGGTTATGGCTCGGGCAGCGGCGGCAATCCTGACCTGAAACCGACGCGCTCCACCAACCTCGATCTGACGGGGGAGTGGTATTTCCAGAAAGACAGCGCACTCTACGGCACTCTGTTCAAGCGCAAGATCGACGGCTTGGTCGTGAGTCTGCGTCACAAGGTTCACGTCGATCCGGCGAACGACCCGTACCGCAACTCGACCTCGGGCGGCGACCATACGAACGGCTATGACTACGTCATCAACTCGCCGGTCAACGCCTCCAACGGCGACATCAAAGGCGCCGAGCTCGGCTTGATCTACTTCCCGAAGGGGCTGCCGAGCCTGCTGGACGGTCTGGGCATCCAGGGCAGCTATACGCGACTCAGCTCGTCGCAGAACGTACCTGACGCCAATGATGCTGGCGTCATTGTCTCGCAGCTCGAGACACCGTTCTTCGGCGTGTCGCACAGCTCCTACAACGCCACCCTGGCTTACGAAAAGGGCCCGATCAGCGCGCGCTTGTCCTATGTCTGGCGCTCCGGTTTCCTGGCCAGAAACGAAGCGGCCTTGTTTGCCAATCCGATTGGCATCTGGCGTCATCCGGAAAAGAGTGTGGACATGCAAGTCTCCTATAAAATCAACGACAGGATGTCGGTCGATATCAGTGGTGTCAATCTGACCAACGAAATGCAGCAGCAGTACTACCACTTCGGCAATGCTGGGACGCCGCAGTTGACCAATTTCGGTACGCTGCAGATCGGACGTTCGGTCTCGGCTGCCGTGCGCTGGCAGATGTAAGCCCCGACGGTCCCGTCTTGTTGTGTTGACGTCGTCCCCGCGCAGGCGGGGACGACAACCTGTTGGAGTATCCGATGTCGAATCAAAAATTATCGTTGCTGGAAAAAGTGGGCTTTGGCGCCGGCGACATGGCGCTGAACGTGGTGATTTCGTCGATGATGTTGATCATCACCTTCTTCTACACCGATATCTACGGCCTGAAGACGGTCGACCTGGCGATGATGTTCGGCGTGGTGAAGTTCGTCGGTGCGATGGCCGACCTGACCATGGGCCAGATCACCGACCGCTTTACCAGCCGCTGGGGGCGTTACCGTCCGTGGCTGCTGCTGTTGGCCGTGCCGTATGGCCTCAGCGTGTTCTTCGTGTTCACCACGCCGGACTGGGGCTACAGCGCCAAGCTGGTTTGGGCCTATTCGACCTACATCATCATGACCATCATGACGGCGGGCGTCGGCATTCCGTACATCTCGCTGCCCAGCGCCTTGTCCAAGGACCCGCAGGAGACCTTGTCCGCCAACGGCTACCGCCTGTTCTTCGCCAAGATCGGCGCCTTCATGGTGACGGTGATCGTGCCGCTGCTGTCGGAGCGCTGGGGCGGTGGCAATGCGGCCGCCGGCTACCAGTTCGCCATGGCCGTCATGGCCGGCATGGGCGTGCTGCTGTTCCTGTTCTGCTTCTTCACCACCCAGGAGCGCGTGCGGCACGTGGTGCAGCGCCAGTCGCTGTGGGAGCAGGCCAAGGTGCTGGTGAAGAACGACCAGTGGCTGATCCTGTGCGGCGTCTGCGTGACCGGCACCATCGGCTATGTGGTGCGCGGCTCGGTCGCCATCTACTACGCAAAATACTACCTCGGCGCCGACGGCCCGACCATCTCGGCCTTCCTGTCCACCGGCGTGGTGGCCGCCATCCTGTCGATGATCGCCTCGACCTGGATCACCAAGTTCTATTGCAAGGTCAAGCTGTTCCGCTGGACGCAGATCGGCGTGGGCCTGATCAGCGCCGCGATGTATTTCTTCGTCGGGCCTGGCGACACCATGCTGGCGTTTGTGCTGTACTTCCTGCTGTCGTTCGTGGTGGACCTGCATGCGCCGGTGTTCTGGTCGTCCATCGCCGAGACCATCGACTACGGCGTGGTCAAGACCGGCAAGCGGGTATCGGGCTTCGCGTTCGGCGGCATCTCGGTCTGCCAGAAGGCGGGCATGGGCGTCGCCGGCATCCTGGTCGGCAAGCTGCTGACGCATTTCGCGTATGTGCCCAACGTCGAGCAGAGCGCCTATGCGCTGCACGGCATCGTCTTGATGATGACGCTGATACCTGGCTTCTTCCATACCGTCATGGGGCTTTTGATGTTCAAGTATCGTATCAACGACGAGTACTACACCGAGGTCAAGACGGCGATGGGAGTCAAAGGTTATGTGGCAGTCTAATTTTTGGGAAATCGAAGCAATGGAAGAAGTTCTCACCCCGCTGATCGAGCAGCGCGCCGATCCTTTTATCATTCGTCACAGCGACGGCTATTACTACTTCACCGCTTCGGTGCCGCAGTACGACCGCATCGAGCTGCGCCGCGCGAAAACCATCGCCGGCCTGGCGGATGCGGAGAAGGTCGATGTCTGGCACAAGCCCGATACGGGGCCGTACAGCGAACTGGTTTGGGCGCCGGAGCTGCACTACAACGACGGCGTCTGGTACGTCTACTTTGCCGCCGCGCCCAGCCGCGAGATCAAACACAAGCTGTTCCAGCACCGCATGTACGCGATCCGCAACGACAATCCCAATCCCTTGGAAGGCGATTGGGAGTTCATGGGCCAGGTCGACACCGGCATCGACACCTTCTGCCTGGACGCCACCACCTTCACCCACAAGGGCCAGCTGTACTACCTGTGGGCGCAGAAGGACATGGCCATCGAGGGCAATTCCAACCTGTATATCGCGCCGATGAAGACGCCGTGGCAGCTGGGCGGCCCGCCGGTCATGCTGAGCAAGCCGGAATTCGACTGGGAGATCCGCGGCTTCTGGGTCAACGAAGGGCCGTCGGTACTGAAGAAGAACGGCAAGATCTTCATCAGCTACTCGGCCAGCGCCACCGACGAAAACTACGCCATGGGCTTGTTGTGGGCGGACGAAAACGCCGACCTGCTGGACCCGGCCTCGTGGACCAAGCTGCCGCAGCCGGTGCTGAAAACCTGCTACGAGCATGGCGTGTACGGACCGGGACATAACAGCTTCACCATCGGCGATGATGGCGAGACCGTCATGTTGGTTTATCATGCACGCACCTATACCGAGATTATCGGCGATCCGCTGTGGAATCCGGACCGGCACACCTATGTCAAACCACTGAAGTGGGACAAGCAGGGCATGCCGGTATTCGGAAAGCCCTCGATGGCCTAAAAGACGTCGTCCCCGCGCAGGCGGGGACCCATAGAACATAAGCGGCGGCCACGGAACCAATTCCGTCGGCCGCCGTTGCCGTAGAAAGCACCCATGCAGCCCACCATCACCACAAGCCCCTTCGGTCCCGAAGCCACGCTGTACACCCTGACCAACGCCAACGGCATGATCGTCAAGATCAGCGACCTTGGCGGCGTGATCACCGAAATCCACGTGCCTGACCGCGACGGCCAGCTGGCCGACGTTTGCCTCGGCTTCGACGATGCCGCCGCCTACCTGGGCGAATCGCACTACCTCGGCGCGCTGATTGGCCGCTACGGCAACCGCATCGCCAACGGCCGCTTCACGCTGGACGGCGAAACCTATCAGCTGAACGTGAACAACGGTGTAAACCATTTACACGGAGGCCTGGACGGCTTCCACCGTCGCATGTGGGAAGCCGAAACCTTCGCCACGCCCAAATCGGCAGGCCTGATCCTGAGCTACCTGAGCGCCGACGGCGAACAAGGCTACCCAGGCAACCTGGAAGTGACCGTGATCTACGAACTGCGCGACAATAACGAATTGCGTATCGCTTTCCACGCAATCACCGACAAAGCGACGCCGGTCAACCTGACCAACCACGCCTACTTCAACCTTGCCGGCAAGGGCGACATCCTGTCCCACGAGCTGACCATCGCCGCCGAAGCCTTTACCCCGGTCGACAGCGGCCTGATACCCACCGGCGAACTGCCAGCGGTGGCAGGCACGCCGTTCGACTTCCGCACGCCACACGCGATCGGCGCCCGTATCAATGAGGACGACGAACAGCTGCGCCACGGCGCCGGCTACGACCACAACTTCGTGCTGAACAAATCCGCGCCCGACGCGCTGGAACTGGCCGCCCGCGTGCGCGATCCGTCCTCCGGCCGCGTGCTGGAAGTGCTGACCCAGGAACCGGGCGTGCAGTTCTACAGCGGGAACTTCCTGCACGACGGCATGGGCGGAAAAGGACGCATCTACAGCCATCGCAGCGGCTTTTGCCTCGAACCGCAGCACTATCCCGACTCGCCGAACCGTCCCGAATTCCCGTCGACGATACTGCGCCCAGGCGAGGAGTACAGCACCGTCATGAGCTACCGCTTCTCCGTCGAGGACTGATACCGATTCAGGTATCAAAGTCGAATAATAATTTATTGGAAAGATATCTCAACACAACTTAGTATGGCTTATCGATGCGGGGGTATGACAACCACACCCCCGTACAAGAACATACTGAGGAGATATGCATGTCCGATAACGACAAAAAGGTGAAGCTGCGCTCCGCCGAGTGGTTTGGTACGCAAGACAAGAACGGCTTTATGTATCGCAGCTGGATGAAGAATCAGGGCATTCCTGATCACGAATTCCAGGGCAAACCTATCATCGGCATCTGCAACACGTGGTCGGAACTGACCCCTTGCAATGCGCACTTCCGCAAACTGGCGGAGCACGTCAAGCGCGGCATTCTCGAAGCGGGCGGCTTCCCGGTCGAATTCCCGGTGTTCTCCAACGGCGAATCGAACCTGCGTCCAACCGCCATGCTGACCCGTAACCTGGCCAGCATGGACGTCGAAGAATCGATCCGCGGCAATCCGATGGACGGCGTGGTGCTGCTGGTCGGCTGCGACAAGACCACGCCGGCGCTGCTGATGGGCGCCGCCTCGGTCGACATTCCAACTATCGTCGTCAGCGGCGGCCCCATGCTGAACGGTAAGCTGAACGGCAAGAACATCGGCTCCGGCACCGCCGTATGGCAGCTGCACGAGCAGGTCAAGGCCGGCGAAATCACCATGCACGAATTCATGTCGGCGGAATCGGGCCACTCCCGTTCCGCAGGCACCTGCAACACCATGGGCACCGCGTCCACGATGGCCTGCATGGCCGAGGCGTTGGGCACCACCTTGCCGCACAATGCCGCCATCCCCGCCGTCGATTCGCGCCGCTACATCCTGGCGCATATGTCGGGCATCCGCGCCGTCGAGATGGTGAAGGAAGGCCTGACGCTGTCCAAGATCCTCAAGCGCGAGAACTTCGAGAACGCGATCCGCGTCAACGCCGCCATCGGCGGTTCGACCAACGCCGTGATCCACCTGAAGGCCATCGCCGGCCGCATCGGCGTTGATCTGGAGCTGGAAGACTGGACCCGCGTGGGTCGCGGCACGCCGACCATCGTCGACCTGCTGCCGTCGGGCCGCTTCCTGATGGAAGAGTTCTACTACGCCGGCGGCTTGCCTGGCGCGATCCGCCGCATGGGCGACGGCGGCCTGGTGCCGCATCCGGATGCGCTGACCGTCAACGGCAAATCGCTGTGGGAAAACTGCAAGGAAGCGCCGATCTACGACGACGAAGTGATACGTCCGCTGGACAAGCCGCTGCTGAAGGATGGCGGCATCTGCATCCTGCGCGGCAACCTGGCGCCGCGCGGCGCGGTATTGAAACCATCGGCCGCCACGCCGGAACTGATGCAGCATCGCGGCCGCGCCGTGGTGTTCGAGGACTTTGAGCACTACAAGAGCCGCATCGTCGATCCCGAGCTGGAAGTCGACGCCAACTCGGTGCTGGTGATGAAGAACTGCGGCCCGAAAGGTTATCCAGGCATGGCTGAAGTAGGGAATATGGGCCTGCCGCCGAAACTGCTGGCGGCCGGCGTCAAGGACATGGTCCGTATCTCGGATGCGCGCATGAGCGGCACCGCCTACGGCACCGTGGTGCTGCACGTGGCGCCGGAAGCGATGGCCGGCGGCCCGCTGGGCATCGTCAAGGATGGCGACTGGATCACGCTCGATTGCGCAGGTGGTTTGCTGAACCTGGAGATATCGGATGCGGAGATGGCGGAGCGCCAGGCCGTGCGCGTCGCCGGCTCGGCGCCGGGGCCCAAGACCGGTTACCAGAAGCTGTACATCGATCACGTGCTGCAAGCCGACGAAGGCTGCGATTTCGACTTCCTGGTCGGGAACCGCGGATCGGCCGTGCCGCGCCACTCGCACTAATCAACATTCGGAGACACCATGCTACTCGTGCAATTCAAGAACGAACAAGGCGCGCGCCAGATCGGCGTGCTGGAACAGAACACCATCCGCGTCATCGAAGGCTACGACACCACCTACGCGCTGGCGCAAGCCGCGATTCGCCAGTCGATCGGCCTGGCCGACCTGGCGGTGAAGGCCGCCGGTTCCACGTTGGTATCGTTCGACACCGTCGCGGCGTCGGGCCGTCTGCTGCCGCCGCTGGACCACAACGATGACGCCCACTGCTACGTCACCGGTACCGGCTTGACCCACCTGGGTAGCGCCGACACCCGCGACGCCATGCACAAGAAAATTGGCGGCGACGTCGAATCCCTGAGCGACTCCATGAAGATGTTCCGCATGGGCGTTGAAGGCGGCAAGCCTGCCGATGGAGAAGCAGGCGTGCAGCCGGAATGGTTCTACAAGGGCGACGGCTCCATCGTCGCCGCCAGCGGCCAGGCCCTGAGCATGCCGGACTTCGCGCTCGATGGCGGCGAAGAGCCGGAAGTGGCGGGCCTGTACGTGATCGGCGATGACGGCCAGCCGTACCGGGTAGGCTACGCCATCGGCAACGAGTTTTCGGACCACGTGACCGAACGCCAGAACTACCTGTACCTGGCGCACTCCAAGCTGCGCGCCTGCGGCCTGGGTCCGGCGCTGCTGGTCGGCGAAGCGCCCGCGCACATCGAAGGTACCTCGCGCATCTACGACGTGGAAGGCAAGGTCCGTTGGGAGAAAGCCTTCTTCAGCGGAGAGCAGAACATGTCGCACACCATCGGCAACCTGGAACACCACCACTTCAAGTACCCGCTGTTCAAGCGTGCGGGCGATGTGCATATTCACTTCTTCGGCACGGCGACGCTGAGCGTGGCCGACAACATCGTCGTCAAACCCGGCGAGACCTTTGAAATCGAAGCGGCGCAATTCGGCCCGGCCCTGCGCAACAAGCTGACCGTGTACAAAACCGAAATCGCGAAAGTGAAAGCGTTATGATCATCACCGGTGAAGCGCTGATAGGCGGCGTTGCCGTCAAGGGCACAGGCGCTGCGCTCCGTGGCTACAATCCGTCGCTGCAACAGCCGATGGAGCCTGAATTCCATGCTGTCGATTTCGAGCAGATCGACCAGGCCTGCCGTTTGGCCGACGCCGCGTTCGACAAATTCCGCGCGCTGAGCGACGAGCAGCGCGCCGTCTTCCTCGAAACCATCGGCGAGCAGATCATGGCGCTGGGCGATGTGCTGGTGGAGCGCGTAATGGCCGAAAGCGGCCTGCCGCGCCCACGTATCGAAGGTGAACGTGGACGCACCATCGGCCAGTTGAAACTGTTTGCCAACCTGCTGCGCGAAGGTTCGTGGAACGACGTCCGCATCGACAAGGCGCTGCCGGAACGGGCGCCGCCGCGTCCCGACCTGCGGATGCGCATGATCGGCCTCGGTCCGGTAGCGGTCTTCGCGGCCAGTAACTTCCCGTTGGCTTTTTCTGTCGCTGGTGGCGACACCGCGTCGGCACTGGCGGCCGGCTGCCCGGTGGTGTTGAAGGCGCACTCCGCGCACCCCGGCACGTCCGAGTTGGTGGGCCGCGCCGTGGTTAAGGCAGTGGAGCTTTGCGGCTTGCCAGTCGGCGTGTTCTCGCTGCTGACCGGCAGCGGCAACGGCATCGGCCAGGAGCTGGTGCGTCATCCTGCGATCAAGGCGGTCGGCTTCACCGGCTCGCGCAGCGGCGGCATGGCGCTGATGGCCGTTGCAGCCGCGCGTCCGGTGCCGATTCCCGTGTATGCGGAAATGAGTTCGATCAATCCGGTGTTCCTGATGCCGCGCGCATTGGCTGCGCGCGCCGAGGAAATCGCCGCCGGTTTCGCCGGTTCGCTGGTGCTGGGCGTGGGGCAGATGTGCACCAATCCGGGATTGGTGATTGGCGTGGGCGGCCCGGATCTGGACCGCTTTGCCAACGCCGCCGCACAAGCGCTGGCCGGCGGCGCGGCGTGCGCGATGCTGTCGCCGGGGATCGCCGGCAGCTTCCAGCGCGGAATCACGCACCTGGCGGAACATGCGGACGTGAAGACGCTGGCGCTGGCGCCGCAAGCGGAAGGCAAGGGCGCTCCGGCGCTGTTCGTCACCAGTGGCGCGGCCTTCCTGTCGCAGCACGCCTTGTCGGAAGAAGTGTTTGGTCCGGCCTCGTTGCTGGTAGCGTGCAAGGACATCGCGGAGCTGCATCAAGTCGCTGAAAGCCTCGAAGGCCAGCTGACCGCCACCCTGCAACTGGACGATGGTGACCTGGATCTGGCGCACGCCTTGCTGTCGGTACTGGAGCGCAAGGCCGGCCGCATCCTGGCCAACGGCTTCCCGACCGGCGTGGAAGTGTGCAGTGCGATGGTGCACGGCGGCCCATTTCCGTCGACCTCCGATGGCCGCAGCACGTCCGTAGGTACGGGCGCCATCGTTCGCTTCCTGCGTCCGGTGTCGTACCAGAACCTGTCGCAGGCCTTGCTGCCCGAGGTATTGCGCGACAACGGCGCCGCAACCTGGCGTCGCCGCGAGGGCGAACTGACGCGCGGCTGATAACAATAAAAACGGAGACTGTATGACCCAACTGGCCAAATTTGGCAGCTTGCGTGGCAAGCGTGTATTTATTACGGGTGGTGGCACAGGGATCGGCGAGGCGATGGTGATTTCCTTCGCCGAGCAGGGCGCGCAAGTGGCGTTTGTCGACATCGCCCGCGACGCCAGCCTGGCTTTGATCCGGCGGGTGAAGGAAGCCGGCTATCCCGAGCCACTGTTTCGCCAGTGCGACATCACCGATATCCCGGCGCTGCAAAGCACGATGGCGGAGATGGCGGCCAATGTCGGCGATTTCGACATCCTGGTCAACAACGCCGCCAACGATCAGCGTCACGAGACGGCCGAAGTGACGGTCGATTACTGGAACGAGCGCATCGCCATCAACCAGCGCCCGATGTTCTTCACCTGCCAGGCGGTCCTAGAAGGCATGAAGAAGAAGGGCGCCGGCTCGATCATCAACGTCGGTTCGATCTCGTGGCACGTCAAGAACGCAGGCTATGCGGTCTACGCCACCTCCAAAGCGGCGGTACACGGCTTGACACGCGGGTTGGCACGCGAGTTTGGCGCGCACGGCATCCGCGTCAACACCGTCACACCGGGTTGGGTGATGACCCAGCGCCAGATCGACCTGTGGCTGGACGACGCGGGCGAACAAGACATCAAGCGCAACCAGTGCATGCCGACCAAGCTGCTGCCGCAGCACGTCGCGTCGATGGTGCTGTTCCTCGCCGCCGAAGACGGCGCGATGTGCACCGCCCAGGAGTTCATCGTCGACGCCGGCTGGGTATAACCCTGGGGTCAAGTCTGACATTCGGACACGAGCTGAACCGTAGGGAGTCGTTACGGTTCAGCTCGTGTCCGAATGTCAGACTTGACCCCCGATTGGCCCCGGAGACAACCGTCCTATGAGGCGGCGGGGATACATAACCATAAAAAAGGTAGGAACATGGCAAAGACATGTTTAGTCGCGCTGACGCTCGCCGCCAGTGCAATGACGGCCGCCGCGGCGCAGCCTGTGCTGACCAGTCCGGATCATCACATCAGCGTCAAGCTGCAGGCCACTGCCGGCGGTGGGGTGGCGTATTCGATTTCCCGCGACGGCAAGCCGGTGCTGCTGGCTTCCGAGCTTGGCTTGCAATTGCAGGGCGCAGACCTGACGAACGGCTTGACGTTGACGGCTACTTCCAAGGCCCGCACCGTCAGCGACCAGTATCAGATGGCTGTCGGTAAAAAGAGCAGCATCAGTTATCGCGCCAATGAACAGACTTACACCGTGCGCAACGCGCAGCAGCAGGCGATGGACATCGTGTTCCGCGTGTCGAACGATGGCGTGGCGTTCCGCTATATCGTTGCCGAGCCTTCGCTGCCGCACAAAAAACTGATCCAGGAACGCACCACCTTCGCCTTGCCGCCTGCGGCCAAGGCATGGCTGCAACCGATCGCGGTCGCGCAAACCGGTTGGAGCAGAACCAATCCATCCTACGAAGAGCACTATCAGATGGACATCCCGGTCGGCACGGCGTCGCCATCGCCAGCCGGCTGGGTGTTCCCGGCGCTGTTCAAGAGCGGCGATAACTGGGTGGCAATCTCCGAGGCCGGCATGGATGGCAGCTTCCAGGCTTCGCGCCTTGCGCCCGAATCCGCCGGCGGAAAATACAGCATCGGCAATCCGATGGCGGTTGAAATCTATCCGGGTGGCGGCTTGCTGGCTGACGTCGATGATACGTTGACATCGCCATGGCGCCTTCTGGCGCTGGGTTCCCTGAAGACCGTGACCAACTCCACCCTCGGCACCGACCTGGCCGCACCGGCCATCGCCTTCGACAAGCAGCTGGTTAAGCCAGGCCATGCTTCGTGGAGCTGGGCGTTGATGAAGGACGACGCCACGGTCTTCGACGTGCAGAAGAAGTTTATCGACTACGCCGCCGACATGCATTGGGACTACACCCTGATCGACGCCGACTGGGACCGCAAGATCGGCTACGACAAGATCAAGGAACTGGTCGACTACGCGGCGACGAAGCAGGTCGGCATTCTGCTGTGGTACAACTCGTCCGGCCCGTGGAACGCAACCGAGTACTCGCCCAAAAGCCAGCTGCTGACGCATGAACAGCGCGTGGCCGAGTTCAAGCGCCTGCACGACATGGGTGTCAAAGGCGTGAAGATCGACTTCTTCAATGGCGACGCGCAATCGATGATCGCCTACTACGTCAACATCCTGCGCGACGCCGCCGATGCCGGCCTGCTGGTCAACTTCCACGGCGCCACGCTGCCGCGCGGCTGGACCCGCACCTGGCCGAACCTGATGACGATGGAAGCCGTACGCGGCATGGAGTTCACCACCTTCGAGCAAGCCGACGAGGACAAGATGCCGACCCACGCGGCCATGCTGCCATTCGCCCGCAATCTGTTCGATCCGATGGACTTCACGCCGATGGTCTTCGGCGATATCCCGAAAATCAAGCGTACCTCCAGCAATGGCTTCGAGCTGGCCACGTCGGTGCTCTACATCTCCGGTATCCAGCACTTCGCCGAGATCCCGGAAGGTATGGCCACCGTGCCGGCCTACGTCAAATCCTTCCTGCAGGAACTGCCGCGCAGCTGGGACGACAGCCGCCTTGTGGACGGCTATCCAGGCCAGTACGCCGTCATCGCCCGCCGCTTCGGCGATACCTGGTACATCGCCGGCATCAACGCCACCAGTGCGGACAAGGCCTTGACGCTGGACTTGTCCTTCGTCGGCGCGAAGCATGGCGTCATCATCGGCGACGGTAGCGCCGAACGCGATTTCAGCCAGCGCAGCATCGCAGCGGGCAAAAAAGTAGTCGTAACGATCAAGCCGCACGGCGGCTTCGTCATCAAATTATAAACAGGAGATCAGAATGAATTACATTAAACATGGCGTACTTTCCCTTTGCCTGCTGGCTTCCGGCGGCGCCTTCGCAGCCGACACCGTCGGCCTGACCATCGACGCCGGCAAGCCGGGCGCCGTCATCAACAAGGATATCTACGGCCAGTTCGCCGAGCATCTGGGCACCGGCATCTACGAAGGCATGTGGGTCGGCCCTAAATCGAAGATCCCCAACACCAAGGGTTGGCGCAACGACGTCGTCGGCGCTTTGAAGGCGATGCATGTGCCGCTGGTGCGCTGGCCGGGCGGCTGTTTCGCCGATGAATACCACTGGAAGGACGGCCTGGGCCCGCGCGAGAAGCGCCCGGTCAAGGTCAACACCAACTGGGGCGGCGTGGCGGAATCCAACGCCGTCGGCACACACGAGTTCTTCGACCTGGTCGACCTGCTGGGCGCCGATGCTTACGTCAACGGCAATCTCGGCACCGGCAGCGCGCAGGAGATGTCGGAATGGGTCGAGTACATGACCTCCGACAGCCAATCCACGCTGGCCAACCTGCGCCGCAAGAACGGTCATGAGAAGCCGTTCAAGGTCGCCTATTTCGCGATCGGTAACGAGGCATGGGGCTGCGGCGGCAATATGACGCCGGAACACTACGCGGACCTGTACAAAAATGTCGAAACCTTCCTGCGCGCGCCGCAGCAGTATCGTCCAAAGATGATCGCCAGCGGCGGCAACGACAACGATCTGACCTGGTCCGAAGTACTGAGCAAGCAGCTGAAGCGCCAGACCGACGGCATCAGCTTCCACTACTACACCATCCCCACCGGAAAATGGGAAGTGAAGGGCGCCGCCACCGGCTTCCCGGAGAAGGAGTGGATGTCCACGCTGTCCAACACGCTGCGCATGGATGATCACATCCGCAAGAACTCCGCGGCGATGGACAAGAACGATCCGGAGAAAAAACTGGGCCTGTTCGTCGACGAGTGGGGTACCTGGTACGACGTGGAGAAGGGTACCAACGCCGGCTTCCTGTTTCAGCAGAACACCCTGCGCGATGCGGTTGTTGCAGCGCTTAACTTCAACATCTTCCATGCCCATGCAGACCGCGTGCGCATGACCAATATCGCGCAGATGGTCAACGTTCTGCAATCGATGATCATCACCGACAAGGACAAAATGGTGCTGACGCCAACCTATCATGCCTTCGAGATGTATGTGCCGTTCCAGGGTGCGACTTCACTGCCGCTGACCTTGTCGAACAATCCTCAATATGCGTTGGATGGTGCCAGCGTGCCGGAGATCAGCGCATCGGCGGCTCGCGGCACCGATGGCAAGCTGTATCTGGCGCTGGTCAACACCAATCCGGGCCAGGCTGCGGACGTGGCGATCAACGTGCCGGGCCAGGTGATCAAGTCGGTCAAGGGCCGTGTGCTGACCGCCGCCGCGATGGATGCGCATAACACCTTCCAGGCGCCGCAGGCGATCAAGCCGGCGCCGTACAGCGCTGCCGCAATCGACGGCAAGCTGGCGGTGAAGATTCCGGCCAAGGCCGTTGTCGTTGTCGCGGTGGAGTGAGAACATGAGTGAACACGATATTTCGATCTCGCGCCGCAAGGCTATCGCCGGTGGCGTAGCGCTGCTGCTGGCTGGTTGTGGCGGTGGAGGGGGAAGCAGCAATCCGGTTACGCCGGTGCCGACGCCAACACCTGCGCCGACTCCAGCGCCGACACCTGTACCGACTCCGACCCCAACGCCGTCTCCGACCACCATCACGTTTGGCGATGCATCGGTACACGATCCCGCAGTGATCAAGGTAGACGGCACGTATTACGTATTCGGCTCGCACCTGGCCGCCGCCAAATCAACGGACCTGATGAACTGGACCAAGATCGCGGACGGCGTCAACGCCGCCAATCCGCTGTTCAACAACGTCGTCACCGCGTTGGCGGACACCTTCACCTGGGCGCAGGTGACGGACCTGTGGGCGCCGGACGTGGTCAAACTCGGCGACGGTAAATTCTACTTCTACTACAACGCCTGCAAGGGCGACTCGCCCCGTTCGGCGCTGGGCGTGGCCGTGGCGGACAAGATCGAAGGCCCCTATGTCAACAAGCAGATCATGCTCAAATCCGGCATGTGGGGCCAGATCAGCGAGGACGGCGTCAACGTCTACGATGCGCTGACGATGCCGAACGTGGTCGACCCGAACACCTTCTTCGACAAGGACGGCAAGCTGTGGATGATCTACGGCTCCTACTCGGGCGGCATCTTCATCCTGGCGATGGACCCTGCCACCGGTTTGCAGAAACCAGGCCAGGGCTACGGCAAGCATCTGATGGGTGGGAACCACAGCCGCATCGAAGGCGCGTATGTGATGTACAGCCCGCAGTCGAAGTTCTACTACCTGTTCACATCCTTCGGTGGACTGGATGCCAATGGCGCCTACAACATGCGCGTGGCGCGTTCGCTGAACCCGGACGGCCCCTACGTGGACGCCAAGGGCAACGACATGGCCAACGTCAAGGCCAATCCGTCGCTGCCCCTGTTCGACGACGCCAGCATCGCGCCGTTCGGCCAGAAAATCATGGGCAACCACCAATTCGCGCTGGCGGACGGCGAAACCGGCACGCCGCTGGGCTACGTATCGCCGGGCCATAATTCGGCCTACTACGAGGCGTCGACCGGCCAGTACTTCCTGGTGTTCCACACCCGCTTTCCTGGCACCGGCGAGCTCCATCAGATCCGCGTGCACGAAATGTTCATCAACGAAGACGGTTGGATCGTCGTGTCGCCGTTCCGCTATGCGCCGCTCAGCAAGAACTCGACGGCGCTGTCGGCCGAGGTGACCGTTGCCGATGCTGCCGGCGCCTACAAGATGATCAATCACGGCAAGGACATCACCGCGGCGATCAAGCCTTCGCAGAACATCAAGCTGGCGGCCGACGGCACGGTTTCCGGCGCCGCCACCGGCACTTGGAAGCATAATGGCGCCAACAAGATCACGATCACGCTGGGCGCCACCGGAACCTTCAATGGCGTGTTGTCGCGCCAATGGAATACCAACGCTAGCGCCTTCGTGGTGACGTGGACCGCGCAGTCGGTGGATGGCGTGTCGATCTGGGGCGCGCGCACAGGGAGTTAGGATGAAGTCAGCGATATTTGCATTGGGCCTGTTGGCGCTGTCGGTTTGCTCAGCCAAGGAAGTCAGCGTCCACGACCCGGTGATGGCGAAGGAAGGCGATACCTGGTACGTGTTCAGCACAGGTCCGGGCATCACCTTCTACAGCTCCAGGAACATGAAGGACTGGACACCGGAGGGCCGCGTCTTCAGGGACCAGCCGGTGTGGGCCAAGCGCGCCGCACCGACCTTCGACGGCCATATCTGGGCGCCGGATGTGCACTTCCATAACGGACAATACTATTTGTACTATTCCGTTTCGGGCTTCGGCAAGAACACTTCGGGCATCGGCGTCACGGTCAACAAGACGCTCAATCCCCGTTCGCCGGACTATCGCTGGGAAGACAAGGGCATGGTGCTGCAATCCGTGCCGCTGCGCGACGACTGGAACGCCATCGACCCGAACATCGTTGAAGATGGCAAGGATGGGGCGTGGATGGCGTTCGGCTCCTTCTGGAGTGGACTGAAGCTGGTCAAGCTGAATGCGGATTGGACCGGACTCGCGGAGCCGCAGGAGTGGCATGCGATCGCCAGCCGTTCGCGCGGTCCTTCGGTGGCGGGACAGTCGGCAGGGCCGGACGAGATCGAGGCGCCATTTGTCTTCAAGAAGGGCGACTACTACTATCTGTTCGCGTCGTTTGGGCTTTGCTGCCGCAAGGGCGACAGCACCTACTACGTCGTGGTTGGCCGATCCAGGAATGTCACCGGCCCTTACGTGGACAGGAACGGCGTCGACATGTTGAAGGGCGGCGGCTCCACCGTCATCGCCGGCGACAAGGACTGGAAGGGCTTGGGCCACAACAGCGCCTACACCATCGATGGCAAGGACTTCCTGGTGCTGCACGCCTACGAGACGGCGGACAACTACCTGCAAAAGTTGAAGATCATGGAAATGAAGTGGGACGCCAGCGGCTGGCCGGTGGTGGATGCGGCGGACCTGAACCGATACCGCAGCAACCAGCTGCCATCGCCATGATGGTGGTGGCGCTGCGCGGCGCGGCGGCGCTGGTCGTTGCTGCGATGCTGTGTGCATCGGCAGCGGCGACTCCGCTACAGCTATTCCCATTGGCCGACGTGCGGCTTGGCGACAGTCCCTTCCTGGAAGCCCAGCGGACGGACCTCCATTATCTGCTGGAGATGGAGCCCGACCGTCTGCTGGCGCCATTCCTGCGCGAAGCCGGCCTGCCGCTGAAGCAGCCCAGCTACGGCAACTGGGAGTCGTCCGGTCTGGACGGCCACCTTGGCGGTCACTATCTGTCTGCGCTGGCGCTGATGTACGCATCCACCGGCGACGAGGAAGTCCTGCGCCGCCTGAACTACTTCGTGGCGGAGCTCAAGCGCTGCCAGGAACGCAACGGCAACGGCTACATTGGCGGCATCCCCGACGGCGGCGCGGCGTGGCAGGCCATCGCCAAGGGCGAACTCCATGCTGACAATTTTTCCGTCAACGGCAAGTGGGTCCCGTGGTACAACCTGCACAAGGTGTATGCGGGTCTGCGCGATGCGTACACCTACGCCGGCAACGCGGACGCCCGCGCCATGCTGATCGCCATGTCCGACTGGGCGCTGGAATTGACCTCGCACCTGAGCGAGGAGCAGA
Source organism: Duganella violaceipulchra (assembly GCF_019166075.1). NCBI lineage: Bacteria > Pseudomonadati > Pseudomonadota > Betaproteobacteria > Burkholderiales > Oxalobacteraceae > Duganella > Duganella violaceipulchra. Next base: position 614,572 of record NZ_JAHTGR010000001.1, on the reverse strand, counting down.
TGCAGTCCATGCTGCGCAGTGAGCACGGCGGCATGAATGAAGTGCTGGCCGACGTCGCGCAGATGACGGGGCAGAAAAAATACATGGATCTGGCGATCCGCTTTTCCCATCAGGCCATCCTGCGGCCTCTGGAAGAGGGCAAGGACCAGCTCACCGGCCTGCACGCGAATACGCAGATCCCCAAGGTGATAGGCTTCAAGCGCATCGGCGACATCACCGGTCGCCGCGACTGGCAGCAGGCCGCCCAATTTTTCTGGCAGACCGTGCACGATCACCGCACCGTGGCCATTGGTGGCAACAGCGTCAAGGAGCACTTCCACGACGACAAGGACTACTCGTCGATGGTCGATGAAGTCGAAGGCCCTGAGACCTGCAACACCTACAATATGCTCAAGCTTACCGAGCTGCTGTTCCTTGGCGACGCCAAGGGCAGCTACAGTGACTACTACGAGCGCGCGCTGTACAACCACATCCTGTCCTCGCAGCGGCCGGACAGCGGTGGCTTTGTGTACTTCACGCCGATGCGTCCCAATCACTATCGCGTCTATTCGCAGGTGGACAAGGCCATGTGGTGCTGCGTGGGTTCCGGCATCGAAAGCCATGCCAAGTACGGCGAATTCATCTACGCGCATCGCGGCGACCAGCTGTACGTGAACCTCTTCATCCCGTCGACGCTGAACTGGCGCGAGCAAGGCGTGACCATCACGCAGGCCAACCGCTTCCCGGATGAAGACCGTAGCACCATCACGGTCAAGGGCAACAATGCGTTCACGATGAAGATCCGCTATCCCGAATGGGTGGCGCAGGGTGCCTTGCGCGTCACGGTCAATGGCAAGCCGGTGGCGGCCGACGCGGGTTCGGACCGCTACGTCAGCCTCCACCGCGCTTGGCGCGACGGCGACAAGGTCGAGATCCTCCTGCCCATGAAAACCCATCTGGAGCAGATGCCGGACAAGTCCAACTACTATGCGGTGCTGCACGGTCCCATCGTGCTGGCGGCGAAGACCAATCCCTTCGCCGGCGAAAAACTGGACTTCTTCGCCGACGACTCGCGCATGGGACATGTGGCGCAAGGGCAGGTCTGTCCGCTCGAATCCGCACCCATGCTGGTCAGCGACACCAAGGCCTTCATGGACCGTTTCAAGCCGGTGTCCGGCAAGCCGCTGACGTTCACGGCGCCAGGTCTGGTGCAGGGCAAGAACGTCGGCAGCGTGACTTTCATCCCGTTCTTCCGCCTGCACGATTCGCGCTACGTGGTGTATTGGCCATATTCGACGCCGGCCAACCTGGCGTCCATGCAGTCCAAGGCCGCGCAAGACGAGGCGGCCCGCCTGGCGTTGAACGCCCAGACCATCGACCAGGTGGCGCCAGGCGAGCAGCAGCCGGAATCCGATCATTTCTTCAAGGGCGAGGGCGCCGACGCCGGCATCAACAAAGGCCTGCATTGGCGGCACGCGAGCGGCTGGTTTAGCTACGACCTGACGGACAAGAAGAGCGAAGCGAAGGCACTCAGGCTGACTTATTCGATGCTGGATGCAGGCCGCCGCTTCGATATCTTCATCAACGACCAGCTGCTGGCAGAGGTGATTTTGGACGCCACCGCGCCGCAGGAGATCTACACCAGGGACTACGCCATCCCGCCCGCAATGGCGGCTGGCGGCAAACTGGTGGTCAAGTTCGTCGCCCGCAAAGGCTCGATGGCGGGTGGTTTGTACGGTTTGCGATTGCTGCGCTAATATCAAAATAGGTATCAAACTGGCGGAAAATGTCATTGGATAGATATTCTCGTTTCTCATAATATGTGATCCAGAAAATACATAAAAATCCATCTGGAGACTTCGCTATGACGTGCAATCGCAGAACCGTGCTGGCCGCCGCATTCCTCGCCGCCTTTACCTTCAACACCCCGGTCTTCGCGGCCAAGCCGCTGGTGATCGGGTTCTCTCAGGTCGGCGCCGAGAGCGAATGGCGCACCGCGAACACCGTGTCGGTCAAGGACGCGGCCAAGAAGGACGGCATTACCCTCAAATTCGCCGACGCCCAGCAAAAGCAGGAAAACCAGGTCAAGGCGATCCGCTCCTTCATCGCCCAGCGCGTGGACCTGATCGCGTTTTCGCCGGTGGTGGAATCGGGCTGGGACACTGTGCTGCGCGAGGCCAAGGCCGCCAAGATCCCTGTCATCCTGACTGACCGCGCCGTCAACGTCAGCGATCCTTCGCTGTATGCCACCTTCATCGGTTCGGATTTTGTGGAAGAAGGCCGCCGCGCCGGCCGCTGGCTGCTGGAGCGCGCGAAGAAGACGCCCGATACCGTTATCAATATCGTTGAGCTGCAAGGCACCGTCGGTTCGGCCCCTGCGCTGGACCGCAAGAAGGGCTTCGAGGAAGTCATCGCCGGCAATCCGAAGCTGAAGGTGCTCCGCTCGCAGACCGGCGACTTCACCCGCGCCAAGGGCAAGGAGGTGATGGAAGCTTTCCTCAAGGCCGAGGGCAAGAAGATCAATGTGCTGTATGCGCATAACGACGACATGGCGATCGGCGCGATCCAGGCCATTGAGGAAGCGGGCCTGAAACCGGGCAAGGACATCGTCGTCATTTCCATTGACGGCGTCAAAGGTGCCTTCGAGGCGATGATCGCCGGGAAGCTGAACGTGACCGTGGAATGCAGCCCGCTGCTGGGGCCTCAATTGATGCAGCTGGCGCGCGATGTCGTCGCTGGAAAGCCGGTGCCGAAGCGCGTTGTTACTCAAGAAGGTGTGTTCCCGGCCGAAGTCGCGGCCAAGGAATTCCCGAACCGTAAATACTGATCCAATGACTATCCTAACTTCCGCGCCCGCTCCGGTGCTGGAGCTGCGCGGCATCAGCAAGGCATTCCCCGGAGTGCAGGCGTTGAGCGGCGTGGCATTGAACCTGTATCCGGGCGAGGTGCATACGCTGATGGGCCAGAACGGCGCCGGCAAATCGACCTTGATCAAAGTGCTGACCGGCGTGTATGCGCCGGACCAGGGCCAGATCCTGCTGGAGGGGCGGGCGATACAGCCTGCATCCACGCTGGAGGCGCAGAACCTGGGCATCAGCACCGTTTATCAGGAAGTGAATCTGTGTCCGAATCTCTCGGTCGCGGAGAATATCTTCATCGGCCGTTATCCGCGCAAGCGCGGCGGCATCGACTGGGCCGACATGCAGCGGCAGGCGGTGGAGCTGCTGGAACGGATGCAGATCCGGATCGACGTATCGCAGCCGCTGGCGCGCTATCCGCTGGCGATCCAGCAGATGGTGGCGATTTCGCGCGCCTTGCTGGTATCGGCCAAGGTACTGATACTCGATGAGCCGACGTCCAGTCTCGATGAGAAGGAAGTGGACTTGTTGTTCAGCGTATTGCGCGGCCTGCGCGAGCAGGGCATGGCGATACTGTTTGTGACGCACTTCCTCGATCAAACCTATGCGATTTCGGATCGCATCACCGTCATGCGCAATGGCGAGCGGGAAGGCGAGTACGCCTGCAGCGAGTTGTCGCGGTTTGATCTGGTGAACAAGATGGTCGGCGCGCCGGCTACGGTTGGCGAGAGTACTGCCGCACCCGCCACCGCTGCTGCGCCGTCAAAGCTGGCAACCTTTCTGCGTGCGACCGGCTTGGGCCGCAAGGGCGCATTGTCGCCGATGGATATCGAGCTGCGGCAGGGCGAGTTGCTAGGCCTGGCCGGACTGCTGGGCTCCGGCCGCACCGAGGCTGCGCGCTTGCTGTTCGGCGCGGACAAGGCGGATAGCGGCAGCATCGTCATCGATGGCAAGGAGTGCAGCTTCGCCTCGCCGCGTGACGCCATCGCCGCCGGCATCGGCTTCTGCTCGGAGGACCGCAAGCATGAAGGTGCAGTGCTCGAACTGTCCGTGCGCGAGAACCTGATCCTGGCCCTGCAAGCCCGCACCGGCATCCTGCGCGCGATTCCCCTCAAGCGTCAGCAGCAGCTGGCGGAGGAATACGTCAGGGCGCTGGGCATCAAGACAGCCAGCATCGAAACGCCTATCGGCACGCTCTCCGGCGGCAACCAGCAGAAAGTGCTGTTGGCGCGCTGGCTGGCCACCGAGCCGAAGATGCTGATCCTGGACGAACCGACGCGCGGCATCGACGTGCGCGCCAAGCAGGAGATCATGGATTATGTGACCGCCTTGTGCCGCAAGGGCATGGCGATCCTGTTCATTTCGTCCGAGCTGCCGGAAGTGCTGCGCGTGAGCGACCGTATCGTCGTCATGCGCGACCGTAAAGCCGGCGGCGAGTACCCACGCGGCGCATTGGACGAGAGCTCGGTGCTGCAGGTAATCGCCGCAGGAGACGTCCATGAATAGCCCGCTGCTCACCCTGACATCCGGCCCCACCTCACCATCGACTGCATCCATGTTTGTGCGCCATCCCTTATTCCGCCCACTGGCAGCGCTGGTGTTGCTGCTGCTGGTGGACCTGTTGCTGGTTCCCGGCTTCTTCCACCTGGAGATCAAAGACGGCCACCTGTACGGCAGCTTGATCGACATCGCCAACCGCGCCGCGCCGCTGGTGCTGGCCGCTCTCGGCATGACGCTGGTGATCGCCACGCGCGGCATCGACATCTCGGTCGGCGCGGTGGTCGCGATCAGCGGCACCGTCGCCGCCATGCTCATCGGCGGCACGATGGTGATGCAGGATGGCGTGCCCGAATACGTCGCCAACACGCCGATGGTCTGGGCCTTGTGCGCAGCCATGGGCGCGGCGCTGCTGTGCGGCGCGTGGAACGGCCTGCTGGTGGCCGGCTTGGGACTGCAACCCATTGTCGCCACGCTGATCCTGATGGTGGCGGGGCGCGGCCTGGCGCAGCTGTTCACGGACGGCCAGATCGTCACCGTCTACTACAAACCGTTCTTCTTCCTCGGCAGCGGCTACCTGTTTGGCTTGCCGTTCTCGCTCTACATCGTCGCGGCGGTATTCCTGGTCACCGCGCTGTTGATGCGCAAGACGGCGCTGGGCCTGTTCATCCAGGCGGTCGGCATCAATCCGGTCGCAGCGCGGCTGGCGGGCTTGAAAACTGCGGTGCTGATCCTCTTCGTCTACGTGTTCTGCAGCGCCTGCGCCGGCCTCGCCGGCCTGATGATCAGCGCGAACATCAAGAGCGCGGACGCCAACAACGCCGGCTTGCTGCTGGAACTGGACGCCATCTTGGCCGTCACGCTGGGCGGCACCTCGCTGGCCGGCGGCAAATTCAGCCTGGCGGGCAGCGTGATCGGCGCGCTGATCATCCAGACGCTGACCTACACCATCTACTCAATCGGCCTGCCGCCGGAAATCAACATGGTCGTCAAGTCGGTGGTGGTGTTCCTGGTATGCCTGTCGCAGTCGGCGGAATTCAAGAACATGTGGCGCGCCTTCCGCGCCCGGATTAAAGGTGGGGCAGCATGAGCACCATGATACTTCGCGGGCGCGCCTGGATGGCGTCGCCGTATTTCACGTCGCTGGTCACGGTGATGCTGCTGATCGTCCTGTTGGCGGCGGGCGGCGTGGCCTATCCCGGCTTCCTTTCCATGCAAGTGCTGTTCAATCTCCTGATCGACAACGCCTTCCTGCTGGTGATCGCGGTGGGAATGAGCTTCGTCATTCTCTCCGGCGGCATCGACCTGTCGGTGGGCTCGGTGCTGGCGCTGACGACGATGATCTCCGCCTGGCTGCTGCAAAGCTGGCACCTGCCGCCCTTGCTGGTGATCGTGATCGCGCTGACGCTGGGCGCCGGCTTCGGCGCGGCGATGGGCGCCATGATCCACTACTTCAAGCTGCAGCCGTTCATCGTCACGCTGGCCGGCATGTTCCTGGCGCGCGGCCTGTGCTACCTGATCAGCATTAACTCGATCACCATCGACGATCCGCTGTACGTCGCCATGTCGCAGACGCAGTTGCCGATACTGGGCGGTTTCATCTCGCCCGGTGCGTTGATCGCGGTGCTGACCCTGGCCGCAGCGATCTACGTCGCGCACTGCACGCCGTTTGGCCGCGCCATCTACGCGGTCGGCGGCAACGAGCAGTCGGCGCTGATGATGGGCCTGAGGGTGGGGCGCACCAAGGTGCTGATCTACGCCTTCAGCGGCTTTTGCGCCGCGCTGGCCGGCGTGCTGTTCTCGTTCTACATGTTGTCCGGCTACGGCCTGCACGCGCAGGGTACGGAGCTGGATGCCATCGCGGCGGTGGTCATTGGCGGCACCTTGCTAAGCGGCGGATATGGCTACGTGGCCGGCTCGCTGTCCGGCGTGCTGGTGCTGGGCACGATACAAACGCTGATCGCGTTTGACGGCACCCTCAGCTCATGGTGGACCAAGATCGTGATCGGCGGCCTGCTGTTCGTATTCTGCCTGGTGCAGCGCTTGATGGCGCTGGGCGCAAAACATAAAAAATAACCGGAGAGACCGTTGAAAGTCAAGCTGACCAAATTCGTAGCCCTTGCCATGGCTGGCCTGGCGCTGAGCGCCGCGCAGGCGGCCAACCCGCTGTTCCCCAAGCTGTTCACGGCCGATCCTTCGGCATATGTGGAAAACGGCACCGTCTACCTCTACGTCGGCCATGACGAAGCCACGCCGAAGAGCAAGGACTACGTGATGAACGAATGGCGCGTCTACACCAGCTGCGACATGAAGAACTGGACCGACCGCGGTTCGCCGGTGCAGGCGTCCACCTTCAAGTGGGCCAAGGGACATGCCTGGGCCGCCGATATCACCAAGCGCGATGGCAAGTACTACTTCTATTCGACCGTCGACCACGCGACCATCCCCGGCCACGCCATCGGCGTCGCCGTTTCCGACAGCCCGACCGGCCCATTCGTCGACGCACGCGGTTCGGCGCTGGTCACGAACGATATGACACTGCAAACCCCGATCGCCTGGGACGACATCGACCCTGCCATCTTCCAGGACGACGACGGCCAGGCCTATCTCTACTGGGGCAACACGGTGCTGAAGTACGCCAAGCTGAAACCGAACATGATCGAATTCGACGGCCCGATTCAAACCGTCGGCATGGACATGTTCACCGAAGCGTCCTACCTGCACAAGCATAACGGCACATACTATTTATCCTATTCCCGCAACTTCCCGGAAGAGACGGCGTATATGACCGGCCCGAGCGCCACCGGCCCCTGGCAGTATCGCGGCGTGATCATGTCGAAGAACGCCAAGGTCAAGACCATCCACCAGGCCATCGTCGACTTCAACGGCAAGTCCTACATCTTCTATCACAACGCCAAGCTACCGGGCGGCGCCGAGTACCGCCGTTCGGTCGCGGTCGAGGAGTTCCAGTACAACGCCGACGGCACCATCCCGTTCGTCAAGCAGACCAGGGAAGGCCCTGCCGCCAATCCTTCCGCCGCATGCAAGTGATACCGCAACAGTCGGTATGCCATCAACATCAATACCGATTGTGATATCATTTTTCCATGGAAACTAACCCGAACTGGTTCTTGCGCGCGCGCCTCAAAACGCGCCAGCTGCTGCTGCTGATCGCGCTCGACGAACAACGCAATATCCACCGTGCCTCCGAAGAGCTGCACATGACGCAGCCGGCCGCCTCCAAGCAGCTGAAGGACCTGGAGGAGATGCTGGGCGTGCAGCTGTTTGACCGTCTGCCGCGCGGCATGGAGCCGACCATCTACGGCGAAACGATGATACGCCACGCCCGCATGGCGCTGACCAGCCTCTCGCTGGCGCACGAGGACATCGTCGCCATCAAGGCCGGCCTGTCCGGGCAGGTGGATATCGGCACCATCATGACGCCGGGGATCGCGCTGCTGCCGCAGGCGATCACGCGCACCAAGCTGCAGGCGCCCAAGCTGCGCATCGGCGTCGAGATGGAGCAGTCCAACATCCTGCTGGAGCAGTTGCAGCGCGGGCGGCTGGACTTCATGATCGGCCGCATTCCCGAGCGCCAAAGCGCGGAGGGCCTGAGCTACGAGGAACTGGGCGACGAGCCGGCGTGCGCGGTGGTGCGTCCCGGCCATCCGCTGCTGGAGGCGCGCAACCTGTCGCTGCGCGATATCGCCAGCCAGCCGTGGATCTTGCCGCCGCAGGGCAGCATCCTGCGGGCGCGCTGCGAATTGATGTTCCGCCGCGCCGGCCTGGAAGTGCCGGTCAACGTGGTCGACACCACCGCCGTGCTGCTGATTAAACCGCTGTTGCAGCAGACGGACGCGCTCAACGTCATGCCGATCGCCGTCGCCAAATACTACGAGTCGCAGAATGTGCTCAGCATCCTGCCGATCGAACTGCCGTGCCGCATGGACGCCTACGGCATCATCACGGTGAATGGCCACATCCTGTCGCCGGGCGCCGGCCTGCTGTTGAAGGCGGTGCGTGAGGTGGCCCAGGAAATGTACTAGCCCGCCATCGCGCGGCAGGAGTGTTCGCACGCTTCACAGGCGCGCGTGCAGTCTTCCATGTCATCCAGGCCGCGGCAGCTCAGCGCGCAAGCATGGCAGATTTCCGCGCAGAGCGCGCACAGGCGGCGGCTGAAGGGCGATCCGCCCAGCTGAAAATTGGCCGATAGCTCGCAGATGCTGGAGCAGTCCATCATCAGCCGGAAGTGATCCGGCTCGACGTGGCGCCCGCCCATTTGCAGGCATTGCGTCAGCGCGGTTTGCAGGCAGGCTTGATGACAATTGTTGCAGGCGTCTATGCAGTCCTGCATATCGTTTACGGTTTGCATGGCATGTCCTTTCAGTTGCGGTGAACTGAAATCATGCTACGTCGGAGGGAGCTGCCATTCTGTGCGTTGCCGCGCTTTCAGCCAGGTTTGTGGTTCGCGTCGAACTCCGCGAAGGTGTCCAGCAGTACCTTGGCGCGGAACGGCGTGAGGATCACGCGGCTCACGTTGCGCTCGCGCAGGTCGTTCAGCAGTTCGGCGGTGGCGTGTTGGGCCATCACAGCGATGGGGATGCCGCTGTCGCTGGCATACAGGCCTTTGCGCACCCGGTCCAGCAAGGCCAGGTTGTAGGTGCAGTTTGGCAGCGAGCCGCAGTCGATCGAGATCACCGCGCCGTGGAAGCTGTGCTCCCGCAGCAGCCGTTCCGCCGCCTCCATGCTGGCCGCTTCATGGATGGTTCCCAAGCCCAGTGAGCGTGCCGTCAGCGCGACGGTCCGGCGCAACAGCGCTTGCTCCTCCACCAGCAGCATGTTCAGGTTCCTGGTCGTGTTCTCAGGCATGCGGCGCCTCCTGGCGTTGGCTGAGTTCTTCCAGCAGCAGGTCGCGCAGCGTCGCCAGGATCGCCAGTTCGGTCGCGTCCAGCGTGCGCGGCTTGTGGTCGATCATGCACAGGGTGCCGATGGTGAAGCCGGACGGCATGGTCAGCGGCGCTCCGACGTAGAAGACCGCATGAGGCTCGCCGGTGACGATGGGATTGTCGGCAAAGCGCGCATCGGCGCGGGCGTCGGGGATGACGAAGATATCGGGTTGCAGGATCGCGTGGCCGCAAAAGGAGGTGTCGCGCGCGCCTTCGCACGCATCCATGCCCACACGGGCCTTGAACCATTGGCGGTTCTCGTCGCTCAGCGATATCAGCGCGATCGGCATGTCGAATTCCTCGGCGGCGAACTGCACCACCTTGTCGAAGCGCTCTTCCGGCGGCGTGTCCAATATCAGCAGTTCGCGCAGCGCCGCCAGGCGCTCGGCGTCGTTGTCGGGGATCGGAGCGGTTTGCATGGGCGTCGGCTCGGAGTCGGGTTGTTGTGACTCTAGCACCGCCGGGCCGGTCATGGGATTTATTGTTGACTGAGTCAACAATCTGTTGCAAAATCGGCTGATGTTCCAGTCGGAGGTCGTATGCCTGTTCCTGTTTTTGATGACCGCGTTGCGGCGGTCCGTTCCTTCAACCGCTTCTTCACGCGCCAGATCGGCGTGCTGCGCGAAGGCCTGCTGCACAGCGAATACACGCTGACCGAGACCCGCGTGCTGTACGAACTGGCCCAGCATGGCGACCAGCCGGCCGCGGTGCTGGGCCGCGATCTTGGCCTGGATCGCGGATACCTGAGCCGCATCCTGGCCAAGTTCGAGAGCGCGGGAATGGTCTCCAAGGTGCCGTCGGCCACCGACGGCCGTTCCAAGCTGCTGCACCTGACGGCGCAGGGCCGCGCCGTCTACGATCCGCTGGAGCGCCGTTCGCGCGACGAAATCGGCGATCTGCTGGGCCGCCTGGGCGAGGCAGACCAGCTGCGCATGCTCGATGCGATGCGCACCATCGAGCAGCTGCTGGACGCTGGCAGCGGCCTGAAATACGCCCAGCCCTTCGTGCTGCGCACCTTCCGCGCCGGCGACATGGAATGGATCACCCGCCGCCACGGCGCGCTGTACACGGCGGAGCAGGGCTGGGACGACAGCTTTGAAACGCTGGTCGGCGAGATCTGTGCCGACTTCGCGCAAAACTTCGATCCGGCGCGGGAGCAGTGCTGGATCGCCGAGATGGGCGGCCAGCCGGTCGGCTCGATCGCGCTGGCGCGCAGTGGCGAGCCGGGTGTGGGCAAGCTGCGCTTGCTGCTGGTGGAAGAGCAGGCGCGCGGCTACGGCCTCGGTTCGCGGCTGGTGGACGAATGCCATCGCTATGCGCGCGCCGCCGGCTACCGCAAGATGCGCCTGTGGACCACGGACCAGCAGAAGGAAGCTCGCCAGATCTACCGCAGCAAAGGCTATGTGCTGGTGGCCGAGGAGCCGGTGCACGCCTTCGGCCAGGACATGGTCAACGAAACCTGGGAGCTGGCGCTGTGACATCAACCATCTGATTGCCTGCGTGGCCGGTTCTCTGGCACTATCCTCAACATGGTACTTTAATCAATCATGGGGATGCTATGCAAAAGAACAGGCTGGCGGTATGGTCCAAGCGTGTCGTAATCGGATTGGTGGTGTTGATCGTGCTGGCTATCGCGGCGGCCTGGATGTATTTGCGCGGCAGCCTGGCCCAGTTGGAAGGCACGGTGCAGGCGGCGGGGCTGGAGTCCGGCGCCAGCGTGGCGCGCGATGAACACGGCGTGCCGGTCATCAGCGGCGGCAGCCGGCTGGACGTGGCCTACGCCACCGGTTTCGTCCACGCGCAGGAGCGCTACTTCCAGATGGATTTGCTGCGCCGCGTGTCGTCCGGCGAATTGTCCGAACTCTTTGGCGCGCGCGCACTGCCGCTGGATAAATCCCATCGCCTGCACCGCTTCCGCGCCCGCGCCGAGCTGGCCCTGGCTGCCATGCCGCCGGCCGACCGCGCGCTGCTGGACCGCTATGTGGCGGGCGTCAACGCCGGCCTGGAAAAGCTGAGCGCCAAGCCATTCGAGTACTCGCTGATCGGCATGGCGCCGCGCGCCTGGGCGCCGGCCGATTCGCTGCTGGTGATCTGGGCCATGTACTTCGACCTGCAAGGCAGCCAGGAACCGCGCGAACTGGCGCGTGGCTGGTTCCGCGACCATGCGACGGACGAACAGCGCGCCTTCCTGGCGCCGGAATCGACGCAGTGGGATGCGCCGCTTGACGCGCAATCGATCACCGCGCCGGATATCGTGATTCCCGCCGCGCCGCCCGCATGGTGGGGCAAGCCCAAGGCCGACGGCGGCGCGGCGCACACCGATCCCAAGGTGGCGGCGGCGGAATTCCTCAACACCGTGGGCAGCAACAACTGGGCCGTGGCCGGCGCCCGCAGCGACACCGGCGGCGCCATCGTGTCGGACGATATGCACCTCGGTATCCAGCTGCCGGCGATCTGGTATCGCGCGGCCTTGCAGTTCCCCGACGGGAAGGGTGGCCAGCGCCGCGTGGTCGGCGTGACGCTACCCGGCGCGCCGGTGGTGGTGGTCGGCAGTAACGGCCACGTGGCCTGGGGCTTCACCAACAGCTACGGCGACTATCTCGACCTGATCAAGCTCGACACCGACCCGGCCAAGCCCGGACAGGTGCGCACCCAGGCCGGCTGGGAGACCCCGGTGCTGCATGAGGAAACGATATTAATCAAAGGCGAACCGGCCGCCAAACTGGCCGTTCGCGAAACCAGCCTCGGTCCGATCCGCGAGGCCATGGGCCACAGCTACGCCATCCACTGGGTTGCGCACACGGCGGCCGCCGTCAACGTCAATGCGAAGAACCTGGAGTTCGCCGATACGCTGGAACAGGCGCTGGCGATCGCGCCGACGATGGGCATTCCGGCGCAGAACTTTGTCGGCGGCGACGACAAGGGCAACATCGGCTGGACCATCGCCGGTGCGCTGCCGCGCCGCGCGCCGGCCGGCGTGGCCGGCACCTATCCGCTGTCGGCGGACGACCAGGCCGGCGTCTGGACCGGCTGGCTCAAACCTGAGGAATATCCGAAGGTCGTCAACCCGGCCGCTGGCCAGCTGGCCACCGCCAACAGCCGCCAGCTGGCCAATGCCGGCGCGGAGCTGCTGGGCGACGGCGGCTTCGATCTCGGCGCGCGCACCCACCAGGTACGCGACGACCTGACCGCGCTGGGCCCCAAGACCGACGTGAAAAAAGTTTACGCCATCACGCTGGACGACCGCGCCATCTTCATGACACCGTGGCGTGAACGCGCCATCGCGGCGCTGGATGGCAAGGCCGTCGAAGGCAACGCGCCACGCGCCGAAGCACTGAAGATGTTGAAGGACAGCTGGACCGGCAAGGCCAGCGTGGATTCGGTGGGCTACCGCATCACGCGCGCCTACATGTACGCGCTGTACGACATCCTGTTCGAAAGCGCCAACGAGGAAATGGCGAAGATCGATCCCAAGTCCACCATGGCGGCGGTGACCTCGCGTTGGCCGGTGGTGGTGGCCCGTGTGCTGGACCAGCAGCCGGCCGGCTGGTTGCCGCCGCAGTACGCCAGCTGGCAGGCCTTGCAGCTGGCCGCGCTGGACCGCGTGATCGCCGACCTGACCAAGGACGGCAAGCCGCTGGCCAAGGCCACCTGGGGGGAGCGCAATACGGCGGCCAGCGCGCATCCGTTTGCCGCGGTGGTGCCGGTGCTGGGCAAATACCTGAAAGTGGCGCCGGACATGCTGTCGGGCGACCAGCATATGCCGCGCGTGGCGGGGCCGTCGTTCGGCCAGTCGGAGCGGCTGACGGTGTCGCCGGGCCACGAGGAGCAGGGCATCTTCAACATGCCGGGTGGCCAGAGCGGCCATCCATTGTCGCCGTACTTCCTGGATGGCCGTGGCGATTGGCTCAGCGGGCGGGACTCACCGCTGCTGCCTGGTCCCGCGACGCATACGCTGACGTTTGTGAAGTAGCGCGGCCAAGGCCGAACAGTGGGCGCAGCACGGCGATGCGGCGCACCGTCTCGAACACGCCGAAGCTGATGGTGAAGGTCAGCACGACCAGCACCACGCCTTCGATGCCGGGCGCCAGCTTCACCGGCTTGAGCCAGTGCGCCATGCTGACGATCAGCGTCTGATGCACGATGTAGACCGGGAACACGGCTTCGGTCAGGTAGCGGCGCTTGGCGCTGTCGAAGGCCAGGTGGCGATGGCCGAAGCCGCAGATCGCCATGATCGGCGCCCACTGGCCGACGCAGACGATCATGCGCAGCAGCGGCTTCAGTTGCGCGATGACAGGCAGGTTGGCCACCGGCTCCGGCATCGCATTCAGCACCACCACCACCACCCAGCTGAATAGCCACAGGCCCAGGCTGGTCCAGCGCAGTCTGTCCACATTGGTCCAGAAGCCCTTTTGCAGCGCCAGCATCACGCCCATCACGAACAGGAAGAAGTAGTGGGCGTGGTTGTACCAGTCGTTGACCAGGGCGTGGGTTTCAGGGAAGGACTCGACCAGCGCATAGCGGGCGACGAACAACACCAGCACCGGCAGCGTGATGATCTTCCAGCCGGTCAGCTGGCGGCCCAGCGCGGCGGACCACGAGTGCAGACGTTCGGCGCCGGCCAGTGCGGCCACGCCACCGATCACCATCGTATAGGCCCACAGGTAGATCACGAACCACAGATGGTTTCAGGTCGGCAGGTCGAGGCAGCCGCCGTCCTTGCAGAAGCCGTGGTAGCCGCTGACGTACAGGCGCATGAAGTCGGCGTAGCTGCCGGCGTAGTTGAACTTTTCGATCACCTCGAAATAGGGCTGCGGCGGCACGATCACCAGCATGCCGAACACCAGCGGCACCAGCAGGCGCCAGCTGCGCTGCTTGAGCAGGGCGCCGACGCGGATCTTTTGCAGCATGAAGGCGGTGGCGACGCCGGAGATCATGAACAGCAAGCCAAGCCGCCACGGCGAGGACAACATCACCAGCGGCTCGATGGTGTCGCTGGCGTACGGGCTTTTGACGTGCCAGCCCCAGCTCACGTAGTACATGCCGGTGTGGTAGAAGATCAGGACGAAGAACGCGAAGATGCGTATCCAGTCGAGGAAGTACAGGCGATTGTTCTCGTGAGGGTTCATGGGGCTCGCTCCTGGTTGAATGAAGCCAGTCTAGCGAGGTCCCACTGCCGGCGTCCAGCGCGCTGGGGCGAACCGGGATGCCGGTGGGGCGAGCCGGCCCGCTATCCGGCGTAGGCCTTCTTCAGCGCGGCAAGGTCGATCTTTTTCATGCCCATCAGGGCCGCCATGACGCGGCCGGCCTTCTCGGTGTCGGCGTCCATCAGCATGGTCGGCAGCGCCGTCGGCACCACTTGCCATGACAGGCCGTACTTGTCGGCCAGCCAGCCGCATTGGCGGGCTTCCGGCGCGCCGCCCTCGGACAGCTGGTTCCAGAAGTGGTCGATTTCCTCCTGGCTTTCGCAGTTGATCACGAACGATACCGCCGGCGTGAACTGGAAGGCCGGGCCGCCGTTCAACAGGGTGAAGTCCTGGCCGTCCAGTTTCAGGCTGACGATCATCACGCTGCCGGGCGGCTGGCCGTGCTGTTCCTGGCCGGCCTCGGTGTAGCGGACGATGTCGCAGATCTTGGAATTGCGGAAGATGCCGACGTAGAACTCGGCCGCTTGCTCTGCTTGCCCCGCGAACCACAGGAAGGGGGTGATCTTCTGGATGCTGTGCATGGTTGTCTCCTGGTCTGGTGAGAGACTGACAGGTTAGCAGGACGGCGGCCGCTCCGGCGCACGGATAGGCGGCGCTTGCAGGCGCGCCATCACTTCGGCGCGGTACTGGCGCGAACACGGCACGCGCACGCCGCTGCGCAGCACCAGTTCACCGTCGCCCTTGTCGAGATGCTGCACGCTGGCGATCCAGTCCAGCTGCACGGCGGCGCGCCGGTGGCAGCGCTGGAAGCGCGGCCCGAGCTTGTCGACCAGGCCGGCCAGGGTCTGGCGCATCAGCGGCTGGCCGTCGGCGGTGTGCAGCACGACGTAGTTGTCGGCCGTTTCTATCCACTGGATTTGTTCGACCTTGACGATGCGGGTGCCGCCCCGTTCCGGAATCAGCAGCTGGCTGATGGCGGGCAGCGGATGCGACGGGGCAGGGGCTTCTTCGATGAGCGTCGGCGGCTTGGGGTGGACGGTCAGGGCGGCGCGCTGCTGGGCGAGGCGTTCGCGCACGCGCTGGAGGGCGCGTTGCAGGCGCTGCTGGTCGTAGGGTTTGAGCAGGTAATCGATGGCGTTGGCGTCGAAGGCGCGGATCGCGTATTCGTCGTAGGCGGTGACGAACACCACCAGCGGCGCCGGCGCCGGCAGCGAGGCCGCCACTTCCAGGCCGGTGATCTCGGGCATCTGGATGTCGAGTAGCAGCAGGTCGGGCGCGAAGCCGGGCAGGCGTTCGAGCGCGTCGACGCCGTCGCGGGCCTCGTCGATGGCGCTGATGTCCGGTTCCAGCTCCAGCAGGCGCCGCATCTTGTCGCGCGCGGGGCGCTCGTCGTCGACGATCAGGACGCGCATGGCAAGCGCATTTCTGCCCGCACGCCGGCGGGCGACAACTGGATCAGATCGAAGGAGGCGCTGGCGCCGTACAGGGCCGCCAGCCGCTCGCGCAGGTTGCGCACGCCGATGCCGCCGCCGGGCCGCGGATCGGGCGCCGCGTCGGCGGCCGGCAGCATGCCGCCGTCGTCCTCCAGCCGCAGCAGCATCGCGCCTTGCTCGCGGCTGGCCGAGATGGTGATGCCGGTGGCCTGGCGGCGCCGTTCGACGGTGTGCTTGAAGATGTTCTCCAACAGCGGCTGCATGCTCATCACCGGCACCTGGCAGCCCAGCAGCGCATCGTCGATATGCCAGTCGATGTGCACGCGGTCGGAAAACCGTTCGCTCATCAGGGCCGCGTAGCCGCGCAGCAGGCGCAGCTCCATCTCCAGCGTCACCTGGTGCTGTTCGCTGACGTCGAGCGTGGCGCGCAGCACGTCGGCCAGCTGGATCAGCATCGCATCGGCGCGCGCCACGTCGCTGTGCATCAGCGAGGAGATGGTGTTGAGGGCGTTGAACAGGAAGTGCGGCTGCATCTGCTGGGTAAGCCGCAGCAGCTGGGCCTCGCGCAGCGAGGCGTTGACGCGCTCGACGCGCAGCTTCTCGTTCTGCATCGCGTGATACGACAGCACGCCGAACATGATGGTGGCGAAGATACTGAAGAACACCGTCATCTTCACGTCTTCGTACAGGAAGGTTTGCGGCCACGGCAGGTGGTCGTAGGTTTCGCCGGCCAGCGCGTACCCGCCCTGGCGGATGCCGAAGGCGACCGGCACGAACAGCACCCAGTAGATCGGCAACCACACCAGCTGGCGCGCGAACCAGTGCAGCGGCTGCGCCAGCAGATGGTCGTACCTGCGCGTGAAACGGCGCTGGGCCAGCAGCAGCAAGGTGCCGGTCAGCGCGGAGGAGCTCTCCCACAGAATAGGCTTCCACACGCCATGCTGATGGTCGCGCAGGTATTCCTGAACGGCGGTGACGTTCATCAGCAGCCAGAATAAGATCCAGGCGGCGGCGACGGTGATTTGTGTGCGCTTCGGTAGCATGGCCCAGATGATTACCGATTCTTATCAATACGTCAATGAGCCATAAAGACTAGCGGTAGCGCGCTTCCACCAGGTCGATCTCGCGCACCAGCTTGCGCGAAATCTCGTCGGAGATATGGTCGTGCCGCGCCAGGTCGTAGACGGCGTGTCGCTCCGCCGCCAGCGCCGCCAGCCGCAGTTCCTTTTCCGCGTGGTCGGTCTTGCGCCAGGCGGCGTCGTTGTCGGGATCGACTTCCCGCAGCTTGTGCTGATAGAAGGCGATGATGCGCGCCGCCGCCTGCGGATACACCTCCGGGTCGACGCAGGAATCGGCCTCCATCAAGGCGATCTGCGTCTGCTCGACGGCGGTGATGGCGGCGTTGGCCGCCGCGCGCCGCGCCAGGTCTTCCTCCTGCTGCTGCTCCGGCGAGGCGGGGAAGGTCATGCCGGCCAGCAGGCGCGGCAGGCCCAGGCTGGCCACCAGCAGCGACACCAGGATCACCGAGCAGGCCAGGAAGATGGTCAGCGCGCGCGCCGGGAAGGGCGTGCCGTCGGGCATGGCCAGCGGCAGCGTCAGCACGCCGGCCAGCGTGATGGCGCCGCGCGCGCCGGCCAGCGTGGTCGCCAGCAGCAGGCGCGGGTTGATCTTGATACGCGGCTGGTTGCGGATCTTTTGCTTGTAGATGGTCAGCCGCAGCGAAGCCCACACCCACAGCATGCGCAGCACCAGCAGGCCGACATTGATGGCCACCGCATACACCGCCAGCCACCACGGATTCAGATGGCCGCTCTCCTCGATGGTGGCGCTGGCGCCGCGGAAGATGTCGGGCAGTTGTTCGCCCAGCAGCACGAACATGATGCCGTTCAGCGCGAACTGCACCGTGTCCCACACGGCCGAGCGCTGGATGCGGGTGTTGGCCAAGGTGTGGCCGCCCAGCTCCGCGTAGCTCATGGTGATGCCGGCCGCCACCGCCGCCAGGATGCCGGAGGCGTGCAGGCGCTCCGCCACCAGGTAGGCGCCGAACGGCAGCAGCAGGCTGACCAGGATGGGCGATCCCACCGGTTCGCCGTAGCGGCAGCTGAGCCAGTGCTGCATGCGCGTCACCAGCATCGTCACGGCGACGCCGGCGGCTATGCCGGCCGCCACCAGCCAGACGAAGGTGAGGGTGGCGCCGCTGATCGAAAAGGCGCCGGTCAGCGCGGCGGCCACGGCGAAGCGGAAGCACACCAGGCCGGAGGCGTCGTTGAGCAGCGATTCGCCCTCCAGGATGTGCATCAGGCGCTTGGGGATGGGCGTGGTGGCGGCGATGGCGCTGACGGCGACCGGATCGGTGGGCGAAATGATGGCGGCCAGCGCGAAGGCGACCGCCAGCGGCATGGCGGGGATCAGCCAGTGGATCAGGAAGCCGGCGCCGATGACGGTGAAGATCACCAGCCCCAGCGCCAGTTCCAGGATGGTGCCCTTGTCGCGCAACAGGCCGCTCTTGGGGATGCGCCAGCCGTCCAGGAACAGCAACGGCGGCAGGAACACCAGGAAGAACAGGTCCGGCTCCAGGTCGACGCCGCGGCTGGACTTGGCGGCGATCAGCGCGCCGAGCGCGATCTGCACCAGCGGCAACGGCACCGCGCGCGGCAGGAAGCGGGTCAGATAGGCGCTGGCCACCACTGCCAGCAGCATCACCAGCACGACTTCGATCGAATCCATCCCATTCCTTCATCATTGCGAAATGTTAGCCAGCTTACACCATCGATGGTTTTGTAAAAAGTTGGAGCTGAGCACTAGTAAAGTCGAGATCTTTCTGTCATAATTTCGTCTTCTGCGGGAGTAGCTCAGTTGGTAGAGCGCAACCTTGCCAAGGTTGAGGTCGAGAGTTCGAGACTCTTCTCCCGCTCCAGAATTCGGTAGCACATTAAAAGGAAGCCTGCGGGCTTCCTTTTTTGCGTCCGCAGTTGTGCATATGGTGCGGCAAACGTTGTATCTCGTGCTGTATAACAATATCTCTGCGCCAAAGTGTGACGGGGGCAGTGGCAGCCGCTATACTTGCTACGAAGCTACCACCGACGGAGAAGAAATCTATGAAATCAGTTCAGCAGGAAGTTGATGAGCGCAGTAACCTGACCAACTCCAATAAATTCGAACTGCTACTGTTCCGCCTTGGCGCCGACGCCAACGGCGAACATTCCGAGTTGTTCGGTAT
Source organism: Duganella violaceipulchra (assembly GCF_019166075.1). Lineage (NCBI taxonomy): Bacteria > Pseudomonadati > Pseudomonadota > Betaproteobacteria > Burkholderiales > Oxalobacteraceae > Duganella > Duganella violaceipulchra. The sequence goes on along the minus strand of NZ_JAHTGR010000001.1, from coordinate 595,492 downwards.
TAACGTCTTCAAAATTCGCGAAATCGTCGCGATGCCGGAAGTGACCGCAGTGGCCGGGTCCCCGCCACATATGCTGGGCGTCGTCAATCTGCGCGGACAAATCATCACGGTGCTGGATTTGCCAGGCATCGTCGGTGTGACCCCAAAAACCGGTCTGAACATCATGTTGGTCACCGAATTCGCCCGCACCACCCAGGCCTTCGCCGTGGAATCGGTGGATGAGATCGTGCGCCTGGACTGGAGCCAGGTGCTGACCGCCGAAGGCACCGCCGGCGGCAAGGTCACCAGCATCGCCCGCGTCGACGGCGACGTGCAGAACACCCGCCTGGCGCAGGTGCTGGACGTGGAAACCATCCTGCGCGAGCTGGTGCCGTCCGAAGGCAAGGACGTCGATCCTGAAACCATCGGCCCGAAAGTCATCCTCAAGCCGGGTGCGGTCATCCTGGCGGCGGACGATTCCGTGGTCGCCCGCAACCTGATCGAGAAGGGCCTGGAAGCGATGGGGGTACACTTCATCATGACCAAGTCCGGCAAGGAAGCCTGGGATCGCCTGCAGCATATTTCCGACGGCGCCAAAGCCGAAGGCGTGCCGATCACCGACCGCGTCGCCATGATCCTGACCGACCTGGAAATGCCGGAGATGGACGGCTTCACGCTGACCCGCCTGGTCAAGCAGGATGCGCGCTTCGCCAAGATTCCTGTGGTGATCCATTCCTCGTTGTCGGGCAAGACCAACGAAGACCACGTCAAGGGCGTAGGCGCGGACGCCTACGTGGCCAAGTTCTCGGCCGAGGAGCTGGCGGGCACCATCCGCACCGTGCTGGCCAAGGCTGCGGCCTAAGCACGCCGACGCGAACAAGGGTACTATCGAGGGGCCGTGACGGCGACGTCACGGCCCTTTTTTTGTTTTTCATTTCTCGAAAGGATATACCGTGGCGGCTAAGAAAATACTGTTTCTGACGGGCGACTTTGCAGAGGACTACGAAACCATGGTGCCGTTCCAGGCGCTGCAGATGGTGGGCCATACGGTGCACGCGGTGTGCCCCGACAAGCGGGCCGGCGACACCATCAAGACCGCCATCCATGATTTCGAGGGCGACCAGACCTACACGGAAAAGCCGGGCCACCTGTTCGCGCTCAACGCCAGCTTCGCCGATGTCGACGTGGCCAATTATGATGCGCTGATGATCGCCGGCGGCCGCGCACCGGAATACCTGCGGCTCAATCCGCGCGTGATCGAGATCGTGCAGCAGTTCGCCGCCGCGAACAAGCCGATCGCCGCCGTGTGCCACGGCGCGCAATTGCTGGCGGCGGCCGACGTCATCCGCGGCAAGACCATCTCGGCCTATCCGGCCTGCGCCCCGGAGGTCAAGCTGGCCGGCGCCAGCTACGCCGACATTCCTGTGGACCAGGCTGTCACCGACGGCAACTTCGTCACCGCGCCGGCTTGGCCCGCGCACCCGGCGTGGCTGGGCCAGTTCCTGCAGCGCCTGGGCACGGAAATCAAGCTGTAGATCAAGTTTGCGCTACAGCGCCGCCAGGCAGCGCGCGTGGAAGCGGATGTGGTCTTCCATGAAGCTGGCGATGAAGTAGTAGCCGTGATCGTAACGCGCATGCCGCCGCAGTTCCAGCGGCTGCGCGGCGGTGCGGCAGGCCGCTTCAAACACTTCCGGATACAGCTGCTCCTTGAGGAACTTGTCGCCCAGCCCCTGGTCAATCAGGATGCCGGCCGGGAAGGGCGTCTGCAAGCGCGCCATCAGCAGGCTGGCGTCGTACTGTTCCCATGCGCCGGGATTGTCGCCGAGGTAGCCGCTGAAAGCCTTCTTACCCCACGGGCACATCGACGGCGCCGCGATCGGCGCGAAGGCTGAGACGGAACGGAACAGGTCCGGCCGTTTCAAGGCGATGGTCAGCGCGCCGTGCCCGCCCATCGAGTGGCCGAAGATGCCGATGCGTTCGGCGTCCACCGGCAGTTCCTCCACCACCAGTTCGCGCAGTTCGTGAAGGTAGCTGTACATGCGGTAATGCGTGGCCCACGGTGCTTGCGTAGCGTCGAGATAGAAGCCGGCGCCGACGCCAAAATCCCAGTTGTCCGTTTCGCCGTAGACGCCGGCGCCGCGCGGGCTGGTGTCCGGTGCGATCAGGATCAGGCCCGCTTCGGCGGCGGCGCGTTGGGCGCCGGCCTTGATCATGAAAGTCTCTTCGTTGCAGGTCAGCCCGGCCAGGTAGAACAGCGCCGGCGCGCGGCCTTCGGCGGCCTTGACTGGAATGAAAACGGAGAAGCGCATCGGCAGGCCGATTTCGCGCGATGCGTGTTGGTAGAAGCGCTGCACACCGCCAAAACAGGCGTGTTCGCTGATTAGTTCAAGCATGTTGCTCCCTTATGTCTCTTAGCGCACAGTCAAAACGCGAGCAATTGTACAGAATTGTACAAGTATCTTTTAAAAGGAGAAGTACATGCCGGATATTCAGGTCTTCATGGCCGAACTAGGCTGGCCCTTGGCGATAGCGCTGGCTTGGCTGTCAGGAGAATTCATACACCGCTGGACCCGTTTGCCGCGCATCAGCGTCTACGGCCTGGTGGGTTTTTTAATGGCGCAGGCGTTTCCCACTGCACTGAGCAGCGGCGCTTCAAGCACCGTGACGCTGTTGGCCAACCTGGCTTTCGGACTGATACTGTTTGAATTCGGTTATCGCATCAACCTGCACTGGCTGCGCATCAATCCCTGGATCGCGGTCAGCGGGCTGGCCGAATCGGCCGCCACCTTCGGCGTGGTCTATCTGATTTCGCATCTGACCGGCATGCCGCCGCTGACCTCGCTGTTGCTGGCGTCGCTGGCCATGTCCACCTCGCCGGCCGGCGTGCTGCGCGTGATTAACGAGGAGGACAGCTCGGGGCAGGTGACCGAGCGCGTGCTGCACCTGGTGGCCATCAACTGCGTGCTGGCGGTGTTCGTGTTCAAGGTGGTGGTGGGCTTCTGGGTGTTCCAGACCTCGGGCAGCCTGACGCAGGCCGTGTCGCACAGCCTGATCGAACTGGTGATGTCGGCCGTGATGGGCGCGGTGCTGGGCTTTATCGTGCCGGCCGTGCTGCGCCGCCTGGGCGCGATCGCGCAGGACGGCACCGTCGCCTTCGCCATGGGCGTGGTGCTGCTGGTGGCGCTGGCGCATGCCTTCGACGTCTCGCCGGTGTTGGCCACGCTGACCTTCGGCCTGGCCGCGCGCCACAGCCGCGTCGCGTTCAGCCGCACCGAGCGCAACTTCGGCGGCATCGGCGAACTGCTGACGGTGCTGCTGTTCGTGTTTGCCGTCTCCACGCTGGAGTGGGATCGCGTGGTGGCCGGCGCCGGCCTCGGCGTGGTGCTGGTGCTGGCGCGCTTCCTGGTCAAGGCGGCCGCCGTGGCGGCGTTCGCGCACGTCGGCGGCATCTCGTGGCGCAAGGGCTTGCTGACCGGGATCGCGCTGTCGCCGATGTCGGTGTTCGTCACGCTGCTGCTGGAACAGACGCGTTACATGGGCATCGTGCTGGTCGACGAACTGGCCGCGTTGGCGGCCATGACCTTATTGCTGGAAGTGGTAGGCCCCATCATCACGCAGCGGGCGCTGATCTGGGCGAATGAAACCGCCGCTAAAGAGGAGCATTGACATGCCATTGGAACCCTTCAAATCATCGCAACCGCTCACCATGGGCGTGGAGCTGGAGCTGCAACTGGTCAGCCTGTCGGACTTCGACCTGACCGCGTCCAGCCCGGACCTGCTGCACCTGTTGAGCCGCAAGCCGTTTCCCGGCAACGTCACGCCGGAAATCACCGAGAGCATGATCGAGATTAACAGCGACGTGCACACGCATCACAGCGAGCTGGTGTCGCAGTTGCAGGTGATCCGCGACACGCTGGTGCAGGCCGGCGAGCAGCTCAACATCGGCATCTGCGGCGGCGGCACGCATCCGTTCCAGAAATGGTCGGACCGCAGGATCTTTGCCAAGCCGCGTTTCAAGGAAGTGTCGGAGCTGTATGGCTATCTGGCTAAACAGTTTACGATTTTCGGCCAGCACGTGCACATCGGCTGCGCCTCGGGCGACGACGCGCTGTTCCTGCTGCATTCGCTGAGCCGCTACGTGCCGCACTTCATCGCGCTGTCGTCGTCGTCGCCGTATGTGCAGGGGAACGACACGCTGTTCAATTCGGCGCGGCTGAACTCCGTGTTCGCCTTCCCGATGAGCGGGCGGGCGCCGTTCACGCAAAGCTGGTCGACCTTCGAGCATGAGTACTTCGCCAAGATGGAGCACACCGGCGTCATCAAGAGCATGAAGGACTTCTACTGGGACATCCGGCCGAAGCCGGAGTTCGGCACCATCGAGCTGCGCGTGTGCGACACGCCGTTGACGGTGGAGCGGGCGGCGGCGCTGGCCGTGTATCTGCAGGCGCTGTGCCGTTATCTGCTGGAGCGCCGCGAGGCGCCGCCGGTGGAGGACGACTACCTGGTCTACAACTACAACCGCTTCCAGGCCTGCCGCTTCGGCCTGGACGGCACGCTGGTGCATCCGAAGAACTACGAGAGCCTGTCGCTGCGCGAGGACATCCTGACCACGCTGCGCAAGATGGAGCCGCACGGTGCGGCGCTGGGCGGCACTGCGGGCTTGCAGCATCTGGTGCAGGTCACGCACGAGGGCAGCGACGCCCACTACCTGCGCCAGCAGTTCGACCGCAGCGGCAGCGCCGAAGGCATGGTCGACGCGGCGATCCAGCGCTTCCGCGGCGAGTGATCGGTCAAGAGGAGGAATCTACTTCTTTCTCTTGCTGGAGAGGTGGCCACAGTTTGTGACCACCTCCAATTTATCGGCAGTGGTACCAACCGACCGCGCAGTTCGGCGCGGTGGCGTCGTGGATCACCTAGAACCGCGTCTCGCGCGCCACGCGCAGGAAGTTGTCGAGGATGGCGGTGCAGTCGAGCAGTTCGACGCCGCCGGCCTGGTGGAATTCCGGATGCCATTGCAGGCCCATGACGAAGGGCGCCTTGCGGTAGCGGATCGCTTCGATCATATTGTCCGGCACCGACAGCGCCTCCACCGCCATGTCGCGCCCCAGCGTCTTGACGGCCTGGTGGTGGATGGAGTTGACCAGGCCGGCGCCCTTGCCCTTGAACAGCTTGGCCAGCGAAGAGCCGGCCGGGAAGCTGACTTGGTGGCGGTTGCGGTCGTAGTCGTCGTTGACGTGGGCCAGCGAGTCGGGCACATCGGAGGCAATGTCCTGGTACAGCGTGCCGCCGAAGGCCACGTTGATCAGCTGGCAGCCGCGGCAGATGCCCAGCACCGGCTTGCCCGCTTCGACAAATTCATGCAGCAGTTCCAGCTCGTACATATCCCGCGCGCGGTCGCCGCTCCATTCGGGGCGGGTGGGCGTTTCCGAATAACTTTGCGGCGAAACGTCGGCGCCGCCTTGCAGCACCAGGCCGTCCAGGTGCTTGGCGTAGTCGCGCAGGCGGATGTTGGAGGGGTGCAGCAGGCCGTCGGTATTGACGGTCGGGATCATGAACACCAGCACGTCGCGCGACATCACCCACTGCGCGATGGATTCCTCAAGGTATTGCAGGTTCTTGCTGCGCAGGCCGGCGGCGCCGGGCTCCGGATGAAAGATGCGGGCCGAGACGCCGATGTGCAGCGGCCGCTGGATGATGTGGCGCGTGACGGCGACGGCGATGCGGCGGTAGCGCGCCATCAGCACGCGGCCCCACAGGCTGAAGACGGTGTCGCCGGGGTCCAGATAGCTCGGCGTGCCGATCTCCTGGCGCGTTGTGCGCCGGTCGCGGTCGCTGCTGCGCCGGTGTTGCGATGGCTGCTCCTTGTCTTCCGGTCCCGCGCTCATGCTTGCCTCTTGCCTGTCTACAGGATTGCAGTGTGCCATAGACCAGCGCCATCAGTCGCCCGCTACAGTGCTTGAAAAACAGAAACGAGTAGTTGACAATTTCGCGCTAAAACTTGCAGTACCAATTCGACAGTCATCTCCTACACGCACACAGCGAGCAGACTTATATCCTGTCCGTTGAACCAGCTTTACGATGACACCTCCTTGACACATCGGCAGTGACAGTACTGATGAGCTAGGGTTTTTTACACTAACCGGAGGCTATATCATGGCAAACTCGAATCAAGGTAATCAAGGCAATCAAGGCAACCAGGGTGGCAGGGGACAGAACCAGCAGAGCGACACCAGCAATCGCGGGTTCGCGTCGATGGACCCCGACAAGCAGCGCGAGATCGCGGCCGAAGGCGGACGTGCGGCACACGCGTCTGGCCATGCCCATGAGTTCACGCCCGAAGAGGCGCGCGTGGCCGGCAGCCAGAGCCACAAGAACGACGGCAATCAGCAAAGCGCTTCGTCCAATGCCAATACGCGCAGCGGCAGTCAAGGCAATCAGGGCAGCTCGGGCGGTACGGGTTCCTCCGGCGGCACGCGCGGCGGCACGCCGGAACAGCATGCCGAAGCCGGGCGTCAAAGCCACAAGAACGACCGTTAAGCAGGTGTAAACGGGACATCATGGCGGCCTCCGGCCGCCATTTTTTGCGCGGACGAAGGAACTAAGGGCGTTGCGCCAGTTCGCAAAGCAGCGCGTCGGCGAAGGCGGTCACCAGCGGTTCGGCCTCGCGCCGGCTGGCCAGGCCGACCTTGGTAACCAGGCTGCCGTGCGAGAGCGGGATGAAACGCACGCCGGCCGGCGCCATCAACTGCATGCACTCCGGTACGATGGCGATGCCGAGGTCGGCTTCGATCAGGCTCAGTTGCGAGGACTTGCGCGACAGCACACGCGCCGGCGTCGGGAAGAAGCCCTGGTCCAGGCACAGGTTGGCCACCAGGTAGCTCAGGCCGCCACGGTCCTTGTGCGGGATCGAAATGAACGGCTCCTTGCTCAGGCTGGCCAGTTCGATGTTGTCCAGCTTGGCCAGCGGCGAATGCTGCGACACCGCCACCACCAGCCGCTCCGTGGTCAGCTCGCGCACCTGGATGTGTGGATACTTGCGCAAGGTCGGCATGCGGATCAGGCCGATATCGGCGCGGCCTTCTTCGATGTCCATGGTCTGGTCTTCCGACGGCGCCATCGAGATCTCCAGGGTCGCGCCGGGAAACTCCGCCAGCAAGCGGCTCAGCGCGGCCGTCATCGCCGGCGTCAGGATCACCGAGCTGGAATGCTGCAAGCGGATCAGGCCTTGCGCGCCCAGCCCCACCTGGCGCGCCTGCACGACCGTGTGGTCGATGTCCTCGAGGATGCGCTTGCTGCGTTCGAAGAACAGGCGGCCGGCCGGCGTCAACAAGATGTGGCGCGAGTCGCGCGTGAGCAGCTGGGTTTGCAGCTCGTCCTCCAGCTCCTTGATCTGCCGGCTCAGCGCCGATTGCGCGACGTACAGTTTTTCCGCCGCGCGCGAGTAGCTGCCGGCCTCCACGATCTCTACAAAATATTTAAACTGTTTAAGCGAAATCACCGTTATGCCGTTTCGAGATAGTTGGACGCCGTATTTGATATTGGATTGCTCAGCGCAGCGCCGTTACAGTGAAGCGTCTCTTCACCACTAACGGGTACCGCCATGTTGGAACTCATCGGAATAATCGGCGTGATCGTAAGTATTGCATTAAAATTAATATGCGTCCAGATCGGCTGCGGAAGCGGCGTCGACGATAAAGAGGACTGATGCCCCTATAATCGCGCATGCTCAAAAAAATCCTGACCTTCGCCGCCAAGCTGTGCGCCTTCCTCTTGATGCTGTGCCTGTCGCTGTGGGGCGGCGGCGCGCTGTGGTTCCAGGCCGCGCCTGTGATGGCGGTGGCCTGGGGCGTGGCCAGCGTCGCGACGCTGGTGTGGTGGTGGCGCCGGCGCAGCGCGCGCGTGCTGTTGCCGTGGGCGCTGGCGGTCGTGCTGATGATGGGCTGGTGGCGCACCATCGAACCCAGCCATGACCGCGTGTGGGCGGACGACGTGGCGCGCATGGTCACGGGCCGTGTGCAGGGCAGCATCGTGACGCTGGACCAGGTGCGCAATTTCGACTGGCGCAGCGATGCCGATTACACGCAGCGCTGGGAGCAGCGTTCGTATGACCTGCAGCAGTTGCAGTCGGTCGACGTGGCGATGTCGTACTGGATGGGGCCGGCCATCGCGCATACCCTGGTGTCATTCGGTTTCTCCGATGGCCGCTACCTGACGTTCTCGATCGAGATCCGCAAGGAGCGCGGCGAGCGCTTCGACGGCATCGCCGGTTTCTTCAAACGCTTTGAGACCGTGCTGATCGCCGCCGACGAGCGCGACATCCTGCGCGTGCGCACCAACGCGCGCGGCGAGGACATGTATCTGTATCGCCTGAAGATGCCGCCGGAAGTGATACGCTCGCTGTTCCTGTCGTATCTGGACGAGGGCGCGTTGCTCAAGCGCGAGCCGCGCTTCTACAACACGCTCACCGCCAACTGCACCACCATCGTCTTCGAGATGGCGCGCCGCATCGATCCCGGCCTGCCGCTGGACTGGCGCTTGCTGGCCTCCGGCTACCTGGACCGCTACCTGTACGATATCGGCGCGCTGGCCGGGCAGGGCGGCTTCGCTGCGCAGCGGCAGCAAGCCCACATCACCGCCAGGGCGCGCGCGGCCGATCAAGACATGGATTTCTCCGGCCGCATCAGGCTCCGCTGATCGTCGTTTTTACAGGGCAAACACTCTGAGACCTTCGATGCCCACCTTTTCGGGAGCGAGACTGGCGATGTCGCTCCCCGAGGCATTGATGACCTTGCAATGCAGTTCTTGACTGTCGCTGCTGAGTAAAAAGCCGGTGGGGAGCAAATATGCGCATCTGACTTGCGCCTCGCAGCTGGCAGAGAGTTTGATGTGAAAATCGACCGGGGCCAGCGTCCGCTGTATCTGAACGCGCTGGCCGAACGGACCTGCATGCAGATCATCGTCCGCACAAATCGACATGCCAAATGTCGTGCCGCCGCAATCAAATCTGCAAGGTTGGACACTGGGAATGTGTACGGTATCCTCGGCCCCCAAGACCTCGTGGAAATCGCCGATCTTGTGATACTTTGCGACGTTAATTCCATTGTAGTAAACAAACGCCGTATTACGGGCGAAGTATCTGGCGCCTGATGCCGAGGCAATTCTCTCCTTGTAGGTCTGCGGCAGTAATGTACCGGCAAGCGGCGGCGCTACAAAACGCAAATCGACGTCTTCCGGGTCCGGGACATCCTTGGTCAGGTCTCTGGGCGCAGGACGAAATTTGGACGATTCGGTCACTGCTTGGCGGTATCGCCCAACTTTTTCCGGCGTGCAGTGCGTGATACTGCGTCGCCAGGCTATCGTGCCTGGGACGATCAGTATATTTTTTAGAGTCGCGCTTAACGCTGCGAAGGCGCGGCATAAATTCTGCATTTCTATCTCATCAAGATGACGCGTGTCGCCCGTTGCATGAAGTTGTGGGACTACCTTTTCTCTTTTTTCGATCCCTATCAGCCTTGTTTTTGCGGGTTTATGTCTTGCAAACATATATTCCGGAGCGAGGAAAATTCCACGTAAGCGGTGTTGGTTGTCGCAGATCGGAAGTTTGTCTTCTACCATAGCCTCAAAGCCGCACAGCGCTTTTTTAACGAGCTCGAATCGTTGTTCAATTTCCTTGCTTTGTAAATCAGTATTTTCCAGAAGCATGCCAACGTACACGCGCCGGACGACGTTGAGTGATGGCTTTTCCGGGCGAGTCAGCACAATCGCGCTTAGCCGGTCTTGCGCGACCTGACTGCTTATCATGGAACTGCCGGAGGTACCGCCCAAGCGGATTTCGAACATGGCGCCGGGCAGGCGCGCGATGATTTCGCCATGCCACTCGGCCCGCCCTTTGTCTACCGTTACATACTGGCCTACTCGAAATGGCATAGTCATCCCCGGAGTCAATTGCATCAGATTGCATTTATAATAACTCAGGGAGTACACAAAAAAACGGAGACATAATGAATAAAAAACTCACGGTCGCTTTGGTGGCCAGCCTGTCGGGATTAGTGCTGGCTGGCTGTGGCGGCGGCTCAGGCAGCAGCGCCAGCACGGCGCCGGACCCCGGCAACCAAAGCGAACCCAGTGTGAGTCTCGTGCCAGCGATCTTGCCGGGGTCGATACCGTCGGATTCGCCCGGCCCTCCAACCGGCGCGAGCTACGCGATGTCGTTGGCGATTCCACCGCGCCACCAGTGGAACGGCAACTACGGCTCGCGGCGAAACCGCATTCATCAGCGCCGGCTTGTACTACGGTCAGTATGTGTCGCAATTCACCGCGCGCGCTGCCGCGACACCGGGCGTCAATCAAAGCGATCCCAAGAGCCAGTTGCTCATTTCGGTCAACGATTTGACGGCGGCGGCCAATATGCATCTGAATGCGGTTGAGTGGGATGGGCAGACAGAAGCGGTCACTACCAGCCAGTACCTGGCCTGGGTGAAGGGCTATGTGCTGGCAGGCTACCCGGTGATTATCGGGGTCTACGTGAATCTGTATGAGCCTGGCGGCGATCCGGCGACCGGCTTTTCCAGCTACGATCACATTGTCCCGGTCAATGGCATCGCATCCAATCATCCCTTGGCACAGGGATTTAAGCAGAGCTATTATGCCGACGACATTTTGCAACTGAGCGACAACAGCGGCAACCACAACGTCAAGTTCCCCAGCTCTGCAAGCAGCCCGCCGGTGGCTGCGGCCTACCTGTTCCAATACAGCTACGGCGCATTCCAGATGACCCGTGTCCAGGCCAACTCGCCCACTGCGCCGCCGTATTCACTGGCCCTGCATAGCAACAGCGGCAACCGGAATTCCGCCGTTGCGATCACCGGCGTCACCGACCTGAATCGCGAGACCGTCCCGGTGCGCCTGGCGACCAACTTGAATTACGAGAACCCGGCCATCAGCAATGGATCGAATACGCCGCCAGCGGCAGCGCCATTGACATTGACCGCGACCGTGTACGGCTTGACCGCCGGTGTTAAATACAATGTCTATCAGTACGATACGCTGGCGGCTATCCCCAACTCCGCCTTCAACGCCAATGCTGCCGCGGCCGTTAAAGCGTTTACGTTCACCGCCACCGACTCCACCTATGTGCTTCCTGCTATCAGCATCATGTCGAACCAGGTTGCGGCCTTCCGCGCTGTGCCGGCATCGGCGCGTTAGTCAGGGGGACGGGGAAGCCGGAGCCTCACGATGGGGCGTTACAATGCTGGACAGGTATTATTAAATATTTGATAATTGAATTTTAATCAATATGGAGTAAATATGGCCGCAATCAACCGTCTGCTTGCCACTACCTTGGCTACGCTGCTCATGGCGGGTTCCGCCTCCGCCGCGACCATTCTTGTGGATTTTGAGACCACGCCAGGCGCCGATGGCCGCTTGGGGACTGCCGATGACTTGCCCATGTTCAGCGATAGCATCCGCTGGATACGTAACGAGCTGACGCCTGCCGGCATCACCTTCACGCAAGGCACGCTGTTCGAGGGGCCTTTCTTCGACGGCAATCCAGGCAATCACTTTCTGTCGTCGACCAATCCGGTTGGCACCTTCAGCACCCCGGTCTACGGCATCAGCATCCAAAGCTATTCCTACTGGAATGCGACTCTGTATGCATACGACGCCACCGGCAAGGTGATCGCCAGTGACCACGTTCTCAATGCTGGCCAGGGTTTCCAGCGCCAGACGTTGTCCTTGTCCAGCGCGGAAGCGATCGCCGGCTTTGCCGTCCTGCCTGACAATCCGGGCAACATTCTCAATCTGGACAATATGGTGCTGACTACGACGCCGGTGCCGGAACCCTCGTCATGGGCCTTGCTCGGCGCTGGTCTGGCGCTGCTGGGCTGGCGCGCGCGCCGCCGCGCCTAAGCGTATCAGGGCAACTGTTTAGCGCTCTGCACCAGGTGCCTGCAGCCGCCGAAGCTTTCGATCAGGGGTGCGTTTCGTTCAGTGCCTGATTCAGATAGGTGTCGAAGCGACCGCCGGCGAAGGCTTGTTGCGCGGCGAGCCGGTAGCGCTGCACCAGTTCCGGGGATGCCAGCGGCGAAAAGGCGCCATACAGCGTTACGCCGGGCGCCGGCACGGCCAGCAGCTTGAGCTTTATGTTGTTGCGCGCTGCGTAATAGCTGGCGCTTGCGCAGTTGGAAAAATAGGCGCCGTCGATGCGCACTAGCTGGAGTTTGCCCAGGTTGACTTTTTCCCAGTCTACGCCGGCGACCAGGTCCAACCGGATCGCCGGATTGTGCATAAAGGGCGGCAGCACGCCGGCTTGCACCCAGCCTATGGTCATGCCGGCCAGGTCGGATGCGCTGCGCAGGTGGTCGAGGCGGTGTCCGGGCAGCACGGCGATGCAGGGCTCGAACTTGATATAGGCTGTGTCGTCGAAGCGTATGCCGGCGCTGTCGCGCTGCGGGGTACGGGCGAGGATGGGGGTGAACAGCACGGCGCCACTCGCCAGGCTGATTTCCAGACGCGCCACCGTGACGGGGCGCTGCCACTGAAAGCGCACACCCATGCGGGGGGCGATCTCGCGGTCGAAGAAGTCGATCAGCGCGCCCTGCGGTCCGTTCGGGCCGGGCAGGATGAACGGGGCCACCGTGAATACGCCGACCACGACCGGCTCGGTCGGCGTCGCTGGCGCCGCCTGCAGCGGGATGCCGCTCCAGCATGCCGCCAGCATTGCGCACACACGGGCACGGCGCCGCAAAGCGCGACGTGGCGTTTGGCGCAAGGGCTGCCATTGGTGCGGGACGAAAATCATACGCGCGCTTGCAGAAGGAAAGTCTTAGCCCATTCTAACGCTGGGTGGCCCGCTCAGGGCCGCCAGCGGCCGGCAGTTGTTGGCATCCGGCCACAGCGATCATTGAGCCGCGTTTTGCGGAGGCGTCCTTCAGCGTGCAAAGTAAAGCGCGTGGAGGTGCTGGAGTTCGACCTGGGACGCCGGCTGGGACAAGGCCACGCGCCCGCTTTGCATCAGGTAGACGTGATCCGCCACGCCTACCGCGCGTTCGGTATTCTGCTCGACCAGGATGATGGTGCGGCCGCCGGCCTTGAGCCGTTCCAGTATCTCGAACAGCTCATTGACGACCAGCGGCGCCAGGCCCAATGACGGCTCGTCGATAATCAGCAGGCGCGGGTTGGACATCAGCCCGCGCGCCATCGCCAGCATCTGCGCCTCGCCGCCGGACAGCGATCCGGCCAGTTGCGTGCGGCGTTCGCGCAGGCGGGGGAACATTGCGTAGGCTTGCTCCAGCCGTTGCTTCACATGCGCGCGGTGCGACTGGTGGAAGGCGCCCATGACCAGGTTTTCTTCCACGCCCATGTCGCGGAAGACCATGCGGCCTTCCGGGATCATGGCGATGCCATGGTCCGCCATGTCCCACGTCGGCGTGCCGTTCAGGCGCTGGCCGTCCAGACGGATCGCGCCGCCGGTGAGCGGAGTCAGTCCCATGATCGCGCGCAGCAGCGTGGTCTTGCCGGCGCCGTTCGGGCCGATGATGGTGGTGAGCTTGCCCGCTTCCGCCTTCAGCGTTACATCCCACAGCACGTTGATCGCGCCGTAGCCTGCACGGATCTGGTCTACTTCAAGCATGCGCCGCTCCCGTGTAGCTGCGGATGACTTCCGGATCGTTGAACACCTCATCGGGCGTGCCGTCCGCGATCAGCTGGCCGAAGTTGAGCACCACCACCCGCTGGCACAGTGAGTTGATGGTCTCGATATCGTGCTCGATGATGATGATGCCGACGCCGAAGCGCGCGTGCATCTCCTTCAGCATGCCCATGAAGCGCCGCTTGCCGCTGGTCTCCAGGCCGGCCAGCACTTCGTCCAGCAACAGCAGCTTGGGCGTGGTGGCCAGCGCCTTCGCCACTTCCAGCGCTTTGAGTTCGGTCAGCGCCAGTTCGGTGGCGGCGTCGCGGTGAGCCTTGTCGGTCAGGCTGGTGAACTCCAGGATCTCGTCGATTTTGTCCTGGTCGACCTTGCCGGTGCCGAAGCGCTGGGCCACGATCAGGTTCTCGCGCACCGTCAGTTCGTGCATGGGCTGCGGAATCTGGAAGGTGCGGCCTATGCCCAACCGCGCGCGCCGGTAGATGGGCGTGCGCATCACGTCGTGGCGGTCGAAGCGGATGGTGCCGCCGGTCGGGCGCACCAGGCCGGAAATGGCGTTGAACAGCGTGGTCTTGCCGGCGCCGTTCGGACCGACCAGGCCGACCACGTCGTGCGTGCCGACCGTCAGGTTGACCGTGTTGACCGCCGTCAGGCCGCCGAAGCGGACCGAGAGATTGATCAACTCAAGCATGGTTCTTCCTTCGCAGCAGGGCAAGCAGTCCGGTGGGGCTGAAGATGATCATCGCCACCAGCAGTCCTCCCAACACCAGCTGATGCCCGGTGGGGATCAGCGACTTGAACACCAGTTGGTCCAGCAGGTACACCACCAGCGCACCGACCACCGGCCCGGCGATGGTGCGGTAGCCGCCGAAGATGGCGGCGACGATGGGCACCGTCACCCACACGCTGTTGAAGGCGTAGTCCGGTTCGAGGAAGTTGATGTAGTGGGCGTTGAACGCGCCCGCCACGCCGGCCATAAAGGCGGATACCATCAGCATCAGCCCCTTGAGCAGCGTGCTGTTGACGCCGACCACGCGGGTGGCGTCCTCGCTGTCGTGCATGGCGCGCAGCGCGATGCCGTAGTAGCTGGCGCGGATGGCGCGGTAGGCCAGCGCGAACAGCAGCACGATGGTCAATATGGTCAGGTAGGCGCCGGTCTTGCCGCTCATGTCGTAGCCGAAGATGGTCGGCAGCACCGGGATGTTGGCGATGCCGCCGGAGCCGCCGGTGAGCGAGCTCCATTCGGTGGCGAGGATGCGGAAGATGTGGGCGTAGGCCAGGATGGCCAGCGCGAAGTAGGGGCCGCGCAGCCGCAGCACCGGCAGCATCGCCACGGAAGCCAGCAGCGCGCCGGCGCCGCCCAGCGCGATCCCCGCCAGCACCGGCACGCCCAGCTTGACGGTGACGATGGCCGAGACATAAGCGCCGACGCCGAAGAAGGCGCTGTGGCCGAAGCTGACCATGCCGCCCATATTCCCCAGCAGCGCCCAGGACAGGGCGACGCAGCCGATCACCATGGCGGCGACGATCAGGCTCATGACGTAGTTGTTGGAACCCAGGACTGCTGGAACGAGCAGATAGGCGACCGCGATCAACAGGGCGTAGATCAGCCCTGCGGACTTCGATTGAGCGTTACCCCGCAAGCTGGATGCCGGGGTCATCCTCGTCTCCTTGTTGCGCCCATCAGGCCATTGGGCATCACCAGCAGCACCAGCAGGAACAGCGTCATGCCGGCCAGCTCCTGCAAGGCGGAACTGGCCAGCGTCACGGTCAGCGCCTCGGCCACGCCCAGCAGCACTGCGCCCAGCAGCACGCCGGGGATCGAACCTATTCCCGCCAGCACGGTGATGATGAAGGCCTTGACCGTCAGCGCGCCGCCATACGCGGGCTGGATCACGCCGTAGCTGTACAAGGCCACGCCGGCGAAACCAGCCAGCATGCCCGCCACGATGAACGACACCAGCTCCGTGCGTCCGGGCGCGATGCCCATCAACTTGGCGGCGTCGCGGTTGCTGGAGACGGCCCGCAACGCGCGTCCATACCAGCTGCGCGACAACCACCACCACAGGCCGCCCATCAGCACCAGGCTGACCACGAAGAAGATCAACTCGCTACGCATGCTGTACAAGGGGCCGACCACAAAGGCTTCCTGCAACCAGCTGGAACTGGTCGAACGGACGTCGGCCTTCCAGATCAGCAGGATCAGATTGGTCAGGATCACGCCGATGCCGAAGGTGAGTATCAGCGAATTGATCTCGCGGTCCTGCTTGATGCGGCTGACGATCCAGTACACGCCGGCCGACGTCGCGCCGACCACCACCACCGCGATCGGTATCGCCCATGCAGGATTAAGCCCCAGCCCCGACTCCACCGAGTAGGCGATGTAGGCCGCCAGCAGCACCAGCTCGCCGTGGGCCAGGTTAATCACCCGCATGGTGCCGAACACCAGCGCCAGTCCCAGCGCGATCAGCGCGTAGGAGCCGCCCTGCAGCAGGCCGGAATACAGCGCCTGGAGTATCAGTTCCGTCACGGCGGCTTACCAGGGCAGGCCTGGATACACCATCTTGCCGGTCGCGGTCTCCTTGGGCCAGACGATGACGATGTTCTTGCCCTGGTGCTGGCCCATGCGGTGCACGAAGTTGGGGTTGTCGCCGTTGGCGCCGAACTGCACGCGGCCGATCAGCGTTTCGCGGTCGGTCTTGTGCAGCTCATCGACGATGCCGCCCTTCTTCACCGTGCCTTTGTCGGCGGCGCGGGCGATGGCTTCGAACAGCAGCGTCGCCTGCACGTAGCCGAACTGGCCCAGGTAGTCCGGTTCCTTCTTGTACAGCGCCTTGTAGCCGTCGGCAAAGGCCTTGCCGTCCGCCGTGTCGAAAACCGCGGGGAAGGGCAGCAGCGCGGTGCCGTACACGTTGGGCATCAGGTCCGGGAACTCGGCGGCCATCTTGGGCGTGGCCAGCGACCACACGCCTATCATGGCCTTGACCGGCGGCTTGAGCACGCGCGCGGCGCGCAGGATGCCGACGTAATCGTTCTCGTAGCCGACCATCAGGATCGCTTCCGATTTGTCCTGGAGCTTGATTTTGTTGATGATGGGTTTGAAGTCGGTGATGGCCGGATCGAAGGAGTGCGTGGTGACCTTGACGCCTTTGGCCGTCAGCGCCTTCTGCACGGAGCTAGTCAGGTCGGACGTGGCCTGCTTGGTCGAGAACACGATCGACACGGACTTCGCGCCCATGTCGGCCAGCAGTCCCAGTACGGCTTTTTCGTAGCCGGCGGTGTTATTGATGCGGAAGAAGTTCTTGCGGCCGCTGTTGACCAGGCTATCGTCCACGCCGCCGGAGGTCATGTAGACCAGCCCCAGTTTGTTGGCCGCGTCCGACGCGGGCGAGATATTGTTGGAGCCGTAGCCGCCGGTGATCGCCACCGCGCCCTGGCTGGCCAGCTTTTCGACCGCCGCCACCGCCTTGGCCGGGGACGATTCGTCGTCGATGGTGATGATCTTGATTTTGTGCTTGCCGTTGGTCTTGTTGAAGACTTCGGCGGCCACCAGCACGCCTTCCTGCATGCCCGAGCCGACGCGGGCCAATGCGCCGGTCAGCGGCAGCTCCGCGCCGACCGTGAATTCCTCGGCGCGCGCGCCGCCCGCCAGTGCCATCGCGATCAGCGCCGCGATTGTGGTGTTCTTCATGCTGGTCTCCCTTGTGGTTATTTTTGTGCCAGTTGCCGCAGCTGTCCTTTCAATATCTTTCCGGTTGCCGCTGCGGGCAGGGCTTGCATTGCGATGATCTCGGACGGGCATTTGTACGGCGACAGCAGGCCCGCCAGGTAGTGCTGCAATTCTTCACATGTGACGCGATGGCGCGGATCGATTTCGACAAAGGCCACCACTTCCTCGTTGCCGTCGGCGGCATTGCGGCCGACCACGGCCGACTGCGTCACCGCCGGATGGGCGTTGAGCACCGTCTCCACTTCCAGCGGATAGACGTTGAAGCCGGAGCGGATGATCAGCTCCTTGGTGCGGCCGACGATGAACAGCGCGCCGTCGGCATCCTGGCGCGCGACGTCGCCGGTATTGAGCCAGCCGCCGTCGCGCATCGCCGCCGCCGTCAGTTCCGGCTCGCGGTAGTAGCCGGCCATGACGTTGGGGCCGCGCACCCACAGTTCGCCGTCATCGCCCGGTGCGACGTCGTCGCCGCCGGCGTCCACCAGGCGCACCTCGACGCCGGGGATGACCTGGCCGACCGAGGCGTCGTCGCGCGGCCGGTCGAGGCGGGTCTGGCTGACGGTGGGCGAGGTTTCGGTCATGCCGTAGCCGTTGTGCAGCGGCAGGCCAAACAGCTGCTGCACCTGCGCCTTCAGGCTGGGTGCCAGCGGCGAGCCGCCGGCGTAGAGGAAGCGCAGCCGCGACGCAATCTGTTCGCCACCGCCCAGCGTCTCCAGCAGGCGCGCATACATGGCGGGCACGCCTTGCAGGATGGTCAGGCCGTCGTCGCGGATCGCCTTCAGCACGGCGTCCGGCGTGAAGCGCGGGCACAGGTGCAGGCAGGCGCCCGCGTACAGGGTGCCCAGCATGACCGAGGCCAGGCCGTAGACGTGGGTGATGGGCAGCACGCCATAGGCGCGATCGGTGGGCGTGAGACCGCGCAGGGTGCTGGAGACGGCGGCGATGAACAGCAGGTTGCGGTGCGTGAGCATCACGCCCTTGGGCTGGCCGGTGGTGCCGGTGGTGTAGATCAGCGCCGCCACTTGCCGCGCCGGGTCGGCGTGTGCCGGCTCCGGCATGCAGTCGGGATTGAGCGCGCCTATCATCCACGCGCCGAACGGCGAGGGCGTGGACACGGCGCCATGCCGCTGGCCGTGCGCGGTGGATTCGGGCGAAGCGGGCATCGACAGGTAGATCGCGCGCCGCGCGCCGCTGTGGTCGAGGATCTGGTCCACCTCGCGCGCGGACAGGCGGCCGTTGACGTTGACGATCCACGCGTCCACTTCGGCGGCGGCGAAGATCAGCGCCACTTGTGCCGCGCAGTTTTCGCCGACCACCATCAGGCGGTCGCCCGGCCGCACTTGCAGCGTGCGCAGCAGGGCGGCGGTTTCATCGACGGCCGCGGCCAGCTCGGCGTAAGTCCAGTGGCGCGCGCCGTCGTGCAGCGCCCACGATTGCGGCGCGCGTTCGGCCCAGCGGCGCGGGATGCCGCTGAGGCGCTCGGGCAGCGTCGCCAGCAGGTGGTCGGTGGCGATGGCCTCCATCAGGCCTCGGCCGCCTTGATCATGTTGCGGGCGATGACCAGCTGCTGGATCTGCGAGGTGCCCTCGTAGATGCGGAACAGCCGCACGTCGCGGTAGAAGCGCTCCGCCGCGTACTCCGACATGTAGCCGGCGCCGCCATGGATCTGCACCGCGCGGTCGGCCACGCGGCCGCACATCTCGGAGGCGAACAGCTTGCAGCACGAGGCTTCGGTGGAGATGTCCTCGCGGTTGTCGCGGCGGCGGGCGGCGTCCAGCACCATGCTGCGGGCGGCGTAGATCTCGGCCTTGCTGTCGGCCAGCATGGCCTGGATCAGCTGGAACTCGGCGATGGGCTGGCCAAACTGCTGGCGCTGCATCGCATAGCGCAGCGCGTCGTCCAGCATGCGCTCGGCCACGCCGACGCAGATCGCCGAGATGTGCAGGCGGCCCTTGTCCAGCACCTTCATCGCGGTCTTGAAGCCCTGGCCTTCCTTGCGGCCGATGATGCTGGTGGCCGGCACGCGGCAGTTCTCGAAGATCACGTCGCAGGTGTGGGCGCCTTGCTGTCCCATCTTCTTGTCGTTCTTGCCGAGCGAGATGCCGGGCGTGTTGCGTTCGACGATGAAGGCCGATACGCCGCTCGGTCCCTTGCGGGTGCCGTCGGTGCGCGCCATCACGGTGAACACGCCGGCCTCCGGTGCGTTGGTGATGTAGCGCTTGGTGCCGTTGATGATGTAGTGGTCGCCGTCGCGCACGGCGGAGGTGGCGAGCGAGCCGGCGTCCGAGCCATATCCCGGCTCGGTCAGCGCGAAGGAGCCGACCACTTCGCCGGAGGCCATGCGCGGCAGCCAGGTGTTCTTCTGGTCTTCGGTGCCGTCGATCAGGATGCCCTGCGAGCCGATGCCGTTGTTGGTGCCGAACAGCGAGCGGAAGGCGGGCGAGGTGCGGGCGATTTCAAACGCGGCCAGCACTTCCTCTTCCATCGTCAGGCCGAGGCCGCCGTATTGTTCGGGGATGGACAGGCCGAACAGGCCCAGTTCGCGCATCCGCGCCACCAGCGCGGGGGGGATTTCGTCGGTGTCGGCCACTTGCTGCTCGTGCGGCACCAGTTGTTCGCGCACAAAGCGGCGGATGCTGTCCAGCAGGATGTTCAGCGTTTCCTGGTCTCTTATCATGGGTCTCCCTCTTCGGCAGACTTCAATGTGCCGATTCGGCCAGACCCTGTCAAGCTTTGGTGTTGATTAGGGTACCGATATTCTGGTCGGCGGCCTGGATCACCTTGGCCGACAGATCGAATTGCGCCTTGTAGACCAGCGAATTGGTGGTCTCGGTGGCGAGGTCGGTGGCGCTGGGCGCGTCCGCCGCTTGCAGCTGCTGCGCCTGGAACGAGATCGACACGCCGCTGCCGGCCGGCGCGTTTTCCTTGAACACGGCCTGCGTCGGCTGGAAGCCCTGGGTGCCGATGTTGGCGATCGCGTGCGCGCTGTTGCCCAAGGCCCGTTCGGAGGCGTTGAGACCGGTGATTCCTGAGCTGAGTGCGGCGATGGCCATGATATTTCCCTTCGGCAAGTACCGAAAGTGTACACCTGTGTCGGGCGGAATGCACGTTTTTGATTGAAAATTCAGCAGGCTTGACGCCGCCGGGCAACTGGGTGACTATTGTCATGGAGATACTTTTGTGGAACCGGAGCCATGCCTACGCTGCGCCGCTTGCTGTGTGCCTGCCTGATCCTGCTTGCGGCGGCCGCAGCGGCCGATCCCATCCTGATCCACTATCCGCGCGCCGAGAGCATCGACGACGAGCGCGGCGAATACGGCCTGGCGCTGCTGGAACTGGCGCTGGCCAAGTCCGGTGGCCTGTACCGGGTCGAGCTGTCGCCGACACGCATGCAGCAGAACCGGGCGCTGGTGGAGTTGCAGTCCGGCTCGGGCCGCATCGACATCGTCGGCACCATGACCTCGGCCGAGCGCGAGGCCGCGCTGCTGCCGGTGCGGATACCGATGACGCGCGGCCTGATCGGCTGGCGCATCGGCCTGGTGCGCGGCGACCACAAGGACCTGTTGCGCGACGTCCGCACGGTGGAGGACTTGAAGCGCTTCAGCACCGCCCAGGGGCATGACTGGCCGGATCTGGAGATTCTGCGGCATAGCGGGCTGCACGTGCATCCAGTCGCCGTGTATAGCGGCCTGTTCGGCATGCTGAACGCCGGCCGCATCGACTGGGCGCCGCGCTCGACCAACGAGATCTGGGCCGAAGCGGCGCGCCATCCCGAGCTGGCGATCGACAGCCATATCGTGCTGCGCTATCCCACCGCCGACTATTTCTTCGTCAACCGCAACAACCCGGCGTTGGCCGAGGCGGTCCGGACGGGGCTGGAGGCGGCCCTGGCCGACGGCAGTTTCGAGCAGCTATTTTATCTGCACTATGGCCGCCTGCTGCGCAACGCCCGCTTCGATCAGCGCCTGATCATTCAGCTTCCCAACCCCTTGCTGAGCCCGCAAACCCCGCTGGGGCGCAAGGAACTGTGGTTTTCGTTGGAGGATTTGAAACGCTACCCCTAGGACCGGTCACTAGTGTGGCTGACGGTGCAAAAAGCTGCCGTGTTAATTAGATAACACAGTAGAATAAAGGCACCCGCAAGCGGGGCCGGTCCGGCATGGTGCTGGAGCGGCCCCGCTTTCATTTCCAGGAGCGCTTTGTACATGCTTGAATTACGTAACGTCGTCAAATCTTATGCGAACAACGTGCGGGCAGTCGACGACGTCAGTTTGAACCTTCCGGCCGGCGTGGTCGGCCTGATCGGCCATAACGGCGCGGGCAAGACCTCGCTGATGCAAATGATCGCCACGCTGACCAAACCCACCAGCGGCGAGATCCTGTTCGACGGCGCGGACATCGTGAAGAAACCCGACGCGATCCGCGGGCGCCTGGGCTTTCTGCCGCAGGACTTCGGCGTGTATCCCAATTTGACGGCGCTGGAGTTCCTGCAATACTTCGCGGCGCTGAAGGGCGTGCGCGATCCGGCCCGTCTGCGGCTGCTGCTGGAGATGGTCAACCTGCACGAGCATGCGCACCGGCAGGCGGCGGGTTTCTCGGGCGGCATGCGGCGCCGGCTCGGCATCGCGCAGGCGCTGCTCAACGATCCCGATGTGCTGATCGTCGACGAACCGACCGCCGGCCTCGATCCCGAAGAACGGCTGCGCTTCCGCCACCTGCTGTCGGAGATCGGCTTCCGCAAACTGGTGATCGTGTCGACCCATATCGTGTCCGACATCGAGAACATGGCGGGCCACCTGGCCATCATGAACAAGGGGAAGCTGGTGGCCTTCGATACGCCGGACAGTTTTGTGCACGGCGCGCGCAGCCAGGTATGGTCGGTTACCGTGGAGGCGCAGCACTACGAAGCCTTGCGCGCCGAGGTGCAGGTGCTGCAAGCGCAGCGCAATGAACATGGCATCAACCTGCGCATCGCCCATCCGAGCTCGCCGTGCGCGGGCGCGGTGCCGGCCGAGCCCACGCTGGAAGAAGCGCTGATGACGCAGCGTTACGCCGTGCAGGAAGCGGCGGCATGAACGCGCTGGCCTTGAAGTTGCTGGTGCTGACCGAAGTGCGGCTGCGCATGCGCCGCACCGGCACGCTGGTGGCGGTGCTGGGGCTGATCGCGGTCAGCTGGATGATGGTCGGCGATCCCCAGTGGGGCTACACGCTGATGTCCATCGACAGCGCGCGCGTGCTGTACACCAGCAGCTGCCTGGCGCTGGGCACCGCGCTGCTGGCCGGGCTGCTGTTCGGCCTCGCCGGCTTTTACCTGGTGCGCGGGCGCATGGGCGAGGATGTCCGCAGCGGCGTGGCGCCGGTGCTGGCGGCTGCGCCGGTCGGCAATGCGGTGTTCCTGTTTGGCCGCTGGCTGGGCAGCGTGGCCTATCTGTGCTGCCTGCTGTTGATCTTCATGGCCACCATCCTGGTGCTGCACCTGGTGCGCGGCGTCGGGCCGATACAGCTGGACATCTACCTGAAGACCTACGCCTTGCTGCTGCTGCCCACCGTGTTCCTGGTGGCCAGTCTGGCGCTGTTGTGCGAATCGTGGGCGCCGCTGATGGGCAAGGGCGGCGACGTGCTGTACTTCCTGCTGTTCATCGCGCAGGTCGGCGCGCCGGCCGCGCTGATGCTCGGCGTGAAGGGATGGTCGCCATGGCTGCTGATCGATTTTTCCGGCATCAGCACTTCGCTCATGACGTTTCACAGCAGCGTCGATACGGCCAACTTCGCCATCGGCGGCGCGGATTTCAAGGAGGCGCTGGCGCCGATCACCTTGCCCGACACCTTGTGGAGCATGCAGCTGATCTTGAGCCGCGTGGGTTGCGCGCTGCTGGCGTTGCTGCCCCTGCTGCTGGCGCTGCCGCTGTTCCATCGCTATGCGCCGGACCGGGTCAAGGTCGCTCCCGGCGGCGGTGGACGCTGGTCGCCGCTGGCGCTGGTCAACCGTTTGTTGCGGCCCTTGTCGGCATGGGCGCGGCCGCTGTTTCCACTGGCGGCGCGGGTGCCGGGCGTGTGGGGCGAGGCGCTGGCCGTGGTCGGGCTGGCGCTGGTGTCCAATCCCGCCGCCGTCGCAGCCTTGCTGGTGATGCTGGTCGGCGGCTGCGTGATCGGCAACGCCATGCTGGGCAGCTGGCTGATGGCCGGCATCGTGATCTGGGGCATCCTGGCCAGCGAGCTCAGCGTGCGCGACTTCCGCAGCGACGTCGACGCCATGAGCGGCGCGGCGCCGGGCGGCGTCGAGCGGCGCTTCATGGCGCAACTGCTGGGTGCCTGCCTGCTGGCGCTGCTGTTCAGCGCGCCGGTGGCGGTGCGCTGGCTGGCCACCGATCCCTTGCGCGCCGCCGCCTTGTTCACCGGCGTGTTCAGCTTGTCGGCGGCGGCCAGCCTGCTGGGCCGCACCAGCCGCAGCGGCCGGGTGTTTCTCGCGCTGTTCCTGTTCCTGATGTACGTTGCCGGCCAGACCGCCAAGGTGCCGGCGCTCGACATCGCAGGTTTTACCGGCGCCGCCAACGCGGCCTCGGTGATGGGGCAACTGGTGGTGGGAATCATGCTGTTCTCCATCGCCCTGTGGCACGAGAAATGGCGGGCGGCGCGGAACTGAAGAAGAGATGGCCTAGGATTAATCCGCTTTCCGGAGTTCCCGCGATAGCGGCAACGCACGTTTGATCTAGATCAGACGTCGCGGGACTGTCTAACGTAGCCTTGGCATTCGCGCTGCGATGCGGCGTCGAAACCGGTTCGACTATCCCCAGGCCATCTTTTACTTTCTTTTCGAGGCATCTATGTATCCATTTTCTCAATCTGTCACCCCAGCAGCCAAAACCCATATGGAAGCCCAGTTGGCGTTCTTTAACGACATGTCGAAGTCCCTGTTCCGTACCGTTCAACAGTACAGCGACCTGAACATCCAATTGGCGCAAACACTGCTGGAAGAAAGCACGACGACGGGCCAGCAAATCATTACCGCGCACCGTCCGACGGAGGCGATTGCCGCCGCCGCCGCCCATGCCCAACCCACCGCCGAGAAGCTGCGCGCTTACCAGCAGCATCTGTCTCGCATTGCCGCCGACACCCAGGTCGACCTGTCCAAGGTGGCGGAAGAGCACGTGCAGGAAACCAGCCGCACCGCCAAGGCCCTGGCTGACGAAGTGGCCCGCGTCACGTCCGAAGAAACGGAAAAAACGCTGCGCAGCCATCAGGACGCGGTGGAACGCTTCTCCGATCCGTTCATCAGCCATAGCGACGGCACACGCCAATCGCGCGGCAATGAAATGCGCAGCAGCTCGACCATGCAGAGCGCCAGCCAGAACGGCGTCGAAAGCCGTGAAGGCAGCATGCAGGGTGGGCAACAGGCATCCCAGGCCCAGACTGCCGCTCAAGCTGCTCAATCCGGAAAGCAGACCGGCGCCCGCAAGGAAACCTGAGAACGACGACGGAGCCGGTAGGTTCTAGTCTTCGCCGCGTCCGCGATCTGGCATCGCGTAGCGCGGCATTTTTTTTGTCCTTGCTTTATCATGGGAGGCTTGAAGCAGCCTGGAGATAAAGATGACGAATACCGCCGCCGTGCAGCCTGAATCGCTGCATATCGTTTGCCCCCATTGCGACGCCGTGAACCGCGTGCCCGCCGCCAAGCTGGCGCAGCAGCCGGTGTGCGGCAAGTGCCAGAAGGCACTGTTCACCGGACAGCCGCTGGAGTTGTCGGCCGCGCGCTTCCTCAAGCACATCGAGCGCAGCGATATTCCGGTGCTGGTGGATTTTTGGGCGCCGTGGTGCGGACCGTGCAGGACGATGGCGCCGTTTTACGCACAGGCCACGCAGCGGCTCGAGCCGCAGTTCCGCGTGGTGAAGCTCAATACGGAAGAGGCGCAGGAACTGGCGGCGCGCTATGCGATCCGCAGCATACCGACGCTGGCGCTGTTCAAGGGCGGGCGCGAGGTGGCGCGGCAGCCGGGCGCGATGGATGCGACCAATATCGTCGCCTGGGCGACGCAGAACAATCGCGCTTGAGTTGTTTCGTTGCCCGCTATTCGGCGGCGCGCTCCAGCCATTTGCGGATGCCGTCCAGCGTGCGGAAGTCGGCCACGGAGCGGGTGTTGATGTGCGGGTGCCGGCTTTGCAGCATGCGCGATAGCGCGGCGCCTGGGCCGAGTTCCAGCGCGTAGGTGATGCCCGCTTCGGCGGCGGCGTCCATGCAGGCGGCCCAGTGGATGGTCTCCGCCAGCTGGCGCGACAGCTGCTCGACCGCCAAGGCCTTGCTGTTGACGGCCATCGCGACTATGCCCGCCAAAACCGGTGCGCTCTTCGGCTGGAATTCGGTTCGCTGCAATGCCGCGGCGAAGGGGGCGACGGCGGCCTGCATGTAGCGCGTGTGCGAGGCCACCGCCACCGGCAGGCGCGTGCAGCGGCCGCCGGCTGCAAGCGTCGCCTGCTCAAGCGCTTCGGCACTTGCGGCCGGGCCGCCGGCGATGCAGGCGTCGTCGCCGTTTTCTATGCTCATGTAAAAATCGTGTTCAGCAAGCAGGGTCGAGGCGCGCGATAGCGCCAGGCCGGAGATCGCCATCAGCATTTGGCCGGGCAGGGCACGGGCGCAGTCGTCCATCAGCTGCGCGCGCTGTGCGGCCAGTTGCACCGCCATCTGTGGCGGGAAGGCGCCGGCGATACCGTAGGCGGACAGCTCGCCTATGCTGTAGCCGGCCACCAGCGCCGGCGGCGGCGCGAACTCGCGTATCGCCGCCCACATCGACAGCGTGGCTGCGACTATCAATGGTTGGGCGTTGCGATTGGCGTAGATGTCCTCGTCGTCGGCCAGCGCCAGGCCGGCCAGCAGTGCGCTGGCGACGCTGTCGCCGGCCGGACTGCTGCGGGGCAGGTCGAACATCCCGCCATGCTGTCCCCCCTGGCCGGGGCAGAGCAGCAGCAGGCGTGATTGGGCGCCGTAGGAGCTTGTCATTGCCCGTCCTGCTCCATCGCGGCGATGGCGTGGACCAGGCAACTGGCTGCCAGAAGGTCCGCCGCGCCGCCTGGGGAAAGTCGCTGCTGCACGAATGCGCGATGGCTGGCCAGCGCTTGCGCGCGCCAGTTGGCGTTGGCCGTGCCGCCCAGATCGATGAAGTGTTGGGCGTGCTTGCGCACGGTCTGCGCTCCTTGCGGGCCGGCGCGGTGATAGACGTTGCTGTCGCTGATGCGCGCCATCAGCGTGAACAGCGTGTCGATGCGCGCGTGCGTCATGCTGGCGCCACGCGCGCGTGAGGCCAGCAGCGCCGGGACGCCGATGTCGAACACCGATGGCAGCCCTAGCGCGCCTTCTTCCCTCGCGCCGCTGACGGCATATTGCGCCGCGACGCGCAGGCCGTTGCTCAGTTGCGCCGGCGGCGGGCTTGAAGCTGGGACTGCGGCGGCATGCATGGCCAGTTCCTCGCCCCAGCGTATCAGCATGGCGGCGCGCAGGGCGGCCGGCGTCATCGGCGTGCCTTGCGCGCGGGCGAGACCGGCGGTGGCGCACAGCAGGCCGAGGCTGAAGATTGCACCCCGATGCGTATTGATACCGCGCGTCGACTTCAGCATCGCGGCTTCGGCTTCGATGCCCAGCTGCTTCAACCGCGCGAACGGAGCATCGTTCAACCCTGCCAGGCAGATTTGCTTGAAATAGTGGCGCAGTGAGAACAGGCTGCGCACGAAGGTCTGCGCATCCATATCGTCATGGCTGCCGGTGTCCACCAGCGACACCAGGCCGGGCTTGGGATACAGGCAAAGCTCCGCGTGTAGGCTGCGAACCGCCAGCCGCGCCACCTCGCCCGCAAAGTTGTGCTGCGCCGTGCGGCTCATACCCGGCTTGATCATCGCCGGCGTCCGCAGGCGCGCTGGTGCGAGGGCGGTGCGCATCAATGAGGCTCCAACGTCGCCAGCAGCGAAGCCGTATCTGCAAGCCGCACCGCATGCAGCTCCTTGACGATCACACGGGCCGGGTTTTCCATCGCCGTGCGCCACTCCTTCCACGATACCGCCTGCCCGCCGGGGAATACGATTTCGCCATCGAGTGGCAGGTGTGCCGCGTGCCGCGAGAGCAGCGCCACGCCGTCATGCAGTTCCTCGCGGCTGCGCGGATGGAACAGGATGTCGATGTCCGAAGTAGGCGTTAGATACAGCAAGCCAGTCAGCGCCTGCATCGCCATCGAACCGTAGATGCGCAGGTGAAGATGTCCGGTCTCGCGCTCCAGCGTTGTCAACGCCTCGCGCCACGGGCCGGCGCAGCGCAGCGCCGACCGCAGCTCCACCGCCTGCGACGTCCTGCTGATGTCCAGCATCTGCGCGCGCAAGGCGATGCGCACCTTTTCGCCAGTGTCCTCATCCGGCGGCAGCGGCAGGCCAAGGCAAACCTCGTCCGGCTGCGCGTCGATATCGAAGCGCCGCACCACGGCCGGCCAATCCTGTCCCTGCCAGAGCGTGAGCGCAGCCTTGTGCTGCGGCTGCGCCGCGCGCATGACGGCCTGCCAGCCCGGTTCTGTGAGCCAGGCCAGCATATGCCGCTCAAGGCCGCGCGCGGCGGCCCCTGGCTGTGCCATCTGCTCCGATTCAGGCAACGTGTACATGACCGTCAGTCATCACAGCTTCGATCACCGGCTGCGCCCAGCGCCGTCCGCCGCGCTGAAGTCCCAATGCGCTGCGTTGGTCGCCGTCGAACGTCCCCGCGAGCGCGGCGCGCAGATGCGCCGCAAGATCGCCTTCCCAGATCGCTTCCAGTCCGCCCATGCGCAGATAGTTCTCCGGCCCCGGCGCGAACACCGGATTGCTCTGCGCAAGCTCGGTCAAGCGTTCCTCCGACACCTTGGTGATGCGCGCCATCGCCGGCAAGCCCATCACGCGGATGGTGGCGTCGGGCAGGGCGTAGCAGGCGTCGGCCATCAGGCCGCTGGTGATGAAACCGCCCGACAGCGCCTGGTCGTACACCAGGCCGATGATCTTGTGCCCCTTGCGGCGCGCCAGGTCCACGCATTTTCCGAGGTGCGCCACGTAGCTGTTGATGCCCAACATCTCGTCGCGATGGCGCAGGCGCTGGCCCTGCGTATCGACCAGCATCAGTATCGGCATGCCGGGGAATTCGCGCACCGTGCGCAGGATCGCCTTGGCCTGCGCCAGCGCGATCTCCACGCCGATCGGCGTGTGGGCCGTGGTGCCGATCACCGCCACCGCTTGTCCGTCCACCTGCGCGCTGCCGCACAGGAAGTCGTTCTGCTCGACGATGGCATGCCCTTGCGGGAACAGCGTGTCCGCCAGTTTTTTCCAGTCCATCTTAAGCTCCCATGCGGTGCTGGTCGGCCACCGCGATAAAACTGTCCACATCCAGCATCGGCACATTGGCCGCGTCGGGGATCTGCATCGCAGTCCAGATATCGGCCGGATCGATGAGGGAGCCGAAGCGGGTGATGCGTTCGTCCAGCATCTGCTGCTCGGCCTCCAGCGCTTCCAGCGTCAGCTCCGCTGGCGCGCCGGTTAGCGCGGCAAGCGTGTCGCGCGTGGCTGCGCGGAAGGCGGCGATATCGTCCGCCACGATGCGCTGGCAATCGCCCATCAGGTAGCGATGCTTGCCACCGCTGGTGCGCCACACCAGTGCGCGGTCGCGCGAATCGAATTCCTCGACGCCGCTGGCGGTTTCGATCACTTCCGGGCCGGACATCGCCAGCCGGCCTTCCTCCGACATCACCACCACGTTGGCGCAGCGCGAGACGATGCCCATGCCGCCAAAGGCGCCGTTCGAGCCGCCCACCAGCACGATCACGGGGATGCCGGCGGCGCGCGTATCGAGCAGCGCGCGCATCACTTCGGACACCGCGATCAGGCCGGCGTTGGCTTCATGCAGGCGCACGCCGCCCGATTCCACCAGCAGCACCACCGCCGCGACGTGGTCGCGCACCGCGCGGCGCAGCAGGCCGACCAGCTTGGCGCCGTGCACCTCGCCGACCGCGCCGCCCATGAAACCACCTTCCTGCGCCGCCGTGTAGACGGACACGCCGTCCAGCTTCGCGCGGCCTACCGCGACGCCGTCGTCAAAGGCCACCGGCGCGTTCAATTGGCCCAGGTGGGGACTGACGACGCGCTCCGACGGCGGCAGGAACTCTTCGAAGCTGTCCGGGTCGAACAGCTGCTGCAATCGTTCGCGCGCGTTCGCTTCCTGGTAGCTGGATGATCGGCTCATCAGGATACTCCCAGCATGGTCTGCACCGCCTGGTCCATGCGCAGGCTGACTACGGCGGGCGTGGCCCCCATGTCGTTGATCGAGATGCGGGTGTCGGCCAGCAGCCAGCGCTGGTGGAAGTCGCGCATCACCGCCTCCCAGATCGGCCCGAAACCGACGGCGGCGGTGGTGATCTCGATGGTGCAGGCGCCGGCCAGGTCGGCCGGTTCGATCAGCACTTCCAGGTTGCCGGAGCCGACCACGCCCACCACGTGTGGCGCGGACTTCAAGCGCTGCGTGCCTTGTTCAAATCGGTAGTTCAGTGTTTCCATCGTCAGCTCCTTACCAGTTGCGGAAACGCTTGGGCGGCTGGTACAAACCGCCCGATGCGCGCACCAGGTCCTTCATATTGCGGGCGGCCAGCAGGTCGCGCGTGGCCAGGCGCTTGTCGACGCCAAGATCTTCCGCGCGTTGGATGATACCGCGATCGCGCAGGTTCTCCACCATCCGCTTGTCGCGCGCCAGGCCGACCGGCGTGTAGCCCGCCACGCCGCGTATGGCCTGTTCGCGTTCCTCGTCGGTGCGGCACATCAGCAGGTTGGCGATGCCTTCCTCGGTCAGGATGTGGCTGACGTCGTCGCCGTAGATCATCACCGGCGGAATCGCCATCTTGGCCTGTTCCATCAGCTCCCATGCGTCGAGCTTCTCGACGAAGGCCGGTTGCATATGTTCGCGGAAGGTCTCCACCATCTGCACCACCAGCTTCTGGCCGCGCGGGATGGTGTTGCGGCCTACACGCGCCTGCTGGCCGGCCTTCAGCCACGCGGGGCTGGCGTGGCGTCGTCCGCGCGCGTCGGCGCCCATGTTGGAGGCGCCGCCGAAGCCGGAAATGCGGTCGGCGGTGGCGGTCGAGGAATTGCCCTGCAGGTCGATCTGCAGCGTCGAGCCGATGAACATGTCGCAAGCGTAGTGGCCTGCGGCCTGGCACATGGCGCGGTTGCTGCGCATGGTGCCGTCCGGGCCGATGGCGAAGACGTCCGGCCG
Organism: Duganella violaceipulchra; assembly: GCF_019166075.1. Classification (NCBI taxonomy): domain Bacteria; kingdom Pseudomonadati; phylum Pseudomonadota; class Betaproteobacteria; order Burkholderiales; family Oxalobacteraceae; genus Duganella; species Duganella violaceipulchra. The sequence continues at coordinate 564,880 of NZ_JAHTGR010000001.1, read as the reverse complement.
CGCGTGGATGTAGTCCTCCATGCCCAGCTCCGAGCCGAAGGAGTGCACCGATTGCACGAAGCCCGCTTCGATCGCCGGGATCAGCGCCGGATGCGGATTGAGCGCCCAATGCTTGCCGATCTTGCCGCGCAGGCCCAGCGACTCCGCATAGGTCGGCAGCAGCAGTTCGATCGCGGCGGTGTCGAAGCCGATGCCGTGGTTCAGCCGCTGCACGCCATACTCGGCGTAGATGCCTTTGATCGCCATCATCGCCATCAGCACCTGGATCTCGGAGATCTGCGCCGGATCGCGCGTGAACAGCGGCTCGATGTAGTAGGGGCGCGGCGACTGCACGACGAAATCGACCCAGTCGCCCGGAATGTCCACGCGCGGCACGGTGTCGACGATGCGATTGACCTGCACGATGACGATGCCTTGCTTGAACGCCGTGGCCTCAACGATGGCCGGCGTGTCCTCGGTGTTCGGGCCGGTGTACAGATTGCCGTGGCGGTCCGCCGCTTCCGCCGCGACCAGGCAGACGCGCGGCGGCAGGTCGATGAAGTAGCGGCTGAACAGCTCCAGGTAGGTGTGGATGGCGCCGATATTGAGCTTGCCGGCGGAAGCCAGCCGCGCCACGCGCACCGCCTGCGGACCGGAGAACGAGAAGTCCAGCTTGGAGGCGACGCCGCGCTCGAACACGTCCAGATGCTCCGGCAGCGCCAGCACCGATTGCAGCATGTGCAGGTTGTTGATGCGTTCCGGGTTCAGGTTGGCCAGCGCGTGGCCGAGGAAGTCGGCCTGCTTCTGGTTGTTCCCTTCGAGGCAGACGCGGTCGCCGCACTCCAGCACCGTGTGCAGCAGGTCGGCGATGCGGGCGGAGGGCAGGGTCTTGCCGTCCAGTTGATTGCCCAAGGCGGCGCGCGTCCGCTGCAGGCGCGCTTCGCGGTTGTCCCGAAGGGTGTTCCAGTTCATTTACTTTGCTCCCATGATCATGTCCGGCAATCCAGTCGAAATGGACGGGAAGACGCACAACAACAGCACCGCCACGAACATCAGGATCAGGAACGGGAACACGCCCCACACCACATCCTTGAGCGGGATGTCGGGCGCGATGTTCTTGATGACGAAGATGTTCAGGCCCACCGGCGGGTGGATCAGGCCCATCTCCATCACCACCGTCATGACGATGCCGAACCAGATCAGGTCAAAGCCGGCGGCCTTCAGCGGCGGCAGGATGATAGGCGCGGTCATCAGGATAATCGATACCGGCGGCAGGAAGAAGCCGAACACGATCACCATCAGCAGGATCACCGCCAGCAGCAGCCATTTCGACAGGTGCAGGCTGACCACCCACGCGGCGGCGGACTGGCTGATGTGCAGGTAGCTCATCACGTACGAATAGAACAGCGACATGCCGATGATCAGCAACAGCATCGTCGATTCCTTGATCGATGAGCTGAGGATGGGCGACAGATCCTTCGGCCGCCACACGCCGTAGATCACGGCCAGCAGCACCAGCGCCAGCAGCGCGCCCAGGCCTGCCGTTTCGGACGGCGTGGCGAAGCCGCCATACAGCGCGATCATCACGCCGATCAGCAGGATGATGAAGGGCAGCACGCGCGGCAGCATTTCCACCTTCTGCGCCAGCGTGAAGTGTTCGTCCTCCAGATAGGCCGACTTGGCGCCGCCCTGTTCGTAGATGACCAGCGCGGCCTTGTATTCCTTGTGCGCGCGGTAGACGGCGTAACCGGCAAACAGCAGCACCAGCAGCACGCCGGGGCCTATCCCTGCCAGGAACAGCCGGCCCAGCGACTGCTCGGCGGCGACCGCGTACAGGATCATGGTGATCGACGGCGGCAGCAAAATGCCCAGCGTGCCGCCGGCGGCAATGATGCCGGCGGCGAAACCGGGCGAGTAGCCGCGACGGCGCATTTCCGGAATGCCGGCCGAGCCGATGGCCGAGCAGGTGGCCGGCGACGAGCCGGCCATCGCCGCGAACAGCGCGCAGGCGAACACGTTGGCGATACCCAGGCCGCCCGGTATCTTGTGCATCCATGTGTGTATCGCGGAGTACAGGTCCTTGCCGGCCGGGGACTTGCCGATGGCCGCGCCCTTCAGGATGAACAGGGGGATGGACAGCAGCGTGATCGACGCCATTTCCTCGTACACGTTCTGGGTGATGGTGTCGAGTGAGGAGGGCGGCATGCAGAAGTACATGAAGCCGGTGGCCACCACGCCCAGCGCGAAGGCGATCGGCATCCCGGAGAACATCACCACCAGGGTAACGGCGCCGTACAGGGCGCCAAGAGTCAGGTCGCTCATGCCGCGCGCTCCGTTTTGTTAGTCATACGTGCCAGCGTTTGCAGCACGATTTGCAGCGAGAGGATGCTCATCCCGGCGGCCATCATGGCGTAGGGTATCCACAGTGGCGGCGCGAAGGTGGAGGAGGTGGTCTGGCCGTCGACCCAGGCTTCGTGGAACAGCGTCCAAGATTTCCACGAGAAGAAGGCGCAGAACACAGCCGACACCAGGTCCACCATGAACAACCGCGCCGCGTTCACGCGCGGCGGCAGCAGCGACGCCAGCGCCTCAATGCCGATATGGCCGCGATGCGATTGCACGTAGGCGGTGCAGAAGAAGGTCACGCCGACCAGCATGAATACCGACGCTTCATCCTGCCAGTCGGTGGGCGCGTGGAAGAAGTAGCGCGACACCACCGAGTAGGTCAGCACGAACGCCGTCAGCACCAGCGCGACCATGGACACCATCATCAGCGCGTGATTGAGCTTGCCCAGCAGTGCGGTCGCCATCGCGACGATGGCGTTGTCCGGCGGCGCCGCGGCGCGCGGCGGCTCCAGCTCGATGCCGTGGCTCATAGCGTTTTCTCGGCCAGTTTCAGCAGCTTGGCGCAGTTTTCATTGCGTTCGCCGTAGTCCTTCCATGCCGTGGTGCGGGCGATGGCCTGCCATTTTTTCAGCGCGGCCGGATTCAGGTCGACCACCTTGGCCTTGGCTTTGGCGTAGACATTGGCCACTTCCGAGTCGTCGGCCTTGGCGGAGTTCAGCGCGAAGGTCTCCATCTCGGCGCCGACGGCCATGATGGTGGCTTGCTGTTCTTTCGTCAGGCGGTCGAAGATGGCCTTGGACATCATCAGCGGCTCAAACATGAACCAGTAGGCGCCGGCGCGGCCGGTGGTCAGCGCCTTCGATACTTCCTCCAGGCGGAACGAGATCAGCGAGGTGGAGGAGGTCAGCGCCGCTTCCATCGCGCCGGTCTGCATGGCGGCGTAGATTTCGTTGGACGGCAGCGACACCACGGCGGCGCCGGCGGCCTTGAGGATCAGGTCCATCTCGCGCGAGCCGCCGCGTATCTTCATGCCCTTGGCGTCGTCCGGATCGATCACCGGCTTGGTGCGCGAAGCCACGCCGCCGGCCTGCCAGATCCAGCTAATGAGCACGATGCCTTTTTCGTTCAGGATGCGGCTCAATTCCTTGCCCACTTCGGCGTTCTTCCAGCCGTAGGCTTGCTCGTAGGAAGTCACCAGGCCGGGCATCAGGCCGATGTTCACTTCCGGGACTTCGCCGCCGGCGTACGACAGCGGCACCAGCGACATGTCCAGCGCGCCCTTGCGCATGGCCGAGAACTGGGCGTTGGTCTTCATCAGCGAGGAACCCGGATAGATCTCGAATTTGAGGCTGCCCTTGCTGCGTTTCTCCACCTCGGCCGCGAACATGCGGGTCAGGCGGTCGCGGAAGTCGCCCTCGGCGACCGTCCCGCCGGGGAATTGGTGCGAAATCTTGAGGGTGGTGCCCTGCGCCCATGCAGGCTGCAGCAACAACGGGCTGGCGGCCAAGGCGGCCAGTACGGACCTGCGGGTGATTGCGCTCATAACTCCTCCAAGATGGGTAAAATATGCAACGTTCTTTTTTGTGTATACAAGAATATCTCGTTGGAATACATTGTCAAGCAAAATTTACTGCTTATAATGAAGCTTGTTATACACAAGGCTGCAAAAACACCATGACCACCCACTCCGCCACACTGCGCGAAGAAATTGAAGAGATGATCGCCGTCGGCGAGCTCAAACCAGGGCAGCACCTGGACGAGACCGAACTGGCCACGCGCTTTGGCGTCTCGCGCACGCCGGTGCGGGAAACGCTGATACAACTGGCCTCCATGGGCCTGGTGGTGATACGCCCACGGCGCGGCGCCATCGTTGCGGAGCTGGGGCCGCAGCAGTTGGTGGAGATGTTCGAGGTGATGTCGGAACTGGAGGCGACCTGCGGCCGCCTGGCGGCGCGGCGCATGACGCCCGAGGAGCAGCAGGCCCTGTTGGCGGCGCACCAGGCCTGCCAGGATGCGCGTGATGCGCAGGAGCCGGATGTCTATTACTACAAGAACGAGTTATTCCACGAGGCGATCTACGCCGGCAGCCATAATCAGTTCCTGATCGAGCAGACGCGCAATCTGTACCGGCGCTTGCGGCCGTACCGCCGTTTGCAGCTGCGGGTGCGCGACCGTTTGGCCACGTCCTACCACGAGCATGACGGCGTGGTGCAGGCCATCGTCAACGGCGACGGTGACCTGGCGGAAAAGCTGCTGCGCGAGCACGTGATGATACAGGGGCAGCGCTTTTCGGATCTGATGTCGTCGCTGCCTCGCTTGCGGCAGGACGCGGCCTAGCGTTATTGGGCCGAGGCGCCGCGCACGATGCGCACCGGCTTGGCGGTGTTGGGCGCGGCCTGCGGCAGCATGTCTTGCAGGGTTTGTTTATCCAGCACTGCCAGGAAGGCTTTGGTGGCGTCGTTCAGCGTGTGCTTCAGCGCGCAGTTGGGCGTCAGCGGGCAGGTGTCGGTTGCGCGGTCGAAGCATTCGGCCATGAAGAAATCGGTCTCCGTCATCCGCACCAGTGCGCCGATGTTGATATCCTTTGGCTCTTTCGCCAGGCGCAGGCCGCCGTTGCGGCCTCGTACCGTCTCCACCCATCCGGACTGCCCCAGCTGATAGACCACCTTCATCAGATGGTTCTTCGAGATCGCGTGCATGTCGGCGATATCCTGGATCGTGACCAGCCGGTCCCGGTGGGCGCTCAGGTAGAGCAAGGTCCGCAGGGAATAGTCGGTGAAGGAGGTGAGGCGCATGGCTGGCTCGGAGTCGTGACAAAGCAATCCACTATTCTACATGCGGATTAAGCTTTACTCCATTTGCAAGAGAATGTCGCGCACACGCAGCAGCGCGATCTCGATATCGAGCGTCTCGATGCCGCCGTAGCCGAGGAACAGTCCCGCCCTGGGCGGCGTCGATGCGTAGAAGTTCGACAGGGGATGGAGGCCGACATCGGCGCGCCGCGCCAGCCGTAGCAGCAGGTCCAGGTCGAGCGGCTTTTTGCACAGTGCGGCCAGGTGGAAGCCGGCGCTGGCCGGCACCAGCTCGAACCACGGCGACAGCACATCGGCAAACAGCGTTTGCAGGCGTTCGCGCCGCGTCGCGTAGGTGGCGCCGCAGCGGCGGATGTGGCGCGACAGGTAGCCGTCGGCGATGAACTTGGCCAGCGCATGCTGGCTGGCGGTGGCGGTATGCCAGTCGTTGAGGTGCTTGACGGTGAGGGCCGCGTTCAGTATCGCCTCCGGCAGCACCGCGTAGCCCAGCCGCAGTTCCGGCAGCATCACCTTGGAGAAGCTGCCGACGAAGGCCACCACGCCGTGCCGGTCCATGCTTTGCAGCGAATCGGTGGGCCGGCCGTCGTAGCGGAACTCGCTGTCGTAGTCGTCTTCGATGATGATGGCGCCGATCGCCAGCGCGCGCGCCAGCAGCGCCTCGCGGCGGGCCACGCTCATCTGCATCCCCAGCGGGAATTGGTGCGCCGGCGTGGTGTAGATCAATCGCGTGCCTTGCGGGATCTGCTCGACCAGCATGCCTTCCTGGTCGATGCCGATGCCGACCACCCGCGCGCCCTGGCTGGCGAACAGCATGCGCGCGGCCGGGTAGCCCGGTTCCTCGACGGCGACCACGCAGCCAGGTTCGAGCAGCACGCGCCCCAGCAGGTCCAGCGCCTGCTGGGCGCCGTTGGTGACGACCACGTTGTTGGCGGTGCAGACCACGCCGCGCGCAAAGGCTGCATGGTGGGCGATAGCGGCGCGCAGTTCGGCGATGCCTTCCGCCTGGCGGTACATACCGCTGCCTTTGACGTCCTGGCGCAGGCCGTGCAGCATGCAGCGGCGCCATTCGTCGATCGGGAACAGGGCAGGCGTGACGCAGCCACCGACGAACTCATAGCGTGAGCGTTCTTCCGGAAAGGGGGCGCGCAGCGGCGTGTGCATCGAGTCCCACTTGGCGACGATGGCGGCGCTGGCCAGGTTGATGGCGAGCTGTCGGCGCGGTTTGGCTTCGGCCGGCGCGCTGACGAAGCTGCCCTTGCCGACCTGGCCCAGCACCAGCCGCTCTTGCGTCAGGCGGGTGTAGACATTGGAGACGGTCTTGCGGGACAGGCCGAGCTGCTCGGCAAGCAGGCGGGAAGGCGGCAGTTGCTGGCCGTCGGCCAGCCGCCCGCTTCGGATCGAGTCGCTCAACTGGCGGTACAGCTGCCCGCCCAGGTCCTTCTTGCCTTCGATGACGATGTGGAGTTCCATGGTATGTTGGTGCGGGGGGCTAACGGACGATATCGGCAGTTTGCCACAGACTAGCAACCACCACAGGAGGGACCATGGACAAGGAAACCGCGCGCCGCCAGTTCGTCAACGAACTTTGGCAGCGCTACGAACAATTGCAGCGATGGGCGGAGGAAAACTGGCCGGACAAGGAGCATCCATTGTCGAGCGCGGACTTTGTCGAGACCCGCAAAGAGCTACTGGGCTTGCGCAACCCGGCGCAGGCGCCTGGACAGCGTTCGCCAGGCGAGGCTCAGGGCGATGCCCGTGAACCGGAACAGGGCGGCGCCCAATACATCGATGTGAATCCGACGCCCTGGCCTTGACGGCTTAGTGCGGGGTCAGTGCGTCAGCGGCTTGCCGGTCTGCGCCAGTAGCCAGGCGATCACGCTGACGACCAGGCTGGCGAGCACGCCCCAGGCCAGTTTCAGCGCGCTGTCGAACAGCAGCGGCGCCACCAGGCCGGAGACCAGAGCAAACAGCAGCATCTGGATAAACGACTGCATCGACGACGCCAGGCCGCTGTTGTTCGGGAAGTATTCCAGCGCGATCAGCGACAGCGGCGTCATGGCCAGCGCCAGGCCGAACGAGTAGATAAACAGCGGCATCACGGCGTAAGGCACGGCCGCGACAAAGGCGCTGTTGTAGGCGACGTTGATGATGCCGGCGGCGATCATGATGGCAAAGCCGATCCACACCTGCGCGTTGCGCGAGAATTTGCTCGCGAATTTACCCGACAGCGCCGAGCCAACCACCATGCCGCTGATCAGCGGCACGAACATCCAGGCGAACGCCGTCTCCGGCAAGTGCAGGATGTTCATCACGAAGTAGGCGGCCGAGCCGATATACAGCGCCACGCCCGCAAAGCTCATGCCGACCGCGATCGACAGCAGCAGGAACTGGTGGTGGCGCAGCACCTTCCAGTAATTGGCGGCGATGACGCCGAGATGGAAGGGATGGCGGTCCTTGACGGGCAGGCTTTCCGGCAGCGCGCGCTGCACGGCGATGAACATCAGGACGCCGAAGGCGCTGAGGAACCAGAAGATCGAGCGCCAGCCGAAGCTGACCTGCAACCAGCCGCCCAGCACCGGCGCGATGGCGGGCGCCAGGCCGAACACCATCATGATATGCGCCAGGATCTTCTGCGCGGCGACGCCGGAGAAGCGGTCCTGCACGATGGCGCGGCCGACCACCGAGCCGGCGCCGGCCGCCAGGCCCTGCACAATGCGGCAGGCCAGCAGCACGCCGATCGACGGCGCCATCGCGCCGACGATGGAGGCGGCGATGTAGGCCACCAGCGACACCAGGATCACCGGACGACGGCCGAAGGAATCGGACAGGGTGCCGTAGAACAGCATCATGAAGGCAAAGCAGAACAGGAACATGCTCAACGTCTGCTGGATCAGCATCGGACTCGCGTCGAAGGTCTGGGCGATCGCCGGGAACGACGGCAGATAGGTGTCGATGGCCAGCGGCCCGACCATGGAAAGGCCGGCCAGCAGCAGTGTCAGCAAAATATTCATTTAAGGCGTATTGTTCAGTGGACCGAGCATTTTACGCGATATGCAGTCATCGCATATCCGAGCGCGAAATGCGTTTTTATAATTCGAGACATTATGACTATCGATACTTTTGATGGAACCGGCGTCAAGCCGTCGTATTGGAACCTGGACCATGTGGTCGAGCAGCTGCGCGTGTCGCGCGAGGCCACGCACAACATCCGCCATCACGGCAAGGTGCGCGAGCTGCCGTCGCGCGAGGCGCTGACAATCATCGTCAACGGCCTGTCCGCGGTGCTGTTCCCCACGCATTACGGCCGTCCCAACCTGACCGACGAGAGCATCGACTACTTCGTCGGCGACACCCTCAACACCACCTTGAACCGCTTGACGGAACAGGTCCGGCGCGGCCTGCAGTTCTCGCTGGAGGACGCCACGCCGGATGAAGAAGCCTTGACCCGCCAGGCGCACGCCATCACGCGCGAATTCGCGGCCGGCCTGCCGGGCATACGCGGGCTGCTGGTGTCCGACGTGCAGGCGGCGTTCTCCGGTGATCCGGCGGCGACCTCGGTGGCCGAGATCATGCTGTGCTATCCGGGCACTATCGCCATTTTGTACTACCGGCTGGCGCATAGCCTGCATCGACTGGGTTCGCCCTTTCTGGCGCGGCTGATTTCGGACATCGGCCATTCGCTGACCGGGATCGACATCCATCCCGGCGCGCAGATCGGCGGCAGCTTCTTCATCGATCATGGCACCGGCGTGGTGATCGGCGAGACGGCGATCATCGGCCAGCGCGTGCGCCTGTACCAGCATGTGACCCTGGGCGCCAAGCGCTTCCCGGCGGACGAAAAAGGCACCTTGATCAAGGGCGTGCCGCGTCACCCGGTGGTGGAGGACGACGTGGTGATCTACGCCGGCGCGACCATCCTGGGCCGCATCACCATCGGCGCCGGCTCCACCATCGGCGGCAACGTATGGCTCACGCAGAGTGTGCCGGCGGGGAGCAATGTGTCGCAGGCGCAGATGCGCAACGATTAAGGTATTCTTTTGGCTTGAATTTGCATGGAGTTTTGAATGACTGATCAATCGAAGTACGTACCGCCGAAAGTCTGGGCGGCCGAAGCGCCATCAGGCGGCACTTTTGCGAGCATCAACCGCCCGGTTGCGGGCCCCACGCATGACAAGGAACTGCCGGTCGGACAGCATCCCTTGCAGCTGTATTCACTGGGCACGCCGAACGGTGTGAAGGTGACGATCCTGCTGGAAGAGCTGTTGGCCGCCGGGCATGCCGGCGCCGAGTATGACGCCTGGCTGATACGCATCAACGACGGCGAGCAGTTCTCCAGCGGCTTTGTTGGCATCAATCCGAACTCGAAGATCCCCGCGCTGGTGGATCGCAGCGGCGCGCAGCCGTTGCGGGTGTTCGAATCCGGTTCAATCCTGGTGTACCTGGCGGAGAAGTTCGGCGCCTTCCTGCCGAAGGACCTGGCGGCGCGCACCGAGACGCTGAACTGGTTGTTCTGGCAGATGGGTTCCGCGCCGTTCCTGGGTGGAGGCTTCGGCCATTTCTACGCCTACGCGCCGGAAAAGCTGGAGTACCCGATCAACCGCTATGCGATGGAAGTCAAACGCCAGCTCGACGTGCTGGATCGCCAACTGGCCGATCACCGTTACGTCGCCGGCGACGACTACACCATCGCCGACATGGCGATCTGGCCGTGGTATGGCGTTCTGGTACTCGGAAAGATTTACGGCGCCGGCGAATTCCTGTCGGTGCAGGAGTACAAAAACGTCCGCCGCTGGGCCGACAAAATCGCCGCTCGTCCGGCGGTGATCCGTGGCCGCAAGGTCAACCGGACTTTCGGCGAACCGGAAGAGCAGGTGCACGAACGGCACGCCGCCTCGGATTTGGACTGATAAAAGTTGCGGAAGCGACTATGTGTCGCTTTCGTAATATTTCATTTGCGGAATTAATTATTCTGCAATAAAATGTTATTTTCGAAACTCAATGAAAATTACTATGCGCCGTATTGCCTCCATCTTGATTGGACTTTTATTTGCGGCGTCGGCACATGCCGAGATCGTATCGTTTGAATACACCGGGGTTATCAAAAGCCTTCGAGACTTTCCTTACGACGCTGAGGTAACGTCGAGCGTTTATATTCCCGGCGGCGTGCGAATTGGCGATAATTTTCACGGGTCGTTTACGATCGATACCGGTGTACCTTTGGACTTCTCCGATGCACAAACAGCGCGGTACTGGGCTCCCTGGCAGTCAACGCCACAGGTGGTAAAGCCTGCGACGATCACTTTCGATAAAACAGGCACTTCGGCTATGTTCAAACCCCAGGCGCCCAATATTTCTATCGTGCGTGCAGCTTACGATTTTGTGCAGCTGTCTGTTACTTCGGGAAACATGCAGATCATCGTGATTGATTTTTTCAATAATAAACCGGGGAATTTGTCCGATTTCTCCATCCCGAATAACTTCGACCTGAGAGCGTGGAGCAGTGCCGAGGTCTCCCTAATCTGGTCTTCTCCCGAATACGACTACAGCAACGTCGCCATGACGGGCGAGTTGACCTCCTTTACCAAAGTGTCAGCCGTGCCGGAACCCGAGTCCTACGCCATGTTCCTGGCCGGCCTCGCATTGGTGTCAGGCGTCGCCGCGCGCAGGAAGCGGCTGGCCTGATTGGAGTTCCCGATTACTTGCCCGGCTTGGCCGCGCCGCTAGCTTCCAGCGCCAGCTGGTCTTCGGTCTTCGAGTAGTCGGGGAAGTATTTGTTGGTCACCGCCAGGAACTCGCGCGAACGGTAGGCCGCCGCGAGGTCCTTGGCGAACTGCTTGTCCTTGTCCGCGCTGCGGATCGCCACCAGGTTGATGTAGTTGGACGAGATCTTTTCGGTCAACAGCGCCTCTTTCAACTTCATGCCCGAGGCCAGCGCGTAGTTACCGTTGACGAAGGAGTAGTCGGTGTCCTGCAGGGAGCGTGGCAGCTGCGCGGCGTCCAGCGAGATCAGCTTGATCTTCTTGACGTTGACGGCGATGTCCTTTTCCGACGCCTTCACCGGATCGAACTTGTCGCGCAGCTTGATCCAGCCCAGTTGATCCAGCAGCACCAGCGCGCGCGCCTGGTTGGTCGGATCGTTCGGCATGGCGACGGTGCCGCCTTCCTTTACTTCGGCCAGCGTCTTGTGCTTCTTGCTGTAGATGGCGATCGGCGCGGTCGGGATCTTCACCAGGTCCGCCAGCGGCAGCTTGTTCTTGGCCGCGAATTCATTCAGGTAGACGATGTGCTTGAACACGTTGGCGTCCAGCGAACCTTCGGCCAGCGCGAAGTTCGGCTGGATGTAGTCGTTGAATTCCACCAGCTTGATCTTGTAACCCTGCTTTTCCAGGATAGGCTTGATGCCCAGCTTGATCTGGTCCGCATACGGGCCGGCGCTGGTGCCGATCACGATTTCCTTCGGGTCCTTGGCGTAGCTTGGCGCGGCGATGCCGAGGGCGATGGTCAGTGCGGCGAGCAGCAGGTTGCGGCGAGGTGCGTTCATGTTGGTTCCCTTAAATTAGCGTTTGTCGAGGCGTTTGGCGATGCGGTTGCCGGTGAACTGGATCAGCTGCACCATGGCGATCAGGATGGCGACGGTGGCGACCATGATGTCGGTCTCGAAGCGGTAGTAGCCGTAGCGGATGGCGAGGTCGCCGATGCCACCGCCGCCCACCACGCCGGCCACGGCGGAGTAGGACAGGAAGCTGATCGACAGCACGGTCAGCGCCAGCACCAGGCCGGAACGGGCCTCCACCAGCAGCACGCGCAATACGATCTGCATCTCCGAGGCGCCCATCGCGTGGGCCGCTTCGATCACGCCGCGCGGCACTTCACGCAGGTTCTGTTCGACCATGCGGGCGAAGTAGGGTATGGCGGCGAAGGACAGCGGCACGGCGGCGGCCAGTGGCCCGATCGAGGTGCCGGCGATGATGCGCGTGAACGGCACCAGCGCCACCAGCAAAATGATGAACGGGAACGAGCGCACGGTGTTCACGAACCACCCCAGTATCAGCGAAGCGGGGCGGTTTTGCAGCGATTGTCCGTCGGCCACCAGGAACAGCAGGATGCCGAGCGGGCCGCCGATCAACACTGCTGCGGTCAGTCCGATGCCGAGCATGGTCAGCGTTTGACCGAGGGCGGTCCACATCTCCGGCAGCATGGCGATGATGGCGTCGAGCGAGGCAAGGTATTCAGACATAGGCTGCCTCCGTGTTGGCGGTGTTGATGTTGGCGGAATTGGCGGCCAATGAGCTGGCGGCGCCGTGCTGCGCCAGCTCCCGGCCCAGCGCGGTCTTGCGCGGTTCGGCCACGCCTGCGGCGTCGTCCAGCGCGAATTGTTCGGCGATCGCGCCGTCTTCGATCACGGCCACGCGGTTGCAGATCTCGCCCAGCACCGACAGCTCGTGGCTGACGATCACGATGGTCACGTTCAGGCGGCGATTGATGTCGCGCAGTGTGGCGAGCAGCGCGCGCGTGGTTTCGGCGTCGAGCGCGGACGTGGGTTCGTCGCACAGCAGCACGGCAGGGCCGCTGGCCAGCGCGCGGGCGATGGCGACGCGCTGTTTCTGGCCGCCCGACAGCTGCGCCGGATAGCTGGCCGTCTTGCCGCCCAATTCCACCAGCTCCAGGCAATCGTTGACGCGGGCGGTGATCTGCTCCGGCGTCATGCCGCCGTGGATGCGCAGCGGGAAGGCGACGTTGTCGAACACCGTGGCGTTCTGCAGCAGGTTGAATTGCTGGAAAATCATGCCGATATTGCGGCGGGCGTCGCGCAGGTCGCGCTTGGACAGCGCGGTCAGTTCGCGGCCGTCGACAAACACGCGGCCGCTGTCGGGCTGCTCCAGCAGGTTAAACAGGCGCAGCAAGGTCGATTTGCCGGCGCCGCTTTTGCCGATCAGGCCAAAGATGTCGCCTTGGTTCACTTCCAGGAAAACGTCGCGTACTGCGTGGAACTGGCCGCCGTCGGGCAGCGCAAAGGTTTTACTCGCATGATCGATGCGAATCAGTGGTGTAGTCATCGGAAATAGAGGTTGGTGCCGGTTGTAAGGTACCGGTGCGCGCAGTATCGCATCTGCCGCTCATGCGGCAAACGAAGTTTTTCCCCTTTCTATATTCCAAAAAATTATAAAGAAGAAAGCGCATATCAAAACGTAAAACTATTCGTTTTGATTTCATTGTCGCGGAATTAATCTGGCCTTCACGAATCTGGGGGAGGAAAAACCATGAGCATCGAACAAAAACGTGCGGCACGCCGTCACACACTGGGCTTGCTGTTTGCGGCGGGCGTGTTCGCCGCCGGCGCGCCGACCGCCGCCAGCGCGCAGGCCAGACAGGAAGTGCGCATCGGCTACCAGAAATACGGCACGCTGACGTTGCTGAAAGGACGCGGCACGCTGGAGCAGCGCCTGGCCGCCAAAAACGTCACCGTTAAATGGACCGAATTCCCGGCCGGCCCCGTGCTGCTGGAGGGGCTGAACGTCGGCAGCATCGACTTCGGCACCGTCGGCGAGGCGCCTCCGATCTTTGCGCAGGCAGCGGGCGCCAACCTGGTCTACATCGGCAATGAGCCACCGTCGCCGTCCAGCGAGGCGATCGTCGTGCCCAAGGATTCGAAGATCCGCAGCCTGGCGGACTTGAAGGGCAAGAAGGTTGTGCTGAACAAGGGCTCCAACGTGCACTACCTGCTGGTCAAGGCGCTGGAGAAGGCCGGCCTGGCGTACAAGGACATCGAAGCGATCTACCTGCCGCCGGCCGATGCGCGCGCGGCGTTTGAACGCGGTAGCGTGGACGCGTGGGTGATCTGGGATCCGTTCCTGGCCGCCGCCGAGAAGCAGCTGGGCGCTCGTGTGCTGGCCGATGGCAAGGGCCTGGTCTCCAATCACCAGTTCTACCTGGCCTCGCGCAGCTATGCCGAGAAGAACCCGGAGATCGTGCGCATCGTGCTCGATGAAATCGCCAAGGTCGACGCGTGGGGCGAGAAGAACCAGAAGGAAGTCGCCGTTATCCTGGCCGCGCAGACCGGATTGGCCGTGGACGTGGTGGCGCTGGCCGCCTCGCGCTATGCCTACGGCGTCAAGCCGATCAATGCGACCGTGATCGAACAGCAGCAGAAGGTGGCGGACGCCTTCACCAACCTGAAGTTGATCCCGAAAGCCATCGTGGTCAAGGAAGCCCTTTAAGGAAGCCATCATGTCCCTGAATATTTTCTGGTTCATTCCCACGCACGGCGACGGCCGCTATCTCGGCACCTCCAAGGGCGCGCGCCCGGTCGATGCCGATTACCTGAAGCAGTGCGCGGTCGCCGCCGACACGCTGGGCTACGACGGCGTGCTGCTGCCCACCGGCCGCTCCTGCGAGGACGCCTGGGTGGTCGCCTCGTCGCTGATCGGCGCGACGCAAAAACTCAAGTTCCTGGTGGCGATCCGTCCGGGCCTGACCACGCCGGGACTGGCGGTGCGCATGGCCGCGTCGTTCGACCGCCTGTCCAACGGCCGCCTGCTGATCAACGTCGTCACCGGCGGCGACCAGGGCGAGCTGGAAGCGGACGGCCTGTTCGCCGACCACGCCAAGCGCTACGAGATCTCGGATGAATTCATTCGCGTGTGGCGCGCCTCGCTGTCGGGCGAGGGCGGCGAGGCCGGCTACGATTTCGAGGGCAAGCATATCAAGGTCAAGGGCGCGAAGACGCTGTACCCGGCGGTGCAGAAGCCGTATCCGCCGCTGTACTTCGGCGGCTCGTCGGAACCGGCGCACGCGCTGGCGGCCGCGCAGATGGACGTCTACCTGACCTGGGGCGAGCCGCCGGCCGCGGTGGCCGAGAAGATCGCCGACATCCGCGCCCGCGCCGCCGCGCATGGCCGCACCGTGAAGTTCGGCATCCGGTTGCACGTGATTGTCCGCGAGACCAATGAGGCGGCATGGCGCGCGGCCGATGAGTTGATCAGCCATCTGGACGACGACATCATCGCCAAGGCGCAGGCGGCGTTCGGCAAGATGGACTCGGTGGGCCAGCAGCGCATGGCCGCGCTGCACGGCGGCCGCCGCGACAAGCTGGAGGTATCGCCCAACCTGTGGGCGGGCGTGGGCCTGGTGCGCGGCGGCGCCGGCACCGCGCTGGTGGGCGATCCACAGACGGTGGTGGCGCGCATCCAGGAATATGCGGACCTCGGCATCGAGACCTTCATCTTCTCCGGCTATCCGCACCTGGAGGAGTCGTACCGCTTCGCCGAGCTGGTGTTCCCGCTGCTGGGCAAGGGAAAAGCGGCCGGCGAGCAGTCGCTGAGCGGTCCGTTCGGCGAGGTGATGGCCAGCGACATCTTGCCGAAGAAGGCGGCATGACATGAGCACCATCGCCGCCCGTCCCAATGTGTTCGCGCCGTGGATACTGCCGGTGTTGCTGGTCGCTGGCTGGCAGGCCGCGTCGCAACTGGGCTGGCTTTCCAGCCGCATCCTGCCGGAGCCGTGGGCGGTGGCCAGGGCCTTCTGGAGCTTGGCCGCCTCCGGCGAGTTGTGGCTGCACCTGCGCACCAGCCTGTGGCGCGCGGCCAGCGGCTTCGCGCTAGGCGCCGGCGCAGGGCTGTTGCTTGGGCTGTTGACCGGCAGCGTGCGCCGCGCCGAAACACTGCTCGACACTACGCTGCAAATGGTGCGCAATATCCCGGCGCTGGCGTTGATACCGCTGGTGATCCTGTGGTTCGGCATCGATGAAACGGCCAAGCTGTTCCTGCTGGCGGTGGGCGTGTTCTTCCCCGTGTATCTGAATACCTTCCACGGCATCCGCTGCGCCGACCAGGGGCTGATCGAAATGGCGCGCAGCTACGGCCTGTCCGGCTGGCCGCTGTACCGCGACGTGATCCTGCCGGCGGCGCTGCCGTCGATCCTGGTGGGCGTGCGCTTCTCGCTAGGCCTGGTGTGGGTGCTGCTGATCGTGGCGGAGACCATCTCGGCGCAGGCGGGCATCGGCTACATGACCATGAACGCCCGCGAGTTCCTGCAAACGGACGTGGTCCTGGTGGGCATCCTGCTGTACGCCCTGCTGGGAAAACTGGCCGACCTGCTGTCGCGCGGGATGGAGAGGCACTTCCTGCGCTGGAATCCCGCTTACCGTTAATGAAAGAAACCGTATGTATATTTCGACCGCTCTATTTGACGCCGGCCACTCAGTGAGCGGCCGGCCGGCCGCTCCCACGCCCGTGCGGCGGCAGGGGGTGTCGCTGGCGCTGGACGGCGTCAGCAAATCGTTTGGCGCCCGGCGGGTGCTGAGCGATGTGCGGCTGGAATTGCGCGCCGGCGAATTCGTCGCCGTGGTTGGCCGCAGCGGCTGCGGCAAAAGCACGCTGCTGCGCGCCATCGCGGGACTGGACGCTGCCGACGCCGGCAGCATCGCCGTCGGCAGCGGCAGCATCGCCGCCAGCATCCGCATCATGTTCCAGGAGGCGCGCCTGCTGCCGTGGAAATCGGTGCTGGAGAATGTGGCGATCGGCATGCCGCATTCGCTGAACGCGGCGGCCGCCACGCTCGCCACCGTAGGCCTGGCCGACCGCGCCGATGACTGGCCGGCTGAATTGTCGGGCGGCCAGCGGCAGCGGGTGGCGCTGGCGCGGGCCTTGCTGCACGAGCCGCAGCTGCTGCTGCTGGACGAGCCGCTGGGCGCACTCGATGCGCTGACCCGCATCGAGATGCAGCAGCTGATCGAGGCGCTGTGGCAGACGCGCGGCTTTACCGCCGTGCTGGTCACACACGACGTGCAGGAGGCGCTGGCCCTGGCCGACCGCGTGGTGTTGATCGAGGCGGGCCGCATCACGCTGGACCTGAAGGTGGACTTGCCGCGTCCGCGCGCGCGCGGCAGTGCGGCGTTTGCTGCGCTGGAGCAGCGGCTGCTGAGCCGCATCCTGCATCATCCGGCGGTGGCCGGCGCAGCGGCTTGAGATGCTGTTTAGCGCTTATGATCGATTTTATCGATAGTAAGGCGGTAAATTTTTCGTTTTACAACATCAGGTGTGACGAGCATAATCGGTTCACTCGAAGGACATGCACCGGGCCGCCGTGGCGGCCGGGGCGAGTCTTTATCTCTTGTTTCCACATCATGGAGTCTTACTAATGAAAAAAATCTTCGCCCTGCTGGTTGCCGCTGGTATCTCGATGTCCGCCTTCGCCGCGCCGGAAAGCTTCACCTCCGATGCGAATCACACCTTTGCCCGTTTCGAATACAGCCACTTCGGCTACTCGCTGCAGCAAAGCCGCTTCAACAACACGACCGCCAAGATCGTGCTGGACCGCGCCGCCAAGACCGGTTCGGTTGAAGCCGTGATCGATACCAAATCGGTGGACACCGGTTCCAAGCTGTTCGACGGCCACATCCAGGGCGAAGACTTCCTGGACACCGGCAAGTTCCCGACCATCACCTACAAGTCGACCAAGTTCAACTTCAAGGGCGACGTGCCGTCTACCATCGAAGGCAACCTGACGATCAAAGGCATCACCAAGCCGGTGACGCTGACCGTGACCCATTTTCAGTGCATGGATCACCCGATGATGAAGAAGCTGGCCTGCGGCGCCAACGCCACCGCCACCATCAAGCGCACCGAGTTCAACGCCGGCAAATACGCGCCTAACGTCGGCGACGACGTGACCCTGACGTTCTCGGTCGAAGCGATCAAGGACTAATTGCAGCAAGCCTGGCGGCGTCACACCAGCTGGAACCATCCCAGCAAGGCGCCGCCGGCCAGCATCCACAGCAAGTGGATGCGGGTACGCCAGATCACCAGGCCGGCCGCCACCGACAAGGTCCACAAGGGCCAATCGGCGGTCCAGCTGTGATGCGCGCTGCCGAGTATGATCCCCACTGACACCATCAGTCCGACCACCACCGGCGCCATGCCTTGCTTGAAGGCGCGCACGCCCAGCAGTTCGCGATTCTGGTGGCCCCAGCGCGCCGCCAGATAGGTCAGGGTGGTGCTCGGCACCATGATGCCCACCATCGTCACCAGCACGCCGGCCATCGCCGCCGCGTAGCTGCCCGCGTTCAGGCCCACGTTCCAGCCCATTAGCGCCACAAACAGCACGTTCGGCCCCGGCGCAGCCTGGGCGATGGCGATCGAATCGTTGAACTGTGATTGCGTCAGCCAGTGATGTTCCTCGACCAGGAAGCGGTGCATTTCGGAGGTGGTGGAAATCGCGCCGCCGATCGACATCAACGACAACAGCATGTAATGGGCGAACAGGCTGATCCAGTCGCCCAGGCTCAGTACCAGGTGCAGCGGGGCGTCGTTCATGGCTGATGCCCCTTCAACTTGCGGTAAGTGAGCGTGACGCCGATGCTGCCCAAAATCAGCAGGGTGTAGGCCAGCGGCAGATGCAGCAGCACCACGAACATCACGCACAGCAGGGCGATGGCGGCGGTCAGCCACATCGGCAGCGGATGTTTGTTGAGCGCGGAGGCCAGCTTGAGGCCGGTGGCGGCGATCATGCCGGCCGACACCGCCGCCATGCCGCGCAGCGCGCCGGCCACGCCGGGGTGGTGCGCATAATGGGAGTGCAGCACGGCCAGCACCAGCGCCACCAGCAGCGGCACGGTGAGCATGCCGGCCAGCGCGACCAGGCCGCCGCGCAGGCCGAAGTAGCGGTTGCCGATCATCAGCGCCAGATTGACCACGTTGGGGCCGGGCATGATCTGGGCGACTGCCCATTCCTCGATAAACTCTTCCTGGGTCAGCCAGCGCTTGCGTTCGACCAACTCACGTTGCACGACCGCCAGGACGCCGCCAAAACCCTGGAGCGCCAAAATGGTGAAAGAGACGAATAGATCAAGTAGCGAGGCGGGGCGGTGGCGTGGCGGATCGGTAGGCATGCACCATTATCGCGCCGGTATTGCCGCATGTCTATGAACTCAGGTACATGGCGAGTTTTAAATCGGAATTGATAGGAAGCTGACATTGACTTTAGTCTACGGTCGCCCATACTGGCCTAGGCATGACGCAGATCAAAGTCTCGACCTTTACTTCTTCCTAAGGAACATGATGAACGTTTCGTTATTGCAGCAACGTAGCGACGAGCAATGTAGTGCCGCGGTGAATCGCGGCATTCAGGTGCAGTCCAGCTTTAATACCGTTTGTGCGATCGAATACATGAAATCCCACAACGTCGATCCGCAAGTGATCGAACGGGTGTTATTACACCCCGAACAGCGCCGAAAATCCCCACATTGAGAGCGCCGCCCGGAGCGGCGCCGCGTTTACTTATGCACAAACCATGTTGACAAGAATTATTTTCAAAATATTTTCTTGTCACAATACGTGGTGCGCTAAGTGTTTGATTTGTAAGAGGTTTGATTTTGCCTTTTGGATGGGCAGTTTGTTGAAAACCGCATAGGTAAAGCCTCCCTGCGGTGTCAATGGGGTGATATCCACATAGATATCCACAGCCTCTGTGGATATCCTGAAAAGTGCTATAACAATCCGCGACTTACGGCGTTACAGCGGACGTTTGAGCGCTTGCAGGACGCTGGCGACGACGATGTAGCGCGGCGGGATGTCGGCGGTGGCCGTCACGGTGGCGCGCAACCGTACTTCCTGGCCGTCGCGGCGCCAGGCGCTGACCACGTCGGTCCAGGCTTCGCCTTCCTTCAGCGCTTTCAGGGCGTCGGCCAGCTGGTCCGGCGGATAGGGCGGGGCGTGCAGCAGGCGCGGATCGGCGCCTTGCAATTCCTCTCGGCTGTACTGGAACACCGTGCAGAATTTATCGTTGACCGCGATAATCTTGCCGCGCGCGTCGAGCGTCACCATGGCGGCGTGCTGGTCCACCGCGGCCAGCACGGTTTTCGCCTGGTCCAGTTCCTGTTGCAGCGCCTGTATCTGCCGGTGCGCCTGCTCCAGTCCGGAATAGGCGCGCAGCGACGAAATCACCGTGGTGAACAGCTTGCGCGTGGTGAGGTCG
The DNA here is from genome assembly GCF_019166075.1 of Duganella violaceipulchra. Classification (NCBI taxonomy): domain Bacteria; kingdom Pseudomonadati; phylum Pseudomonadota; class Betaproteobacteria; order Burkholderiales; family Oxalobacteraceae; genus Duganella; species Duganella violaceipulchra. The sequence goes on along the minus strand of NZ_JAHTGR010000001.1, from coordinate 544,769 downwards.
GTCTTGCACCAGAAATCGTTGATGTCGTAGTCGAGGATGATGCTGTGTTCCAGCGCCTGTCCCGGCTGGCCGGTGCGCAGCACGATGCGCACCAGCTTGTTGTGCAGGGTGTCGCGGATGTGGCGGGCCACGTTCAGGCCGGCATCGCTGGTTTCCATGATGACGTCCAGCAGCACCAGCGCGATGTCGGGCGTGGTACGCAGCGTCGTCAGCGCTTCTTCGCCGCTGTAGGCATGCAGGAAGCTCAGCCGGCGTCCCTGGAAGCAGACATTGCTCAATGAGAATTTGGTGACCACGTGGACATCGACATCGTCGTCCACGATCAGCACCCGCCACGGGGCCGGCGTCGGCGCGGCGCCGGGCTTGCCTGGCTGGGGCTGGCTGGCCGGTGGGGCCTCGTCCTCTATCATCCAATCGGTGTCGTCGTCATTCTGATTCATGCATGGATCCCGCGATAAGTCGAAGAAGGGAATTGCGGACCTTCAGAGTGACACTATTCCTTGCTAGCACTTTTGTCAAAGGATTCCCCGGCAGGCGTGCACCGGAGTGTCTCCCCGCCGACTTATGCACAAAAAAATATTTTTCAAGCGGGCCGAAAAACCTTTGAGGTCTGAATTTTATATGATGTAAGTCATTGATTTGACAGGGTAATAAATCTGCCTGTGGATTAGGCATTTTGTTGAATCCCGCGCCGTTAAAGGCGTTCTCGGCTGTCAAGAGGTGGTTATTCACAACCTTATCCACAGTTGATGTGGATATCTGTGAAAAGGGCTTTAAATACGGCTGCTTAGCGGCTTTTCTTCAGGAATTGCTTGCGCGGCATGTGACAGTCCCGCCGCGCCAATATTTCTGATAATCAAGTGATATGATCTCATTGTAAAATTTCATGAATGTTGATGTATTTTTGTTGGGCGATTTGGCATTATTTTGCTGTTTTTGAGCCTTTTTTCTCATTAAGTCATATGATGTCTATCGCCGTTGTACGATGACATGGTTAGTTAGTCATCGGTCGCGGCGAGTTTCTGGTTAATAAATTCAGACATCTATCTTAAGGAGACTGACTTGTGGCTATGAAAGAAACCATCATTTTTGGCGCCGTAGCGCTGTTGTGCGGCGGCGCTGCATCCGCTGCCGATTGGCCCAGCGGGTATTCGAAATGCGCCGACGAGGGCGGCACCTGCAAAGCGGGAGCGAGCGGCAGGCAGGTGTCGTATGGCATCAAGGACAAATGGGTGATCGCCACCCTGTCCGGCGACGTCCTGTGTGCCACGGCTACCTTCGGCAGCGATCCTAATCCTGGACTGGCCAAAAAGTGTGCAGTCGGCCCGCTGTCTACACCGACACCGACACCGACCCCAGCGCCAACGCCAACGCCAACGCCAACGCCAACACCGACACCGACACCGACACCGACACCGACACCGACACCAACCCCAGCCGACGCCACATTCGAAGCTGCACCGGCCACGGGCTGGGCGGGACAGAACGGCGGCACCACAGGTGGCGCGGCGGCGCCCGCCACGGCCATCTACAAGGTCAACTCGGCTTCGCAATTGATGGCCGCCATCACGGCCCAGGGAGACAATCCGAAGATCATCAAGCTGTACGGCACGATCGATCCAACGAGTGCGGACAACGGCGGACCCTACACCAGCACCACCGACCAGGCCGCCCGCTTGCAGATCCGACTGGGCAGCAACACAACGCTGATCGGCATGGGCGGCGATACCAAGCTGGTCAATGCCAACATCGTCATCAACGGCAAACAAAACGTCATCGTCCGCAACATCAACATCGTCAATCCATGCGATATCGTCCCGGTCTGGGATCCGAACGACGGCAGCGCCGGCAACTGGAATTCCGAATATGACGGCGTCACCATCCTGGCGTCGAAGAATGTGTGGATCGACCACAATGTCTTCACCGACGCGCCGAAGACCGATGACCAGCTGCCCATCGAGAATGGCAAGATCAAGGAATGCCATGATGGCGCATTGGACGTCAAGAATGGTTCGGACTACGTGACGGTCTCCAACAACCGCTTCGAGCTACATGAAAAGAATAATCTGATCGGTTCGTCGGATTCCAAGACCAGCGACGACGGCCATTTGACGGTCACCTTCAACAACAACCATTTCCTGAACGTGGCGGAGCGCGCGCCGCGCGTGCGCTTCGGCAAGGTTCACATCTACAACAACTACTTCGAAGGCTCGCGCTCGCATCCGATTTATCCGCACCAGTACAGCATCGGGGTGGCGTACAAGGCGAAGATCATTTCGCAGAACAACGCTTTCGACATCGCTGGCGCCACCAGCTGTTCCAATATCATGACCAATCCGGGTTCGTCGAGCAAGACCGGCGCGGTCACCGATGCGGGGTCTCTGCTGAACGGCGGCGCGCTGACGGCGGGCGGTGCATGCAGCTTCAGCAGTGCGGTGGGCTGGACTTTGCCTTATTCCGCTCCCTTGCTGGACGCGTCGGCGGTCAAGGCTGCGGTCCTGGGCAATGCGGGGACCGGCAAGATTACCGTCCGCTAACCTTTGGCGCCGGCTGGACGTAACGGCCGGCGCTTTTTGACGCGCAGGAGAAATGGATAGCCGGATTTTCAATTGAATCGCATCAATTTTGCCTCCATGATAACATTCTCGTCCACAAATAATTTTCTATGGCGACAGTAATGTTGGATGCTAGTACTCTTTTGCGCGATGTGATCGCCCGCCGGCAGAATAAACGAATTTTGCGCCTGTCCTTTCCTCAAGGGGACGGTCCTGACGCGCAACTGCTGCCAAATAAACTGGAAGCGGACGAAGCGTTGTCGCGTGACTTCGACTACCGGGTCGAGCTGCTGTCCGACAACGCCTCATTGGCCTTGAAGGACGTTCAGGGCAAGCTGATGTGTGTGGAATTGGTGCGCGGCGATGGCAGCCTGCGCTATTTCACCGGCTATGTCTTTCGCTTCCGCCTGCTCAAGACCGACGGCGGCGTGGTGTTCTACGAAGCCTCGCTGGCGCCGTGGCTGGCCTATTTGAAGCTACGCAAAGATAACTATCTGTTCCACAACGCAACCTTGCGCGAACAGACCGACAGTATTTTTGCCGACTATTCACCGCTGCCGGACTGGGATTGCCGCCTGGCCGGCGACGATGCGCCGATGACGGACGCCTGCCAGTTCGACGAGAGCGATCACAATTACTTGCATCGCCGTTGGGAAGCCGCCGGCTGGAGTTACTGGTACGAGCACGGCGCCAACGGCCACAAGCTGGTCCTGAGCGACGACACCACCGCCGCCGACGCCATCGATGGCGGCCACTCGGTGCCGTTTCAGCGCCACGGCGGTGCGGTCGAAGAAGAGGCGATAGGCGACTGGTCGCCGGTGCGCCAGATCGTCGCCGGCACCGTCGCGCTGAGCGCCTTCAATTTCAAGCAGCCAATACCGGCCCAGTTCAGCCTGCCGACCGTCAATCAACAGGGCGCGGTGCTGAACGTAGAGAGCTACGAGTACGCTGGCGCCTATGCCTTCATCGACGGCCGTGGCGCAGACCGGCTGGCGCGCTTGCGCATCGAAGAGCTGGAAGCGTCCGGCAAGCATTTCGACGGCGCCGGCAATTGCCGGCGGTTGCAGCCTGGGCGCGCGTTCGAACTTGACGGTCACTTCGACGTTGCCGGCGACAACGACAAGAATACGTTCCTGATTGTTGGCGTTACCCATGTGGTCACCAACAACTATCTGCAAACCACGGAGGGCGAGGATGCCGGCGCCCAGTATGGCAACCGCCTGACCTGCATACGCAAGACGATTCCCTGGCGGCCGGGGCGCGGCTACCACAGTGTCGACACCCGCATCACTGCGCCGCAGACCGCCACCGTGGTGGGGCCAAGCGGGCCGGACGGCATTCATACCGAGGAATACGGCCGCGTACGGCTGCAGTTCCACTGGGACCGTGTCGGCAACAACAACGAACAGAGCTCTTCCTGGGTGCGCGTGGCCAGCGCTTGGGGCGGTAGCGAGTTGGGCGCATCGGCGGTGCCGCGGGTCGGCACCGAGGTGATCGTCCAGTGGTTGGGCGGATCGCCGGACCGGCCGATCGTTACCGGCACCGTATTCAATGAGTTGCACCAGCCGCCCTGGGCCTTGCCCGCACAGCAGGCGTTGACCGGATTGCGCAGTCGCGAACTGACGCCGAACGGCGGCAACGCCGCGCCCGGCCGCAGCAACCATCTGATCCTCGACGACACCAACGCCGGCATCCAGGCGCAGCTGAAAAGCGACCATGCGCACAGCCAGCTGTCGCTGGGCCATATCACGCGGATCGAGGACAACAGCGGCCGCAAGGACCCTCGTGGCGAAGGCTTCGAGCTGGCCACCGAAGCTTGGGGGGCGCTGCGTGCCGGCAAGGGCATGCTGTTGACCACCGAGGCGCGCCCGCAGGCGGCCTCGCACATCAAGGACATGGGCGAGACTGTGGCCCGCCTGAGCTCGGGCGCGGCGCTGCACCAGCAGCTGGCGGAAGCGGCTCAGCACCAGGATGCGCAGAAAACCGGCATCGACCAGAGCGAGGCCGGCGATGCGCTGCGCGCGCAATACGAGGCAGTGCGCGGCAACGGTGCGGCGCAGGGCGAATTCGCGGCGCCGCATCTGGTATTGTCCAGCCCTGCCGGCATCGCCAGCAGCACTCCGGAAAGCACGCACATCCAGAGCGGCCAGCATGCGGCCATCAGCAGCGGTGGCCATGTGTCCATCGCCGCTGGCAAGAGCCTGTTCGCCAGCGTGACAGAAAAGATCAGCCTGTTTGTCTCGAAAGCGGGCATGAAGCTGTTCGCCGCCAAGGGCAAGGTCGAAATCCAGGCGCAGAGCGACAATGTGGAAATCATTGCCGAGCAGGTGCTCAAGCTGATCAGTACGAAGATGAATATCGAGATCACGGCGGCCAAGGAGATCTTGCTCAACGCCGGCGGCAGCTTCATCCGCATCAATGCCAAGGGCATCGAGCAGGGGACGGGCGGCCAGTGGCTGTCGCAGGCCGGCCAGCACACGATGGAAGGGCCGAAGAACATGAACGCGGTCAAGCAGGCCGAGTTCGAAAAAGCGGTGCCGAAGAAATTCAGCCAGCAGGTGTTCGTCGATCCGGCACTGTGGAACTTGCCGGGCGGCGCCAGGGCGTTGAAATACACCTTCCTGTCGCGCACCAACCAGGTGCTGGGACGCGGCACGCTCGACGGCAAGGGCAAGTCGGCGCCATTATTTACCGACAGCGGCGAACCGGCGCGCATCGAGGTCGATGTCAACGGCGGCAAGTGGGAGCAGTTGATCTTCGATCGCCATCCGGCCATCAGCGTGCCGCTGGATGCGCCGCAGGTGGTGTTCGATCTCTATGCCGAAGGTGCGGTCGACGAGGACTCCATCGAAGGTCCGGACGATACGCTGACCACTTGAAACAAGAAAACAGAATCGGAAAATCCTTGCACCGGCGCCGCGACGTGGACCGCAATCGTCAAGGATGGCACGGACAAGATCGTGTTGTATTCCAGCGTGTTTGGCTGGAACTGAAAAATGACGAGAGATCGAGATGAAGAAACAATTAAGAACCGCAGTGTTGTGTTTACCGCTAATGGCTGCGCTTCATGCGCTTGCAGCCGCCGCACCGGCGAAATTGCCGTTGGAGCTAAAGGACCGCCGCTTCAGCGTCTACGCGATGGAATTTTCCGCGAACGGCGAGCAAGTCTGCATCGCAGGTGCCGATCACGACGACATGGGCGCCACTTCAGGACGCCTGATTTTGGTCGACCGCGCACGCAACACCATACTGTGGCAAAAGGTGTTCCCCGCGCCGGACGATTACGCGGGTATTTTTCCCGTTCAATGCAGGCCGAGCGCGGATCACGTCTATCTCTTGGCGAATGTAGACACCAAGAGCTCGCCGCCGATCACGCAGACGCTGACTTATGTGTATAGCTTCGACATGAAGGGTCAGCAGATCGCGAAGCAGCAGCTGAGTAATCCGGCACGCAATCAGTATGCGTATGCCATGGACGTGACGCAAGATGGCATCAAGGTGGCGGGCTATCTGAAGGACGTGGATGAGGACTTCGAGTACTACTCGGTCTATACCGTAACCCTGAATGCGTCCCTGCAAACCCAGGGAGTACCCGTGATACGCAAGAATGGCGCCTACACCAGGTTTGTGAGCGCCCGTATCGTCGGCGACAGCATGTATGTCGCCGGCACCTTCGCCCCGGCCAAGGTTGGGAAGAGAGCGCTGATTGACGATTTCGCCGCATCCAGGTTGCGCTTGAGCGGCGGCTATGCATGGAGTGCCCGCACCAACTTCGGTACGCGCTCGGGCGTCCGCACCGGGGTGGCCGAGGACGGTACTACCTATGCGTTGCGCTATATGGACAACACCACAACGTTGTTGACGGTGCCTCCTGGTGGCAAGCCGCTGCCGCAGCAAAGTTATTCCAGCCGCTATTGCGGTACCAGGGCAATAGCCGGCTACGGCAAGGGCCTGATCGCGGTTCGTGAAGCGTGTGACGACAGTCCTAAAGGCAGCAAGAACGCACTGGTCGAGATCGATCCACTAACTGGCAAGGAAGTCGTCTGGAACTCGGTCAGTGACGAGCCGTTGAATATCGCCACCAGCGGTTCGTCGTGGGCGCTGGTCGCCAAAAGCAAAGACGGCAAGCTTTATTTCTATTCCTCTCCGACCGGAATGCAGTAATGGCCTACACGTACGAAGACAAACTTAATTTTATCGCCGATCTGTATTGCCCTGCGCGGGTGATTGCGGATCAGACGGGATGTTCCTGGGAGGTTATCCTCGGGCAGGCGGCTCAGGAAACCGGCTGGGGCGAAAAGTGCCTGCCTGGTACGCATAACATCTACAACATCAAAGCCGATAAAAGCTGGAAAGGCGAGTCGAAGGTTTTCCATGTGTGGGAAAAGGTGAACGGTAAAACCATATGGGTTGATGACGCCTTCCGTGTCTATGGCTCTATCACCGAGAGCCTGAAGGATAGGATGACGTTCTTGCGGGTTAATCCTCGCTATGCTGGTCTGGAAAAACCCGGCATCAAAGGCAACTACAAGAAGGAGGCGCAAGAGTTGCTGGACTCGGGCTATGCCACCGATGAAAAGTACGCCAAGAGCTTGATCGAGATTATTGAAGGACCTACCATGCGGCGTGGCGTGGCCCGCGCGCAAAAGCGTGGCTGTGGGGCGGCGCTACCGGTGGTGGAGGTATTCCTGCTCGACGGCGCCAAGGTCGCGATCAAGAAGGCCAAGGTGCAGGTGCTGCAGGATGGCAAGCAGGCCGAGGTGGCGACCGACGACCATGGCCGCCTGGTGATACGTATTACGCCTAAGAGCGGGGATATCCGGCTCAAGGTATTCGACAAGGATCAGAACGTGTGGGTAGGTCTGGACCCGATCCAGTTGGCCAAGCCGGCCACGGACAAGACCGCTACCCTGATCGCGCCGACCTTTACCGCGCAGACCAGTACGCGCGAGCATGACAAGAAAACGTCGGCCAAGCCGCCCGCTGCGCCGGCTGCGTCCAAGCCGGCCGCAACGGGGGCGTCGGCCGTAACCAAGTTCAAGGACTACAAAGTCCTCAAGGGCGACAGCCTGGCCTCGATCGCCAGCGCGCACCGGACCAGCTACCAGGCGCTTGCCGAAGCCAACGGCATCAGCTCGCCGTACATCATCCGCCCGGACCAGGTCCTGAGGGTGCCCGATGTGAAGGCGCAGCTGGCCGATCAGGAAAAGCGCCATGCCGCTTCTGCGGCCGCCGCGCATGGCGCTGCCGCAGGCCACGGCACGCAGGCCAAGGCCGCGGTCAAGCCCTCGGCGCCCGCTGCCCCGGCCGCCAACGATCATGACGGCGGCAGCGGCGGCATCACGCTGGCGTCGCTGGGACAGGCATTGTCGAAAGGAACGGCCGGCCTGCACACGGTGTTCTTCCGCAATGCGGATGAACGTCCGCAGACCGATCTGATGCATGCCAGCCGGGCGCCATGGATGAAGGTTGCGCAGGAAGAGTTCGAGAAGGGCGTCAAGCGCCGCACCGGCCGGGGCAACCACGACCCCCGCATCCTCGAATACTTCACCGCCACGCCGGGCCTGGAGAGGAGCGCCGCTTCGATCGATGAAACGCCGTATTGCGCCGCTTTCGTCAACTGGTGCCTGGGACGCACCGGCTACAGAGGCAACGGCAGCGCGTTGGCGGCGTCGTTCGCCAGATGGGGGCGCCCGACCAAGGACAACAAGCCGGCGCTGGGCGCGGTGGCCTTGATCAGGTTCCCCGGCGGCGGCCATCATGTCACCTTCGTGGCCGGCATCAGCCCCAACGGCCGCCTGATCGCCACGCTGGGCGGCAACCAGGGCGAAAGCCACGAGGTCAGCCATAGCCGCTGTCCCAAGACGATGGTGGTAACCTACCGCTATCCGTCCGACTACCCGGATTACGACGACGATTATGTGCTGCACGACGTGGAAAGCGACCACGCACCGATGACCGCCAGTTCCACTCACTAGACAGGATTTTTTGTATGCGTAATAAAGTAATTTTTGCCGCGCTGCTGTTGTGCTCCAGCCTGAGCCAGGCCTTCGAGGGCGCGCCGTCGTTCACCGTCAAGCGCGCCGGCATCGACCACACGCTCAAGCTCAGCCAATGGAAGGTGGACGGCAAGGGCGTACCGTCGTTTGACTATGTGTACGAACAGCAAGCCGGCACTTGCCACTTCAAGGTGGCGGGCCATGCGATTGCCGGTTTTGAAGAGAGGGCCGGTAAGGTGGTGCTGGACGTCTTCAATCCCGAGGATGGCAAGGGCAAGGCCCTGCCACAAATCCTGATGTTCTATGATGAAGCCGTCACGCTGACCTTGCCCCTGAAGGGCGCGTTGGGGCAGGTGTCGTTCGACGACGAGCTGACTGACGCGCAACTGCGCGGCAGCTGCGGCAAGAAGCCGGACGCCAAGCTGTCCGTTTTGTTTCGTCAATAAACGGGAGCAGCGCGCATGTCCGGCAAAGCGATCATCCGCCTCGGCGACCGTACCTCGCACGGTGGGCGCGTCCTTGAAGGTTTCCCGCTGTTGTCCATTCATGGCAAACCCGTGGCAGGCGTCGGCCACCGCGTCAGTTGCCCGAAATGTACGGGTTCCCCGGTGATTGTCGAGGGAATGGTGGCCGTCACCATGATGGGCGTGCGCGTGGCGGTGGACGGCATGAAGACGTCGTGCGGCGCCACGCTGATCGGCTCGGGGCCGGGCGAGACCGCCTAGATTCTTCAGGCGGTAATCCCGGCCAGCACCTTGCGCACGGCGCCGTGCGCCATGACGATCTCGGTGCCGTCGTGCAGCAAGGCGTTGTATTTGGCGCGGAACTCGGCGTCGCCGCTCTCGGACGGGCCGATCAGCGCCTCGATCGCCTTGCGGTAAGCGCCGGCTTCGGCGACGGTGACCGGTTCCGGCTCATCGAGCCGCTCATCCATTTGCGCCATCAGGCCCGACAGCTTTTGCAGCCAGGCGAAGTGCGGATGATTCGTCACCAGCTGCAACAGCTCCAATGGGCTGCCGACCGCGCCAAAATACTGCGTCTCCACATGGATCAGCTGCTTGTGCAAGTCGCGCAAGGCGCGCGCCAGCGCGGTCAGCTTGGCGTTGTTGGCCAGTTCGTTTTCGGGTGTCGTCATGAAATCTCCACGTAAAGTTACGCCGCAGTATAGCGCCGTTGCCGAGTGCGCGGCATCGTCCGTAAGTATCAGGCGCTGAGGGCTTTCAGCCGCTCCAGCTCCGCCAGGAAGCGCGCGCTGGCGATGGCCGGCGGCCATGGTTCCCACGCGGCGCCGCCGTAGATGGCCTGCAGCGGATCGTCGTTCAACGGCGGCACCGCGATCTTCAACGTGTGCAGCACTTCCTTGGCCGACCATCCCACCACATGCACCGCTTCGCTGGCCGCAGCCAGCCGGTCGGCCATCTTGTGGGCGGCGTGTTCCTTCGGCGTCCAATGCTGCAGGCCGTAGCGCAGGAACACCGCGCGTTCCAGCCGCACCGTCAACGCCTTGAAGCCTTCGCCCAGGAAGGGCTTCAGCGGCGAGACGCAATCGAATCCCAGCAAGCCTTCCTCCGCATCGTGCAGCAGTTCGCGCAGCGCGGCCAGCGGCGGCAACGCCAGCCCGACCGCCGTGCTGGCGGCCGCGCGCAAATGCATCACCGTCAGCGAGTGCTGCGCCACCGACAGCGGCAGCGGCCACGCCGAATGCCCGCCCCAGCGATAGGTGCGCGCCAGGCCCAGCGCCAGGTCGCTGTCTTCCCAGTCGAACGGCGTGGGGTCGAGCAGGTCCAGCCGGCGTTCCGACGGCATGCGGACCCAGGCGCGGGTTTCATGTTGATCGCGGCCCATGCGGTGTTCCTTGTCTGTGGCTCAGGCTACATCCTACACCCACGGCGGCGAATTATTTTTTGGCAATGAAGAGTGATTTTGCAATACACTGGAACGCTGTTCAACCCCCGACGAATGAGCTATGACGACCAGACCTTCATATATCTACCAGGGCGGCTCGGTGATGATGCACTCGCCGCTGCAATTGAAAAACTCCGAGATGTTCGGCTTCTTCGTCAAGGGCGACCTGGTCAAACTCCAGGCCACGCTGGACGACACGCTGAACCAGGTGGCCGGACAGCGCATGCGCTTCAACGCGATTTCGCCCTATGTGCTGCTGACGTTCACGCGCGTCAACCACGCCGATTCGGCGGCCCCGGTCGACCACGCAAAGGGTTGGATCACCGAGATCGACATCGTCACCTGGATCATGGTCGGCGCCATGGACGACGAGGGCAAGCTGGCCCACATCTACTACTACCCCGCGCACATCTTCGTCGACGACGCGATGGCGCTGATTAACGGCCGCGAACTGTTCGGCTATCCCAAATATCTGTGCGAGTACGAGATCCCGGCCGCCGGCACCGAGCCGTTGCGCTGCTCTGTCGCGGCCAAGGGCTTCCAACCGTTTGCGCCGGAAACCAAAATCGCCATGCATCCGCTGCTGGAAGTGAACGCGACCCGCAAGACCGGCATCGAAAAGCCCGTCACCAGCGTGCTCGATCTGATCGAACAGGCGATAGAACTGTTCCTGTCCATCCCGGACTTCTTCAACCTCGACGTGGCGGGCTGGGACGACATCATCTCGCTGCTGCGCAATCCGCGCATCGACCAGATCTTCCTCAAGCAGTTCCCGGACAGCGCCGGCCTGAAAGCCGTGTACCAGGCCATCCTGGCGGCGCCGGCCACCATCGACAAGATCCACGGGGGCAAACTGCTGGGCTACGAATACGAATGCGTGCTGCACGCCTTCGACAGCTTCCCGTTGAACGAGACGCTGGGCCTGCAACTGGGCGCGCAGGCCGCCATCCTGCCGTACAAGCTGAACTTCGATTTCACCGCGCAGCCGGGCGAGGAGCTGATCGACAATTCCTCGATCGCGCCGCAGAAAATCGCCATCCTCGGCGGCGGCGTCGGCTCGATGACGGCGGCCTACTACCTGAGCGACCTGCCGGGCTGGCAGAACAACTACGACATCACGGTCTACCAGCAAGGCTGGCGCCTGGGTGGCAAGGGCGCCAGCGGGCGCAACGCGCAATACGGCCAGCGTATCGAAGAACACGGCCTGCACATCTGGTTCGGCTTTTACTCCAACGCGTTCAAGATGATCAAGGCCGCCTACGCCAGCCTCGATCGCCCGGCCGGCGCGCCGCTGGCGACCTGGCGCGACGCCTTCAAGCAGCAGGATTACGTGGCGCTGTCGGAGCAGGTCGGCGACCAGTGGCACAACTGGTCCATCGTGTTCCCGACGCTGCCGGGCGAACCGGGCGAGGGCAGCGAGCAGATCACGCTGTGGCAGCTGGCGGTGGCGATGATGGGCTGGATCGAGCAATGGATCAAGAGCCTGGACAAGCTGACCCGCGAGCTGGAACTGCCGCCGCACGAGCACCACACTGGCATACTGCCGGACTGGCTGTATCACCTGGCGGAAGGCGTGACCTCGTCGGCGCACGAACTGCTGGAGGACATGTCGCTGCTAGGCAGTGCCTTATATGGCATGGTGGCCAACCTGTCGGCCGACGTCGCGCGGCATACGGAGGGCGAGCACCGGGCGTTGGCGGGTGCGCTGGTGGGAGTGCGTCAGCGCTTGCACGCGCGCTACCGCAGTCTGATCGACCGCGCCGACGGCGACGCCAGCGATGACGTCCGTCGCCTGTTCATCTGCCTGGACCTGGGCGTGACGGTGATGAAGGGCGTGTTTGAGGATGGCGTGATACGCGACGGCTTTGACGTGATCAACGACGTCGATTTCCGTCAGTGGCTGCGCAACCACGGCGGCGATGAAGACCTCTGCGTGGATTCGGCGCCGGTGCGCGGTTTCTACGACCTGGTGTTCGCCTTCGAGGGCGGCGATTTCGGCAAACCGAATATCGAAGCGGGTACGCTGCTGCGGGCGATGGCGCGCATCGGCCTGGCCTACAAAGGCGGCATCATGTTCAAGATGCAGGCGGGGATGGGCGACACGGTGTTCACACCGCTGTACCAGGCCTTGCTGGCGCGCGGCGTCAAGTTCAAGTTCTTCCACAAGGTCGAGGAGTTGGTGCCGGACGGCCGCCAGATCGGCAGCATTCGCATGACGCAGCAGGTGGCGCTGAAGGGCGCGGCCTACGATCCGCTGGTGGATGTGAAGGACCTGGCCTGCTGGCCCAGCACCCCGAACTACGGCCAGATCGATCCGGCCCAAGCCGCGCTGCTGCAGGCGCACGACGTCAACCTGGAATCCTACTGGAGCGACTGGCCCAAGCTGTACCACCAGCGGTTCGACAAGGAGCTGCCTTTGCTGACGCTCAAGCGCGGCGTCGATTTCGACCAGGTGGTGTTCGGCATCTCGGTCGGTTCGCTCAAGGCTGTGTGCCCGCAACTGCTGGCGCAAAGCCCGGCGCTGAACACCACCTATGAACAGGTGCAGACGGTGGCCACGCAGGCCTACCAGGTCTGGCTGGACAAGGACCTGAAGCAGATGGGCTGGGACTATCAGCCCGACGGCCAGCAGCCGGTGTTGAGCGGCTTCAGCGAACCTTACGACACCTGGGCGCCGATGGACCAGCTGCTGTGCCGTGAGGCCTGGCCGGCGCCGCTGGACCCGCGCAACGTGTCCTACTTCTGCAGCGCATTGCCGGTGACGAGCTATCCGCCGGTGAGCGACAGCGGCTTCCCTGCGCGCATGACGGCGCTGGCGAAGGAGGGCGCGGTCGAGCAGTTGAGCAAGAGGATAGCCTCGCTGTGGTCGGCGGCCGGGCCGGCCGGCGCCTTCCCGTGGCAATGGCTGGTGGACGGCAGCGAAGCGACCGGCGTGGCGCGCTTCGACAGCCAGTACTGGCGCGCCAACGTCGATCCGTCCGAGCGCTACGTGATGTCGGTGGTGAACAGCACCAAGTACCGCTTGCAGACCGACCAATCCGGCTTCTCCAACCTGTATCTGACGGGCGACTGGATCAAGACCGGCTTGAACGCTGGTTGCGTGGAAGCGGCGGTAATGGCCGGCATGCAGACCTCGCGCGCGATGAGCGGCCACCCGGCCGTGATCGAGGGCGAGACCGACTTCTGAGGCGAGGGCGCCGGCGTCGCAGGCCGGTCGCCGGACGGTTTGTGTAAGCCAGCGCACGGAAGCTGCCGACAAGCTGTGTCACGCTGCAGCCTTCCGTGGAGGCTGTGATGACAGATGCTGCGCCAAAGGTACGCACCGGCCAGGCGCCGGCGCCACTGGGCCGTGATGAGTTCCATATGCAGTTCATGCGCTCGTTCCAGGACCCGGCTTTCGGGCCGGTGCGGTCGGCGCTGGCGCAGGTCGAGGAAATAGCCTGGACCAGTTACCGCGACGGCCGCAAGGCGCCGGTCACGCAAAAGGCGGGCAGCGGCTTTGCCGATCCCGACTACGAGCTATCGGTCGAATGGCGGGCGACGCGCGACCGCCTGCTGGCCGCCGAAAAGCGTCAAAAGGACGTGGCCACGCGTTCCCGTGTGCTGCTCGTCGTGGGCGCCGCCCGCAACGATGGCAGCTGTCCCGGCGAAATCTCCAAGACTTTCCGCATGGCGCAGTGGGCGCAGCAGGCGCTGGCCGAATCCGATATCGAGAACGATCTATTGGATCTGAGCCTGCTCACTTCCGGCTACGACCTGCACATCCATCCTTGCAAAGGCTGCGTCTCGACCGCGATGCCGCTGTGCCACTGGCCGTGCAGTTGCTATCCCAACCACGGCCAGCGCCAGACCGGCGACTGGATGGCGGAGATCTACGAAAAATGGGTGGCCGCGCACGGCGTCATCATCCTGACCCCGGTCTACTGGTACCAGGCGCCGTCGGTGCTGAAGCTGATGATGGACCGGCTGGTGTGCGCGGACGGTGGCAACCCCGATCCCACCAGCACCCATGGCAAGCATGCGCAGGAAGCCAAGGCGCTGGAGCTGGCCGGCTGGGACTATCCCAAACATTTGGCCGGCCGCGCCTACGGGCTGGTGGTGCACGGCGACGTGGCCGGCGCGGAAGGCGTGCGCCGCGACCTGGCCGATTGGCTGGACTGGATGGGATTGATCGACGCCGGCAAGGAGTCGGCGCTGGACCGCTACGTCGGCTATTACACATCCTATGCCGCAAGCCACGAGGTGCTCGATGCCGACGAGAAGCTTCAGCAGGAGGTGCGCGACGTTGCCCGCTCGGTGGCCGCCGCCGTGGGGCAACTGCGCACCGGCTGGCTGACCAAGCCGGATGCGGTGGTGCATCCGGCGCGGCCCAAATGAACCCTAGCGGCGGCGGGCCAGCGTCAGGCCGTCGCCCAGCGGCAGCAGCGACAGGTCGATGCGTTCGTCGTGGTGCAGCTTGAGGTTCAACGCTTGCAGCGCGGCGGTGTCGTCGCTGTCGGCCCGTTCGGCGACGCGGCCGCTCCACAACGTGTTGTCGATCACGATCAAGCCGCCGGGCCGCACCAGCCGCAAGCAGCGCTCGTAGTAGCCATCGTAGTTGATCTTGTCCGCGTCGATGAAGGCGAAGTCGTAGCGGCCTGCCTCGCCGGCGGCAAGGCGCGCATCCAGTGTGGCCAGCGCGGGGGCCAGCTGCAGATCGATTTTATCGGCGACGCCGGCCTGCGCCCAGAACGGCTTGCCGATGCGGGTGTACTCGTCGCTGATGTCGCAGGCCAGGATGCGGCCGTCGGCCGGCAGCGCCAGCGCCACCGACAGCGCGCTGTAGCCGGTGAACACGCCGATCTCGATGGTGTTGCGGGCGCCGGTCAGCTTGGCCAGCATCGCCATGAATTGCCCCTGCTCGGGTGCGATCTGCATGGTGGCGCGTTCGTGGCCACGGGTGGCGTCGCGCAGGGCGGTCTGCGCTGGATGCTCGCGCAGCGAATGCGCCAGCACATAATCGTACAGTGGGTCGGTGAGGTTGAGCGTGCGGTTGGACATGCGGCGTCTCCTTGGTTGGATGCCGCCAGTGTAGCAGTGTCACTGTGGGCTCGCAGGTCAGGTCGTCGATTCCTGCTGCGACATGGACACATCGTTGCTGGCGGCGCGGCGCAGGTCGTTGCAGGCCTGGTCCAGCGCGGCGGCCACGCCTGGCAGGCGGCGGGTGACTTCGTCCAGATCGCCGGCGGCGGCGGCGGCCTCCATCTCGTGGCACAGCGTGTGCAGATGGGTCGAGCTCAGATAGCCGGCGCTGCCCTTGAGCGCATGGATCGCCGCCGCCGCCGCGTGGGCGTTGGCGGCAGTGACGGCGGCACGCGCGTTCTCCAGCCGGCGCGGCGCTTCATCCAGGAAGGCCTGCGTGATGCGCTGCATGTGCGAGTGCGACAGGCCGGCCAGCGGCATGATCTGCACCGTGGAGGGATCGACGCGCTTCTCGACCGCCGGCGCCACGCCGAACTGCTCGTCGAGCGATTGCGCGCGGGTGGCGGCGAGGCGCGCGGCGTCGGTCGGCCGCAGCGGCCGGCCGCGGCTCAGGTGCTGGGCGATGGTCTTCTCGATCTGGTCGTACAGCAGACGCTCGTCGACCGGCTTGCTGAGGAAGCCGTCCATGCCCACCGCCAGATAGCGCGCGCGGTCATGGTCGCTGGCGTTGGCGGTGAGCGCGATGATCGGGATGCCGGGATCGAGCACGCGGTAGTCTTCGCTGCCGCCGCTGCGGATCAGGCGCGCGGCCTGTTCGCCATCCATCATCGGCATGCGGCCGTCCATCAGTACCAGGTCGTAGGCGGCGGTGCTGAGCGCGTGCAGCGCCTGCAGGCCGTTTTCCACCACGCGGATATCGTGGCCCATGTTTTCCAGCAGCGTGCTGACGATGATCTGGTTGGTGCGCACGTCCTCGGCGCACAGCACGCGCAGGCGATAGGCATGGTGCTCCTTGCGCGGCAGGCTGGAAGGATCGATGGCCGGCGCCGTGCCCAGCGCCAGCGGCAGCGTGAAGCTGAACGTGGAGCCGACGCCGACCAGGCTTTCGGCGGCGATCGAACCGCCCATCAACTCAACGAGCTCCTTGCAGATCGCCAGGCCAAGGCCGGTGCCGCCGTAGCGGCGCGTGGTCGAATGGTCGGCCTGTTCGAACTTCTGGAACAGGCGTGGCAGCGTTTCGGCCGGGATGCCGGGGCCGGTGTCGGCGATGTCGAAGCTGACGCTGGTGCGGCCGTCGACGGTCAGCACGGACGAGGCGTCGAGCCGCACTTCGCCGCGGTCGGTGAATTTGATGGCGTTGCCTAGCAGGTTAAGCAGGATCTGGCGCAGACGGGTCGGATCGCCGCGCACGTAGCGCGGCAGGTCCAGCGCCAGGTCGCAGCGCAGCAGCAGGCTCTTGCCGTCAGCCTGGCCTTGCAGGATGCCGATGGCGTCGTCGACCAGTGCGATCAGGTCGAAGTCCACCGTTTCGATCGACAGGCGGCCGGCGTCGATCTTGGAGAAATCGAGAATGTCGTTGAGGATGGCCAGCAGCGATTCGCTGTTCTGCAGGCCGATGCGCAGGTATTCCTCGGTGCGGCCGCGTACGGACTGGTCGCGCATGGCGAACTTGATCATGCCGATCACGCCGGCCAGCGGCGTGCGGATGTCGTGGCTCATCGCCGACAGGAAGTCGATGCGGTGGCGGCTGACCACCTCCGCGTGTTCCTTGGCTTCGGTTAGCTGGGCGGTGCGTTCCTGCACGCGCTGCTCCAGCGTGTTGCGCAGCAGGCGGATCTGGTCGGCCAGCGCGAACGCCAGCAGCACGCCGTCCAGCGTGCCGCCCAGCAGCGTGAACAACTGAGCGTTGGTGATCATGGCCGGGATCAGGCCCAGGTTGGCCGGCAGGATGAACAGCCCCGGCACCATCAGCGCGACGAAGCCGAGCACGAAAAAGCGCGCCGGGTAGTAACCGCGGCGCCACACCACGATGCCGCTGGTGAGCGCCATCGTCATCCAGATCGTGATGACGATGGTGGCGATGGTGTGCGCGTAGCTCAGGTAGAAGAAGCAGCTCGGCAGCGTCACCAGCGGCAGCACGATGTTGATGCGGCTGAGGCGGTGCAGCAGCGGCGAATGCTCTTTCAGCCGCAGGAAGTTGGTGTAGAACATGGTGCTCAGCACCGGCAACAGGAAGAAGGGCACGTAGTGCCATTGCAGGTTGTGCCAGCCGAACAGGTCGGCCGTCATGTGGAAGGTCATGCCCCAGGCGATGGCGTAGCACAGCACGTACAGCGAGTAGTACAGCGACGAGTTGTCGCGGGTGATCGAGTAGATGAAGAAGTTAAACACCGTCAACGCCAACAGCGCGCCGATGGAGCCGATGATGAGCACGTTCTCGCGCGCCACCAGCTGCTGGTAGGCGGTGCGCGGCAGCACCGACATCACCGGCGTGCGGGCGTAGTAGGGGCTGGCGAAGCGTATCAGGATCTGGTAGCGCTGGCCGGGCTGCAGGTCGACGTCTTTGCCGTAGTGCAGCAGGTAGGAATGCGGCTGGCGGTAGCCGGTCAGCATCTGGCGCGCGCTGCCGTCGGGGCCGAACACCTGGATGTCGACCATATCGATCAGCGTGTCGTTGGGATCGATGACCCAGGCCGGCTGGTGGCTGTCGTTGCGCAGCTCGGCATAAAGCCAATATGCGCCGCCCAGCAGATTGACCTTGGAGGCCGGACTCAGCCCGGCCAGCAGCTTGGGCAGACCGGCGGCGTCGACCGGGAAAGGCTGGCCTTCGTCCAGGTATAGCTTGCCCGTCGTCATCAAATCGATACTTGCGGTATTGACACTGATCGCAGCCGGCGGACGCTCCGCTGCGGTGGCTGCGGTGGGGCTCAAGGCCAGTAGCCACCATGCCAGCATCGCCAGTAGCACGAGCAACGCGCCACGTGGTAGACCGTAAGACATCTTGCAAGCTGTACTCATTAGTGTTCCGAAGGCCGCAGGTCTCAATAAGTTAGGTTTTTTCCATTTTAAACGAGAACTTATTGTTTTATTCAAAAATTGACCTATGGCACGGACCGATGCTTGGCGCATGCGGGGCGGGGCAGGTAAGATGGCGCCTTTGCACCACAGGAACGCGACCGTGCTTATCTCTCCAGAACAATTCATCGGCTTTCTCAGCGCCGCCTTGCTGATCACGATTTCGCCGGGCCCGGATAACTTGATGGTGCTCAGCGTCGGCATGTCGCGCGGACGGCGCCAGGGCATGGTGTTCGGCCTGGGCTGCGCGCTGGGTTGTTTGAGCCACACTTTGTTGGCGACCTTGGGCGTGAGCGCCCTGATCAAGGCTTCGCCGATGGCGTTTGGCGCGCTCAAGCTGCTGGGCGGCGCTTATCTGATCTGGCTGGGCATCGGCGCGCTGCGCAGTCGTGGCGGCGCCCGTGTCGAGGGTGGCGGGGTGCCGGACGAGAGTCTGGCCAAGTTGTTTGGCAAGGGGTTGTTCGCCAATGCGGTCAATCCGAAGGTGGTGCTGTTCTTCCTGTCCTTCCTGCCGCAGTTTGTGGTGGCGGAGCGGGGTGATGTCAGCTGGCAGACCGCTCAGCTGGGTTTGCTGTTCACGGCGCAGGGCGTGGTCCTGTTCGGCTTGCTGGGATATTTTTCCGGCGCGGTGGGGGCATGGATCAACCGCCATCCGGGCGCGGGCATGTGGATGGACCGCGTGGCCGGTGCGATTTTCGTCGGACTGGGGTTGAAACTGATTATTTCTCGTTAAAAGAGCAAAAAAAGTCTGTTCGCGGCGCCGATGTCATCAAGGCGTAATGTCGCACTGCAATACTGGCTTTGCTCTTTCAAGTCTCTCCCGATTTGAAAACTTTTGGCCCGCGCCTCTTTGTGCTGCGGGCTTTTTTTTTGTCCGTCGCATAATGAGGGCGGGATTGCCGCTGCAACTTTTTCATGTCACTATCGGCCGGAACTGACCCCGAAGCGCGATTGGAAACACGCTGAGCGAGTAGAAGTCGCTATTCCTTATCTAGCTGGTACAAGCTGGTGATCTACCCGCTTGTAGTTCGTGCCGTCATAAACATCGCTGGTTAGCTGACCGTCATGTTTTCTAACGCGCACGTTAAACAGGCGTGGCCCTGTTTCTGGAGTGCCACCACAATTTTTCGTGTGAAGTTCGCGCACTATAATTTCGAAATATGACGGCTTCTCGATTACATCGGCCACCCCGCATTCATCTTTTAGCGTCGTGAGGTGGTATTTGTGTATGGCATCGATGGCAAGCTTGATCGCTTCATCTTTGCTCTTTATTTGGCCAGAAAACGCCAACGTCGATGCAAGAAACAGCAAGGCTGGCAAGCAGTGAATTGGTTTCATGGTATTGCCCAATGGTTACTTTTTAAGTAGTGGCGTGATGTGTGCATGAATGATAGATTTTAATTTTCTTGCATAATCCGGATCGGTTGCGTATCCACGCCTGGCGATGGCCTCGGCGAATCTGTCCGGATCGCTTTGATACGCAAAAACAGTCGGGTATTTTCGTTGCAAGAGGGATGCATAATCGTCGGCAGCTTCAGTGTAGTTGGCGTAGGCGCGAAATTCGTTGATTTCACGGATACGTTTCCCTGATAACTTGACCTCGTGCGTGGAGAAAGTTGTCGAGTGTCCAGTTGCGGATTTACCTTTTATCCCAAAGTATGCATTCCCCTTGACGGATCGACCCCAATTGCTTTCAAGGGCGGATTGGGCAAGTATTACCTCGGTTGGGATGCCAGTACGCGCTGAGATGATTCTTGCGTCACTGGTATGTAAGCCGACAAAGTGGGCGACGTGAGCTGGCTGTTGTTTGGTCCGATGTCTGTGCGCATGCGTTTGAGCAAGCGCGTGTGCGTGTTTTGACATGAGCGATCTCCGATCCGGCCGAAGTGGCCAGACTTAGCATCGCATCAAATTCAGCAGCTATCGTTGAACTCGCTCAGTAGTTATGTCTGCGGTCGAAATCACTTTATTTTAGAAAAAAAGCGCATGGCCGTTGCCGGCGCATGCGCTCTTCGTGGCTGCGGCACAGTGGCCGCGCCGGATCAGCTCGTTTTCTTGCGGCGGGCTGCGTAGCCCAGCAAGCCCAAGCCGCCCAGCAACATGCCGTAGGTGGCCGGCTCAGGCACGGCTTCCAGTGGCGTCACGTTCATGCTGCCGCCGTAGGCGCCTCCGCTGCTGCCGTCAACGCTGCCGGTGATTTCCAGGTAGTACTGCCCCTCGCTCAGGTTGTTCGCATGGAACCGGAAGTAGTTCGGCAACAGTTGCGACGCGCTGAGGGACGACAAAATCACGATATTGTTGTTGATGTCGATGGTGTAGTTCACCAGTTTTAGCGATGCCAGCGTCAGCGATTGAGTCGAGGTGAAATCCGACGAGACCGAGCCTCCCGCTTCAAACGACGAGCCGACGCCGAATCCGATGATGTCGTCAAAGGTGCCGTGCTGGTCTGTGTTGATGAAATTATTGCCAAAACTTAGAGTGAAGCCACCGAACGCGTCACTGATCTGCTGACTGAATGGCGAGCCTATGACGTTCGCGGCGATCGCGGAGTGTGTCATCAGTCCGGAGCAGGCAAGCAATGCGGAAAATATAACTGCCTTGTTAAAGACTTTCATACTTGTTCCAGTCATAAGTGTGGGCCGCAGGGCGGTACTTCTTGTTATCGATATTTCATCGAAAAGAATAGCACAGTAAGTCCTGCAGGAATTGTCTATTTGACTGTATTTCTCCTATTTGGCCACAAGCGTGAAGCGCAGTTCCAGCTGGTCCTGCACGGCCAGCGCGCCGGCCATCACCGAAAATGGCGTGATGCCGAAATCACTCTGTTTTAGATGGACGCTGCCGGTGGCGGTCATGACGCCTTTCGTCTCGCGTATGTCCGTTGGAATCGCCATGGTGCGCGTGACGCCATGCAGCGTGATCGCCACCTGGAGCGGCTGGCCGGTGGCGCCGCGCTCGGCGTGAACGGTGACCAGCGGATAGCGTTCCGCATCCAGCACCCTGGTCAGCATATTGTTGCGGGTGCCGTCGATGGCGTCGGCGGAGGGTTGCTTTTCCAGGCCGGCGGCGATGCGCAGCTCGGCCTCGTCGACCGTCAACTGGTCGAGGCGGAACTGGAAATCGGCGCGGTTCTGCGCTGGCGATACGGTGCCAGTGACATGGCGGCTGGCGACCAGATGATCGTGGCCCAGCCGAGCCAGCAGGCCGCCGCGCTGCACCGTGACGGCGATCAGCGATTGCGCGCTGTCGATGGTCAGCGCGCTCGCAGCCGGTGCTGGATAAACGACAGGGGCGCCAGGTACCGCAGGCGCAGCGGCCGGCGGCGGGCTGCCGGGCAGTTGTGTGCACGCCGCCACGCTCACGCACAGCACGCCGATTCTTAGATGATTATATAATTTTGTCATTCCGCACCATGGTCATTTGGCCGTCATATTGCCCGATTATGATGCGTCTCGCTGGTCCCAGCGTGCTCCAGTTGGTTTCGTGCCCAAGCCGGTGCGGGATTTCACAAAGCATGACTCAGCAGGCTCGCCGGTGGCCTGAAACACCGGCACCATCACCTCGATCCGGCTGCACCCCGGCCCCGATTCCCACCTTAATCAATCCCTAAGCCTATGCCGGCCGATAGCTGGCAAAGTAACACCTGTAGCGCGAGGTTTAAGCCCCGCGCCCGGCTGCCGGACTCCATCAAGCCCGGCACAAATTTCGCCCAGGCGACACCATCGCCGCCGGGCAAACAGACATCCCCACGCTTTCGAGCGTTTTCGTAACCAGCATCATCGCACGATGACGCTGGTTTTTTTTGGCTGTTAGCCGTGCTTCGCCAGCCAGCTGTCGATTTCCGGCAGACGGGTGGTGCGCAGCTTCACGCGGTACTGGATCGAGGCGATGGCGGTCTTGGTGTCGCCCTGTGCTTCGGCCGGCAGGTACTGCTTGGCGTAGGCGTGCAGCTTGGCTATCATCGCCAGGTCGGCCGAGCGTCCGCCCAGGCCTGGGAAGTAGCGGCTGCGCGAGCTGCCATCGACCTTCTTCTCGAGCTGTGCGTAGTGGCCGATGGCGAAATCGTAAGCCATGTCTGGATGGTGACCTGCCACGCGATTCAGGATAGCCGCGCCTTCGGTAGCGCCGCCTTCGTCGGTCAGCGCCAGTTCCAGCGCGCGCTGCGCCAGCGCCTTGTCCTTGGTGGTGCCCAGCAGGTCATACAGCTCGCTCTTGATCATGGACGATTTCTCTTCCCGTGCCGCGGCATGCAGCTGGTCCCAGGTCGCGGCATCGGCGTTGGCGGCGATCACGCCCAGGATAGGACGACGCAGCGCAGCCGGCATCGCATCCTTGTCGGTGGCAGAGGCGGCATAACGGCGGCGCGCTTCCGCTACCACGCCTTCATCGCCGACGGCGCCCAGCACGTTGATCAGCGTCTCGCGCAGGTTGGCCACAGGCGCCGCTTCATCCGCAGCCTTGGTCCAGCCTATGCGCGCCAGCACTGGCGCCAGGCGCTTGCGGGCGTAGCGGTCCAGCGCTGCCTGTTGTTCCGGCTTGCCTTCGTAGCTGTAGTGCAGCGAGGCCAGTGAATCGGCGATCTGGTCCCACACTTGCGGCGCGGCGTCCACCGGCGCCTTGCTGGCCAGGTCCATGAAGCTGGAGGCCGGCATCAAGCCCGCCATGCCCAGCGACCAGCTGTCCGACAGCAGGCCCATTTGATCGATGGTCGCCAGGCCGGCGAAGCTCTCGGTCAGCGCGGCAAACGCCTTCGATGCGTACAGCGTGCGGTAGTAGCCGCTCTGGCCCGCGTTGACCAGCACCGTGCCGCAGCCCGGCAGCGTCATGCCGGCCTTGCCGTTGACGATGGCGCGCACGGGGGCGCCGCCCACCGTCTGCGCGATCACCGGCACGCGCCAGCTCAGCGGCTTCTTGTCGGTTTGGTCTTTGCTGAACTCACCCTGCGTCAGCGCGATGGTGGTCTGGCCGTTTTTGCAGACGGCATCGGCCACGCGTATCATCGGCACGCCCGGCTTGAGCGTGAAGTCGTGCGCGATCGCGGTCACCGGCTTGTGCGCAGCCTTTTCCACTTCGCGCCACAGGTCGTCGGACACCGTGTTGCCATATGCGTGCTTGGCCATGTAGCTGCGCACGCCGGCGCGCCAGGCGTCATCGCCCACATAGTTTTCCAGCATGCGGATGACCGACTCGCCTTTTTGATAGGTGATGCTGTCGAAGGCCTGGCTGGCTTGTTCCACAGTGCTGATGTGCTGTACCACCGGGTGGGTGGTGGCCAACGCGTCGCGGCTCATGGCCTGTTCGCGGGTGCCGACGGCGCGCAGTTCCCATTTCCATTCAGGGTGCAGGCGAGTGGTGGTGCGCGATTCCATCCACGATGCGAAGCCTTCGTTCAGCCACAGGTCGTCCCACCATGCCATCGTCACCAGATCGCCGAACCACTGGTGCGCCATTTCGTGCGCGGCCACCAGGAACGAGGTTTCCTTGTCGGACTGCGTGGCCACGCGTGGATCGAGCAGGATCGCGGATTCGAAGGTGAAGATCGCACCCCAGTTTTCCATCGCGCTGAAGAACTGGCTGCGGCCCGGCGCGGCGATGTTGTCCAGCTTAGGCAGCGGATACTTCACGCCGAAGTAGTCGTTGTATTCCTTCAGCACGGCGACCGACGAATCAAGCGCGAACTGGGCCTGGCCTATCGATCCCTTTTGTGTGACGACGCCCAATTCGGTGCCGCCTTCGACCGCGGTCGCGCGTTCGAATTCGCCCAGGCCGAAGAACAGCAGGTAGGTCGACATCTTCGGCGAAGTGGCAAAGCGCACCAGTTCGCGGCCGTCGGCCAGCTTGCTGGTGGAGGCCACCGGCATGTTCGACACGGCCATCTGGCCGGCCGGCACGGTCGCTTCCAGCGCGAAGGTGGCTTTGTAGAACGGCTCGTCCCACGACGGGATCACGCGGCGCGCTTCGGAGTTTTCAAACTGGGTGTACAGCGCGCGCTTCTTGTCGCCGCCGTTCTGGTAGTCCAGTGAGAACATGCCGGTCGCCTGGGTGCCGATCACGCCGGTGTAGTCCAGCTTGAGCTGGTAGCTGCCCACGGCCAGCGGCTGGGCGAACTCGAAGGTGGCGGTCTGTTTGTCGTTGTCGACGTTGATCTTGCTGGCGGCCAGCGCCGGCTTGCCGGGACCGGCGCTGATCGAGACGGTGCTGAATTTCAGGTCGGCGGCATTGAGGGTGATGCTATTGCTGGCTTGCTTGATGTCGAGCGCGATGGTGACGCTGGCACTGAAACTGCTTTTGGCGGCGTCCGGCGTCAGCGAAACCGCGTAGTGGGTCGGCACGGCGTTGCGGGGGAGCTGCGTGGTGACCTTGTTGGCGGCCTTGGCGGCCGGCGCGGCGGCCACGGTCAGTGGAGCGAGGCCGGAGGTAAGGCCGAGCAGCGCCATCACGGCGAGCGAAATCAGACTACGTTGCATGCAATATCCTTCAGTTGGGTGAGCCGGGAGGCATACGATATAAACCGTTATTGGCTTCGTGGGCCAACGAGCAATCTAAGGCTAACTGGTTACAATGTCAATCTACCCATCACGTCAACAGGAGTTGGATATGAAGTTCTATACGTCGCCGCGCACGCCTAATCCGCGCCGGGTCGCCATGTTTATGGCTGAGAAGGGCCTGACCGATATCGAGCTGGTGTCGATCGACCTGGTTGGGGGCGCCCACCGCAGTGCCGAGTACCTGGAAAAGAATCCGTTCGGCCGGGTGCCGGCGCTGGAGCTGGACGATGGCCGCATCTTGTGCGAAACCCGCGCCATCTGCACCTGGCTGGAAGGCTATGCGCCCGAGCCTAACCTGATGGG
Organism: Duganella violaceipulchra; assembly: GCF_019166075.1. NCBI lineage: Bacteria > Pseudomonadati > Pseudomonadota > Betaproteobacteria > Burkholderiales > Oxalobacteraceae > Duganella > Duganella violaceipulchra. The sequence goes on along the minus strand of NZ_JAHTGR010000001.1, from coordinate 519,422 downwards.
CGACGGGTTCGACGAACGCGCCTTCATCGAGATGACCGATCGCCGCGTTGAGCTGCATCTGTTCATGGGCATCGCCAACTGCGTGCGCCACACGCATCCGGGCCTGGCGATGTTGGAACAGCCGCAGTTTGCCGACTTTGGCGCTTCGCAGGGCGAGAAGATGCGCGAGACGGCCCGTTGGCTCGATGGCGTGTTGGCTAAGCAGCCGTTCGTGGCAGGGCAGCGCTTCACCATCGCCGATATCACGGCGTTCTGCGCGCTGGAGTTCGGGCGCGGCCTGATGAAGTTCCGGCCGGGTGCGGAAGGCATGGCGCATTTGCAGGCCTGGCGCGACCGCATTGCTGAACGCTCCAGCGCCTCGGTGGTGTACTAGGCTGTCAGGCCACCCGCTTGTACCAAGGCTGTTGCGGGAACACCGGCTTGTAATGGACGGCCAGCGGGTCGTCCAGTTCCAGCGGGCGGTCCAGCACCAGCAGACCGGATTGCGCCAGGCTGTCGTTGAACAGCCGCAGCACGCGCTGGCGCAGCGCCGGGCCGAAGTCGGGCAGGGCGCGTCGCCCGGATATCATCTGGAATTCATTGAACGAGGCGTCCGTCACCAGGTTGTACTGCGCCCAGGTGATGCGGCTGCGCAGTTGCGGCAGCAGCGCCGCGTGCAGCCCGTCGCCGCTGACTTCGAAATAGTCGAGCAGCTTGCCCACGCCGCCGCAGCGCACGTAGTTCGCTTGCAGCTCGCCCAGGCGCGCCACCGGCAGGCTTGCCGCCTGCGCCTCCGCCAGCAGCGCGTCGCTGGAGACGGTGGCGTAGATTTCGGTGCGCGCGCCCAGCTGTTCCTGTTCCAGCAGGATGGCCAGCGTCCACGCCTGTTGCGCGCCGGCGCAATCGGCCAGCCACACGCGCGGCAGCGCGGCCCCGTGCAGGCACACGCCCAGCGACATCCGCAGCAGCGACACCTCCGATGCGTCATCGAACATCGACGCCTGCTCCACCGATAGTTCATGCAACAGGGCATTCCACGCATGCGGGTCGTGCAGCACGCGCGCTTGCAGCTCCGAGATGGTGGGCAGCGACAGCTGCTTCATCGCCGCCTGCACCCGGCGCGTGACGACGTCGCGCTGGTAGCCGCGATAGTCGTAGCCGTAGACCTGGAACGTGGCCTCCAGCAGCAGCTCAAGCTCCAACTCCTCGACCGTGGAAGGCGAGTGGCGACGCGGGCCATCCGCATGGCCGGCGACCGGCGCGCAAGCCGGTTCGGGCGGCATTGCGCTGGCGCCGCCGGAGTCGGTGGGGCGCAACGCCGCCCGCAGCGATGCCAGTAACGAATTCATGACACTCATCAGTGCAGCCACACCCGCATCAGCGACAGCAGTTGCGCCACGTCCACTGGCTTGGTGATGTAGTCCGACGCGCCGGCCGCGATACATTTATCGCGGTCGCCCTTCATCGCCTTCGCCGTCAGCGTGATGATCGGCAGCGATTTGAATTTGGGGATGCGGCGGATGGCGCGCATGGTGTCGTAGCCATCCATCTCCGGCATCATGATGTCCATCAGCACGATCTCGATGGTCGGATCCTTTTCCAGCACCTCGATGCCGTCGCGGCCATTTTCAGCGAACGACACCTGCATCTGCTGGCGCTCCAGCAGCGACGACAGCGCGAAGATGTTGCGCAAGTCATCATCGACGATCAGCACCTTGCGGCCAGCCAGGCCGCCGTCGGCCGCGTGGATCTCTTCCAGCATGCGGCGCTGCGCTTCCGGCAGGCTGGCCTGCGAACGGTGCAGGAACAGCGCGGTTTCATCCAGCAGGCGTTCCGGCGAGCGGGCGTCCTTGATGACGATGGTCTTGGCGTAGCGCTTCAGCTTTGCCACTTCCTTGCGGTTCAACTCCTTGGCGGTGTTGATCACGATCGGCAGGTCGCGCAGCGATTCGTCCTTGCCGATGATGTCGAGCAGGTCGAAGCCGCTGATGTCGGGCAGTGTCAGGTCCAGCACCATGCAGTCGAAGCGCGCCTCGCGCAGCGCGTCCAGCGCCGCCTGGCCGGTATCGACGGCGACGATGTGCAGGTCGGCGTCGCCGATCAGGGCGACGATGGCGTCGCGCTGCATTTGTTCGTCGTCCACCACCAGCAGGCTGCGCTTACCGCCCAGCAGGAATTTCTGAATCCGCGTGAACTCTTCCTGCAAGGCCGCCTTGCTGACCGGCTTGTTCAGGTAGGAGATCGCGCCCAGGCGCAGCGCCCGTTCGCGCTCGCGCAGGCTGGACATCACATGCACCGGAATGTGGCGCGTGCTGGGGTCGCGTTTCAGGCGGTCCAGCACTGTGAAGCCGTCGATGTCCGGCAGGTCGAGATCGAGCAGGATGGCGGACGGCAGGTAGTCGCGCGCCAGGCTCAGGGCCGAATCGCCTTGCAGCGTAACGATGCCCTTGAAGTTTTTCTCGCGCGCGAAGTCCAGCACGATCTTGGAGAAGCGCTCGTCGTCCTCGATGATCAGCACCGATGGATCGCCCGGCGCCACCAGGCCACGGTCGTCGCTGCTGCCGTATTGCTCCATATCTGCTTCGATGTCGGTGATGGCGCTCAGGCTGTCGTGCTCCGGCTGCGACAGTTCGCTGTAGTGCGGGGCGGTGTACACCACTTGCGGGGCCGGCATCGGCAGGCGGACCTGCGGCTGGCGGCCCATGTCGTAGTTGACGAAGCCGGCCCGGTTATACGGCAGGAACAGCGTGAAGGTCGAGCCGTTGCCGACCGCCGATTCGACGCGGATCTCGCCGCCCAGCAGGCGCGCCAGCTCGCGCGAGATCGACAGGCCCAGGCCCGTGCCGCCGTATTTGCGGGCGGTGGAGCCGTCGGCCTGCTGGAACGCTTCAAAGATCAGTTGCAGTTTGTCGGCGGCGATGCCGACGCCGGTGTCGCAGACGGCAAACGACAGCACGGCGTCCGCATGCAGCAGGTTGGGGTGGTCGCTGGAGAAGCCGCTGTTCACCAGGCTGATACTGAGCGAGACCTGGCCGTGCGTGGTGAACTTGAACGCGTTCGACAGCAGGTTTTTCAGCACCTGCTGCAAGCGCGTGGTGTCGGTCATCATCGCGGTCGGCAGGTTGTCCTTCAGCTCCACCGAGAAGCCCAGGTGCTTGGCCTCGGCCATGTGGCGGAAGGTGCGGTCGACGTAGTTGCGCAGGTTCTGGAAGCGATACTCGGAGACGTCCAGCGTCACGGTACCGGATTCGATCTTCGACAGATCCAGGATGTCGTTAATCAGCGTGAGCAAGTCGGAGCCGGAGCCGTGGATGGTCTTGGCGAATTCCACCTGCTTGCCGGACAGGTTGCCGTCCGGGTTGTCGCCCAGCTGCTGCGCCAGGATCAGCAGCGAGTTCAGAGGCGTGCGCAGCTCGTGCGACATATTCGCCAGGAACTCGGATTTGTACTTGGAGGACAGCGCCAGCTGGGTGGCTTTTTCTTCCAGCGCCAGTTTTGCCTGCTCCACTTCGCGGTTCTTGCGTTCCACCTCGATGTTCTGCTCGGACAGCAGGCGGGCCTTTTCGGCCAGTTCCTGGTTGGTCTGTTGCAGTTCCTGCGCCAGCGATTGCGACTGCGTCAGCAGCGATTCGGTACGGCTGTTCGCCTCGATGGTGTTGAGCACCACGCCGATCGATTCCATCAGCTGATCGAGGAAGGACAGGTGGGTTTCGGTGAAGCGGTCCAGCGACGCGATCTCGATCACCGCCTTGACCTGCTGCTCGAACAGGATCGGCAGCACGACGATGTTGGTCGGTGGCGCCGCGCCCAGCCCGGACGAGACGACGATGTAATCGCGCGGCACGTCGGTCAGCCAGATGCGCACCTTCTCCACCGCGCACTGGCCCACCAGGCCTTCGCCCGGCAGGAAGGAGGTGGGCAGCTTGCGGCTGGAACGGTAGCCGTAGCTGGCGATCATGCGCAGGCGGGCGTCCGATTCCTGCGAGTCCATCATGTAGAACACGCCGTGGTGCGCAGACACCAGCGGCGCCAGTTCGGACAGAATCAGCTTGGTCACGGCCTGCAAGTCGCGCTGGCCTTGCAGCAGGCGGGTAAAGCGCGCCAGGTTGGTCTTCAGCCAATCCTGCTGCGCGTTCTTCAGCGTGGTGTCCTTCAGGTTGCGGATCATCTCGTTGATATTGTCCTTCAGGTAGGACACCTCGCCGCGCGCCTCCACCTGAATGGAGCGCGACAAGTCACCGCGCGTCACGGCGGTCGCCACCTCGGCGATCGCCCGCACCTGGTTGGTCAGGTTAGCCGCCAGCTGGTTGACGTTTTCGGTCAAGTCCTTCCACGTACCGGCCACACCGGACACGTTGGCCTGGCCGCCCAACTTACCCTCGGTACCCACTTCACGCGCCACCCGCGTTACCTCGGATGCGAAGGAGGACAGTTGGTCCACCATCACGTTGATGGTGTCTTTCAGTTCCAGGATCTCGCCCTTCACGTCCACGGTGATCTTCTTCGACAAGTCGCCGCGCGCCACGGCGGTGGTCACCGCCGCGATGTTACGCACCTGGCCCGTCAAGTTGGAGGCCATGAAGTTCACGTTATCGGTCAAGTCCTTCCATGTGCCGCCGACGCCCGGCACATAAGCCTGGCCGCCCAGCTTACCCTCGGTGCCCACCTCGCGCGCCACACGGGTCACTTCCGATGCGAAGGAGGACAGTTGGTCCACCATCACGTTGATGGTGTTTTTCAGTTCGAGAATCTCGCCCTTGACGTCCACCGTGATCTTTTTCGACAGGTCGCCGTTCGCCACGGCGGTGGTCACGTCGGCAATGTTGCGCACCTGGCCGGTCAGGTTACCCGCCATCGAGTTCACGCCGTCGGTCAAGTCCTTCCATGTGCCGGCCACGCCGGGCACGTTGGCCTGGCCGCCCAGCTTACCCTCGGTGCCCACCTCGCGCGCCACCCGCGTCACTTCGGATGCGAAGGAGTTCAATTGGTCGACCATCACGTTGATGGTGTTCTTCAGTTCGAGAATCTCGCCCTTTACGTCGACCGTGATCTTTTTCGACAAGTCGCCGTTCGCCACGGCGGTGGTCACGTCGGCGATGTTGCGCACCTGGCCCGTCAAATTACCCGCCATAGAGTTCACCGAGTCGGTCAAGTCCTTCCATGTGCCGGCCACGCCCTTCACCTGCGCCTGGCCGCCCAGCTTGCCCTCGGTACCCACTTCCCGCGCCACCCGCGTCACCTCGGATGCGAAGGAGGACAGTTGGTCCACCATCACGTTGATGGTGTTTTTCAGTTCGAGAATCTCGCCCTTGACGTCGACCGTGATCTTCTTGGACAAGTCGCCGTTCGCCACGGCGGTGGTCACCGCCGCGATGTTGCGCACCTGGCCCGTCAGGTTGGACGCCATGAAGTTCACGTTGTCGGTCAAGTCCTTCCAGGTGCCGCCGACGCCCGGCACATAAGCCTGGCCGCCCAGCTTACCCTCGGTACCCACCTCGCGCGCCACCCGCGTCACTTCCGATGCGAAGGAGCGCAGCTGGTCCACCATCACGTTGATGGTGTCCTTCAGTTGCAGGATCTCGCCGCGCACGTCCACCGTGATTTTCTTGGACAGGTCGCCGTTCGCCACCGCGGTGGTCACCTCGGCGATGTTACGCACCTGGGAGGTCAGGTTACCCGCCATCGAGTTCACCGAGTCGGTCAGATCCTTCCACGTGCCGGCCACGCCTTTCACTTGCGCCTGGCCGCCCAGCTTACCCTCGGTGCCCACCTCCCGCGCCACACGCGTCACCTCGGAGGAGAACGACGACAGCTGTTCCACCATCGTGTTGGCGGTGGTTGCCGCCCGCAGGTACTGGCCTTTCAGCGGCACGCCGTCCACCTCCAGCGCCATGGTCTGCGACAGGTCGCCCTTCGCCACGGCGCCGATCACGCGCGCCATCTCGGTGGTCGGGCGCACCAGGTCGTCGATCAGCGCGTTGACGGCGCTGACGATGGTGGCCCAGCCGCCGGACATATTGGGAACCTGCGCGCGCTGCGTCAGCCGGCCCTCGCGGCCCACCACGCGGCTCACGTCGGTCACCACCTGCACCATTTTTTCCTTGGTCTCGATGATCTCGTTCAGGGTGTCGGCGATCTTGCCCGCCATGCCGGTCCAGTCGGACGGCATGCGCGCCGTGAAGTCGCCTTTTTTCAGCGCCATCAGGGTCGACAGCAGTCGCTTGGCGTCGATCTGCTCGCCCATGTCGGTCATATTGTTCATCGGCTTATTCCTCGTCGTTTAGGAGGGAGTGGGATTTGGTGGTGGGCGCCTTCGGTTTGGCGCCTGTGTGTTCGATCAGTTCCGCGGCGGTCAGCGGCGGGAAAAAAAGCTCGCCCTGGCAGCTGTCGCAGCCCAGCGCGCGCAGCACGTCGAGCTGTTCGTTTTGGTCGACGCCCATCGCCACGACCCGCATGGCCAGCGCGCGCGCCAGGTGGATGACCGCGGCGACGATGTCGGTTCCGCCTTCGTCGTTGCCGATCGCGTGGATGAATGTGCGGTCTATCTTCAGCGCGTTCAGCTGCCAGCGTTTGCAGGCCGCCAGTGAGGAGCGCGCGCTGCCAAAGTCGTCCAGCGCCGCGCGCACGCCGCCGGACTGCAATTGCAGCAGCAACTGGGTCAGCGGTTCGACCCGGCCTTGCAGCAGCTTTTCGTTCAGTTCCACGCCGATGCTGCCCGGCGCCAGATGCTGCTTGCGTATTGCCGGCAGCAGTGTTTGCAGCAAGTCGGTGTTCAACTGCGGCGTGGCCAGGTTGATCCAGATGCACAGTGGCGCCGCGTCACGGGGACGGGCGCCGGCCGCGGCGACCCGCTGCCACAGGGCAGCCTGCGCGCAGGCCTGCACGATCACCCAGGCGTCGACGCGATCGAGCAGTCCACGGTCCTGCACGTGCGGCAGGAATTGCGCCGCTTCCAGCAGGCCCTTGTCCGGATGCCGCCAGTGCAGCTGGGCCTCGGCGCCGATGGTGCGACCGCTGGCGATGTCGACCTGCGGCTGGTAGCGCAGCTCCAGCTGGCCGGCGGCCAGCCCCTTGTGCAGCTCCAGCGTCCATAGTCCGCGTTCGCGCTCGCGCACGTTGAGCTCTTCGTGGAAGAACTGCACCGGCCCCGCGTCATTCTGCTTGGCGTGGTACATGGCGGTGTCGGCGTTCTTCATCAGCGCCTGCGCATTGTTGCCGTCCTGCGGATAGATGGCGATGCCGATGCTGGCCGCCGTCTTCAAGCGGTGGCCGGCGATGTCGAAGGGCAGGGCGCAGGCCAGTTCGATCTTGCGCGCCACGCGCGCGGCGTTGGCCGCCGCCGCCCGGCCTTCGATCAGCACCACGAACTCGTCGCCGCCCAGCCGCGCCACCACGTCGGCCACGCGCATCGCCGCTGTCAGCCGCGCCGAGACCTGGCGCAGCAGTTCGTCGCCCGCTTCGTGGCCGTAGCTGTCGTTGATATGCTTGAATTTATCGAGGTCGAGGAACAGCAGCGCGAAGCCGGTGCCGCTGCGGTCCGAGGTGGCCACCGCGTGTTCCAGTTGCTGGATCAGTGCGCGGCGGTTGACCAGGTTGGTCAGCGCGTCGCGGGTGGACAGCTCGTGGGCGCGCAACTCGGCCTGCTTGCGGTCCTTGATTTCCTGTTCCAGCTCGGCGTTGATGCGCTCCAGGTCTTGCAGGCGCTGCACGCGGAGGTCCTGGTTCAGGCGCGCCAGCTGCTCGCTCTTCTTGCGCAGCTGGATATTCTTCTTGGTCAGCTCGACGAACACCGCCACCTTCGCTTGCAGGATCTGCGGTATCACCGGCGTGAACAGGTAATCGGCCGCGCCTTTTTGATAGGCCTTGAGGCGGTTCATCTCGTCCGCATAGTGCGCGGTGATGAAGATGATCGGCACGCCCGCCGAGCGCGGGTGCGAGTGGATGGCTTCGGCCGTCTCGAAGCCATCCATGCCGGGCATGCTGACGTCGAGCAGGATCACGGCGAATTCGTGCAGCAGCACCTGGCGCAGGGCCTCCTTGCCGGAGCCTGCCGTCAACACCTCATACACATGCTGGTCGGCGGCCTCGGACAGCAGGCTTTCCAGCGCATACAGGCTCGCCGGATCGTCATTTACGAGGAGGACTTTTGGGATAGGCACGGCTGGCTGAACGGTTGAGGTGTCGGGCGGTCGCTCTGTGTCTGGAAGGTGAAAGATACTCTTGTATGTCCGGGAGTCAAGCAAAATTGCGCTTCACCATACGATGGTTAAAACGGCATTTTATCAATATGACAATCGCCATGCAGGAATTTTTTACCAGCAAAAATATTATCGTAGTTCAATACTTTGCCGCGCACGATTGCGGCCCCGCTGGCTGACCCAGATCGGCGCGCTCCACAGCATCTTTCCATCGTCCTGTGTCACCCTGGCGTAATAAAAGTGCTCGCCGGCGGCCGGCTTGACGACGCTGCGGGCCTTGGTGCCCAACGCGGCGACCGTGCCGTTGCGTCCGGGTATGCCGTGGAAGATGGCGACGGCGACGGCGCCATGCCCGCTGGTGCTGGCATAGCTTGCTTGCAGCGTCAGCTTGCCGCGATTGACGAAGCGTGCGCCCATCAGGTGGCCGTTGGCGGTCAGGATCAATCTGGCGTTCTTGTCCATCGTGGCAAATACGCGACGCTCGCGCAGCGCGGCCAGCAGGGCGGCGCCGTCCAGCGGCGCGCCGGGCGGCACCAGCACCCCGGTGCGGTTGCTGTAGGACGCGCCCCAGTTGGCGCAATGATTGTCCTGGTCGCTGCTGAAGGCGACGTGGTAGCCGGCCTCCAGCAGCTTGTTGCAGGCCGCTTCATAGTTGCTCAGGTGGGTTTCCGTTTCGTCGCTGCTGGTCGAGAAGGCGCCGCTGTTCATTACCTCGCACAACACCATGGCCTGGTCGCCGTCGGCGTTCCAGGCCAGCGGCTTGCCCAGGATGGCGAACTGGTCGTCCTGCGGATGATTGAACTGGCCCAGCCAGCCGCGTTCGCGCATCAATCTGTACAAAGAGGCGTAGTCGCCTTTTGGACTTTCTGTATCGGCGATCAGTTCGCCGAGGGCGTTGCGTTCCCAGCCCAGCAGTTCTTCGCTGTTGAGGATGTTGAGGTGGCCGCCGTGGTTGATGACGCCCCATTCCTGGCCGTAGAGGGCGACAAAGCCCGGATGCGCCTGGTTCCACGCGGCCGCCGCTTGCAGCCCGCTCCGGTACAGCGCCTTGGCGGCGGCCGGATCGGCGGCGGCGTTGGTGCCGTCCGAACCGTCATACATATGGTTGTGTTCGGACGTCATCAGGAAATCCAGGCCGTGCTGGAGGGCATAGGCATAGGCGTCCGCAGGGCCGAGCGCGGCGCTTTGCGGCGCCTGCGCGCCGGTGCAATGGTCCAGTGCGCCACCGCCGTCGCTGTGCTTGGTCTGGCTGTGCAGGTTGCCGAGGTAGACGGCGTAAGGCAAGGCGTCGACCGCCGTCGGCGCCAGCAGGGACGCCGCCGGCGTTGGGCTTTTTCCCACCATCACGCTCCAGGCTTGCTCGACGGCGGGACTTGCGCCCGCGCTGGCGCGCAAGCGCAGCTGGTAGATGCCGTGGCGCAGCGTAGTCGGCGCGCGCCAGCGGAGCGTCACGTCGTGGACGGGCTCGGCCATGGGATGCGCGCCGCGCCAGCTGCGCACCGTGCGGCCGTCCGGCGCCAGCAGGGCCAGGCGCCAGCGCAGGGTGTCGCCCGGCTGCGGGTCGGGCGAGGAAAAATGCAGCGCCAGCGTGCGATCGCCGTGGGCGTCGGCGTGGAAGGGCGCCTCCAGCCACGCTTCGAATTCGTGGTGGTCAACAGTCGTCGCACGACTGGCCGTCGATATACAAAGGATGCATGTGAAAAATACCGCTATCATGAATGGTGCGCGCATGATGAGTCTCCCGCAATGCCGGCAAATTGCCAACCTCATCGTTTAGAGCGCGCCTTACTGCATATGGTTCCCTTGAAATTCATGTGAAAAATTGGTGAATTCTCTCCAATTGTTTCACTGGTTCCCGGGCGGCATTAATAGTATGCTGCTGTGATGCAAAATTTTCCGCGAATTTATAGACTTAAAGTGATGGCGAATGCTCAAATCGGGTAACGCGAAGGAAGCGGTCCGCAGTCCCCGCCTGTTGTTCTGGCTGGCAGGTGGCGCGTTGGCGCTGGCCGTCGGCGCGGCCCTGTACGGCACTGCCGCCAAGACCGTCGACGACGATGCCAACCAGCGTTTCGAGAACCTGGCGCGCAGCACGCAGTACGGTATTTCGGCCCGCATCAAATCGTATTCCGATCTGACGCGCGGCCTGGTGGCGCTGTTCCAGACCAGCGATGATTTGTCACGCCTGCAATTTCACGAGTACGTGGCCAGCCTGGAGATTCCCCGTCACTTCCCTGCCATCGAGGCGGTGACCTGGGCGCCGCTGATCCCGGACGCGCAGCGCGACGCCTTCGTCGCCCGCGTGCGCGTGGACCGCAGCATGTCGCCACAGGGTTATCCGGAGTTCGACATCAAGCCGCCGGGCCGGCGGCCGCATTACGCGGTGCTGACCTACCTGGAGCCGACGTCGATGATGGGCGAGAAGATGGGCGTCGACGTGGTCGCCAATCCGCTGGTCGACAAGCTGGTGGCGGCCTCGCGCGACAGCGGCCAGGTCAGCGCCTCCGGCCAGCCCATCGTGGTCCAGCATCCGACGCCGCATTTCGGTCTGGGCATCCGCTTGCCGGTCTATCGCCGCAATATGCCGGTGGCCGATGTGACGGGACGCCGCGCCGCCTATCTGGGCTCGGTCGGCATAGGCTTCAGCGTGCCCAAGCTGGTGCAGGGCGCCATCGACGAAATGACGGTGCGCCAGGTGCACCTGATGCTGTATGCCGACGGCAGCAAGGAAATCGAACAGCGCCGCCTGGTGATCGAAAAGACCGACCGCTTGCTGTTCAATGACAATGGCTCGATGCAGGCGATGCCCATTCCGGTAGCGCAGCGTAGAGAGTATTTCGAGTCGGTGCTGCCGATCGATTTCAACGGTAGCCTGTGGAAGGCGCAGTTCCAGGTCAGGAAATCCGAGCTGTTGACGCGCTTCGACCTGTACTTCCCGTGGGTCGCCGGCCTGACCGGTTTCGCCGGCACCATGCTGCTGTACAGCTACTTCTTCGTGCTGTACACCTCGCGCCGGCGCGCGCTGAAGCAGGGCGTGCTGCTCGACACGGTGCTCAACAACGTCGACGCCCACGTCTACATGAAGGACCAGAAGCGCCGCTACATCTACGTCAATGCCAAGATGGCCGACTCGATGGGATTGCCGGTGGAGCAGATCGTCGGCAAACTCGATCGCGAACTGATGCCGACCGCCGTCGCCGACGCCGCGTGGGCGCAGGAACGGCCGGTGTTCGCCGATAACGTCAAGCGTTCCGGCGAGACCCAGTACGTGGGCCGCGACGGCGTGGTGCAGCACCTGTGGACCGTCAAGGTGCCGGTCGAGATAGACCGCGCCGTCACGGCCGTCATTGGCCTGTCGACCGACGTCACCGAGCTGCATCAGCTGAAGGAGGAAGCCGACACCGCCAACCAGGCCAAGAGCGATTTCCTGTCCAATATGAGCCACGAGATCCGCACGCCGATGAACAGTATCATCGGCATGGCCCACCTGGCGTTGAAATCGGTCACGCATCCGAAGCAGCGCGACTACCTGCAAAAAATCTACCATTCGGGTCAGCACCTGCTGGGCATCATCAACGACATCCTGGACTTCTCCAAGATCGAAGCGGGCAAGATGGACCTGGAGGTGCTGGACTTCGCGCTCGATTCGCTGCTGTCCAATATGTCCAGCCAGCTGGGCGAGAGCGCCGCGGCCAAGGGGCTGGAGCTGGTGTACGAGATCTGGCCGGGACTGTCGCAGCAGCTGCGCGGCGATCCGCTGCGGCTGGAGCAGGTGCTGCTGAACTTCACCAGCAACGCCATCAAGTTCTCGGAAAATGGCAAAGTCTATGTGCGGGCGCGGCCGCTGGAGGAGCGCGACGGCCATATCCTGGTGCGCTTCGAAGTGGAGGACCACGGCATCGGCATGTCGCCGGACCAGCTGGAGCAGCTGTTCCAGTCCTTCCACCAGGCCGATACCTCGACCACGCGCCGCTACGGCGGCACCGGACTGGGACTGGTCATCAGCAAGCAGCTGGCGGAACTGATGGGCGGCGGCGTCGGCGTCGACAGCCACCCCGGCGCCGGCAGCACCTTCTGGTTCACGGCGCGGCTGGCCAAGGGCGTCAGCATGCTGCAGCCAAGCGACGAATCGGTGCAGCCGGATGTGCTGGACAGCATACGCGGCGCCTCCATCCTGCTGGTCGAGGACAATATCTTCAGCCAGCAGGTGGGCCAGGAGCTGCTGGAGGACGCCGGCGCTACCGTCTGCGTGGCCAACAACGGCAAGGAGGCGATCGACCTGCTGCTCAAGGAGCGCTTCGATTGCGTGCTGATGGACGTGCAGATGCCGGTGATGGACGGCTACGAGACCACGCGCCTGATCCGCGCCCATCCAAAATTGTCGGCCACGCTGATCATCGCGATGACCGCCAACGCCGGCCGCGACGACCAGGAACGCTGCCTCGGCGCGGGCATGGACGAATTTGTCACCAAGCCGATCGCGCCCAACCTGCTGTTCAATATGCTGTCCAAGTGGATGAGCCAACGGGCGCGCACGGCCAGTTTCGCGCGGCCGTTGGCGCCGCCGCCGCCGTCGTACTTCACCATGGCCGATGGCGCGGCCGCGCCGCTGCAAGGGCAGCTGCGCGCGATGGCGCCAGGCGTGGAGCAGCCTGCGGCGCGGATTGAAGCGGCTGCGCCGTCGGTGCCGGCTTCAGTGCCGGTTGAAGCGGAGCTGCTCGATGTCGCCGCGCTGGCCCAGACTTTCGGCGGCAAGGCCGACAAGATGCGCAAGTACGCCATGTTGTTCCTGGACTCGGCCCGCGAGGGCATGCGCGAGGTCGACGCGGCACTGGCGCAGGAGGACCTGGCGCATTTGTCCGAATTGGGACATCGCATCAAATCCTCGGCCCGCGCGGTGGGCGCGATGCGCTTCGGGAACCTGTGCCTGGCGCTGGAAAACGTGCGTCATGATGCCGATTGCGCCAACGCCCGCCAACTGGTGCAAAAACTGCATGCCATGCTGGCATTGCTGAACGAGCGCATGGAACAGGAACTGCTGGCCTACGATCCCGGCTAGAGCGATAATACGGGCTCTATTCCAACGAAGAGCCCTATGCATTCGAGCATCACCCCCGGCCTGCTGATTTTGCACGGTAATCAAATGGAGCAGCTGCGCGCGGCGGTGTTCCAGTGGCTGCGCAATCATCCGCTGGGGGCGCTCGAATCGGAAACCATCCTGGTGCAGTCGAACGGCGTGGCCGAATGGCTGAAGATCGCACTGGCCGAGGAAATGCGGGTCTGCGCGGCCACCCGGGTGGCGCTGCCGGCGCGCTTTTTGTGGGAAACCTATCGCGGCATGCTGGGGCGCGAGCGCGTGCCGGTGCGCTCAGCCTTCGACAAAGGGCCGCTGACCTGGCGGCTGATGCGCCTCCTGCCTACCTTGCTGGCCGATCCCGTGTTCACGCCGCTGCGCCACTTCCTGGCCGACGGCGAGGCGGAACGCCGGCTGCAACTGGCCGAACGCCTGGCCGACTTGTTCGATCAATACCAGGTTTATCGCGCCGACTGGCTGGACGACTGGGCCCAGGGCCGCGACCAGCTGCAGGTTATGGCCAATTCCGCCCGCAACGAAGCGCATCCTCTGCCGGAAGACCAGCGCTGGCAAGGCCAGTTGTGGCGCGCGGTGATCGCCGACGTCGAACCGCATGAGCGGGAGCTGGGCCGCGCCACGGTCCACACGGAATTCGTGCGCGCCAGCGCTGCCGGCGAGGAACCGCTGGGCCGCCTGCCGCGCCGCATCGTGATCTTCGGCGTCTCGGCGCTGCCGTATCAAAGCTTGCAGGCGCTCGCTTCGTTGTCGCGCTACACGCAGGTGCTGCTGGCGGTGCCCAATCCATGCCAGTTTTATTGGGGCGACATCATCGAAGGCCGCGAGCTGCTGCGCACCGCGCACCGCCGCCAGCAACTGCGCAACGGCCAGGACCTGGGCGCGATTCCGCTGGAAGAGCTGCATGCGCACAGCCATCCGCTGTTGGCCAGCTGGGGGCGGCAGGGCCGCGATTTCATCCGCATGCTGGACGAATTCGACGAAGCCTCGGCCGCCGCCGCGGCAGAAAATGATGACGTCGCGCCGCTGCGCATCGATCTGTTCAGCGATGGCGAGGGAGATACCTTGCTGTCGCAGGTGCAGGCGGCCATCCGCGACCTGCTGCCGCTGTCCGAACATCCGCAGATACCGCCGCCGGACGACGACCGCTCCATCGAGTTCCACGTCACCCACAGCGTGCAGCGTGAAGTGGAAGTGCTACACGACCAATTGCTGGCCATGTTCGCCGATGGCAGCGGCCTGCGTCCACGTGATGTGGTGGTGATGGTGCCGGACATCGACACCTTCACCGCCGCCATTCACGCGGTGTTCGCGCAGCACCGCCGCAGCGATCCGCGCTATATCCCGTTTGAAATCGGCGACGTCAATGATCGCAGCGTCAATCCGCTGCTGGTGGCGCTGGAATGGCTGCTGCGATTGCCGCAGCAGCGCTGCCGCCAGAGCGAGGTGCGCGACTTGCTGGACGTGCCGGCGCTGGCCGCGCGCTTCGGCTTGAAAGAGGACGACCTGCCGACGCTGGGCCTGTGGATCGAAGGCGCCGGCGTGCGCTGGGGGCTGGATACCGAACACCGTGCCGGCCTGGGTCTTGGCGCGGCGGGCGAGCAGAATTCCTGGCTGTTCGGCGTGCGCCGCATGCTGCTCGGCTACGCCAGTGGCGGCGATGTCGCCTTTGCCGGCATCGAGGCGTATGGCGAAGTGGGCGGCCTGGATGCGGCGCTGGCCGGTTCGCTGGCGCAGATGGTCGAGGCGCTGCTGCATTGGCGCGCCGTGCTGGCGCAATCGCACCCGCCGGCCGAGTGGGGCGTGCAGGCGCGCGCCCTGCTGGCGGCCTTCTTCAAAGCGGGCGAGGAGGGCGACCGCCTGACGCTGGCGCATCTGGACGATGCGCTCAACAACTGGCTGGAGACCTGCGAGGGCGCGCAGTACGACGAAGCGGTGCCGCTGGCCGTGCTGCGCGAGGCGTGGCTGGGCCTACTCGACGAGCCGACGCTGAACCACCAATTCGTCTCCGGCGGCGTGACCTTCTGCACGCTGATGCCGATGCGCGCGGTGCCGTTCCGCGTGGTGTGCCTGCTGGGCATGAACGACGGCGACTTCCCGCGCCGCGCGCCCAAGGCCGACTTCGACCTCTTGGCGCAGCCGGGCATGGCCCGTCCGGGCGACCGCTCGCGCCGCGACGATGACCGCTACCTGATGCTGGAAGCGCTGCTGGCCGCGCGCGACAAGCTGTACATTAGCTGGGTCGGACGCAATGTGCGCGACAACAGCGAGCAGCCGCCGTCGGTGCTGGTGTCGCAGCTGCGCGATTACCTGGTCAACGGCTGGCAACTGGAGGAAGACCACCTGCATGCGCGCACCACGGAGCACGCCTTGCAGCCGTTCAGCCGCCGCTATTTCGAGGACGGCGGCCTGCTGACCTACGCGCGCGAATGGCGCGAAGCGCACGGCGAGGAGGCCGGCGAAGCCGCCGCCGCCGAGCTGCCGCCCTACGAGATCGACCACAAGTACCGCCTAAAGCTGTCGACGCTGACCAATTTCATGCGCCAGCCGGTGCGCTTCTTCTTCCGCCAGCGCCTGGGCGTGATGTTCGGCGACGCCGCGCTGGTGGGCGAGGACGAGGAACCGTTTTCGCTGAACGCGCTGGAACGCTATCTGCTCGAAGACACGATGCTGGACGACGGCGCCGAGGCGGAAGAAATCTACCAGGTCCACGACAAGATGACCGAACGCGCCGAACGCCTGGCGCGCGAAGGCGTGCTGCCGATAGGTTTGATCGGCCAGCAGTACCAGCATCAACTGGTACAGGCGCTGGTGCCGGTGCGCTGCGCCTGGCTGACGCTGCGCGAAGGCTACCCGCTGGCGGCGTCCAAGGTGGCGTTGAGCCTCCAGCTGGCCGGCGTGCAGGTCGACGACTGGATCGACCAGCTGCGCAGCAACGGCAACGAGACCGTGTGGCTGGCGCAGATGTCGTCCAAGGTCACGGACAAGCAGGGCAAGCCGCGCGGCGACAAATTGATCGCCATGTGGCTGCGCCAGCTGGCGGTGTCGGCGGCCGGTATGCAGGTCGAGGGCTTCCTGGTGGCGCGCGACGCCATCGTCGCCATGAAGCCGCTGGCGCAGGCCGACGCGCTGGAAGCCTTGCGGGAACTGGTCTGCCTGTGGCGCGACGGCATGAACCGCCCCTTGCCGACGGCATGCAAGACGGCATTGGCGCTGGCGCAGGAGGGCGATCCGCGCGGCGTGTACGACGGCGGTTTCGAGATCTCCGGCGAGAACGACGACCTGTGCCTGGCCCGATTGTGGCCGGACTTTGCGGCGCTCAGCGCCGAACCGGATTTTGCCGATGTCTCGCAAGCGCTCTACGGACCGCTGGCGGACTGGCTGGAACACTCCATTACGATAGACGCCATTGATGCCCAAGACGGCCAGGACGCAGCATGAGCAGCACCGCTAATTCGCTAGACCCCTTGAGCTTCCCGCTGCACGGCTCGCGCCTGATCGAGGCCAGCGCCGGCACCGGCAAGACCTGGACCATCGCCGCGCTGTACGTGCGGCTGGTGCTGGGCCACGGCGGCGACAACGCCTATGGCCGGCCCTTGCTGCCGGCCGATATCCTGGTGATGACCTTCACCCGCGCGGCCACGCGCGAGCTGTCGAACCGCGTGCGCGAACGGCTGGTGGAAGCGGCGGCTTACTTCCGTGGCTATTCGGCGATGGGCCTGGGCGCAGGCAGCGGCGTGGTGCGCGACGATTACCTGGACGCCATCCTCGAGTCCTACCCCAGCCACAGCGAGCAGCAGCAAGCCGCGCACCGCCTGATGCTGGCGGCGGAAACGATGGACGAGGCGGCGATTTTCACCATCGACGCCTGGTGCCAGCGCATGCTGCGCGAACACGCCTTCGACAGCGGCAGCCTGTTTGACGAGGAACTGGTCAGCGACGAACAGGCCCTGTTCGAGGACGCCGCGCACGACTATTGGCGGCAGCAGGTCTATCCGCTCAACGCCGTGTCGCTGGATGCGCTGCTGTCGTGCTGGGGCGACGTGGGCGCGTTGAAGAAGTCGATACGGGAGCTGGTCAAGCGCGCCGACATCATCGGCGACGGCGCGCGCATCGAATCGCTGGGTGAGCTGATCGCCACCGTCCAGCGCGAGCAGCAGGCGCAGTTGGCCGGCTTGAAGGCCGGTTGGACCGATCGCGCCAACCGCATGGAACAATGGATCGCCACCGAACGCGTGCTGTCGCCCAAGTGCTTCAACGGTAACAAGATGCGCGCCGATTCGCTGGTGGCCTGGTTCAACGGCCTGCGCGCCTGGGCCGAGGATGCCGCCATGGTCATGCCCGACATCTCGGACACCGCCTGGAAGCGCCTGACGCCGCACGGCCTCGAAGACGCTTTTTCGAAAGGCTACACTGCCTCGATCCCCGACGATTTCGACGCCATCGAACCGCTGAAGAAGGCGTTGGACGATATCGAACCCTTGTCGCACGCGCTGTACCGCCACGCGGCCGGTGCGGTGGCCAAGCGCATGGACGAATTGAAGAAGCGCAGCCGCCAGTTCGGCTTCGCCGACATGCTGGACCGCCTGAACGCGGCGCTGCAAGGCGAGAACGCCGCCGCGCTGCGCAAGCGCATCACCGACCAGTACCCGGTGGCGATGGTCGATGAATTCCAGGATACGGCGCCCAACCAGTACCAGATTTTCAACCTGCTGTACCGCGTGGCGGACAACGATGCCGAGACAGGCCTGTTCCTGATCGGTGATCCGAAGCAGTCGATCTACGGCTTCCGTGGCGCCGACATCCACAGCTACCTGTCCGCGCGCCTGGCCACCACCGGCCGCCATTACCAGCTGGGTACCAACTACCGCTCGACCAAGCCGGTGGTGGATGCGGTCAACCACCTGTTCATGGTCGCCGAGGGCCAGCCTGCGGAAGGCGGCTTCGGACGCGGCGCCTTCCGCTTCCGCGATCCCGGCACGCGCGTGAATCCCTTGCCGTTCGAGGCGGTCGGCGCCCAGGGGCGCGGCGAGCGCATGGTCAACACCGCTGGTGACGTGCCGGCGCTGGTCATCGCATGCAGCGCCGCGCAGGACTTGAAAGCGGACAGCTATCGCGAATTCTTCGCCTGGCACTGCGCCGAACATATCGTCGCGCAGCTCAACGACGAGCGCGCGGGCTTTGCAGGTCCGAAAGGCTTTGTGCGCCTGCAACCGGCAGACATTGCGGTGCTGGTGCGCGACCGCAAGGAGGCAGCGGCCATACGCCGCGCGCTGCAGCGGCGCCAGGTCGCCAGCGTGTATTTGTCGGACAAGGACTCCGTCACCGACAGCGCGGAAGCGGCCGACGTGCTGCGCTGGCTGTCGGCCGTCGCCAGCCCACTGGACGGCGGCCTGGCGCGCGCCGCCTTCGCCACCCGTACCACCGGCCTGCCGCTGGCGGAACTGGCGCTGCTGTCGTCGGACGAACTGGCGTGGGAAGCGCGCGTCGAGCAATTGAAGGCGCTGCACATCGTATGGCAGCGGCAGGGCGTGCTGGCGATGCTGCGCCGCTTCATCCACGAGCTGAAACTGCCGGCGGCCTTGCTCCAGCAGCCGGGCGGCGAGCGACGCCTGACCAATCTGCTGCATCTGGCGGAGCTGCTGCAATCGGCCAGTCGCCAACTGGACGGCGAACAGGCGTTGATACGCTGGCTCGCCGAGCAGATCGAAGGCGGCGAGGGCGCCGGCGACGAGCGCGTGCTGCGCCTGGAAAGCGATGCGGAGCTGGTCAAGGTCGTCACGGTCCACAAATCGAAGGGCCTGGAGTATCCGCTGGTGTACCTGCCATTCGCCGTCACGGCGCGCAAGGTGGAGCGGCGCAACCGCAGCTTCTTCGAGTTCAGCGACGAGGATGGCGTGCGCCAGATCGACATGGCGCTGACTGACACCGCGATGGAACTGGTCGAACGCGCGCGCCTGCAGGAGGACTTGCGCCTGCTGTACGTGGCGCTGACGCGGGCGCGCCACTTCCTGTGGCTGGGCGTGACGGCGCTGGCCGCGCGCAAGGCGGGCGACAACACGCTGCATGAATCGGCGCTGGGCTATCTGCTTACCGGCGGCGAAGCGCTGCCGTCGGACCTGATGATGGAACGCTGGGGCCACGCCTGCAAAGGCTGCGACGGCATCAGCATCGAAACGCTGGAGATGGCGATGCAGCAGTTCACGCGCCTGAGCCGCATCGAACAACGCCCGCCGTTGCTGGAGCCGCAGCTTTACACCGGCCGCTTTGAACGCGATTGGTCGGTGGGCAGTTTCAGTTCGCTGGCGCGGCGCACCGGCCCGACCGGCACCATCGGCAGCGGCGCATTGTCTTTGCCGGTGCCGCGCGACGGTTTGCAGGAGAACCTGCTGGAAGGCGCCGGCATGCCGTCGATCGCGCTGTCGAACCGCGTGGAAGACGCGCCGTGGCATCGCTTTCCGCGCGGCTCGGTGCCGGGTAACTTCCTGCACGAGCAGCTGGAGTGGATGGGGCAGGAGGGCTTTGCCGTCGTCGATCACGAGCACTTCGAGTCGCGCATGACGCGGCGGGTGGAGCGCGCCGGCTGGGGCAATCGTCTGGAGGATACGCTGGCGTGGCTGCGCGAGATCGCCGGCACCAGCCTGCCGTATCTTGGTGCGCCGCTGAGCGCCATCGCCGCGCCGCTGCCGGAGATGGAGTTCTGGTTCCCCAGCGAGCGCCTGAGCACCGGTGCGCTCGACAGCCTGTGCGCGACGCATCTGCTGGGCGGCGTGGCGCGGCCGGCGTTGCCGGAGCGTCAGCTGCACGGCATGCTGAAAGGCTTTGCCGACCTGGTATTCGAGCACGAAGGCCGGTTCTGGGTGCTGGACTACAAATCCAACGCACTGGGCGCGGGCGACGCCGCCTATCACCAGCCGGCGCTGGTGGCGGCGATGGCCGAGCATCGCTACGACATCCAGGGCGCGATCTACATGCTGGCTTTGCACCGGCTGCTGCAAAGCCGTCTGGGTGGGCAGTACGATCCGGCCGAGCACCTGGGCGGCGCGATTTTCCTGTTCCTGCGCGGCATTGCGAATCAGCAAACGCGCGGTTGTTACCTGATAGAACCCGATCCGGAGCTGCTGGATGGGCTGGATCGGTTGCTGGATGAGTCCGGCGTCACGCAAGCAGAGGCACCGCATGAGTATTGAAACGTCCGCCGCCCTGTTCGAACAAGTCGACGCCTTGACCGAATACGGCCAGCTGCGCCGTTTGAGTGGGGCGTTTGCGCGCTTTATCGCGTCGGTTGGCGCCAGTTCGCCGCAATTGATGGCGGTTTGCGTGCTGTTGTCTGAGCTGGAAGGGCGCGGCCACAGCTGTTTGATGCTCGACGAGCTGCAGGGCGATCTGTCCGGCCAGCTGGGCTGGACCGGCGACGAATGGCGCGCGCTGCGTGACGCGGCCGGCGCCTGGCCCAGGAGCGCTGACGCCTGGCGCACGCTGCTGGCGGGCTGCGACCAGGTGATGCCGGTGGGCGGCAAGGATCTCCAGCAACCGCTGGTGCTGGACGGCGAGCGCCTCTACCTGCGCCGTTATTGGCGCGATGAAACTCTGGTGGCCGAAGCCGTGCGCGGCCGCGCGCTGGGCGGCCTGATCGCCCTCGACGCCGAGACCAGCACCGCCGATGTGCGACACTGGCTGGATATCCTGTTCCCGCACGCCCCGCGCGGCGGCGTTACCGACTGGCAGAAAATCGCCTGCGCGGTGGCCATGCGTGGCAAGCTGGGCATCATCACCGGCGGGCCCGGCACGGGCAAAACTTACACTGTGGCACGATTGCTGGCCTTGCTGTTCGCCACCGCCGGCGACCGGCAGTCCGGCCTGCGAGTGGCGTTGGCGGCGCCGACCGGCAAGGCGGCGGCCCGCCTCAAGCAATCGATCGATACCGCGCTGGATGATTTGGCGGAAAAAGTAGGGTCGGCGCTGCCGCTGCGCGAGTTGGCGGCGCGCATGGGCCCGGCGCGTACTCTGCACAGCCTGCTTGGCGCCCGGCCGGATACCCGTGTCTTCCAGCACAATGCCGGTAATCAACTGGAAGTCGACGTGCTGATTGTTGATGAGGCGTCAATGATTCATCTGGAAATGATGTCCGCGCTGCTGGCTGCATTGCCCAAGGCGGCGACCTTGATCTTGCTTGGCGACAAGGATCAACTGGCCTCGGTGGAGGCGGGCGCGGTGCTTGGCGACCTGTGCCACAACGCGGAGGCGGGTGGATATGAGTCGGAAACCTTGTCATACGTGCAAGCAAGCAGCGGCCAGCAGATCCCCGACAACTTCGCCGGCGACGGTGGACCTATTGCTCAGCAGACAGTGATGTTGCGTGAAAGTCGGCGTTTCGGCGGCCCGATCGGCGCGCTGGCGCTGGCTGTGAACGCCGGAAATGCTGCCGCATCGCTACAAGTTTTGCGTGACAGTACTGAGGGAAAGGTGGCCTGGATTGATCCTGCCCAGACTTCCGATCTGTTGCAACTGGCGTTGAGTGGCCGCGCCGGCGCCGCCGGCGGCTACCAGGCTTACTTGAAAATGATCAAAAATGGGGCGGCGGAGGGCGATGAGATCGTACATCTTGCGTGGGTGAAATCCGTGCTGACCAGCTTTGAAACCTTCCGGATTCTGTGCGCGGTGCGCGAGGGCGAGTGGGGTGTTGCGGGATTGAATGATGTCATCGAGCAAAGGTTGCAGTCGGCCGGATTGCTGCGGCGTAGCGGCGAATGGTATGTCGGCCGGCCGGTCATGGTCACGCGCAACGATTACGGGACCGGCGTTTTCAATGGCGATATCGGCCTGACTTTGCCCGATCCGGCACGTCCTGGGGCGCTGCGCGTCTACTTCTCGGAAGGTGACAATGTGCGCAGTGTTCTTGCTACACGGCTACGCAATGTCGAGACGGCGTTTGCCATGACGGTGCATAAATCACAAGGTTCCGAATTCCAGCATACGGTGTTGGTGTTGCCCAAAGACAGCGGCGGCATGCTGGCGCGCGAGCTGATTTACACCGGCATCACGCGCGCGCGCGACTACTTCACGTTACTCACGCCGAACGGCCAGGTGCTGCTCGACGCCATCGCCCAGCGCACCCAGCGCGCCAGCGGCCTGCGCACGCTGCTCGGCAACTAGCCCCTCGGTACGATGCCTGTTCAAGGCGTCGTCATAGCTAAATCAAGCTAATAATTAGCTTATAAACACCAGAATCTGGCTTGCGAAGAACAAAAAAACCGGACCCTTGGGTCCGGTTGTTGCTGCGGCAGGCTGAAAAGATCAGGCTGCGCGGCGGTGGCGCTTGGCCGATTTGGCCGCCTTCTTGTGGCGGCTGACCGAAACCTTCATGACTTTTGGTTCTCCATCCGGGCCGGCAACGAAGCGGCGGATGTTGAATGCATCCATCAAACGGGCCGAGTTGGCCTTGGCATTGAGCAACACCAAGGTGGCATTCTTGCCGGCCGACTTGAAGCGCATGATCAGGCAGCGGCCGGCTTCTTCGGTGTAGCCGGTCTTCGACAGGCCGACGTCCCAACCCTTGGCACCGACTAGTCGGTTGGTGTTGTGGTACTCCACCTGGCGACCCTTGATGGTGATCACATCCTTGGTGTCGGTGGTGATGCGGCGGATGTCCGGATAGGCCGAGGCGGCGGTTGCCATCTTGACCAGGTCGGTCGCGGTCGAACGGTTATTTGGTGACAGACCGGTCGGTTCCTCGATTACGGTCTGGGTCAGGCCCAGCGCCTTGATCTTGGCGTTGACCGCCAGTTTGAACGCGGCGGGGCCGCCTGGATAGGTGCGGGCGAGCGACGCGGCGGCACGGTTGTCAGACGACATCAGGGCCAGTTGCAGCGCGTCGCGGCGGGCCAGTTCGGCGCCGACCGGGACCCGCGAGGTGCTGTGCTTGAGCATGTCCACGTCGGTCTTATCGATGCTGATGGGTGCATCCATGTCCGGCTTGGAGTCGAGCACCACCATCGCGGTCATCAGCTTGGTCAGCGAAGCGATCGGGACCTGAACGTTGGAATTTTTTTCGAGCAGCACTTTGCCGGTGCCGTCTTCGACGACCAGCACCGACTGCGAGCCGAGCGGTACCGCGAGCGCAGCCGCGGTAAACGAACTCAGCAATACAGCAACAATTTTCTTGAGCATGTTAGGTATTCTTGGGAGAGAGGAGTGTATCGGGCGTCAGAAGTTGACGCAGCGCAAAACTAGTCTAGCTATGCGGCAATATTTCCTGAGGATAGAAGATAACATTAAAGTGGTTTCTCGTCTATTGAATGTAACTCCACGATTCCATTTATTTTCAACGGGGGTCAAGTCTGACATTCGGACACGAACTCTGCCGTAACATCGGTTACGGCAGAGTTCGTGTCCGAATGTCAGACTTGACCCCCCATGGAAAAAAGCCCTGAGACGGGATCGCTCAGGGCTTTCTTGGTCGCTGACGGCCGCGGCGGCGGCCGGGCTTAGTTGCTGCTGATCTTGGCGATCGAGACTTCGGTGGATTTGACGAGGGCGATGACTTCGCTGCCGACTTTCAAATCCAGGTCGTGGATCGAGCGCGAGGTGATCACCGAGGTGACGATGCCGTGCTGGGTCTCCACATCGACTTCCGAAACGACCGGCCCAAAGATGATTTCCTTGATCTTGCCGCGGAACTGGTTACGTACGTTAATTTCAGAAATGGCCATCGTGCTTCCTTTGTGTGGTTGGTTACTACACTTCCAGATTACGGCCAGCCCGGCCATTTGCAAACGAATCGATCCGTATATCCTTATTTGGTCTGGTAGATCTTGTCGAATTCGCCGCCGTCGTCAAAATGCTTCTTCTGCGCCGATTTCCAGCCGCCGAAGACGTCATCTACCGTGAACAGCGTGATTTGACGGAAGTTGGCATTGTACTTCCTGAATGCCGCCTCGGAACGCGGGCGGAAATAGTGCCTGGCGATGATGTCCTGCGCCTGCTCTGTGTACAGGAAGCTCAGGTAGCCAGTGGCCTGCTTGCGCAGGCCACGACGGTCAACCACCTTGTCAACCACCGCCACCGGCGATTCGGCCAGGATGGAGATCGACGGATATACGACCTCGAAGTTGCTACCGAACTCGGCGCGCACGAGGTTCACTTCGTTCTCGAACGTCACCAGTACATCGCCGATTTCACGCTGGGTGAAGGTGGTGGTGGCGCCGCGGCCGCCTGCGTCCAGCACCGGCACGTTCTTGAAGATCTTGCCCACCAGCTCGCGCGCCTGCGCTTCGCTGCCGCCTTTTTTCAGCACCGAACCCCAGGCCGCCAGGTAGGTGTAGCGGCCATTGCCGGCGGTTTTGGGATTGGGAATGACCACTTTCACGCCTGGCTTGGCCAGATCGCCCCAGTCTTTGATCTGCTGCGGGTTGCCCTTGCGGACCAGGAACACCATGGTCGAATAGAAGGGCGCGGCGTTGTGCGGGAACTTCTTGGCCCAATCCGGCGCGACCAGGCCCTTGTCGGCCAGCATGTCGATGTCGTTCGCCTGGTTCATGGTGACGACCGCCGCTTCCATGCCGTCGGCCACCGAACGGGCTTGCTTGGACGAGCCGCCGTGCGATTGGTTGACGTTGATGGTTTCGCCGGTGTTCTTCTTCCAGTCGGCAGCGAAGACGGGGTTGATGTCCTTGAACAGTTCGCGCGCGACGTCGTAGGACGCATTCAGCAGCACCGTGTCAGCCGCGTTCGCCTGCAATGGCAGGCCCAGCATGACGGCGGAGGCCGCCAGGAAGGATGAGATCAGCACGCGGCGAGCAGGATTTTTGGTGGTCATAATGAGCTTTCGTAATAACAGGCGCCCATGGTGTAAAATTTCGCCCGGAAAAGATACGAATTTTTCGTAATATGCTTAGTAGGATGTTTGCCACGAGGTTTTCAGTAGAAACCGCATAACGATTTTTGAAAACATTCGTGGGCAAAAACAGGGCCAACCACTAGGCTGTGGGAGTCAATCGGGCGTGCCCGCAACGGCTTTTGCTGCTTGGTGTATAGTGGGTTTCAGGCACTGAAGAAGGCGCGCGGGATAACGGCGTAGCGCTTCATTTTTGCTATCGGGAATATTTGTGAGCGTACATGAGTCTTGAAATTCGGAGTCTTGAAATTCGTATTGCTGCTTCGACAGATGCGGATGCGGCATGCACCGTGTTGCGCCGTTCGATCACGGAATGCTGCGACCTGGATCATAAAAACGATCCCGCCATCCTTGACGCCTGGCTGGGCAACAAAACGCCGCAAATGGTGGCCAACTGGTTCAGTTCGCCGACGAATTTTTCGCTGGTCGCGTTGAGCGAAGGCGTGGTCGTCGGCGTCGCGCTGCTGACCGGCGCCGGCAAGCTGGCCTTGTGCTATCTGTTGCCGGAGGCGCGCCGCCAAGGCGTCGGCAAGGCGCTGCTGGCGCGCATGGAGGAGCAGGCGTGCAGCTGGGGCGTGAAGGCGCTGCAATTGCACAGCACCGCCACCGGCCAGGATTTCTTCGCCCGTCGCGGCTACGTGGATGCCGGCAAGGTGCGCTCGCCGTATGGCGTGGAGACCGTATTCTTTTGGAAGCAGCTGGACGCCGGCGCCGAAGCGCCGGACGGCAGCAAGCGCAAGCGTTTCTGCAACTGCAATCCGCTGTAATTCAACTCAGCAGCAAATCTCCAACTCCCATTCCTGGCGCCGCACCGGCGCCGCTCCCACTTCCAGTCCGTTGACAAACAGCTTCAGCTCGCCCGGCGCGAAGCGGGCCCAGGCTTCGTTCGAGGTCAGCGGCTGGGTGGCGATCACGGCGATACGGTCGTCCAGATGGTTATGCTTGCTGAAGTCGATGCTGAGGTCGCAATCGATCAGCTGCGCCACCGAGAACGGGTATTCGCGCACCACCACGTGCAGGTCGGTGCTGCAATGGGCGAACAGCAGCTCGCCGTTGGACAGGATGAAGTTGAAGCTGCCGTGGTCGGCGATTTCGCCGGCCAGCGTTTCCAGCGCGCCGAACAGCACATGACGCGGCGGCCGCGTTTCAAAGCGCAGCGCCAGGCCGGACAGCAGGTGGCAGAAGGCGCGCTCGCTGTCGGTGTCGCCGTGCGGCGAATACAGGCTGGGATTCGGATCGAACAGTTTCAGGTCGCCGTTGTGCGCGAACGACCAGGTCTGGCCCCATAGTTCGCGCGTGAACGGATGGCTGTTCTCCAGCGAGATCCGGCCCTGCGTGGCCTTGCGGATGTGGGCGATCACGTTCCTGGCCTTGATCGGATGGTTGCGGATCTGCGCCGCCAGCGGCGAGTGGGTAGAGGCCAGCGCATCGGTGTAGAGCTGGCAGCCGCTGGCCGTATGCAGGGCGATGCCCCAGCCGTCGCGGTGTTCTCTGCCGCGCAGGGCGAAGCCGGCGAAGGAGAAGTCGACGGTTGCAGGCTTGCTGCTGCTCATGGCGAGTAATTGGCACATGGTGTTCTGGCGAAAAGTGGCGATGACCCACGATAGCGGCCGCATCCGCCAGGCGGAACGAATGTTTTGGCATATCCATAGCTGAAAGCATTCGTTCTGCTTTGCCGCGCGCGGCCCTACGCTGTCGGTATTGTCCGCATCAGTCGAGGAGTCCCATGTCATTTCCCATCCTGCAAAAATACCTGGCGCGTTTATCCGACGCGACCGGCGCCGCTTCCAGCATCTGGCTCGATCACGAGGGCAGGGCGCAGGGACGTTTTTTCAATTGCACCATGAGCAGCGCGTTCCAGCCTATCCGGCAACTGGAATCGGGGCAGGTGCAGGCGTATGAAGGCCTGGCGCGCAGCGTGTCGGCACAGGACCAGGGCCTGTCGCTGTGGAAGCTGCTCGACCATGCCGCCAGCGACGATGAGTCGATCGAGCTCGATCGCTTGTGCCGCATGCTGCATGCGATTAATTTCTTCCGCCAGGCCGGCGATGGCGGGCAGGACTTGTATCTGAACGTGCATGATCGTTTGCTGAGCGCGGTCAGCAGCAATCACGGCCACGCCTTCCGCCGCATCCTCGACGCGCTGGAACTGCCGCTGGAACGCGTGGTGCTGCAATTGCCGGCGGCCTCGCCGCAACAAGGCTGGCTGCTGAATTATGTGTCCGACAACTACCGGCGCAACGGTTTCCGCTTCGCCGTCAACGTGCCGAGCGCGCGCGAGGCCTTGCACGTGCTGGATCGCTTGCGTCCCGATGCGCTCAAGCTCGACGCGCGCGAACTACATGACAGCGTATCGCTGCTGGCTCTGCTGAGGCGCAGCGCGGCGGCCGGCGTGGCGGTGGTGTTCAAGCGCTTGGAATCGACACAGGCGTTGGCGGTGCTGCGTCAATTGGGCGAGGCTGCGAATATTCCATTGCTGGCGCAAGGCTATCTGCTGGACGAGCCCCGTTCCGGCTTGCTGCTGACCGAGCAGGAGGCGGCCGCTGCATGATCTGTTTCATGAGCCAGTTTGGCTGCACCATGCGGTATTCTTGAGCCATTTTAAATTTAGATGTCGCGATGTCGATGATAGACAGAATGAATTTGTTTTTTCACCGGTGGCTGCTTAAATGGAATCTCCTAACCGGGGAAAGAACATCATGAAAACACTATGCTTAGCCATTGTATTGGGCGGGCTGGCCTTGTCGCCGGCATTGCAAGCGCAGCCGTCCGAGGATACCGTCAGCGTGCCGGTCTCAGCGCGCCAACTCCGCATCGAATTGCCGGACGCTTATTCCAAAATGTGGCCGCAGGATTACCGCGAGCTGATGGCCAATTACTCGCTGTCGAATGGGCAAACGCTTTCCATCCTCGGCCGCGGCACGAATATGTACGCGGTGATTGATAGCGGCCCGTTGCACAAGATCGTCTCCACCAGCCGCAATAATTATGTGGCGCTGGACCGGCAGCTGAAAATGGAAATCGTGCTGCATGACGATGAGAATGTAAGCGGTTCGGTGACGATGGTGGTGCCGTCGCAGAGCCTGTCTGACGGCCGTTTCGTGCCCGAGCAGGTCGTCTTGCTGGCGTTCCGTTAGCAGCAAACGGTGCCCGGTTTTTTGGGGGAATCGGGCCTGTTTCCTTTTTCATTTCCCTCTGCATACGCTATAGTGTCCCTATTGGTTTTCACGGGTAGGCTATGGCAACGCGCAGAAATTTTTTACAGCAGGGTTTGGGCTTGGCGGGAGCGAGTTTTTTATCGGTGCCGCTGATAGGGTGTGCCTCCCGCAGCACGGTGCAACACAACACGGCCGCCGCGCCGAAACCGGCGCCGCATCCGGTCACGTCCGGCGGCGCGGCTGGCGCCGTGGCTCAGGCCAGGCCGGCCGCCAGCATGCCGCGCGCCACCGTGCCTTCCGGCTTCGGCGAGCTGGAACCACCACCGGACATCTTCGACGCGCAAGCGCTGGACCTGGAGTTCTGGCTCAAGCCGCGCACCATCGACGTGGTGCGACCAGCCTCGGGCGAGCGCGCCAAACTGCTGTACTGGAAGGACGGCGAGATCATCGATTCGGCCTATCAGGACTTGTGCCACTTGCTGCGCGACGTCAACGGCAAGGAAACCGCGCCCATCGATCCCAAGCTGTTTGAAACGCTGTGGGGCACGCAAGCTTTCGTGGCGCGCTACGGCATCGAGACGCCGCTGGAAATCTTATCCGGCTACCGCACCCCGGCCTCGAACCAGAAGCTGCGCGAAGCCGGCGTGCCGGCCGCGCGCCAGTCGCTGCACATCGAAGGCCGCGCCGCCGACATCCGCCTGGCCAGCCTGAACTCCGAAGTCTTGGGCGGCCTGGTCAAGAGCTTCCGCCAGGGCGGCGTGGGCTTCTACTACCGCGCCGGTCCGCGCGGCGGCTGGATCCACGCGGATACCGGTCTCAAGCGCACCTGGAAGGGCTGAGCTTCACTCGTAAAAATACGAGTGATAGACAGTCGGCTTCAGTTCGGCCTCGCGGTCGCGGTCTATGCTTTGCGGATCGACCGGCCGCTCCCAAAAAATGCGCCATCCCAGCTGCTGGTCGCGCCGCACTTCCGGGTGCTGGCGCAGGTAGTCGTTTAGAAAACGGGTGAACTCGGACTCGTATTCCAGGCGTCCGGGGCCATAGGGGTATTTATATTTCATGGGGTAATCCTCCCTTCGATTAAACTGGCGGCTTAGTAAGCAACTTCGCAAGCAAAACAGGACGACTATGCAAGACGATGACAAGCCTGCGCCACCGCGTTTCCGTCCGGTGCCGTGGAGCGGGCTGGAAACCCCGGCCGATGTGGAACTGTGGATAGCCGAGCACGATCTCAGCCTGCAGGAACATATCGCCAAGAATGAAACCGGCTACGGCGTCTGCTTCAGGCTGGCCGAGGGCGGCGAGATCTATATGCAGACCACGCAGGACGGCGCCTTGATCCTCGATGTTACGCCCGATGCGGAATGGGTGGCGCCACTGATCATGGCGGCCGCGCGCGTGGATGAGGCGCCGCAGGGCCGGCTGTGGGTGCTGCCGGACGATAAACTGGTACAGTTGATGATAGGACTGAGCGGCCTGATCGCCAGTTCCATCCTGGTCGTGGGCCATGATTTCGGCCTGCGCCGCCGCATGGGCGCCTGGTAGCGCCTGCCATTTTTACAAGGAACTCCATGCATAAACGTGATTTCACTTTCAGGCTGGCGCACGGCGCGCTGTTGGCGTTGACGTTGGCGGCCGTCGCCGTGCCGGCCGCGGCGGCCGACCTGCTGGCCACGGTCAAGGCACGCGGCGCGCTCAAGGTGGCGTTGGAGGGCACGTATCCGCCGTTCAACTACAAAGACCAGAAGAGCGGCGAACTGGCCGGCTACGACGTCGATGTGGCGCGCCTGCTGGCCGGCAAGCTGGGCGTGAAAGTGGAATTCGTCAGCAGTGAGTGGGCCAGCATCCTGGCCGGACTGTCGGCCAATAAATACGATGTGATCATTTCGCAGGTCGGCATCAATCCCAAGCGCGAACTGGCGTTCGATTTTTCGGCGCCGTATATCTACTCGATGCCGCAGCTGATCGTGCGCAAGGACGAGCAGGCCAGCTATAAGACGCTGGCCGACTTGAAAGGCAAGAAGCTGGGCGTGGGGCAGGGCAGCGTCTACGAGCAGCAGGCCAAGGCGGTGCCGGGCATCGAGGTGCGCAGCTACGCGGCGGCGCCCGACACCATGTCCGACCTGGCCAGCGGCCGCCTCGACGCGGCGCTCAACGACAGCCTGATGTCGGCCTACCTGCTGAAAATTTCCAGGCTGCCGATCAAGGCCGGCGCGCAGGTGGGCGCGGTCGAGCGCATGGGCATCCCCTTCCAGAAGGGCAACCCGGAGTTCAAGCAAGCGCTGAACAAGGCGCTGGCCGACGCCGCCGCCGATGGCAGCCTGAAAGCGATCTCGCTGAAATGGTTCGGCACTGACGTCAGCAAGGCGCCCTGAGCATGGACTGGCAGGGGCTGCTGGAGCTGCAAGGGTTGTTGTTAGAGGCCGCGCCGGTCATGCTGCGCGGCGCCGGCTATACGGTGATCTTCGCCATGGCTTCGATGCTGGGCGGGCTGCTGATCGGCTTCCCGGTCGCGGTGCTGCGCATCCTGCCTTACCGCGTGTTGCGCTGGCCGGCCAGCGTGTATGTCAGCCTGATGCGCGGCACGCCGCTGCTGGTGCAGATGTTCGTCATCTATTACGGCCTGCCCAGCATCGGCGTCGAATTCACGCCGGTGACGGCCGGCATCCTCGCGCTGAGCCTGAACGCCGGCGCCTTCCTGTCCGAAAGCCTGCGCGGCGCCATCAGCGCGGTCAACAAGGGGCAGTGGGAGGCCAGCTTCAGCCTGGGACTGGGCTACTGGCCCACGCTGTACCACGTGGTGCTGCCGCAGGCGCTGCGCATCGCGGTGCCGGCCATGAGCAATACGCTGATCAGCCTGATCAAGGATACCTCGCTGGTCTCGGTCATCACCATGACCGAACTGATGTTGTCGACCAAGGAAGTGATCGCGACCACCTTCCGGCCGCTGCCGCTGTACCTGGCCGCCGCCCTCATCTATTGGGCCCTGAGCCTGCTGTTTGAAGCGCTGCAACGGCGCGCAGAACAACGCTTGAACCGCGCGCACCGATAAGGCGTCGCCGTTCGCTCGACAGTGCGCGGCTTAAATGCTAGTCTGAATACCTACGCAAAGGGGTGGTATGGAGAAGCCTACGCACAATACCGAATTGCATGGCGGCCGGCAGCCTATCTCCGCGGCCCGCATCGACGGGCTCACCAGCATGGCTATCATGGACGAAGGCGCGGCGATGGAGCCGTTCGCCGAATTGCCCACGGCCGACGAGCTCAGTGCCGAGCAAGCCTATTTCAACGATGTCTACCTGTTGGCGCCGGTCGGCTATTTCGTGCTCGGCTTCGACACCACCATCCTGCAGATGAATGTGGTGGCGGCCGACCTGCTGGGCCTGCCGCGCAACAACCCGGCCAAGGTGCCGCTGCGGCAGTTTATCGCGCCCCGTTTCCATGACGATTTCGACCGCTTCGTGCGGCATGCGCTCAACAGCCAGCATCCCGAGCACTGCTCGCTGCAGATGACGCGCGCGCGCAACCAGCAAGGCTTCCCGGTCACCCTGCGCGCCAGCGCCGACAGCAGCGGCCAGGCGATCCGGGTGGTGCTGGAGCTGGCCGAGGGCAAGCTGGCGGCGCTGGAGCGCAGCGAGGAACGCTTCCGCCGCATCGTCCACAGCGCCGAGGAGGGCATCTGGGAAATCGACGCCGCCGCCCGCACCAGCTTTGTCAATCCCAAGATGGCGCACATGCTGGGCTACGGCGTCGAGGAAATGCTGGACCAGCCGCTGGTGGGCTTCATGGACGACGAAGGCCGCGCCATCCTGGAGCGCAATATCGCGCGCCGCCAGCAGGGCCTGGCCGAGCGCCACGAATTCAAGTTCCTGCGCAAGGATGGCAGCGAACTGTGGGCCACGCTGGCCACCAACCCCATCTTCGACGCCGAGGGCGTCTACCTGGGCGCGCTGGCGCTGGTGACCGACATCACCGACAACCGCGCGACCACCGAGCGCATCTGGCACCAGGCCAATTTCGACGATTTGACGGAACTGCCCAACCGCCATATGTTCCAGGACCGGCTGGGACAGGAGCTCAAGAAGGCGCAGCGCGAGGGCCTGCAGCTGGCGCTGCTGTTCATCGACCTGGACGGCTTCAAGCAGGTCAACGACAGCCTCGGCCATGCGCACGGCGACACCCTGCTGGTGGAGGCTGCGCGCCGCATCGGCGCCTGCGTGCGCGGCTCGGACACGGTGGCGCGGCTGGGCGGCGACGAATTCACCGTGATCCTGTCCGGCATCGAGCAGGCCGCCGGCATCGAGCGCATCACGCAGACCATGCTGGCGCTGCTGAACCGGCCGTTCGCGCTGGGCGCGGCCAATCCGTCGATCTCGGCCAGCATCGGCATCGCCCTGTATCCGTCGGACGCGGTGGCGCCGGAAGACTTGCTGCGCCATGCCGACCAGGCCATGTACGCGGCCAAGGAATCGGGCCGCAACCGCTACAGCTACTTCACGGCCGACCTGCAGCTGGCGGCGCAGGCGCGCCAGCAGGTCACGCTGGACTTGCGCTCGGCGCTGGCGGAGCGGCAGTTCGAGCTGCACTTCCAGCCCATCGTCAACCTGCAGACCGGCACCATCGAGCGGGCCGAGGCGCTGCTGCGCTGGCGCCATCCGCAGCGCGGCCTGCTGGCCCCGGCCGAGTTCCTGGCCCATGCCGAGGCCGGCGGACTGATGATGGAGATCGGCGACTGGGTGTTCCGTCAGGCGGCTCTGCAGGCGCGCCGCTGGCAGGACGAGCTGGGGCCGGGCTTCCAGGTCAGCATCAACCAGTCGGCGGCGCAGTTCCGCGGCGACACCGCGCTGTACGTCGGCTGGCTCAACTACGCGGCCGAGCTGCAGCTGGCGCCGCGCAGCATCGTCATCGAGATCACCGAGGGGGTGCTGATGGACGGCATGGCCAAGGTGGCCGACCGCCTGCGCGAGCTGCGCGAGATGGGCTTGCAGGTGGCGCTGGACAACTTCGGCACCGGCTATTCCTCGCTGTCGCACCTGAAGCACTTCGGCATCGACCTGCTCAAGCTGGACCACAGCTTCATCCAGCACCTGGCGGTCGACAGCGGCGACCTGGCGATGTGCGAGGCGTTGATCGTCATGGCCCACAAGCTGGGCCTGCGGGTGGTGGCGGAAGGGGTGGAGACGGCGGCCCAGAGCGCCTTGCTGGCGCTGGCCGGCTGCGACTATGCGCAGGGCTTTGTGTATGCGCAAGCCTTGCCGGCCGAGCAGTTGACCGAACTGGCCAGGCGCGGGCTGCCGCGGCTGGTGGTGGAGTGACGCCGGAGCGGCCCGCCTAGCGCAGGCTCAGTAGCGAGATCACGCGCTCGCGGCTGATGCCCGCCAGCGCCGAGGTGATCGACAGCAGCGACTGATAGCCGGGCTGCTTGGCGGTCGAGACGAAATTCTGCGCCACCTGGTCCATGCCGTCGGTGGTGTCGCTGGGCGTGGCGCTCTGGACCCGCGCGCTGACCTGGTTGAGCGCGGTGTGCACCGAAGCGATCGCCTGCTCCACCTGCGCCAGCGCCTGCAGCACTTGCTGCAAGGTGGCGCGGATCGATTCCATGTCCGAGGTTTGCCAGCTGTCGGGATCGACGGCTGGCGCTTCGGCCTCGGCCTTCACGCGGTTCAGCTGGCCGGTCGGGAAGCGGATGCCGCCGCCCTGCACGGCGATGGTGTCGCGGATATTGGCCCACGACGATTCGGCGGTGGTGAATTCCAGCTGGCCTTCCTCGTTGAGGTCGGCGCGCACGCCGCTGGGCGCCAGCGCGTCGTCGAAGCGCTGGGCGATTTCCTCGTCCGACAGGCCCGGTTCCAGCACCACCGAGCGCAGGTTCTGGCCGCCGCCCAGCGAGATCGCCAGCACTTCGCGGCCGCCGGTGCGCAGGTTGCCGATGTTCATGCCGCGCACCGTGAAGCGGGTGCTGCTGGTCTTGTTGCTGAATTTGAGGCGGGCGTCCAGGGTGCCGCCCGAGGCCGCGCTGCGGTTGCGCCAGCTGTTGCTGAACTGGCGCACGCGCGCGTCCAGGCTGCCGTCGGCGCGCTGGCGGTTGGCCAGGCGGGCGCTGAGGTCGGCCTTCAGGTTGCGCAGCTGGGCCGCGCTCTGTTCGAGGAAGTCGAGCGCCTGCTGGGCGCCGGAGATGTCGCCCTGCAGCGGCTGGTCCCAGTTGTTCAGGCCGCGGCGCAGCGGCGCCGCCGAGGTCGGTGTCGGCGTGACCGGCGTGGCCGTGGCTGCGTTCTCGCCATGCAGCCCCAGGGAGGTGCCGTCCACCGCGCTGGCATTGCTGGCGTTGCCAGGAACAATGACGGTGGGTGTGGAGTTGGGCGAGATTTGCATACGATGCTCAGTCTGGAGTTACAGGATGTTGAACAGCGATAGGTTGCTGATCTTGGAATAGGCCTTGTACGACGATTGCAAGGCCAGATTATAGCCGTTCAACTGGGTCGCGGCGTCGCCGTAGTCCAACTGTCCCAGGTCCAGCATCGCCGTCTTGTTCGACTGGCTGACGTTGGCGTGGTTGCCGTCCAGCGTGGCGAGGATGTTCTGGGCGCCGCCCAGGTCGGCGATCTTGCCGGCCACCAGGTCCAGCGCGCTGCTGGCGCCGTCCATATTGGCGCCCAGCGCCGCCGTCAGCGAGGGCGAGCCCACGGTCAGCGTCGGCGAGGCCAGTTCGGCGATGGTCGCGTCCATCTGGTTGAGCAGGTCATCGACGCCCTTGACGTCGACGTTGGCGGTTTGCGTGATGCCGTTGCCGACCACGGTCTTCTGCTGGTTCTGGTTGCCGGTGAAGCTGTAGCGCGAACCGATGGGCGCGGCCGGGTCGAAGCTGATGGCCGGCGTGTTGGTCTGGGTGCCCGAGAAGATGTAGCGGCCTTCCTGGTCTTTTTCGTTGGCGCTGTAGAAGATACTGTCGCGCAGCGCGGTCATCGGGTTGACCATGGCCTTCAGGTCGTTCGGCGTGTTGCTGCCGTCCGAGGCCCAGACCAGCAGGTCGTGGCTCTGGGTGATGTCGTTGACCATACTCTGCAGGTAGGTTTCGTTGGTCGTCAGGCGGATCTTGACGGCCGCGATGTTGTCGCGGTACTGGCCGACGATGGCTTCCTCGCGCGTCAGGCGCGACAGCCGCACATTGGTGACCGGATCGTCCGACGGCAGCTGGATCTTGTTGCCGGACGCCATTTGGGCGGTGATCTGGGCCAGATGGCTCTGGTTGTCTTGCAGGCCGCGGTTCATGGTGGCCTGGAACTGACTGGTGGCGATGCGCATGCAGGCTCTCCTTAACCGAACATTTTCAAGGTGGCGTCAAACAGCGTGTTGGCGACCGCGATCACCTTCATGTTGGCTTGATACATATTCTGGAACTCGACCAGGTTGATCGCTTCCTCGTCGGTGTTGACCGCGCTGGTCGACTTCCAGTCGTCCTCGGACTGCTGGCGCACCGTGGTGGCGGTGGTCATCTGCGCCTGGTTTTGCGCGCTGTCGATGCCCAGCTTGCCCACCAGCTGGGTGTCGGCATCGCCCAGCAGCACGTTGCCCAGCGTGGTCAGGGTGATAGGCTGGCCCTTGATGGCCACCAGTTGCTGCAGGTTGCCGCTGTCGCCCGGCGTGCCGTCGCTGGAGAAGGCCAGGTCGCTGGAGGTGAAGCCGGCGGTCACTTGCAGCAGGCCGGTGGCGCTGGTCGGATTGAACACCAGCAGCGGCGTGCCGGGAACGCCGGGACTGGTCAAGCCGGCCGCCAGCTGGGTGTTGATCTTGCCCGACATCTGCTCGGCGATCTCGGCGATCGATTTTTGCAGCGGCTTCAGGGTGTTTTCCTGATAGAACGCCAGGCCGCCCAGCTGGCCGCCGACCTTGGTGTCGTCCAGCTTGAAGGTGGTGTTGGCAAAGCTCAGGTTGAGCTGCTGCACGCCGCTGCTGGTGTCGAAGCCCAGCTTGGCTGACAGGTTGCTGACCACCAGCGGCTGGCCGCTCTTGAGCGAGACGCTGGCGGTGCCGTCCGGATTGTTGATGACTTCCACCGCGACCTGCGAGGCGACGCTGTCGATCAGCTGTTCGCGCTGGTCGATCAGCGGCGAGGTGTTGGCGCCGTTGGCGCCGGTGGAGATGATTTGCTGGTTCAGCGCGGCGATGCTGACCAGCGACTGATTCAGTCCCGGCAGGATGGCGGAGCGCTGTTGTTGCACCGAGATCAGCTGGTTGGCGGTGACGTTGTAGATGCTGTTGAACTGCTGCGACATGGAGTCGGCGGCGGTGATCACCTGCTGGCGCAGCGGGGTCGAGGTCGGATCGACGCCGGCCGCATTGAGCGCCTTGAAGAAGTTGTCGATGCCATAACTGAGGCTGGATTTGTCATCGCTCATGACTTTTTCCATCTGCGTCAGGTAAGGCTGGGTCTGGGTATGCTGGCCCAGGTCGGACGCCGCGCGCCACATCTGCTGGGATTTATACGAGTCGCTGAAACGCAGCAAGGAACCCACTTGCACGCCATTGCCGGGGCTCTTGGCGCCGCCGCCGTTCACCAGCGTCTGCAGCAGCACGCCCTGGCGGGTGTAACCCTTGGTTTGCGAGTTGGCGATGTTCTGGCTGACCGTGTTCAGGGCAGCCTGGGCGGCCAGGGCGCCGGACAGTGCGTTGTAAGAGATGCTCATATTGCAAGGGTCTTTCCTGGTGAAGGCCGGAGGACCAGTCGCTTGCAGTGTTTACCCGAGGTCCACTGGTCCGTTAACTGTAAAGGGCGACCGCTTATTGCAGCGGATTAAGCGCGGCGGGAATATTTTGCGGCTCGGCAACACCCGCGGCCGGTGCGGCCGCCGCCTGGCGCGGCAGGCTGGCCCGCATCGCCAGCGGGGCGCTGGCCGGCGGCAACAGCTGGCGCAGGATGGCGTCGGCCACGCCGAAGGCGCGCTGGCCGGCCAGCTGGTCGGCCACCAGGTTGTCGGCCATGTCCAGCATGTCCTCGTTGATCTTGTCCTTGAACACGCTGTCCTCGGAGGACAAGGCGCGGGTGCCGGCGCGCATCTGGTGCAGCATGTGGCCGATGAAGAAGCTCTCGAACTTGACCGCCGCCTCGGTGGCCTTGGCGCGGTACTTGGGATCGACGCCGTCGTCGATGACGGGCGCGGCCACCACCGGCGTCTCGCTGAGCTGGTCGGCCACGCCGAGGCGCATGGTGCTGCCGTCGAATTTGCTGGGGTCGAAGTTCATGGGTGTTCCTTAGATGACGACCAGTTCGCCTTCGATGGCGCCGGCCTGGTCCAGCGCCTGCAGGATCGCCATGATGTCGTCCGGCGAGGCGCCCAGGCTGTTGATGACGTCGATGATCGCTTGCAGCTTGGCGCCGGCCGGCCACTTGAACATCTGGCCCGAGCCCTGGTCGACGCTGACCTGCGACTGCGGCGTGGCCACGGTGTTGCCCTGGGCCAGGGCGTTCGGCTGGCTGACCTTGGTCGATTCGGAAATCACCACCTTCAGCGAGCCGTGGGTGACGGCGGCGGCGCGCACCCGCAGGCCGTCGGCGATCACCACGGTGCCGGTGCGCGAATTGAACACCACCTTGGGCGAATCGTCGCCGACGTCGATCGACAGCGACTCCAGCTTGGCCATGAAGGCCACGCGCTGGGTCGGGTTGGCCGGGGCCACCACGTCGATGCTGGTGGCGTCGGTGGTGGTGGCGATGTCGCCGAAGCGCTTGTTGATGGTGTCGACGATATTGATCGCGGTCTGGAAGTGCGGGTGGCGCAGCGACAGGCGCACGGTCGGCTTGGTGGCGAAATCGCTGGCGATCTCGCGCTCGATCGCGGCGCCGCTCGGGATGCGCCCGGAGGTGGGGGTGTTGACCGTGACCGAGGAGCCGCTCTTGCCGGCGGCGCTGAAGCCGCCCACCACCACATTGCCCTGGGCCAGCGCATACACCTCGTTGTCGGCCGCGCGCAGCGGCGTCAGCAGCAGGGCGCCGCCGCGCAGGCTCTTGGCGTCGCCCATGGACGAGACCACCACGTCGATGTTCTGGCCCTTGCGGTAGCCGGGCGGGAACACCGCCGACACCATCACGGTGGCGACGTTCTTGGACTTGGCGTCGGTGCCGTCGGGCACCTTGACGCCGAACTGCTTGAGCATATTGATCACCGACTGGCTGGCGAACTTGACCTGGGTCGAGTCGCCGCTGCCGTTCAGGCCGACCACCAGGCCGTAGCCGACCAGCGGATTGTCGCGCATGCCTTCGACGGCGACCAGGTTGCGCAGCACTTGCGCGGCGTGCACCGGCGCGACGGCGCCCAGGGCCACGCAAAAGGCCAGCGGCAGGGCCAGCATGCGGTGCAGGGAAGTGAGGCGCGTGCGGAAATTCATGGGTTCACCCTCTCTAAAACGTCGGCCGTTCAAAACGGCATCAGCGGGCCATTGAAGAAGCGCGACAGCCAGCCGGCCGATTGCGTGTCGGCCAGGGTGCCTTGCGCCGAGTAGGCGATGCGGGCGTTGGCGATGCGCAGCGACGACACCTGGTTGTCGGCGTCGATGTCGGCCGCGCGCAGGTAGCCGCGCAGGCGCACGAATTCTTCGCCCTGGTTCAGGGTCAGGGTTTTTTCACCGGCCACGCGCAGCAGGCCGTTCGGCAGCACTTCCTGCACGATCACGGTGATGGCGCCGGTCAGGGCGTTCTGCTGGGTGC
Organism: Duganella violaceipulchra; assembly: GCF_019166075.1. NCBI lineage: Bacteria > Pseudomonadati > Pseudomonadota > Betaproteobacteria > Burkholderiales > Oxalobacteraceae > Duganella > Duganella violaceipulchra. The sequence continues at coordinate 480,400 of NZ_JAHTGR010000001.1, read as the reverse complement.
TGGTGGCGTCGCCGGCAAAGGTGTTGGAGGCGCCCAGGCCGATCGCGGCCTTGCCGAAGGTCTTGCCCAGCAGGTTGGGGGCGACGATGTTGTCGGCCGAATTCTTGGAATAGCTGGTGCCGGCCTTCTTGCTGGCCTGGGTGGTTTCCTGCAGGTTGACGGTGACCACGTCGCCGACCCGGAAGGCGCGGCTGTCCGAGGTCAGCGACAGGCCCAGGTCGGCGCTGTAGACGCCGCCCGAGCTGCCTTTCGGGCCGACCACGCGCGAGACGCCGGGCGGCTCGTCGGACGGACCGGGCCGCACCGGCGGCGGCTGCAGGGCGGCGCAGCCGGCCAGCAGCGTGGCCACGATGGCCAACGCCGAACGGACAGGCAGCATCGAGCTCATCAGCGCGCCGCCTGCGCCAGGTATTGCAGCATATTGTCGGCGGCCGACAGCACCTTGGTGTTCATCTCGTAGGTGCGCTGGGCGGCGATCATGTCGACCATTTCCTCGACCACCTGCACGTTCGAGCCTTCCAGCGCGCCTTGCTTGAGCTTGCCCCACTGGGCGTCGCCCGGCTTGCCGTCGGTCGGCGTGCCGCTGGACGGGGTTTCCGCGAACAGGTTCTCGCCCAGGGCCAGCAGGCCGGTCGGGTTGATGAAGCTGGTCAGGGTCAGCTGGCCCAGCTGGCTGGCGGTGGTGTTGCCCGCCAGCGTGGCCGAGACCACGCCGTCCTCGCCGATGGTCAGCGAGGTGGCGTTGGCCGGGATGGTGATCTGCGGGATCAGCGGCAGGCCGTGGGCGTTGACCAGGATGCCGTTGGCGTCGACCTGCAACTGGCCGGCGCGGGTGTAGGCGGTTTCGCCGTTGGGCTGGCGCACCGACAGGAAGCCGTTGCCCATCACCGCCAGGTCGAGCTGGTTGCCGGTGGTTTGCAGCGAGCCCTGGCTGAAGACTTTTTGCGTGCCCACCATGTGCACGCCGTTGCCGAGCTGCACGCCGGACGGCGCCAGGGTGTTGTTGTCGGCGCGCTGGGTGCCCGGCTGCTGCTCGATCGAATAGAACAGGTCCTCGAACACCACGCGGTCGCGCTTGAAGCCCACCGTGTTGGCGTTGGCCAGGTTGTTGGCGATGGCTTGCAGTTTTTCGTCCTGCGCCTGCACGCCGGTTTTGCTGATCCACATTGCTGGATTCATGATTTCTCCCTGTTGCTAAAGATGACTAACGTGGACCTGCTCAGCCGCCGACCAGGCGGTTACCGGTTTCGGCCATCGAATCGCTGGCCTTGAACAATTTCATCTGGATTTCAAAGGTGCGGTTCAAGCTCATGGTGGCGACCATTTCCTCCACCGCCGAGACATTGCTGCCCTCCAGGTGGCCGGGCTTGACCACCACGGTGGCGTCGGTCGCCAGCGGCTGGCCGCTGCGCGCCACCAGCAGGCCGGCCTCGTTCTTGGTCAGCTCCGAGGCCTCGGCCTTGACCAGCTTGAGCTTGTCGATGGTCTGCATGGTGGTGGTGCCGGGACTCTGGATCGACACCGTGCCGTCGGCGCCGAGCGCGATCTTGCTGTACTCGGGCAGCGAGATCGGGCCGCCTTCGCCCAGCACCACGTTGCCGTTGATTTTCAAGGTCCCGGTCTCGTCGAGCGTCATCGCGCCGGCGCGGGTGTAGGCCTCGCCGGTCGGTCCCTGCACCGCGAAGAAGCCGTTGCCGTCGATGGCGACGTCGAGCTCGCGGCCGGTGGCCTTGAGCGTGCCCTGGCGGGTCGACACGGCGTTGGCCTGCAGCTGCGACATGTGGCGGTCGTCGTAGCCGTAGCCGTTGACGGTCTGCGCCGACGACAGCTCCATATTGGCGCGGAAGCCGCCGGTTTCGATGTTCGCCAGATTGTTGGCGTGTACCTGCTGGCCGCGCAGGGCCCGTTCGGCCCCGCTCATGGCGGTGTAGATCAGCGCATCCATGGGTCAGCTTGTCCTTACAGCGCTTGCATCAGCGATTGCATCATCTGGCTCTCGGTCTGGATGACCTTGGAGTTCGCCTGGTAGTTGCGTTGCGAGGTCATCAGGCCCACCAGTTCCGAGGTGATGTCCACGTTCGACTGTTCAAGCGAGCTGGTGTTGAGCGAGCCGGTCATGCCGACGCCGGCGAAGTTGACCAGCGGCGTGCCCGAACCCTGCGACTGCACCCAGCTGGTGTCGTCGACCTGGGTCAGCGAGCCCTCGTCGGGGAAGGTGGCCAAGGTCAGCTTGCCGACCGGCTGCTTCTGGCCGTTGCTGTACTTGGCGATCACCGAACCGTCCTTGGCCAGGTCGACCCCGGAGAAGGTGCCGGAGGCGTAGCCGTTGGCGCTGTTGGTCGAGGTGGTGGCCTCGCCGGCGAAATAGGTGGTGCCGGTGTAGTTGATGTTGATCGGGGTCGACGCCATCTTGGCGCCGCTGGTGAAGGCCGGCCACAGCACCGGGTCGCTGGTGTCGAGCGCGCTCAGGTCCAGCGGCAGCGAGCCGTTGGTGGTCAGCGGATCTGGGGCCGGGGTGGTCATCTGGCCGTTGGCCGGGTCGAACACCAGCGCGCCGCTGCCGACCAGGTTGCCGTCCAGTACATAGTTGACCGAGACCGAGCCGGCCGCGGTGGAGCCGAAATACTGGGTCAGCGTGTGCTGGCCGCCCAGCGTATCGTAGATCACGGTGGCCTTGGACATGCTGAAGGTGGACGGGTCGGGCGGCGTGGTCGGGGTGACGGCGCCGGGGAAGGCGGTCACCTTCCAGTCGGCCGACAGGTTGCCGATGTAGTTGACCTTGTCGCTGACCACGGCCGGGATCTGGCCGGTCGGGATCGTGATGTCGCCCTGGGCGCCCGGCTGGGTGCTCGGCGGCGTGATGGTCGCGCCCTGCACCTTGCGGCCGGAGGCGTCGGTCAGGAAGCCCTCCTTGGAGGTGTTGAAGATGCCGACCCGGGTGTAGTTGATGGTGTTGCTGCTGTCCTTGACGATGAAGAAGCCGGCGCCGTTGATCGAGGCGTCCAGCGTGCGGCCGGTGTTGAGGATGCCGCCCGACAGGCCGATGTTCTGGGTGGTCGAGCCGACCTTGACGCCGGTCGGCTGGTCGCCCGCCACCAGCGACGAGAAGTTGGCGCGCGAGGTCTTGTAGCCGTAGGTGCCGGCGTTGGCGATGTTGTGGCTGGTGACGTCCAGCGCTTCGTTAATGGCCTGGATGCCAGACAATGCGATATCGAAACTCATGATGGAGTCCTTTCTTAGAGACTAGATTGAGTGGCGGAAGCGGTGGATTTACCGTTGAAAGCGGTGATGGCGGTCGGCGCGACTTCGCCGATGTTGCCGACATTGAGGACCACGCTGCCGCTGGCGGCCAGGCGTACGCTGTTGAGGCGGCCCTGCAGGTCGATCGGCGGGTTTTCCTTGGTGCTGGTCTCGACCGTCATGCTGTAGCTGCCGGCGGGCAGGCCCAGCGCGGCCGGGTCGATGGCGAACGGCACCGTGCCGGCCGCGGTCGTGCCGAGGTTGACGGTGTGCTTGGCGCCGTCCGAGCCGGTCAGCACCACGCGGGTGGCGGTGCTGGTCGCGGCCAAGGTCATCTGGGCCTTGACCTTGGTGGCGCCGTCGGTGTTCAGTGTGCCGGTCTCGGCCATGACGTCGGAGCCGACCTGGGCGCCCAGGGCCAGCACCTGCATGCTTTGCAGCACGCTGGCGTTGGAACTGGTCAGGCTCGACAGGTTCTGCAGCGATTCGGTCTGCGACAGCTGGGTCAGTTGCTGGACGAACTGGGCCGGATCGGTGGGCGACAGCGGGTCCTGGTTCTTGATCTGCGCCACCAGCAGCTTGGTGAACATGTCCGAGGTCGCGCTGGCGCTGTTGCCGGTGATGTTGTTGCCGGTGCCGGCGGCGGCGCCGCTGCCGCCGTTGTTGAGGAGACTGACTGTCATGGCTTAACCTTCACCGAGTTTGAGGAGGGATTGCTGCATCGTGCGGATGCGGCCCAGTACTTCGACATTGGTCTCGAAGGCGCGCGAGGCCGACATCATGTCGGTCATCTCGGCCACCTGGTTGACGTTGGGGTAGAACACCATGCCGTCGGCGTTGGCCATCGGGTGGCCCGGTTCGTAGACCTTGCGCAGCGGCTCGCTCGATTCGACCACGTCGAGCACCTGCACCTTGCCGCCGGCGCTGCCGATGTCGCCGATGCTGTCGCCCATGACGGCGGCGAACACCGGCTTGCGGGCGCGGTAGGTGTCCGCTTCGGTGCCGGCCACGGAATCGGCGTTGGCCAGGTTGCTGGCGATGGTATTGAGGCGCACCGACTGGGCGGCCATCGCCGAACCGGCGATCTCTGAAATATTCTTGAACGACATGGCGGCGCTCCTTGTTATTGGCCGTTGATGGCTTTGGCCAGGCCCTTGAGGCTCATGTTGACGAAGGTCAGGCTGGTCTGGAAGTCGGAGGCGTTCTGCGAGAACGCCGCCTGCTCGACGCCGATCTCGACCGTGTTGCCGTCGCGGGTGGGGTGGAAGGGCACGCGGTACATCATGGCGCTGTCCTCGTCGCCGCCGATGTCGCCGCTGGCCTCGGCCTGGGCGTTGGCCAGGGTGGCGCCGAAGTCCATGTCGCGCGCCTGGAAGCCGGGCGTGTTTTCATTGGCGATGTTGGAGGCCAGGATGCGGGTGCGCTCGGCCCGCAGATGCAGCGCGTCGGCATGCAGGCCCACTGCGTCTTTGAAATTAATCGCCATGTTCTTCCCCTGTATAAGCATTGCTGTAAAACGATGTTGCATGAGTGAAAACCGCGGGCGCCGGGGTAGAATGACGCTCTGGCGCGGCATGCGCCCGAGACGTTCCGGCTCCCGGCATCATAGTAGAGGTATTGCCCATGTTCAACAAAAGTATTGTAACCGCTTTGAGTGCAATGTTGCTGTTTTGCACTCCATTTTCTGCGGCGGTTTCCGCCCCCGGCCCGACCGCCGCCGAACAGGTGCCGCTGGCGGTGGAGGCGGCCGCGCGCGCCCACGTGCAGCGCTGGGCCGACAGCAGCGGTCTGGTGGAACCGAAATTTGAATTGAACGTGGTGCGCGGCAGCCGGCCGCTGGCCGCATGCAGACAGGCTGTGACGGTCGAAGCGCTCGATACGCGCCTGCCCAGCCGCATGCGTTTCGCCGCCGTCTGCGCCGGCGCCGAAGGCTGGCGATACGAGTTCGTGGTGCGCGCGCAGATCTCGGCGCGGATTGCCGTGTTGGCAATCGATGTGCCATCGGGGAAAGTATTGACCGACGACGACGTGTTGCTGGAGCGCCACGACATCTCCGGCCTGGCCGACAGTGTGTCCGATCCGCAGGAGGTGGTGGGCTTGAGCGCCCGCCGCACGCTGCGCAGCGGCGAGGTGTTGCGCATGGCCTTGCTGGCCGCGCCGATCCTGGTCAAGCGCAACGACGCGGTGCGCATCGTGGCCAGGCGCGAGCAGATCGAGGTCAGCATGGCGGGCGAGGCGCTCGACAGCGGCGCCCGCGGCACCCTGGTGCGGGTGCGCAACGCCAACGGCACCGTGATCCGTGCCAGGGTGACGGGCGCGGCGACGGTGGAACCTGTCGATATGCCCGGGTCCACTAATTCCCCGACGCAGTGAAGGTGCTGGCGCTGCGTTGCAACTGCGCGGCCAGTTTGCTGAGTTTGTCAGCGTAGTTGGGGTCGGTGGCATAGCCGCCTCGCGCCAAGCCTTGGGCGAAGGCGCGGGCGTCGTTGCCGGTGTTGAGCGCGCCCTGGTAGCGCGGATTGGTGGTGAGCATGTCCGCGTAGTCGCGGAAGGCGCTGGCGGTGTCCGGATAGCTGCGGAAGCGTTCCACCTTCTTCAGCATGGCGCCGTGTTCGAATTCCGTGGTGCTGGCGGCCGCGACCGCGCCTTGCCAGCCGCCGCCGGCCTTCAGGCCGAACAGGTTGTTGCTGTCGGCGCCGCCCTGGCGCAGCGGATTGCGGCCCCAGCCCGACTCCAGCGCCGCGTGCGCGGCCACCACGTCGGGCGATACGCCCAGCTTGCCCGCGGTTTCTTCGGCCCAGGGCTTGATCGAGGCCAGGAATTGCTGCAGCAGGTCGGTGTCGGCGCCGCCGTCGATCGCGCCGGCGCCCTGGTGGCGCAGCGCCATGGCTTGCAGGTTCATGGCCGGCGTGCTGGCCGCGGTGGAAGCGGGCGGGGCGCTGAAACCGCCGCCCTGCGCGATGAAGGCGCTGACGTCGTGCTGGACTTGCTGGAAGGTGGCGGCGAAGCCGCCGGACGACGCAACGCCGCCCAGCGCCGCGGCGGGGCGGCTGGCGCTCATGTTCGAGACGGTTGCTGCGGTCGGTGCGGTCGATTGCATCCGGTCAAGCTGGTGCATAAATCTGCTCCTCGCCATGCAGCACGCGCTGCATGATGCTGTACTGTTCTACCAGCAAGTCGCTATTGCGCTTGCCCAGACGTTTGCATTCGATCACCATCTGTTCCAGGGTGGCCCAGTCAGCTTCCATTCTCTCCCGTGCCGCATTTTTCAGCAAGGCAAATGCCTGCGACATGGTCGATGTTGGTCCCAATAAACGTTGTACCAGCGCCACGCGCTGCGTGCGGCGCTCCTGCATCTCGTCGACCACGGTGGAAATCGCCTCGGCCACGGCGGCCAGCTGCGGGCCCTGGTGGCGCACGGCGGCGTCGAATTGCTGTTCCAGCAGGCCGCGCAAGTCGCGATAGGCCAGCAGATCGTCGGCGATGCCGGCCAGCAGCAGGCGCATGGCGTCCTGGCGGGTGGCCGGCGCGGCGCCGGCCGGGTTCAAGGTGCTCACTTCTCGCTCCCGTGGAAGCGCTGTACCAGGCCGGCCAGCTTGGCGGCGTCGAACGGCAGCTCGCCCTTGGCCAGCGCGTCGCGCAGCATGTCGACTTTTTCCTGGTCGATTTCCGGCATCTCGCGCATCGCCTGCAAGGCCGGCTGCAGCACCGCCGATTGCAGGGGCGCCTGCGGCGCCGGCGCGGCGACGGCCTCGGCCGCTTCCGCCGCGGCCGCTTCCGCCACCCGCTGGACGGCGACGCCGTCCGGACTTCCTGTCGAGATTCTCATACGTGTGCCTCTGCTTGGCTTGGTTTCCATACGGTGTGCGTCTTATTTCTTGTGGCGCGGGTCGCGCACCGGGCTGTCGCCGCCGAGCTTGGCGCGCAGTTTTTCCAGCAGGGTGGCGTCCGGTAAGGCGGTGTCGACATCCTGGGTCAGCGCGCTGCTGCTTTCCGGCATGCCGAACATGGTGGCGATCGACTTGGCCTGGGCCGTGGTTAAAATCAGCAACTCGATGCGGCGGTTGACGCCGGCGTCGGCGCGCTTGGTGTCGAGCGGCGCGCGGTCGGCCATGCCGACCACCTGCAGCACCGATTCCGGGTTCATGGTGCCGGCCAGCAGCTGCGAGCGGGCCGACATCGCGCGGTTGGCCGACAAGGTCCAGTTGGAGAAGGCGGCGTAGCTGCGGTCGGCGTATTGCAGCGAATCGGTGTGGCCGACGATCAGCATCTGGTTTTCCATCTGCCGGAACAGCGGCCCCATCTTGCGCAGCAGGGCGCGGAACTTGTCGGTCGGCACAGCCGAACCGCGCACGAACATGCCCTGGCGGTCGGTGTCGTGCAGCATCACGCGCAGGCCGTAGGGGGTGATCACCGATTCCAGGTTGCTGGTCAGGCCGGCCTCGGCGCTCATCTTGGTCAGCGCCTTGGACAGCGCCGCCAGGTCGCTCGGGCTGTCGTACTTGACCTTGGCCGGCTCGACCATGGGCTGCGACTCGCCGGTGACCTTGGTGTGGGCCTCGCCCTTGGCCTTGGCGTCGCCCGGCTCCTCGGTGCTGCCGGTGTGGGGCATCGGGAAACGGTCGATCAGGCTGCCGCGCGGGCCGCCCACCTGCTCGGGCATGACGCCCTTGCCCTGGTCGGTCTTGGCGCCGTCGGCCTCGGTCAGGATCTGCTCCAGCGATTCGAAGTTACGCGCCGCCATCAGCCACAGCACCAGGAACAAACACATCAGCGCCAGGCAGAAGTCGGCGAACGCCACCTTCCAGGCGCCGCCGTGGTCCTCGTGCTTGTGCTTGCCACCGCCGCGCTTGACGATGGTTTGCTCATGGCCCTTGTCATGCGACTTTAGCACCGCGGCCTCCTCTGCGCGAGCTGTCTTCGGCCGGGGCGCTGTCGCGTCCCTCGAGGTCGTTGATCCAGCGTTCCAGCTGGGCGAAGCTCGGCTTGATGTTGAGCGGCACCAGGCGGCGGCCGGCGTCGATCGCCAGCAGCGGCGGCTTGCCGGCCACGTGGGTCACCAGCACCACCTTGACGCATTCCTTGTTCGACGCCTCCTGGTTGACCAGCTGCTTCATCATGTTGGAGATCGGGTCCAGGATGCCGTAGCAGAAGAAGATGCCGATGAAGGTGCCGACCATGGCGGCGCCGACGTGCTCGGCGATCTCGCCCGAGGTCGCGCCTTCGCTGACGGTGTTCATGGTGATCACGATGCCCAGCACGGCGGCCAGAATGCCGAAGCCCGGCATCGCTTCGCCGATCTTGGCCAGCGACTTGGCCGGCTGGTTCAGTTCCTCGTGGATGGCTTCCAGTTCCTGCTCCAGCACGCCTTCCAGCTCGTGCGAGTTGATCTTGCCCATCGCCATCAGGCGGAAGTTGTCGACGATGAAGGCGAGCAGCTTGGGTTCTTCCAGCACCCGCGGGTAGCGCTGGAACAGCGGGCTGTCCTTGGGCGCTTCGACGTGGGCGTCGAGCGCCTTCAGGCCGCCGGCCGCCAGTTGCAGCAGTTCGTACATCAGCAGCAGCAACTGGCGCTGGAATTCGGAGTCGTATTTTTTGCGGAACACGATCTTCTTGATCTGCGTCATGGTCTCCTTGAGCACATGCGACGGATTGCCGATCACCAGCGCGCCGAGACCGGCGCCGGCAATGACGATCAGCTCGATCGGCTGCCAGATCTGATGGAAGGCGCCCCCCATCATGAAGAAGCCACCGAAGACGCTGCCTAAAACTATGAGTATGCCGACTATTTGCTGCATGATGATTCGCCTTTCCGCGTCATTTTTCTAATCTTGCCCTGCGCCCGCTCTGGATCAGGCGCTTTGCAATACTGCCTTCATCTTGCCCAGCGCCGCCTTGTTGAGCTGACAGACGCGGGCGTCGGTCAAGTCCAGCACGGCGGCGATTTCTTTGTAGCTGAGCTCGAATTCGTAATACATTTGCACCACCCGTTGCTCGCGCTCGTCGAGCCCGCGCAGCGCCTGTTCCAGGCTGCGCCGTATCATCAGCTGGTCTTCCGGGCTGGGGGCGCTGTCGTTGCTGACGCTTTCCTGCAGCACTTCGTCGAAGCTGGCGATCAGCTCGGCGTTCTCGTCCATCTGGTAGGCCTGGTAGGCTTCCGAGCTCAGGTTCAGCGCGCTCATGATTTCCTGTTCGCTCGGTTCGTGCCCCAGGCTGCGGGTCAGGGCGCGCACGCCGTCGCGCAGCTTGTGGCTTTGCTGGCGCACCGCGCGCGGGCGCCAGTCCTGGCGCCGCAGTTCGTCGAGGATGGCGCCGCGCACCCGCAGGCTGGCGTAGCTGCCGAAGGCGCCGTCGGGTTCGCCGTAGCGGCGCAGCGCTTCGAGCAGACCCATCAGGCCGATCTGCTCCATGTCGTCGCGGTCGATGGCGCCGGCGATCTGCGAATTGAGCTGGCGTACGATGCGCTTGACCAGGGGCGCGTACGACAGCAGGTGTTTTTGCTCGTCGGCCACGCCGTGCGCCGCCGGCGTGCCGCCGGCTGCGCCATAACTTTCGGCGTAAGCGTCCGCATATTGCTCTATATAGGCCATGCCCGCTCCACTGGTCGCACCACTCGTCTTCATGCTTGTCATGCCGGTTGCAGCCTACTCAATGATGAGCTTGCCAATCATGACTTCGGAAAACGGCTTTTCCCGGCCCTCGTGCTCGTAGGTGGCCTCGAAAGCCTTGTTCAGTTCGGCTGCGAACTGGTCGATGGTCATCACTTGCGCGGTGGCCATCGGCAGGTTGGACAGCGTGCGCACCGCCACGCTGCGCAACATCGGCAATTGTTCCTTGGCTTCCTTCTCTTTCTTCTCGGTGGTGGTGATCACCAGGTCGGCCGACATGTAATGGCTCAGCGTGTCGCCCGGCTGGCGCTTGAGCATGATGACCACTTTATCCACCGTCAGGTACTTCGGCGCCGACTTGTCGTCCTTGACTTCCTTCTTGGGCGCGGCCTTGGCCGGCTTGCCCTCGGCCGCCGGCTCATCCTTGCCCTTGGACATGTACCAGACTGCGCCGCCGGCCACTGCTGCGCCGACCACGGCCACCAGCACCAACGCTATGATCATTTTCATGTTCTTCATCTACTGATTACTCCCGCTCGGACGTCATGGCAAAGGTGGTGGTGTCGTCGTCCGACAGGGCGCGGCCCGGCGTGCGGCCTTCTTCCTGCTCGCGCTGCTGGCCGTTGCGTCCGCCGCTGTCGGCCTGGGCCTGGGCGCGCGACGACGACACCGTCACCGAGACGTCGGCGAACTGGCGGGTCGACAAGTCCTGGCGCACGCTGTCGCCGATGGTGTTGAGCTGGCGCAGCACTTCGCTGTGGTTGGCGCTCAGGTTCACCTGCAGCGAGCCGGCGCTGTGGCGGATCGAGATCTCGATGCTGCCCATGTTCGGCGGTTCCAGGCGGATCACGGCGTGGTCGTTATTGCGTTGCAGCTGTACTTGCAGGCGGTCGCCCAGCGCCTCGCGCAGCGGCTGCTGCCACTGGTCCGGCGCGCCGGCCAGCTTGACCACGGCGGCGGCGGCCGGCGTGGCGGCCTGGGTGTTCTGGTTGAAGCTGACGCTGCCGCCGACCGGCGCCGGCGCTGGCGCGCTGCTGCGGGGCATGCCGTCGTCCTTGGCGGTGGCGGCCACGGCGGTGGTCGCGTTGCCGGGCTCGGGCGTGTCGGTGGCGGCGGCTTCGGCGCCGCGCGGCGCCACGCGCGGCAGCGCCGGCGTGAAGGCGGCGCCGACGGCGGCCGGCAAGGGGGCGGCGAGCGGGGCCGGCGCGGCGCTGGCGGCGGCCGGCGCGGGGCTGGCGGCCGGGACCGGCGCATCCGACAGGCTCTGCTGGGCTTGCGCGCCGAGCGCGGCGTTGTTGGCCATGGCGTAAAGGTTTTGCGGCGTGGCGAGCGGCGCCGCGCTGGCCGGGGCCGGCAGCGGGGCCGAGGCCGGCGCATCCGACCAGGCTTGCTGGACCTGCGCGCCAAGCGCGGCGCTGTTGGCCATTGCATAGATGGTTTGCGGCGTGCCGGCCGGGATCGCGCTGACCGCAACCGGGGCTGGCGCGGCGGCGGCGGAGGCAGCGGGGGCGGGGGCGGCGCCCTCGTCGCGCGCGGCCGCGGCGGTCGGCAGCGGGGCCGGGGCCGGCGTCGTGGCCGGGGCGGCGGTGACGGCCACGCTGGCGGCCGACAGGTTCAGGCGGGTGACGGCGCTGTTGAGCGTAGAGGTGGCGCCGACGGCGTCGGTGCGCAGCGGGGCGGCGCTGTCGGCGCCCGCGACCGGCGCGGCTGGCGGCGCGGCGCTGGCCTGCAGCGCGCTGAACATGGCCGGCACCAGCGTGGCGGCGTTGGCGTTGGCGGCGGTGACGGTCGTGGCGGCGGCGCTGGCGGCGTCGGCGTCGGCGTCGGCGGCACCGTCGGCGCCGCTGTCGGTCTCGCCGCTTTGCTGGCCGAGCACCAGCGGGTCGGCCAGTTGCAGCAGCTGGGCGAACAGCGGCGCGCCGGACTGGGTTTCATCGGTGGCCGGCTCGGCCTGGTCGCGGCCCGGATAGCTGACCGGGTCGTTCTGGCTGGCCGGCGTGGCGCCGCGGGGCGCCGGGCTGGGCTTGGCCGGCGTCGGCTTGGGCTGGTTGCTGGCCTGCTGAGGCTTGTTGTTGCCGGTCAGCGGCGCGGCCTTGGGCGGAACCCGGCCGCCGTTGTAGGCGGCGTTATGACTGGGCGCTGGCGTCGGCATGCTGTCGCGGCCGCCATGGTTGGCGGCGATCGGCGCGGTCAGTTCGGCTTTCGCGGCTTTGGCCGCGGCGGTAGCGCTGGAGGTGGTCATGGTCATGCTTGGATTCCGGTTTCTAACTGTTCGCTGTCTAGCGCATAGGCCAGCCAGCCTTCTTTGTTGGCTTGCATTTCATGCAGCCGCCGCGCCAGGTCCTCGGTGGCGGCGTTGCATGCGCGTACTGCTTCTTCATGTACCTGACGCAGGGCCGACAGGGCGGCCCGTTCGCTGCCGCTCCATGCGCCCTGGGCCGCCATCTGCGGCAAGGCGGTGGCCATCAGGGTGTTCATCGCCGCCAGCATCTTCCAGTCCCCGGCAGCGATGGCGGCGCGCATCTTTTGCGCCATTTGCAGCAGCGTGCGTTGCCTATCCATTTTTGGCCTGTACGCCCAGCCAGCCCTTTTTGATGGTGGTCAGCAAGGTCGTCACTTCGTCGATGATGGTCGGGTCCAGGCTGACGCCGGCGGTGTACAGGCGGCCGGCGCAGTAGTCGTACAGGCGGCCGAGGTTTTCCACCACTTCGCCGCCGTGCTCGAAGTCGAGCGAACTGGCCAGGCCGTTGATGATGTCGGTGCACTTGTTCAGGCTGTTGGCCTTGAGCTCGTAGCGCTTGCCGACGATGTGGCCGCGCGCGCGCGCCAGCTCTTCGAGCAAGCCGTCGGTCAGCACCAGCACCAGCTCGATCGGCGACGCCCGGGTGACCTGGGCGTCCAGATTGGTGGAGTGATAACTGCTGTAAGCTTCGTGGTTCAACATGGTGTTCACCGTACTGGTTGTGATTCGTTAACTTAATTGTCGCTGCTGGAGGAGAACATCGCCGTGAACATATTCGAGGTGCTGGTCATCGACGACTGCAGCTGCTGGAGCGCGCTGAACTGCGCCAGATAGCGTTTGTAGGCGTTGTCGAACTGGTTTTGCACGGCGACCTGGCGCTTGGCGATATCGTCCTGCACGCGGGTGATGGCGGTCTTGCGCCCGCCGATCAGGCCGGTGGCGGAATTGGTCCAGGTGGTGACCAGCTTGTTCATCGAGCCCAGCACGCCGCTGTCGACGCCCAGGCCGGCGCGGCCGAACAGGCTGTCGATCTTGCCGGGGTCGGCGGCGATGGTTTTCTGCAGCCGGGTGCTGTCCAGGGTCAAGGTGCCGTCGCGCGCGGCGGTGATGCCAAAGCTGATCAGCGAGCGGCCGCCGGTGGCGTTGCGCAGCGTGGCGCCCAGCGTGGCGCGCAGCGCGGCCACGCCGGAATCGTTGTACAGCGCGGCGTCGGGCGACTGCGGCGTGCTGTCGGTGGTCGAGGTGGCGGCGTGGTTGCCCGGCGCGGTCACGGTCTTGAACACGGCCAGCAGCTTGTTGTAGGCGTCGACAAAGCTCTGCACGTTGGCGGTGGTGGCGCTGCTGTCGGGGCCCACGGTCAGCTGCACCGGCGTGGCGCCGGCCAGCTGCGCCTGCTTGACGGTGAACTTGACGTTGTCGATGGTGCTGAAGGTGTTGGAGGCCTGGGTGACCTTGGTGCCGGTGTTCTGGTCGCCCATCCAGACAATCGCGTCGTTGGCGATCGTCTCGACCTTTTGGGTCGACAGGTCCGACTGCAGGGCTGCATCGCCCAGGCCGCTGACGTCGAGCGAGGCCACCGCGTTGGCGGCGCCGGTCTGGGTGGAACTGAGCACCAGCTTGGGCTGGCCGTTGATGGTCAGGGTGGAGGCGGTGACGCGCGAATTATTGCTGGCGGCGACGTTGATCGCGGCGGCGATTTCCTTGGCCGACAGACTGCCGTCCATATTGCTGTCGGCGGTGGCCAGGTCGATCTGGAAGTTGGAGCCGTCGGCCAGCATCACCTTCAGCGAGCCGGCGCCGGCGGCGACGCTGTCGTTGACGTTGTACGACACCTGGCCGGCGGTGGCCAGCTGCTCGACGTAGAACGAGTAGGTGCCGGCCACGGCGGTGGCGGTGGCGGTGCCGGTGGCGATCGTGGTGTTGCTGCTGGTGGCGGCGTTGGCGGCCACGCCGCTGGTGCTGGTGGTCAGCGCCTGCAGCGCGGACTGGAAGGCGCTCAGCGCGCTGCCCAGCGTGCCCAGCGCGCTGACGGTGGCGGTGGCCTTGCTGGCCCGGCTATCCAGGATGGCCTTGGTCGGCGCGACATACGCGTTCGCCAGTTTCTCGGCCGTGGTTTGCGGGTCGTAGACGGGACTGCTGATGACTGCCATGATCGTTGCTCCTGGAAGGATGATTGAAGTGTACCCTGATATAAGGCGACCTTAATCGTTTCCCTATGAAAATATTCTTAACTAATTTTTCGCCCCGCGCGGCGCGCCGCGTTTATTTTTGGCCGCGCATCCAGAGTTGGGTTGCCAATTCATCATGTTGCTTGCGTTCCTGTACATTTTGCTGGGCCAGCACCACCTTTTGCTGCTTGACCAGCACCTTGCCCAGCACCTCGCGCTTGGCCCAGGCCGCGTTGAGCTGCTGTTGCGACAGCGCCATGTCGGCCTCGTGCATGTGCAGGTCGAGCCGGTGGCTGTCGGCCATCTGCATCACGGCCTGCTTGTAGTCGCCGCAGTTGCCGGCCAGCGCGGGATGCAGATTGCCGCTGGGGCCGCTGTTGGTGTAGAGCCCGGTCAGGCGCTCCAGGTTTTTTTGATAACGTTCACGCAAACTTTCCTTTTCCGCCAGCTCGGTCTGCAGGCGCTCCACCTCGGTGTTGCGCAGGGCCACGAGCGTGGTCAGGTTACGGATGTTGTGGTGGCTCATGTCATCAGCTTTTCAAGTTGGTGGATGCACGGCGCGAAGGGCGCCTCTTCCTTGGTACCCTGGCACAGGAAATCCTCGACCCGGGGATGCAGCTGCACCGCCTTGTCGGTGACCGGATCGGCGCCCGGCACATAGGCGCCCAGCGGGATCAGGTCGCGCACGCGGTCGTGGCGCGCCATGCTGGCCTTCAGTGCGCGGGCCGCCATCATGTGCTCGTGGGTGATGACCTGGCTCATGCAGCGGCTGATCGACGATGCGATGTCGATCGCCGGATAGTGGCCGCGGTCGGCCAGCTCGCGGGTCATGACGATGTGGCCGTCGAGCACGGCGCGGGCGGTGTCGACCACCGGGTCCTGCTGGTCGTCGCCCTCGGCCAGCACGGTGTAGATCGCGCTCATGCTGCCGGTCTGGTTTTCGCCGTTGCCGGCCGATTCGATCAGCTGCGGCAGCGCCGAGAACACCGACGGCGGATAGCCCTTGGTGGCCGGCGGCTCGCCCAGCGCCAGCGCCACTTCGCGCAGCGCCATCGCGTAGCGGGTCAGCGAATCGACCAGCAGCAGCACGTGCTTGCCCTGGTCGCGGTAGTGGGCGGCGATCGAGTGGCACAGCTCGGTGGCCATGATGCGCATCAGCGGGCTCTCGTCGGCCGGGGCGATCACCAGCACCGCCTTCGACAAGCCTTCCTTGCCGAGCGACATGTCGACGAATTCGCGCACCTCGCGCGAGCGCTCGCCGATCAGGCCGACCACCACCACGTCGGCCACGGTCTGCCGGGTCATCAGGCCCAGCAGCACCGACTTGCCGACACCGGAGCCGGCCATCAGGCCGACCCGCTGGCCCTTGCCCAGGGTCAGCATGGCGTTGATGGCGCGCACGCCCACGTCCAGCGCCTCGGTGACCGGCTTTTTCTTCAAGGGGTGGATGCGTGGCGGCAGCGGTTCGAGCGGGAAGTCGCCGGACAGCTTGCCGAGGCCGTCGATCGGTTCGCCCAGGCCGTTGACCATGCGGCCCAGCCAGCCGGAACCGATCTGCAGGCTCACTTTTTCGGGGGAGGGCAGCACGCGGGCGCCGGTGGTCAGGCCGATGGCCTTCTTGAACGGCATCAGGAACGACAGCTTGTCGCGGAAACCGACCACCTGCGCGTCCAGCCACTCGCCGTTGACTGTCTCAATCTGGCAACGCTGGCCGGTGTGCAAGGGACATCCCACCGCCTCAAGCAGCAAACCGGACGCCCCCACCAGGCGACCGGTCGGGGTCGCCATGGGCACGGAACCCAGTTCGAGATTGCGTAAGGCGTCAGCGATCACTCTTCGCTCTCCGGTTCATCGCCGCCGTCGGCAGCTTGAAGTTGATTATCGACCTGTTCCATGACAGCCGCAAGACGTTGATGACATCCGGCATCGACTTCATTATCGCCAGCCTTGATGCGGCACTCGCCCACTTCCAGGCGGGCGTCCGGGATCAGGTTCCAGCGCTTGGAACGTTTCGGGTCCAGCTCGGCGATGCGCTTGAGTTCTTCCGGGTTCAGGAAGACGTCGATTTCCTCGCGGGTGGGCGGCATCGACGCCAGCGTTTCCTCGACCAGGGCCATCAGCTGCACCGGCTGCAAGGCCAGTTCGGCGCGGATCACCTGGCGCGCCACCTTGGCCACCAGGTCGACCACTTCCTTGCGCTGGGCGGCGCGGTAGTCGGAGCGCAGTTTTTTCAGGCTCTTGAGCATGGCGTCGACCGGGCGCGCCATCTGGTCGTAGGCCACCAGGGTTTCGTGGCGGCCTTCCTCGCGGCCCTGTTCCTGGCCCGAGCTGCGGCCCGCTTCGAAGCCGTCTTCCTGGCCGCGCGCCAGGCCGATCTCGTAGCCGTCGCGCTGGCCCTGTTCAAAGCCCTCGCTGACCGAGGCGGCCCACTGGGCGCCGCCGTCGCCGCTCTGGCTGTGGCTGTGCGCCACCGCGCGCTGGTGCGCCAGGTTGGTGAACTGCGCCAGCGGCGGAAAGCGGTAAGCGCGGAACGCCTTCATTCGACCACCTGCTCGGCGAACAGCTGGATCTCGATTTCGCCGACGTCGGCCAGCGCCTTGACGGTGGCCATGATCTCCTGGCGGGTTTGCTCGATGCGCGACAGCGGCATCGGGCCGGCGCGGCGCATCATGTCCTCGAAGGCCTGGGCCTGGCGTTTCGGCATGGTCTTGAGGATGGCGTCGCGGATCGACACTTCGGCGCCCTTGAGCGCGATCGCCCATTGCTCCAGCGGCACTTCCTCGATGATGCGGGTGATCGCCACCTCGGACTGGTTGCCGAGGATGAAGAAGTCGTACATCGACAGCTCGATCTTGGACACCACTTCCGGGTCGTGCGCACGCAGCAGCTCGACCATCTGCGCGCGGTTGCTCGGCAGGCGGTTGAGGATCTCGGCGGCCTGGCGTATGCCTTCCACGCTGGTGCTCTGCGAATCGAAGGAGGACAGGCAGCGCACCACCAGCTCGTCGAGCTCGACGAGCAAGTCGCGGTCGATCTCCTCCAGGCGGGCCAGGTTCAGCAGCACCAGGTCGCGGCCGTCGGCCGGCAGCGCGTCGATGATCTGGCCGGCCAGCGCGGCCGGCAGGAAGGCCAGGAACACCGCCTGCATCTGCACGTGTTCGTTGGAGATGTATTCGGCCAGCCACTTCGGCGAGGCCCACTGCAGGCGCGCCATCTTGGGCCGCAGCTCGTCGCCGTAGATGTTGTTGAGCACCGTGTTGGCGAGGTCGCCGCCGAGCGCCAGGTCCAGCGAGCGCTTCAGGTAGCTGCGCGAGGCGCCGTGCACGCCGGACTGCTGGCGGTAGTCGTCGAAGAAGGTCTGCATCGCGGTCTTGACGGACTCGACCTTGATGCCGCTCATGCGCGACATCACCTGTGTCACTTCCAGCAACTCCTCGCGCGACAGGCAGCGCAGCACGGCCGCGGCCGGCTCCTCACCTATGCTCAGCAGCACGATCGCGGCCTGCTCCACCGGCGACAGCTGGGCGTTGCGGACGGCGTCGCCGTAATCTTCGTCCTGGGGGTTATTGAGTTCGGCCATTTTTCTGCATCCATTGTTTGACGACTTCGGCGACACGTTCCGGTTCTTTGGCGGCCAGTACTTTCAGGTGGTCGACCATGACGTCGACCGCCGAGCCTGGCGGCGGCAGATCGTAGTTTTCCAACAGCGGCACCACCGGCATGCCCGGCTGCGCGGCGGCGCCCGGCAGGGCAGGGGCCGCGCCCGGCGTGCCCGGCGCGTGGGTCCCGGCGATCGCCGGCGTGCCGGCCGCGGCGGCGGCAGCTTCCTTGGCTTCCTTGGCGGCCACCACGGCGGCCTGTTCGGCGGCGCGGCGTTCGGCGGCGATGCGCGCCAGTTCCTGCGGCGGCGGGGTGAAGCGCACCGTGGCCAGGCGCATCAGCGGACGCAGCAGCAGCAGGTAGCCGAGGATGATGCCGACCCCGTACATCACGTAGGAGCTGAGGTCGACCACGTTGTCGCGTTCCTGCCACCATGGCGTGGTCGCCGCCTTGGCCGGGAAGTTCATGACCGACACCACCAGCTGGTCGCCGCGCTCGCTGTTGATGCCCAGGCCGTTGCGCAGGATCTTGTCGATGTTGGCGATCTCGTTGGCGCTCCAGCCGGTCTTGGGCGTGGGTGAGGCGGCCTGCGCCAGCACCACGGCCACGCTCAGCTTCTCAAGCCGGCCGCGGCTGCGCTTGGTCTGGGTGATGCTGCGGTCGTAGGCGTACTGGCGGGTGGTGGCGTTCTTGCGCGCGGTGCCGTCGGCGGGATTGTTGGGGTCGTTGGCGGCGGCCGGCTTGGCGGCGTCGGCCGGATTGGCGTTGGCCGGCGGCGGACGGTTCGACAAGGTGCCCGGCACGCCTTGCGCCACGCGGTTGCGGTCGAGCTCTTCGCGCATCGCTTCGCTGGTCACTTTCGGATCGGCGCCGTATTTCTCGACCGTTTCCTCGACCTTGTCGTTGTCGACCACGGCCATCACGCTCATGCGGAAATTGTCGTCGCCGATGACCGGGCCCAGCAGGTTGCGCACATTGGCCTTGACCTCGTCCTGGTAGCGCTTGCCGTTTTCATTGCTGGCGCTGCCGGCGTCGAAGCCGTCGGCCAGGTCGATGTGGGAGGACAGCAGGTTGCCGGTCTGGTCGACCAGGCTGACGCGCTGCGGGCTGAGGCTGGCGACGCTGCCCGACACCATGTTCACCACGGCGGCGATCGCCTCCGGCGCCAGCGTGTGGCCGGGCTTGAGCGCCACCACCACCGAGGCCGACGACTTCTCGCCGTCCGACGACACAAACGAGGTCGACTTGGCGATCGACAGGTGCACGCGCGCGTGGGCGATCGCATCCAGGGTCATGATCGATTGCGCCAGCTCGCCCTCCAGGCCGCGGCGGAAGCGCACGTCCTGCACGAATTGCGACACGCCCAGCGGGTCGTTCTTATCCATCAGCTCGAGGCCGGCCGGCAGCTGCGCGGTCACGCCCTTGGCGGCCAGCAGCATGCGCACCTTGCCCAGCATCGAGTTCGGCACCAGCACCTGGCCGCTTTCCGGATGCAGGCGGTAGGGGATGTGGTCGGCGTCGAGCACCGTCATCATGTCGGCCGCGGCGACTTTTTCGCGCGCGCCGAACACCGGTTTATAGCCGGACTGGTCGCTCCACAGATACATCAGCACCATGGCCGTCACGCCGATCGCCAGCAGCAGCAATGGATACAGGTTCTTCAGCAGGTTGGGCGGCATGGACAGCGCGACGGGGCTGGCGCGCCAGCGCTCGAAGGCGGACTTGATGGAATTGATCACGTTGTTGGCTTTCGCGTTGAACTGGGCACGCTGTTACAGCGGCAATTTGATGAGCTCGTCCACGGCGCCCATCACTTTGTTGCGCACTTGCATCAACATCGAGAAGGACAGGCTGGCTTCCTGGCTGGACAGCATGGCGCCGACCAGGTCGTCGCTCTTGCCGGCGTCGACGTCGGACATCTGCTGCGCGGCATTGGCGTCGGCGTCGTTGACCTTGTGGACCGCGTCCTTCATCGACTGCGCGAAGGAGAAGGCCGGCTGACTGTCGCCGGCGCCGGCGATAAATTGCGCGGCGGGCGCCACGCTTTGCTGGGCCAGGTTTTGCGCCGCGTTGGTGAGCGACGCGAGGTCGGCCTGTATCAGGTTCGAGATTCCGTTACTCATCTTGCTATCTCCCGTTTATGCAACGTTAGTCCCACATGTCTACCATATCCAGATTGCCAGAAAGCAGCAAGCCCCACGTTGTTTATCTGTAAGTCGCTGTGCTCCATCAAGCCACACTTCGCGACGGATGTTACGGCGATGTCACAGTCTTGTAAGAAAGTCAGCGTATGCATGGTGTTCAACGCCGGGTCCGCGTTGGGGTGGCGGCATCCGTGGTGCGGGCGTGGGGGTGGGGGTGCTGGCGCAATTCCCGGTTGCCGGAAACTGTTCTCTTGCGGCAAATATCGTTATAAATCATTTACTAAGCGCCATGTATTCAAGTGTGTTGCAGAGCAGCGTCAGACGACGGGAAGCGGGTTAAGCTTACTGGCTAGCAATATTCTTGTAAAGACTTATTTGCCACCGGGAATCACTTCATCAAATATTGTTGGATGGCAATAATGTGAATTTTGATGTATCCTGTGCTAACGACGACGCGTGACTTTAAGTTACGATAGGTTTTATTCCCCAAATAGTGCGCTGGAAGTAACCAGTTTTTGGCTGGATAGTGCGATGATGGAGGCGTAGCTAAGAATTTCCGATATGGCGAAAACATGACAACCACAAAACAGACCGCGCCACCTCAAGTTCTGGACCCATGCCTGCTGGGGCGGCCGGTGCATCTGCTGCATTTGTTTGCGGCGCAGCTGCGCGACGACCTGGCGCAGTCGATGCGGCTGAATATGAACCGCCGCTACTGGGGCGGCTTCCAGGTCGAGGACGTCGCGTTCGAGCGGCTCGAAGGCCACGAGATCCGTGGCCGCTGGCTCAGCTTTGCCGCGCCGGCCGGCCAGATCGCCTTCTCGCTGGAACGCAAGGTGCTGCTCAGTGTGTTGAACTTCCGCTACGGCAGCGGCAAGGCGGACGCGGCCGCGCTGGACGAGAACACGGTCAAGGTGACCGCCACCGAAGAGCGCCTCGCCGTGGTGTTGGGGCAACAGTTGGCCGGCACCCTGGCCGGCCGCATCGAACTGAACCTGCCGGTGCTCGACAAGCCGGTCCCGGCCGAAGGCGAGGCGGAGGCGGTCGACAGCGAATTCAAGCCGGCCCCCGGCTCCCACCCGCCCAAGGGCAGCTGGATCATCACCGTCACCGTGGCCGACATCAAGAGCGGCGCCACCGGCAAGTACTGGTTCGCGCTCGACAAGACGCTGATGGCCAGCGTGCTGCGCGGGCTGTTGCGCGACCGCGACGCCGGCAAGAAGGCCAAGGCCGCCGCGCCGCTGGTGCAGCGCCTGCAGGTGGGCCTGGTCGGCCGCCTGGCCAGCAAGGAAGTGCCGCTGGGCAGCCTGTACGACCTTCAGGTCGGCGACGTGATCCCGATCAGCCTGAACAGAGCGGACGTGCTGCTCGAAGATTCCCGCATCTTCACCGCCGCCGTCACCGAACACAAAGGCAAACTCTGTTTAACCTCTTTTGAAGACGCCGAATAACATGATGAACATGAACGTAGCCAACCCTAGCGACGCCCTGCTGGAAGACTTGTCCGAGGAAATGATTATCGACCAGGTCGGCACCGAGCTGACCGACGTGCCGGCCACGCCGGCGCGCCGCGACCTGCCGGCCATGATGCGCAAGATCCCGGTGACCTTGACCTTGGAAGTGGGCTCGGCCCGCATCTCGCTGCAGGAACTGATGGCGATCGGCCCGGACAGCGTGGTCGAGCTCGACGTGCTGGCCGGCGAGCCGCTGGTGATCAAGGTCAACGGCACCGCCATCGGCCGCGCCGAAGTGGTGGTGGCGGGTGAAAACTACGGCCTCAAAGTGATCGACCTGGACGGCCTGAATCTCGACATGATGACTCCATGACCTGGAGCCTGAACCCGCAGTGGCGCCGGCGACTGCTGCCAGCGGCCGCGGGCTTGACGTTGCTGGGCCTGCTGGCCTGCGCTCCGGCCCACGCGGTCGACCTGCTGGCCAATGTGGTGCCCGGCGCCAAGACCGAACTGACGGTCAAGACCCAGATCCTGATCGTCATGACCTTGCTGGGCTTGCTCCCGGTGATGGTCATGATGATGACCAGCTTCACCCGCTTCGTGATCGTGTTGTCGCTGCTGCGCCAGGCGCTGGGCCTGCAGCAGGGCCTGCCCAACCGCATCATCACCGGGGTGGCGCTGATCCTGACCTTGCTGGTGATGCGCCCGATCGGCGACCAGATCTGGACCGAGGCCTTCGTGCCCTACGACCAGGACAAGATCGGCCTGGAGGTGGCGCTGCAGATCGCCGAGAAGCCGGTGTCGCGCTTCATGCTGGCGCAGACCAGCAAGGCGGCGCTGCAGCAGATCGCCCACCTGGCCGGCGAGGACAAGATCGCCGAACCGTCGCGGCACGCCTTCACCGTCAAGCTGGCGGCGTTCGTGCTGTCGGAGCTCAAGACCGCCTTCCAGATCGGCTGCATGCTGTTCATTCCCTTCCTGGTGATCGACCTGGTGGTGTCGTCGGTGCTGATGGCGATGGGCATGATGATGCTGTCGCCGCTGGTGATTTCATTGCCGTTCAAGCTGCTGCTGTTTGTGCTGGTGGACGGCTGGACCCTGACCGTCAATACGCTCGTCACGAGCGTGCAGGCGTACTGAGGAGCGACCTGATGCTGACTCCCGAAGTTGCCGTCGACCTGGTGGTCGAATCGCTGCACATCGTCATGCTGCTGGTGGTGATCCTGGTCGTGCCCGGCCTGATCACCGGCCTGGTGGTGGCGCTGGTGCAGGCCGCCACGCAGATCAATGAACAGACCCTGAGTTTTCTGCCGAGGCTGCTGGTGACCCTGCTGGCGATCATCCTGATGGGGCGCTGGATGGCCGGCTACCTGATGGACTTCTGCGTCTCGATCTTCACCCGCGCGGCCACGCTGGTCGGCTAGCTGCCCCGTCATGGAACCGATACTGAGCCAGTTGCTGCCGATGCTCACCGCGCTGTGGTGGCCGTTCTGCCGCATCCTGGCGATGTTGATCGGCGCCCCGGTGCTGGGCGAGGCGGTCACGCCGGTCACGGTGCGCATCCTGATCGCGCTGGTGCTGTCCATCCTGATGCTGCCGCTGACCACCGCCGCCGGCGCCTATGCGATCGAGCCGTTTTCCATGCACGGCGTGGTGGCGTCGATCGAGCAGGCGCTGATCGGCTTCGTGCTGGGCCTGGCCTTCCACTTCGCCATGTCGGTGATCGGCGTGCTGGGCTACCTGGTGTCGTCGCAGATGGGCTTTTCGATGGCGGTGATGAACGACCCGATGAACGGCCAATCGTCGGACGTGGTGTCGGCGCTGCTGTCGGTGCTGTCGATCATGGTGTTCTTCGCCATCGACGGCCACCTGGTGATCGCCAACGTCATCGGCCAGAGCTTCAAGGCCTGGCCGCTGGGCCACGGCTACAGCCCGATGCTGATCAACGCCATCGCCTACAACGTCGCCTGGATTTTTTCCGCCGCCATGCTGCTGGCCATCCCCATCGTGTTTTCCACGCTGGTGGTGCAGCTGGGCTTCGGCCTGCTGAACCGGGTGGCGCCGGCGCTGAACCTATTCGCGCTGGGTTTTTCCGTGATCACCATTTTCGGCCTGATGATGCTGGGGCAGGTGGTGCGCTTCATCCCCGAGCATTATGTGCGCATGACCAATATGGTGCTGGAGCTGATACGCCAGCAGATGCAGGTGGCGGCCCATGGCTGAACAGGACAGCGCCGATAAAACAGAAAAGGCTTCACAACAGAAGCTCAAGAAGTCGCGCCAGGAAGGGCAGGTGGTGCGTTCGCGCGACCTGTCGACCGCGATCGGCATCCTGGTCAGCCTGAAGCTGTTCGTCTACCTGCTGCCCGACTACCTGGGCGAGTTCCTCGAGATTTTCCACCAGAGCTTTGCGCCGTTCAGTTCCTCGGGCGCGATCGACAACGCCATGTCGACCTTGTTCAGCTCGGCGATGTGGTTGCTGATCAAGATGGTGCTGCCGCTGTTCGTGGTGCCGTTCTTCATCGTGCTGGGGGCGATGGTGCCGGGCGGCTGGGTGGTCAGCACCAAGCACTGGGCGTTCAAGATGGAACGGCTGAGCCCGGCGGCCAACCTGGGGCGGCTGTTCGGCGCCAAGCACGGCATCGAGTTCCTGATCTCGCTGGGCAAGGCGGGCGTGCTGATCGCGGTGCTGGTCCACGTGGCGCGTTCGACGGTGCAGAGCTACACCCAGCTGCAGCACATGCCGATGGGCCAGGCCATGATGATGGGCTCGAATTTGATGCTCGACAGCTTGATGTCGCTGGTCGCAGTGTTTATCATCTTCGCCTTGGTCGACGTGCCGGCGCAGGCGTATTTCTTCGCCAAGAACCAGCGCATGTCCAAGCAGGACCAGAAGGAGGAGCACAAGTCGAGCGAGGGCCGGCCGGAAGTGAAGAGCCGCATCCGCCAGCTGCAGCGGGCCATGGCGCGCCGCAGCGCGCGCAAGACGGTGCCCACCGCCGACGTGGTGATCGTCAACCCGGAACATTACGCGGTGGCGCTCAAGTATGACCAGAACCGTGCCGAAGCACCATACGTGATCGCCAAGGGCATCGACGAGATGGCCTTGTACATCCGCCAGCTGGCGGTCGAGTTCAAGATCGAGGTGATGCCGCTGGCGCCGCTGGCGCGCGCCATCTACAACACCAGCCAGGTCAACCAGCAGATCCCGGTCCAGCTGTACCAGGCGGTGTCGCAGGTGTTGAACTACATATTGCAGTTGAAGGCATTCCGTACCGGACGGCGCACTGCCGAGCCGGTGTATCCAAAAGAAGTCGATGTACCCACATCCATGAGCGAGGTTGTTAAGTCATGAATTTTTTGAACAGGCTGGTCGCAGAAGCGCGTCGCCACAAGTTCGCCACGCCGGCATTCCTGCTGGTGATTTTGGCGATGATCATCCTGCCGTTGCCGCCCATTCTGCTGGACGTGATGTTCACGTTCAACATCGTGCTGGCGCTGATCGTGATCCTGGTGTCGGTGTCGGCCCGCCGGCCGCTGGACTTCTCGGTGTTCCCGACGGTGATCCTGGCCACCACCATGATGCGCCTGACCTTGAACGTGGCCTCGACCCGGGTGGTGCTGCTGCACGGCCATGAAGGCACGGCCGCGGCCGGCCAGGTGATCGAAGCCTTCGGCAAGGTCGTCATCGGCGGCAATTACGTGGTCGGTATCGTGGTGTTCGTGATCCTGATGATCATCAACTTCATGGTGGTGACCAAGGGCGCGGAGCGGATTTCCGAAGTGTCGGCGCGCTTCACGCTGGACGCCTTGCCGGGCAAGCAGATGGCGATCGACGCCGACCTCAACGCCGGCCTGATCAACCAGGAAAAAGCCCAGGCGCGGCGCCAGGACGTCGCCGCCGAGGCCGACTTCTACGGCGCCATGGACGGCGCCTCCAAGTTCGTGCGCGGCGACGCCGTCGCCAGCATCCTGATCCTGATCATCAACATGGTCGGCGGCGTGGCCATCGGCGCGCTGATGCAGGACATGTCCTTCGGCGACGCCTTCAAGCAATACGCGCTGCTGACCATCGGTGACGGCCTGGTGGCGCAGATCCCGGCGCTGCTGCTGTCGGCCGCGGCGGCGATCCTGGTGACCCGTATCTCCGACTCCGGAGACTTCGAGCAGCAGGTCGGCGGCCAGGTGCTGGCCTCGCCGCAGGTGATGCTGAGCGCCTCGGGCATGATGCTGATCCTGGCCATGGTGCCGGGCATGCCGTGGCAGATGTTCGGCCCGTTCGCGCTGGTGCTGGCCTATGTCGGCTACCGGCTGCTGCAAAAGGTCAAGGCGCCCGACACCAGCAACCTCGACGCCATCGAGGCGGCGCTGCGCGAAGACCGCAACCCCGAGCTCGACTGGCACAGCCTGCCGGCCGTGCAGCAGTTGCAGGTGGCGCTGGGCTACAAGCTGGTCAGTCTGATCGACAAGGCCCACGGCGAGCCGCTGACCAAGCGCGTCAAGGGCGTGCGCCAGAGCCTGTCCGAAGCGATGGGCCTGCTGCTGCCGCCGATCGTCGTGCGCGACGACCTGGGCCTGAAGCCTTCGCAGTATTCGGTGATGTTGTCGGGCAGCGTGGTGGCCCAGGCCGAGGTGTTCGCCGACCGCCTGATGGCGATCCCGTCCCCCAACATCTACGGCCAGATCGACGGCATTCCCGGCATCGAGCCGGCCTACGGCATGCCGGTGACGTGGATCGAGACCAGCGAGAAGGCCAATGCGCTGGGGCTGGGCTACCAGGTGGTGGAGGCGCCGAGCGCGATCGCCACCCACTTGTCCAAGCTGATCCGCGAATACCTGCCGGAGTTGTTCCGCCACGAGGACGTGCCGGCGCTGATGGACCGGCTGGCCGCGCTCTCGCCCAAGCTGGCCGCCTCGCTGGACAAGGCGCTGACCCACACGCAGATGCTGCGCGTGTTCCGCGTGCTGCTGGCGGAGAACGTCTCGCTCAAGGATATCGTGCCGATCGCCACCACCCTGGTCGACAGTTCCGAGACCACCAAGGACCCGATCCTGCTGGCGGCCGAGGTGCGCTGCGCGCTGCGGCGCCAGATCGTCACCGGCCTGTTCGGGCAGAAGACCGAGATGCAGGCCTTCAACCTGGGCGGCGACCTGGAAAACATGCTGCTCGGTTCGCTGAACCAGGCGCGCCAGAGCGGCAAGATCGTGCTGGACAATTACCCCATCGATCCGCACCTGCTGGCGCAGCTGCAGGTCAATATGCCGGTGGCGCGCGAGCAGATGAAGCAGCAGGCCACGCCGCCGCTGCTGCTGGTGCTGCCGCAGATCCGGCCGCTGCTGGCGCGCTATGCGCGGCTGTTCGCGCCCGGCCTGCACGTGTTGTCTTACAACGAGATTCCGGAAAATCGCGAAGTGAGCATCATCGGCACGGTCGGCTGATCCCGCCGGCGCCGGCCGGATGCCGCCCCGTCCACGGACCGGGCGGCATTTTTTCTGTCCGGGGACCTGTTCCGGGTGTTCAGGCCGATTCGGAGAACAGGTCGTCCGGCGGCAGCGGCTGCGACAGCAGCACGGCCAGCTCGGCCATGGCCTTGAAGATCGCCTGGCTCAGCGCCGCCGTGTGGGCGCGGGTAGGGTAGTGGTGTTCGCCGCCGGCCGGCGGCAGTTCGCGCCGCAGGCGGCAGCGCAAGATCGTCAGGCCGCAGCGGCTGACGGTGGCCGCCAGTTGCGGCAGCATTTCGCGCATGTGTTGCATGGCCGAGGTCTGGGCCGCGCCCACCTCCAGCGCGACGCCGTTGCCGGTGGCCGGCTCCATCTGGATCACCACCCGGCCCACGCCCGGCAGCATCAGCTCCAGCCGCAGCGCCACCCGCGAACGGCGGCGGCGGTTGTTGCGATCCGGTTCCTCGTCGTCCTTGACGATCACCTTCAGCACCAGGCGCTCGGCGCCCCAGGCGTACACGGCGAAGCGCCACGGCTCCATCTCGGTCACCAGCGGCAGGCCGGGGCGGCCGTCGCGCATGGCCGCCGGCGTGTGGTCGGCCATGAACAGGCTGGACGGCACATGCTGGCCGTTGGCCTGCTCCAGCCAGGCGGCGCGCTGTTCGGCATAGGTGCGCACCATGACTTGCCATGAGGCGGCCATCATTTGCGTGTCGGGCGGCTGCCAGACCAGCTGGCGCGACAGGAAGACTTGATTGGGGCGCATCGCGGCCGGATCGGCGGCGTTCGGCACTTCGGCCAGCGCGGCGGCCAGCGCCTCGACCCCCGATTGCGGCAGCGGCAGGCCTTCCGGGCCATCGAGCAGCACGCCGACCGCGCCGGGACCGCTGGGCGCCAGCGGGCCGACCGGATAGTCCGCATCCAGCGGCACTTCGCCGGGCGCGCGCGCAACCGGGCCTGGCGTGGTGGTCTGCCGGTCCGGGATGCCCAGCGGGCGCGCAGTTGGTCCGATGCGGTCTAAAGCCATCAAGCTCGCTCTCGAAAAAATCCGATGAAAAAAAAGCCAACCGATGCGCCGGTTGGCTCCTTGTATTCCTGACCCGCGAGCCGGTCAGGAAGGCGCTACGATTACTGCAGCAAGGACATCACCAGCGACGACGTGCTGTTCGACTGCTTCAGCATGGCGGTACCGGCTTGCAGCAGCATCTGGCTGGAAGTCATGTTCGACGATTCGCTGGCGAAGTCGGTATCCATGATACGGCCAGTTGCCGCCTTGGTGTTGGTCGAAATGTTCGACAAGTTGTTGTACACGTGGTCCAGGCGGTTAGCTGCAGCACCCAGCGACGAACGTACGCCGCCGATCAGGTCGATGGCGGTGCTGATCGTGTCGATCGAGCTGTTCGCTGCGGTCTGGCCGGCAGTGTTGGTGGCGCCCACGGCGGTACCATCGGAACCGTCGGAGATCTCTGCGCCAACTGCCGCGCCGCCTGCTGCGTAGCGTGCGGTCACGCTGGTCAGGCCGGCAACGGCCGCGGTCACAGCGGCCGACAGGTCGACTGCCATGGTTTCGGACTTGGTAGCGCCGATCTGGAAGGTCATCGACGAAGCGATCGTGCCGCCGTCCATCAGCTTGGCGCCGCCGAAGGTGGTGTTCTTCATGACGTTGTTCAGTTCGCTACCCAGGGCATCGAATTCGGACTGCAGTGCTGCCTGGTCTTTTGCGGTCGACGAAACGTCGGCTGCCTGGGTGGCCAGATCTTTCATGCGGGTCAGCATGGTGGTGACTTCGTCAAACGCGCCTTCGGCGGTTTGCAGCATCGAGATCGAGTTCTGGGTGTTGCGCATGGCCATGCTCATGCCGCTGGTCTGGGCTTTCAGGCGGGTTGCGATTTGCAGGCCTGCAGCATCGTCCATGGCCGAATTGACACGGAAGCCGGTGCTCAGACGGGTCTGCGAAGTCGACAACGACATCTGGGTGCGGGAGATCGAGTTCTGTGCGGAAAGGGCCGCAGCGTTAGTGTGAAGGCTCAGCATGAAATAACTCCTGGTAGGTGGATTCAGTTCGGAGCAACGGATCTTTTGTGCTCTCCCAAGTACAAGACGACCATATCTGGGAGGACATTAAATGCTTTGTGGAAATTTGCGAAATATTTTGTAACAGCGGCCGTTTTCCCATCGTTCAGGCCTGCTGTACCGCCTGTCCACCGCACGATTATGGTCCGCTTTTGCCCGGACGGCGCAATAAATTGTTCCCGGAATAAAAAAACAGCGCGCCACCGAGAACGCGCTGCCGAGCTTTCGTTGCTTTTTTGTCTTACATGTTGGGATAGTTCGGGCCGCCGCCGCCTTCCGGGGTGATCCAGACGATATTCTGGGTCGGGTCCTTGATATCGCAGGTTTTGCAATGCACGCAGTTTTGCGCATTGATTTGCAGGCGGTCGGCGCCTTCGTCGGTCTTGATGAATTCATACACGCCGGCAGGGCAGTAGCGCGCTTCCGGACCGGCATACTGGGCCAGGTTGACGTCCACCGGCACGCTCGGATTTTTCAGCGTCAGGTGGATGGGCTGGTCTTCGGCGTGGTTGGTGTTGGAAATGAACACCGACGACAGGCGGTCGAAGGTCAGCTTGCCGTCCGGCTTGGGATAGCTGATCGGCGTGAACTGCGCGGCCGGCTTCAGGCATTCGTGGTCGGCATGGCTGTGGTGCAGGGTCCACGGCGCCTTGCCGCGCAGGATGGCCTGGTCGACATAGGTCATCACCGAGCCGAGGTACAGGCCCTTGCTCAGCCATGGCTTGACGTTGCGCGCCACGTGCAGTTCGTCGTGCAGCCAGGACTTTTCAAAAGCGGCCGGGAAGGTGGCCAGCTCGTCGTGCTGACGGCCGGCGGCCAGCGCTTCGAACGCCGACTCGGCGGCCAGCATGCCGGACTTGATGGCGGCGTGGCTGCCCTTGATGCGGCTCATGTTGAGGAAGCCGGCGTCGCAGCCGATCAGCGCGCCGCCCGGGAAGACCAGCTTGGGCAGGGATTGCAGGCCGCCGGCGGTGATCGCGCGGGCGCCGTAGGAAATGCGCTTGCCGCCCTCGAAGAAGGTCTTGATGGCCGGGTGGGTCTTGTAGCGCTGGAATTCCTCGTATGGGGACAGGTAGGGATTCTCGTAGTTCAGGCCGACCACGTAGCCGACCATGACCTGGTTGTTTTCCAGGTGGTAGAGGAAGGAGCCGCCGTAGGTCTTGCTGTCGAGCGGCCAGCCGGTGGTGTGCACCACCAGGCCGGGCTGGTGCTTGGCCGGGTCGATTTCCCACAGTTCCTTGATGCCGATGCCGTAGGATTGCGGGTCCTTGCCCTTGTTCAGGTCGTACTTGGCCATCAGCTGCTTGCCCAGGTGGCCGCGCGCGCCTTCGGCGAACAGGGTGTATTTGCCGTGCAGTTCCATGCCCAGCTGGAAGTCGGAGCCGGCTTCGCCGTCACGTTTGACGCCCATATTGCCGGTGGCCACGCCCTTGACCGAGCCATTGTCGTTATACAGGATTTCGGCGGCAGGGAAGCCGGGGAAGATTTCCACGCCCAGCGCCTCGGCCTGCTGGCCCAGCCAGCGCACCACGTTGCCCAGCGAGATCACATAGTTGCCGTGGTTCTCGAAGCAGGCCGGCAGCAGCATGTTCGGGGTCTTGATGGCCTTGGTTTCGGTCAGGAACAATACGCGGTCTTCGGTGACTTCGGTGTTGAGCGGTGCGCCTTTTTCCTTCCAGTCAGGGATCAGTTCGGTCAGGGCCTTGGGGTCCATCACGGCGCCGGACAGGATGTGGGCGCCCAGTTCGCCGCCTTTTTCCAGCACGACGACCGACACTTCCTGGCCTTTTTCGGCGGCCAGCTGCTTGATCTTGATGGCCGCCGACAAGCCCGCAGGGCCGCCGCCGACGATCACGACGTCATACTCCATCGCGTCGCGCGGGCCGTACTGTTCTACTAGATTTTGTGGCTGTGTCATGGTCTGTTCTTATCGTGGTCAAATGGGTGGAGGGAAATTTAAGCACGAGTGTGCTTCTTTTTCGCTCGGAATGCAATGTGGGCGCCATTTTGAGGGACATTATTAGACACTGCAATCTAATACTGGCGATTTGTGTAATCATAACGATTCGACAGTCACGCTGTCGGCAATTCATCACTTATACCAAACACTAGGAGTAGCTCGTGGGCATAGAAGTCAACTTTGAGGGAAAAATTGCGCTGATCACCGGCGCCTCCAGCGGTCTCGGAGCCCGGTTTGCCAAAGTGCTGGCCCAGGCCGGCGCCCAGGTGGTGCTGGCCTCGCGCCGCACCGAGCGCCTGAAGGAGTTGCGCGCCGAGATCGAGGCCGACGGCGGCGCCGCCCATGTGGTCAGCCTGGACGTGACCGATTTCGCCAGCATCAAGTCGGCCATCGCCCATGCGGAGACCGAGGCCGGGCCGATCGACATCCTGGTTAACAACTCGGGCGTGTCGACCACCCAGCGGCTGGTCGACGTCACGCCGGAGGATTATTCCTTCGTCATGGACACCAACCTGCGCGGCGCCTTCTTCGTGGCCCAGCAGACCGCCAAGCGCATGATCGCGCGCGCCAAGGGCGACCCGAGCAAGAAACACCGCATCATCAACATCGCCTCGGTGGCGGGCTTGCGGGTGATGCCGCAGATCGGCGTGTATTGCATGAGCAAGGCCGGCGTGGTGCAGATGACCAAGGCCATGGCGGTGGAGTGGGGCAAGTACGGCATCAACACCAACGCCATCTGCCCCGGCTACATCTCGACCGAGATCAACGAGGATTACTTCGCCAGCGAACAGGGTCAGAAGCTGATCAACATGCTGCCGCGCAAGCGCCCCGGCAAGCCGGAAGACCTGGACGGCCTGCTGTTGCTGCTGGCCGGCGAGGACTCCAACTTCATCAACGGCGCCATCATCTCCGCCGACGACGGCATGACCGCAACATAGTCAGAGCTGCAGGCCGACCAGCTTGTGGACCAGTTCCGACGAGGTGGCGGCCGAGAATTTGCGCATCAGCTTGGCGCGGTGCATTTCCACCGTGCGCGGGCTGAGGTCGATCTGGCGGGCGATGGTCTTGCTGGTCTTGCCTTCGACCAGCAGGGCGGCGATTTCCCGTTCGCGCGGGGTCAGCTCCGCCGTCACCGGGCGTTTTTCGCTGACGTCCTCGAAGGTCCAGATGCCTGGCCCCAGCGGTTCGGACGCCTTCATCGAATGGCCGGTGACGTGGCACCAGAACAACTCGCCGTCGGCGCGGCGCATGATGCGCTCGTCCGAATAGCGGCCCTTGGCGTTCATGATGGGAATGATGCGGTCGCCGGTGCGCAGGAACTCGTCCATGGTCGGGTACAGCACCATGAAGGACTGGCCTTGCAGCTGCCCGCGCGCGTAACCGAACATCGCGGCCAGCGCCTCGTTGCAGGACTGGATGACGCGGTTCTCCGAAATGCACATGCCGACCGGCGCGTGCAGGAAAATGGATTCGTAATCGATGACCGGGGCATTGTTCATGTGTGGGGGCGGCAGGTAGTTCTACGGTATTGTGCTTTTGATTTGCGTATTCTATGCTGAGACGCCTCGTCGCTAGTGCATTTAATAATGTTAGCAACGGATTCAGCAACACACTATAAAGGGACACCCATGAATAAAATCTATCCTGACGCCGCCGCAGCGCTGGCCGGCGTCGTGCAAGACGGGCAAACCATCGCGGTCGGCGGCTTCGGCCTGTGCGGCATCCCCGAGGCGCTGATCGGCGCGCTGCGCGATTCCGGCGTCACCGGCCTGACCGCGATCTCCAACAACGCCGGCGTCGACGGCTTCGGCCTCGGCCAGTTGCTGGAAACCCGCCAGATCAAGAAAATGATCGCCTCCTACGTGGGTGAGAACAAAGAGTTCGCGCGCCAGTACCTGGCCGGCGAGCTGGAACTGGAATTCACGCCGCAAGGCACGCTGGCCGAGAAGCTGCGCGCCGGCGGCGCCGGCATTCCGGCCTTCTTCACCAAGACCGGCGTCGGCACCATCGTCGCCGACGGCAAGGAAATCCGCGAGTTCGACGGCGAGCAGTACGTGATGGAACGCAGCCTGGTGGCCGACGTCTCGCTGGTCAAGGCCTGGAAGGCCGACAAGGCCGGCAACCTGGTGTTCCGCAAGACCGCGCGCAACTTCAACCCGAACGCCGCGATGGCCGGCAAGATCACCATCGTCGAAGTTGAGCAGCTGGTGGAAATCGGCGAGATCGACCCGGACGCCGTGCACCTGCCGAGCATCTTCGTGCACCGCATCGTGGTCAACGCCACGCCGGAAAAACGCATCGAGCAGCGCACCGTGCGCGCCAACTAAAGAACATCGGAGATTACTATGGCATGGACTCGTGACGAAATGGCCGCGCGCGCGGCGAAGGAATTGCAGGACGGTTACTACGTCAACCTCGGCATCGGCTTGCCGACCTTGGTGGCGAACTACGTCCCGGCGGGCATGGAAGTGTTCCTGCAATCGGAGAACGGCTTGCTGGGCATCGGCCCGTTCCCGACCGAAGCTGAAATCGACGCCGACCTGATCAACGCCGGCAAGCAGACCGTGACGGCGCTGCCGGGCGCGGCCTACTTCAGCTCGGCCGACTCGTTCGGCATGATCCGGGGCGGCAAGATCAACCTGGCGATCCTGGGCGCGATGCAGGTGTCGGAGCAGGGCGACCTGGCCAACTGGATGATCCCGGGCAAAATGGTCAAGGGCATGGGCGGCGCGATGGACCTGGTGGCCGGCGTCAAGCGGGTGGTGGTGTTGATGGAGCATGTCGCCACCGCCAAGGATGGTTCGACTTCGCACAAGCTGCTGAAGAAATGCGACCTGCCGCTGACCGGCGTCGGCGTGGTGGACCTGATCATCACCGACCTGGGCGTGATGGAAGTGAGCGCCAAAGGCTTGAAGTTGACCGAACTGGCGCCCGGCGTCAGCAAGGAACAGATCCAGGCCGCCACTGGCGTGGCGCTGGATATGTCGGCCGTGTAAGCGGAGCCGCTCGACAAAAGGCACGCTGCGGCGTGCCTTTTTTTATGCATCAGTCGCGCACCTTGCGGCTCAGCGCCAACAGGTGCTCGCCATCGCGGTCGTCGACCCGCTTGACGTCGACCAGCTTGCCGGCAGTGGTTTTCATGTCCGGAATATATATATGAAAAACGCCCCTCAGGCCGTCATGCAGCGTGCGGGGCGTGGCCGGAACAAAGGCTGAGCAGCGCTCAGGCCAATTTGCGGCGGCGGGCGAGGGCGCCGGTCAGCGCCAGGCCGCCCAGCAACATGGCGTAGGTGGCTGGTTCCGGCACCGCAGTGACGCTCCAGCGCGCGGCCGCATATGGATCGCCGCCGTCGCCTTCGCCATAGCCGACACCCGCGATCGCATCGTAAAAACCCAAGGCATCGGTCTGGCTGCCGTTGAATGCGCCCGACACCAGGCTATGGGTCGGTACGCCGCCGTGTATGACGTCGGCATTGACAAACAGGAACTGGTTGGCCTTGCCGTCAAACGAGGCCAGGCCGGCGCCGTCGACGTAAGAGCCATCTACGCCGAAGGAATAAAAGTGTGTGCCGCCGCCAAAGGCCGCGCCATTGACGCTGATCGAGATGTTGCTCAGGTCGGTGATCAGATTGCCGTTGGCATTGCCGTCGAACGAACCACTGAGCACCTCGCCGTCGAGAAAGTGGTAGGAAAATTGATAGCTGGCGGCCTGTGCTGCAGCGCTGGCGGCCAACAAGCCGGCGCAGGCCAGTAGACGAATAATCTTGTTCATGGATTAATTCCGTTTATAAAATTGTATTGTCTCACGGATTATTTTGATGTCAACAATGAAAAACGCCCCGCAGGCTGTCAGCGTGCGGGGCGTCGGCGCCGGGGCGCGGGACTATCAGTGCGCGTGGCGGGTCAGCGGTTGCAGGTCGGGATCGGTCACGGTCGAACCCGGATTGTTCAGCTCCTTGTGCAGGGTGTCGTGGTTCAGCTCTTTTTCCCAGTGCGATACCACCACCGAGGCGACGCCGTTGCCGACGAAGTTGGTCAGCGCGCGGCATTCGCTCATGAAGCGGTCGATGCCCAGGATCAGCGCCATGCCGGCCACCGGGATGGTCGGCACCACGGCCAGCGTCGCCGCCAGGGTGATGAAGCCGGCGCCGGTGATGCCGGACGCGCCCTTGGAGGTCAGCATCGCCACGCCGAGGATGGTCAGTTCCTGGCCCAGGGTCAGGTCGGTGTTGGTGGCCTGCGCCACGAACAGGGCGGCCATGGTCATGTAGATGTTGGTGCCGTCCAGGTTGAACGAGTAGCCGGTCGGGACCACCAGGCCCACCACCGATTTGGAGCAGCCCAGGCGTTCCAGCTTGGTCATCAGCGAAGGCAGCGCGCTTTCCGACGAGCTGGTGCCCAGCACGATCAGCAGTTCTTCCTTGATGTAGGAGATGAATTTGAAGATCGAGAAGCCGGTCAGGCGCGCCACGGTGCCCAGCACCACCACCACGAACAGGAAGCAGGTCAGGTAGAAGCAGCCCATCAGCGTCGCCAGCGGCTTGAGCGAGGCGATGCCGTATTTGCCGATGGTGAAGGCCATCGCGCCGAACGCTCCCAGCGGCGCGACTTTCATGATGATGCCGACCACGCCGAAGATGGCCGCGGACAGGTCGTCGATCAATTTGGTGACCGGCTTGCCGCGGTCGCCCAGCAGCGACAGCGCAAAACCGAACAGGATGGCGACCAGCAGCACCTGCAGGATTTCGCCCTTGGCGAAGGCGTCCACCACGGTGTTCGGGATGATGTTCATCACGAAGTCGATGGTCGACTGGTGCTTGGCTTTTTCCGTGAACTCGGCGATGGACTTGGTGTCCAGCGTGGCCGGGTCGGCGTTGAAGCCGGCGCCCGGGCGGATGATGTTGGCCACGAACAGGCCGATCACCAGCGCGAAGGTGGAGATCACCTCAAAATACAACAGCGCCTTGCCGCCGACGCGGCCGATCTTCTTGATGTCCTGCATGCCGGCGATGCCGGAGACCACGGTGCAGAAAATCACCGGAGCGATGATCATCTTGATCAGCTTGATGAAGCCGTCGCCGAGCGGCTTCATGCTGACCGCGTCGCTAGGGTAGAAGATGCCTAGCAGGATGCCGCAGGCGATGGCGAACAGCACCTGCACATATAGAATTTTATAAAACGGCTTTTTCACGGGGTCTCCTCGCGTTCTTGTGAGGAGTTCATCATCCGTCAAAATATGAGACATCACCATTGTGGTTAACCGCATTCATCCTGGTGATATCTCTGATGGGCTTATTGAGCCACCCAGCCGCCATCCATGTTCCACGCCACGCCGCGCACCTGCTTGGCGGCGTCGCTGCACAGGAACACCGCCAGCGCGCCCAGTTCCTCCGGCGTGACGAACTCGCCGGACGGCTGCTTGTCCGCCAGCAGCGCCTTCTTGGCGTCCTCGTTGCTGATGCCGTCCTTGGCGGCGCGGGCGTCGACCTGCTTTTGCACCAGCGGCGTCAGCACGAAGCCGGGGCAGATCGCGTTGACCGTCACGCCGGTGGTGGCGGTTTCCAGCGCGCTGGCCTTGGTCAGGCCGATCAGGCCGTGCTTGGCGGCGACATAGGCCGACTTGCCGGCCGAGGCCACCAGCCCGTGGGTGGAGGCCAGGTTGATGATGCGGCCCCAGTTGTTGGCGCGCATGCGCGGCAGCACCAGCCGAGAGGTGTGGAAGGCCGAGGTCAGGTTGATGGCGATGATGGCGTCCCATTTCTCGACCGGGAAGTCTTCGACGTTGGCCACATGCTGGATGCCGGCGTTGTTGACCAGCACATCAATGCCGCCGAACTTGTCGCCGGCGAAGACGATCATGTTCTCGATCTCGGCCGGCTTCGACATGTCGGCGTTGTGGTAGGCCACCTGCACGCCGAATTCCTTGGCCAGGTCGGTTTGCAGCTGGGCGATTTCAGCGACGTCGCCGAAGCCGTTCAATAACACGTTGGCGCCTTCCGCCGCCAAGGTGCGGGCGATGCCCAGGCCGATGCCGGAGGTGGAGCCGGTCACCAGCGCCGTTTTGCCGCTCAAAGTCTTGTTTGCCATAGTGTCCTCTGGAGGGTTGGAGATTAAAGTCGTGCTGCGCTACACTTCGGTAGGATTTTAAGCGTAACGCCCGGTAAAATGGTATTTCTAAACAGCATTGCACAAATCACTATAAAAACCACCAAGGAAGTCGCATGTTCGAAGCAAAAATAAAGTCTGTTCAATGTCTGTCTCTGGCTGGTTTGCACCGCATGTCGTACAAGGAATGGGGCGATGAGAGCAACCCCAACGTGCTGCTGTGCGTGCACGGCGTGACCCGCGTCGGCGACGACTTCGACAACATGGCGCGCGCGCTGGCCAACGACTACCGCGTGATCTGCCCGGACATCGTCGGCCGCGGCCGCTCCGGCTGGCTGAAGAACCCGCAGCTGTACCGCGTTCCGCAGTATGTTAGCGACATTGTCACCTTGCTGGCGCGCGTGCTGCCGGACGGCGAACCACAGACGGTCGACTGGTTCGGCACCTCGATGGGCGGCCTGAT
This sequence comes from Duganella violaceipulchra, assembly GCF_019166075.1. Classification (NCBI taxonomy): domain Bacteria; kingdom Pseudomonadati; phylum Pseudomonadota; class Betaproteobacteria; order Burkholderiales; family Oxalobacteraceae; genus Duganella; species Duganella violaceipulchra. The sequence goes on along the minus strand of NZ_JAHTGR010000001.1, from coordinate 442,901 downwards.
CGGCCTGGGCCTGGCCTCGCTGCCGGACAACCCGATCCGCAAACTGATCCTCAACGACATCGGCCCGGTGCTGGCACCGATGGCCTTGCAGCGCATCGGCGACTACATCGGCCAGGACCTGCGCTTCGACACCTACGCGGAAGCGTCCAAGTTCATCCGCGACGTCTCGCTGACCTTCGGCCAGCACACCGAGGAGGAATGGCATAAACTGGCGAACGACGTACTGCGCCAGGATAAAGACGGCAAGTGGGTGCGCCATTACGATATGGGACTGGCCCTGCCTTTCCGTTCCGCCACGCCGGAATCGGCCGCCGCCGACGAAGCGCTGCTGTGGTCCGCCTACGATGCGATCCGCTGCCCGACCTTGCTGGTGCGCGGCGCCGAGTCGGACCTGCTGTCGGCCGAAACGGCGGCGTTGATGACCCAGCGTGGACCGAAAGCCAGGCTGGTGGAAATCGCGGGCGTCGGCCATGCGCCGACCTTTATCCACGACGACCAGATCGCGATCGTCAAGCAATTCCTGTTGGGCTAAATTAAAAAAGTTAAAGAAGAAGAGTATGGAAATCAAACGACTGCATGTAGGCAAACGCTTGTCCGAAGTGGCCATCCACAACGGCACCGTGTATCTGGCGGGCCAGATCGCCGACGACAAGACGCTGGACATCCAGGGCCAGACCCGCGAAGTGCTGGCACATATCGACCGCTTGCTGGCCGAAGCCGGCAGTGACAAGACCTGCATCCTCAGCACCACCATCTATATCGCCGACCTGGCCGATTTCGCCGGCATGAACGAAGAGTGGGACGCCTGGGTGCCGAGCGGCCACACGCCGCCGCGCGCCACCGTTGAAGCCAGGCTGGCCGATCCGGCGTGGCGGGTAGAGATCATCGTCGTCGCGGCGCAGCGCTAGGGGCATCATGGTTTCTATCACCGCGCTCACGAGCGCAACGTCGGAGCAGCTGGTCCAGGGCCTGTCGCCCGACGACAGCGCCCGCATGCTGTCGGCGCTGGATTTCGCCGGCGACGCCTACGGCGACAAACTGTGCGCCAGTGGCCAGCCGGCGATCGACTTCGCGGTCGGCGTGGCCGGCACGCTGGCCTTCATGCGCACCGACGTCGAGACCCGCATCGCCGGCCTGATGTTCGAGCTGACCTTGCTCGACACCGCGCAGGCGCCCATCATCGAACCGCGTTTCGGCCAGGAGGTCAGCGACCTGGTGGCCGGCGTGCGCCAGCTGATACGGCTGCGCGAACTGACGCAGACCCAGGGTCAGGGCCAGCAGGGCGCCGTCGCACGCGGCCGCAACGCCGCGCAGATGGCGGTGGCGCAGGTGGAAACGCTGCGCAAGATGCTGCTGGCGATGGCCTCGGACATGCGCGTGGTGCTGGTGCGCCTGGCGTCCTGCGTGACGACCTTGCGCTACTTCGCCGACATCAAGCTGTTCAACGACATGACCCGCGCCTACGGCCGCGAAACGCTGGACCTGTACGCGCCGCTGGCCAACCGGCTGGGGATCTGGCAGCTGAAGTGGGAGTTGGAGGACTTGTCGTTCCGCTTCATCGAGCCCGAGGCGTACAAGCGCATCGCCAAGATGCTGGAAGAAAAGCGCATGATGCGCGAAGGCTTCGTGACTTCGGCGATCGAGCGGCTGCAGTCGGAAATGGCGGGCGCCGGCATCCAGGCCGAAGTGTTCGGCCGGCCCAAGCACATCTACTCCATCTGGAGCAAGATGAAGGGCAAGGAGCTGGACTTCACCGACCTGTACGATGTGCGCGCCTTCCGCGTGATCGTGGCCGACGTCAAGACCTGCTACACGGTGCTGGGCGTGGTGCACAACATCTGGACCCCGATCCCGAAGGAATTCGACGACTACATCTCGCGGCCGAAATCGAACGGCTACCAGTCGCTACACACGGTGGTGACGGCGGAGGACGGCCGGCCGCTGGAAGTGCAGATCCGCACGCAGGAGATGCACAGCTTCGCCGAGTACGGCGTGGCGGCGCACTGGCGCTACAAGGAAGAGGGCGGCTCCAACTTCGCCGGCCAGAAGTACGATGAAAAGATCGCCTGGCTGCGCCAGCTGCTGGCGTGGAAAACCGACGTCGCCGACGCCGTGGTCGGGCAGGAAGAGCAGCAGCGCGAGTGGGTGGAGAAGCTCAAGTCGGCCACCCTGGACGACCGCATCTTCGTGCTGACACCGCAGGCGCGCGTGCTGGAATTGCCGGTCGGCGCCACGCCGGTCGACTTCGCGTACCACCTGCACAGCGACGTCGGCCATCGCTGCCGCGGCGCACGCGTGGACGGCGTCATGGTGCCGCTCAATACGCCGCTGAAGAACGGCCAGACCTGCGAGATCATCACCGCCAAGGGCGCGCCGGGCACGGCCGGTCCGTCGCGCGACTGGCTCAGCGACGAGTACACGGTCGCCACGCGCACGCGCTCCAAGATCCGCGCCTGGTTCCACGCCATCGACATGCAGGAGACGCTGTCGCATGGCCGCGCGATGGTGGAGAAATCCCTGCAGCGCGAAGGCAAGACGGCGGTCAACCTGGAAGCGCTGGCCAACAAGCTGGGCTTCGCCAAGGTGGACGACCTGTTCCTGTCGGTGGGCAAGGATGAGTTCAGCCTGCGTCACGTCGAGCAAGCGCTGCACGACACCGGCGAGCCGGCCGAGCCGGAAGACGCGGTGGTGCTGGGCAAGAGCAAGGCATCCAGCGTGGATCAGGGCGCCAAGTCGGGCGTGCTGGTGGTGGGCACCGATGGCTTGATGACGCAGCTGGCCAAGTGCTGCAAGCCGGCGCCGCCGGACGGCATCGTCGGCTTCGTCACGCGCGGCAAGGGTGTGTCGATCCACCGCACCACGTGCAAGAACTTCGCCGAGATGCGCACCAAGGCGCCGGAGCGGGTGATTGTCACCGAGTGGGGGCGGGCGGTGTCGGACACGGTCTACCCGGTCGACATCTTCATCCTGGCGGGTGACCGCCAGGGCCTGCTGCGCGACATTTCCGAGATCTTCTCGCGCGAAAAGATCAACGTCATCGGCGTCAACACGCAAAGCGCCAAAGGCTTTGCGCGCATGACCTTCACGGCAGAAATCGGCGCCACCGCGCAGCTGCAAAAAGCGCTGAACGCCATCGCCGAAGTGAGCGGCGTGCAGGAAGCCCGCCGCGCCTAGGTCCCTAAACCCAAGGGGGTCAAGTCTGACATTCGGACACGACTTCTTCCGTAGCGCTTATTACGGAAGAGACCGTGTCCGAATGTCAGACTTGACCCCGGTGCTTAAGCGATAATTTTTGCCACGCGGGCGGCGATGGCCTGCGCCAGCAGGTGCACGTGGTAGCCGTCGACGAAGCCGTGGTGGGCCAGCACCGACATGTTCACCGTCAGCTTGCCGTCGTCGCGCGGATCACTGAAGCGGCCCCAGGCCAGCGATGGAATGTCGTGGTTCTTGTGATGGTAGATCGGATGCTCCATCGCCACCAGCTTCAGCCAAGGCATGCAGGTGATGTGGACGTTGCGTTTCTTGTCCATTGGGCTCAGGGCCTCGGTGGTGTTGACCAGCACATCGCTGGCCTCGGCGAACTGCTTCGCCGCCACGCTGCGTGCGACGAATTCGCGCAGATCCGACGAGCGCGTGAAGCGCGCGAAGTTCAGGTTCTTGTCCTGGTTGAGCACCGTGTACGAGGCCATGAAGTCGTCGATCTTGATGACCTCGCCTTCGTGGATGCGGTACATGAAGTTGTCGATTTCCTTCAGCGAATTCAGTATGCAGTACAGGAAGACGTGGAACGGCGGCAGCTCGTTGGCCTTGCAGAAGGGGCGGAAGTCCGGCACCTCCATCTCGAAGCTCAGGTTGACTAGCGGGTTTTCAAATGAGGCAAAGGCGTTGTAGCGGTCGCGGCGTTTTTCAAAATTATGCATCGTGGGTGACTTCTGCTTGTAAAGTGATGTGGTCGATACCATGCTTTTCCAGCAGCATGGCCTTGATGGCTTGAAGGATCGTGGGCCAGTGCGCCAGGTCGGTGATCTCCACGTGGCCGATCAGGGCAGGATGGCCGGGCGACATGTCCCACACATGCAGGTCGTGCACGGAGCAGACGCCGTCTATCTGGCCCAGGTCGGCGCCGACGTTCAAATAGTCGATCTGCTCCGGCACGCCGCCCATCAGGAAGTGATAGGACTCGCGCAGCACGTCGATGGTGGACTTTAAAATCAGCAGCGCGACAAAGATCGACAGCAGCGGATCGATCTGCATCCAGCCGGTGTAGTAGATGACGGCGCCGGCGATCAGCGCGGCCACCGATCCCAGCAGGTCGCCGATTACATTGACCAGCGCGGCGCGCGTATTCATATTGCTGTCGCCGCGCGACAGCATGTAGGCCAGCGCCACGTTGATCAGCAGGCCGATGGCGGCGACGATGAACACGGTGCCGCCTTGCACCTGCTCCGGTTTGGAAAAGCGCTGCACCGCCTCGAAGACGATCCAGCCCACCAGCAGCAACAGCACCAGGCTGTTGACGAAGGCCGCCAACGCCTCGGCGCGGCCGAAGCCGAACGAGTGGCGCGCCGACGGCGGCCGCTTGGCGATCAGTTGCGCCAACAACGCCAGGCCCAGCGCCGCGGCGTCCGTCACCATGTGGCCGGCGTCGGAAATCAGCGCCAGCGAGTTGGACATAAAGCCGGTAATGACTTCGACCACGGCGAATCCCAGCGTCAATACCAGTGACCACGCCAGCACCGACTGGCTGCGTTGCACATTAAAGTGGGCATGTTCGGCGTCGCCGTCGCGGTGTTCGTGCAGGTGGGCGGAAGGGGAGCGGGGCAGGTCTGCGCTAGTGTTGATGCGGGTTTCGGCTTGCATGGGCTTCTTGTTGTGATGGGGACAGCCGTAGTTTAAAGGATGTCGATGACTCGCGTATTGCAGCCTCATAGTGCATTTTGTAAATGTTTCCGAATTATGCCCTTGTTTTTCTTCAAATCGCTCTCTATAATGCTGGTCTTCGGGCGGTTAGTTCAGCTGGTTAGAATACTTGGTCGACATCCAAGGGGTCGCAGATTCGAATTCTGCACCGCCCACCAGATTACGTAGCACGGTAGTAAAAGCGCAGTAAATAGCAGTAAAATGTAGTACCACGGGCGGTTAGTTCAGCTGGTTAGAATACTTGGTCGACATCCAAGGGGTCGCAGATTCGAATTCTGCACCGCCCACCAGAACATGTAAGAGCGAGAAAGGCAATCCGGTTATGACACCGCGAACTACTACCAAGCTTTGGGAGTGACGCTAGTCGATCGGGATTCTTTTGCTCAAAAAAAGAGAAAACGCGGCTAGCCCGCGTTTTTTTTCGTCCGCGTTTTTATTATCATTCTTTTGTACCACTACCTGGCGCCCGCGCCGAAATGGAGATCGTTATGCTTTCAGTTCGCCTTCCTGATGGTTCTGCCCGTGAATTCGACGGCCCAGTCACCGTTGCACAAGTGGCGTCCAGCATCGCAACTAGCCTGGGCAAGGCCGCGCTGGCCGGCAAGGTCGATGGCAAAGTGGTGGATACCTCTTTCCTGATCGAGAAAGATGCCGACCTGGCCATCATCACCGACAAAGACCCTGAAGGCCTGGACGTGATCCGTCACTCCACCGCCCACTTGCTGGCCTACGCCGTCAAGGAGCTGTTCCCCGATGCGCAAGTGACCATCGGTCCGGTCATCGAAAACGGTTTCTACTACGACTTCTCGTACAAGCGTCCGTTCACGCCTGACGACCTGGTCGCCATCGAAAAGAAAATGGCCGAGCTGGCCAAGAAGGATGAGCCGGTCACCCGCAAGGTGCTGCCGCGCGACGAGGCCGTCGCCTACTTCAAGTCCATCGGCGAAGCCTACAAGGCCGAGATCATCTCGTCGATTCCCGTCGACCAGGATGTTTCGTTGTACACCGAAGGCAGCTTCACCGACCTGTGCCGCGGCCCGCACGTGCCGTCGACCGGCAAGCTGAAAGTGTTCAAGCTGATGAAGCTGGCCGGCGCCTACTGGCGTGGTGACAGCAAGAACGAAATGCTGCAGCGAGTCTACGGCACCGCCTGGGTCAAGAAGGAAGACCAGGAGCAGTACCTGTTCCAGCTGGAAGAGGCGGAAAAGCGCGACCACCGCAAGCTGGGCAAGCAGCTGGACTTCTTCCACTTCCAGGACGAGGCGCCGGGCCTGGTGTTCTGGCATCCGAAGGGCTGGACCATCTGGCAGCAGGTTGAGCAATACATGCGCAATAAGTACCAGGTCAACGGCTACCAGGAAGTGAAGGCGCCGCAGATCCTGGACTCCAGCCTGTGGGGCAAGACCGGCCACTGGGACAACTACCGCGAAAACATGTTCGTCACGGAATCGGAAAACCGCTCCTACGCGCTGAAGCCAATGAACTGCCCGGGTCACGTGCAGATCTTCAACAGCAATATGCGCTCGTACCGTGACCTGCCGCTGCGCTACGGCGAGTTCGGCCAGTGCCACCGCAACGAGCCTTCGGGCGCGCTGCACGGCATCATGCGCGTGCGCGGCTTCACCCAGGACGACGGCCACATCTTCTGCACCGAAGAGCAGATCGAACCGGAAGTGGTGGCTTTCCACACGCAAGCGATGGAAGTCTACAAGGACTTCGACTTCAACAACATCGAAGTCAAGCTGGCGCTGCGTCCGGACAACCGCATCGGCACCGACGAAGTGTGGGACGAGGCCGAGGACGCGCTGCGTTCGGGCCTGCGCGCCTGCGGCGTGAGCTGGACCGAATTGCCGGGCGAGGGCGCGTTCTACGGTCCAAAGATCGAATACCACCTGAAGGATTCGCTGGGCCGCCCATGGCAGGTCGGCACCATGCAGGTCGACTTCTTCATGCCGGAGCGCCTGGGCGCCGAATACGTGGCGGCCGACAACAGCCGTCAGGTGCCGGTCATGCTGCACCGCGCGATCGTCGGTTCGATGGAGCGCTTTATCGGCATCCTGATCGAGAACTACGCGGGCGCCTTGCCGGCCTGGCTGGCGCCGGTGCAAGTGTCGGTGCTGAACATCTCCGACGCGCAGGCCGAATATGTGGTGCAAGTGGCTGAAAAGCTGCGCCGGAGCGGGTTCCGCGTGCAGACCGATTTGCGCAACGAGAAAATAACCTATAAAATACGTGAACATTCCGTCCAAAAACTGCCCTACATCCTTGTAGTTGGCGATAAAGAGCGGGATGCCAATACCGTTGCTGTGCGGGCACGGGGCAATGTCGATTTGGGCGTCATGTCCATCGATGCCCTGATCGAGCGACTTCAGCAAGACGTCGCCAACAAAGCCTGATCGCACAGTTCTTCATTAGATTTTAAAAGGAATCACCATAGCTACTGACAAGTCGCATCGCATCAATGGCGAAATCACTGCCCCTGAAATGCGTTTAAGTGGGGTCGATAACGAGGCTCTCGGTATCGTGACTTTGGCCGAAGCCTTCCGCCTGGCGGAAGAGGCAAACGTCGACCTGGTTGAGATCGCGCCTACCGCGGTTCCACCAGTGTGCCGTTTGATGGACTACGGCAAATTCAAGTATTCGGAGCAGAAGAAGGCTCACGAAGCGAAATTGAAGCAGAAAATCATCGCCGTGAAGGAAGTCAAATTCCGTCCCGGTACTGATGACGGCGACTACAATATCAAGCTGCGCAACCTCATCAAGTTCCTTGATGAAGGCGACAAAACCAAGATCACGCTGCGTTTCCGCGGTCGTGAAATGGCGCACCAGGATATTGGCTTCCGTATGCTGGAGCGCCTGAAAGCCGATCTGGAGCCATACGGCCAGGTCGAGCAGTTCCCCAAGATGGAAGGCCGCCAGATGATCATGGTCCTTTCGCCTAAGAAAAAGAAGTAAGCTTGCTTTAATTGCAAATACAAGGGGCGCTGAGGCGCCTCTTGTAATTTGTGCTGCAGAATTGCGGCAACTGGTCTATAATTACCGGCTGTTGTAATGTAGTGGACTCGCATCTGCTGCAAAAACAAGTGAAAGCAGGCATCTAAGTGTGACGTAGTGTCGCCACCTGCAATCCTGTTTGATATGGAGCTACCCGAGGGTAGATTGCTATGCCAAAAATGAAAACCAAAAGCTCCGCGAAGAAACGTTTTCGCGTGCGTCCAGGTGGTACTGTTAAGAGTGGTCACGCTTTCAAGCGCCACATTCTGACCAAGAAGACCACCAAATCGAAGCGCCAATTGCGCGGTATCACGAACGTTGATGCGGCTGACGTGAAATCCGTCATGCGCATGATGCCAACCGCTTAATCTCACAACTAAGGAGTTACTATGCCTAGAGTAAAACGTGGGGTTACAGCTCGTGCCCGTCATAAAAAAGTATTAAACATGGCCAAGGGTTACCGCGGTCGTCGCAGCAAGGTATACCGTGTTGCCAAGCAAGCAGTTATGCGCGCTGGCCAATACGCTTACCGCGACCGTCGTAACAAGAAGCGCGTCTTCCGCCGTCTGTGGATCGCTCGTATCAACGCCGCTTCCCGTGAGCATGGCGTGACGTACAGCGTCTTCATGAATGGTCTGAAGAAAGCTTCGATCGAACTGGACCGTAAAGTCCTGGCCGATATGGCAGTGATGGACAAGCCAGCGTTCGCTGCGATTGTCAACGCTGTGAAAGCAAAAATCGCTGCTTAATACGCATTGATTTGGACGCGCGATCCCGGCAACGGGTCCGCGACTGAGAACGGGGCAAAGGTTGAAACCTGTGCCCCGTTTTTGATTGAGGATAAGAAAAACGCATGGACTCCCTGGAACAACTCGTCGCCTCAGCAGTGCAGGATTTCGACGCGGTCAAAGATGACGCCGCCGCACTGGAAAATGCCAAAGCCAAATATCTGGGCAAGACCGGCCAGATCACCGAATTGATGAAGGGTCTGGGCAAGCTCGACCCTGAAGCGCGCAAGGCGCAGGGCGCCCTGATCAATGCTGCCAAAGGGCAGATTGAAGCGGCGCTGACGGCCCGGCGCGATGCGCTGGCCGACGCCCAGATGCAAACCCGTTTGAACGCCGAGGCCATCGATGTCTCGCTGCCTGGCCGCGGTCGCGCCGGCGGCGGCATCCACCCGGTGATGCGGACCTGGGAGCGGGTCGAAGAGATCTTCCGCTCGATCGGTTTCGACGTGGCCGACGGCCCCGAGATCGAAAACGACTGGACCAACTTCACGGCGCTCAACAGCCCGGAAAACCATCCGGCCCGTTCGATGCAGGACACCTTCTACATCGAAGGCAACGACAGCGAAGGCAAGCCGCTGCTGCTGCGCACGCACACCAGCCCGATGCAGGTGCGCTACGCCCGCAGCCACACGCCGCCGATCAAGGTGATCGCGCCGGGCCGCACCTACCGCGTCGACAGCGACGCCACCCATTCGCCGATGTTCCACCAGGTCGAAGGCCTGTGGATCGCCGAGAACATCAGCTTCGCCGACCTCAAGGGCGTGTACCTGAACTTCGTCAAGGCCTTCTTCGAGACCGACGACCTGCAGGTGCGCTTCCGTCCGTCGTACTTCCCGTTCACCGAACCGTCGGCCGAGATCGATATCGCCTTCGGTTCCGGTCCGTTGAAGGGCCGCTGGCTGGAGATTTCCGGCTCGGGCCAGGTGCACCCATCGGTGGTGCGCAACTTCGGCCTCGACCCGGAAAAGTACATCGGCTTCGCCTTCGGCTCCGGCCTGGAACGCCTGACGATGCTGCGCTACGGCGTCAGCGACCTGCGCCTGTTCTACGAAGGCGACCTGCGCTTCCTGAAGCAGTTCAACTAACAATAACGAAACGGTCGAGCGCCACCCCGGTGCGCGCTCCCGTCGGACTATCTTTGAAGGCTTGATTATGCAATTCTCCGAAAACTGGCTCCGTACCATGGTCGATCCGAAGATGACTTCGGACGAACTGGCCCATCTGCTGACGATGTCCGGCCTGGAAGTGGAAGAAGTCGAAGCCGTGGCGCCGCCGTTCTCCAACGTGGTCGTCGGCCACGTGCGCGACATGGCCAAGCATCCGAACGCGGACCGCCTCAACGTCTGCCAGGTCGATGTCGGCACCGGCACCTTGCTCAACATCGTCTGCGGCGCGCCCAACGTGCGCCCGGGCCTGAAGGTCGTGTGCGCGATGGCCGGCGCGATCCTGCCGCCCGGCGCCGACGGCAAGCCGTTTGAAATCAAGGTCGGCCAGCTGCGCGGCGTCGAGTCGCAAGGCATGCTGTGCTCGGCCAAGGAACTGAAATTGTCGGAAGAGGGCGGCGGCCTGATGGAGCTGCCGGACGACGCGCCGGTCGGCCAGAACTTCCGCGACTACTACGCGCTCAACGACCTCAAGTTCACCATCAAGCTGACCCCGAACAAGGCGGACTGCCTGTCGGTGCTGGGCGTGGCGCGCGAAGTGTCGGCGCTGACCGGCGTCGCGCTGCACCTGCCGTCGTTCCGTCCGGCCACCGTCAACAGCGCCGAAGTGCTGCCGGTGAAGATCTCGGCGCCGGACCTGTGCGGTCGCTTCTCCGGCCGCGTGATCCGCAACCTGAACGCCAAGGCCGCCACGCCCGACTGGATGAAGCAGCGCCTCGAGCGCAGCGGCCAGCGCTCGGTGTCGGCGCTGGTGGATATCTCCAACTACGTGATGCTGGAGCTGGGCCGTCCGTCGCACGTGTTCGACCTGGCCAAGATCCACGGCGGCCTGAACGTGCGCTGGGGCAAAGCCGGCGAAACGCTCAAGCTCCTGAACGGCAACACCGTCAACGTCGATGAATGGGTGGGCGTGATCTCGGACGACAAGGAAATCGAATCGCTGGCCGGCATCATGGGCGGCGATTCCACCGCCGTCTCGCTCGAGACCGAAGCTATCTACCTGGAAGCGGCGTTCTGGTGGCCGAGCGCCATCCAGGGCCGGGCCCGCAAGTACAACTTCTCGACCGACGCGGCGCACCGCTTCGAGCGCGGCGTCGACTACGCGACCACGGTCGAGCACATCGAGCGCATCACCTCGCTGCTGATCGAAATCTGCGGCACGACGACCACGCAGATCGGCCCGGTTGACGACCAGATCGTCAACGTGCCGAAGCGCGCACCGGTGCAGATGCGCACCGCCCGCGCACAGAAAGTGATCGGCGTCGCGCTGGACGATAAAACCATCGCCGACATCTTCACCCGCCTGGCGCTGCCCTTTACGTTAGCCGACGGCCCGAACGGGGGAGTGTTCTCGGTGACCTCGCCGTCGTACCGCTTCGACATCGAGATCGAGGAAGACTTGATCGAGGAAGTCGCGCGCGTCTACGGATTCGAGAACATCCCGACCGTGGCGCCGGTGGCCGCCAACACCATGATCATCGCGCCGGAAAACACCCGTTCGCTGTTCGCGGTGCGCCACCAGCTGGCCGACCTGGGCTTCCAGGAAGTGGTCAACATGAGCTTTGTGGACGCGGCCTGGGAGCAGGACTTCGGCGGCAACGACTACCCGATCAAGCTGCAAAACCCGATCGCCAGCCAGATGAATGTGATGCGCTCGACGCTGATCGGCAGCCTGGTGGCCAATGTGCGCTACAACCTGAACCGCAAGACCAGCCGCGTGCGCCTGTTCGAGATCGGCGCCATCTACCTGCGCGACGACAGCGTGCCAGATGGACCGCTGACCGTGGCCGGCTACCACCAGCCGAAACGCGTGGCCGCCATGGCCTACGGCAACGTGGCCGACGAGCAGTGGGGCCAGGACAACCGTCAGATCGACTTCTTCGACCTGAAGGCCGACCTGGAGCACCTGTTCGCGCCGCTGTCGCTGCGCTTCGTCAAGGCGGAGCACCCGGCGCTGCATCCGGGCCGCTCGGCGCACGTGCTGCTGGACGGCAAGGTCATCGGTTTCATCGGCGAGCTGCACCCGCGCTGGCTGCAAAAGTACGAGCTGCCGCACGCACCGGTGGTGTTCGAGGTGGACGCCGTTGCTTTGCGGCAACGATCCGTGCCAGAATACGCGGAAATCTCCAAGTTCCCAGGCGCCACGCGCGATCTGGCTGTGGTCGTCAAGCAAGACGTTCCGGCGCAGGATTTGCTGGACGCATTTAATGCTGCCGTGCAAATGAGTCCGCAGGGCAAGATCGTGCAAGCCATTGTTTTGTTTGATGAATATCGTGGCAAAGGACTGGAGGCGGACGAAAAATCGCTTGCTTTCCGCTTTAGCTTGCAAGATACTCAAAATACGCTGCAAGACGATGTGGTGGAAGCGGTAATGGCCGCCGTCGGCGACGCCGCCCAGCAACAACACGGCGCCCGTCTGCGCACCTGAGCTGGCAGCCAAGATTGTTGTAAAATCATCACCGTTGACCATTTGGGAGTCCGGCCTTTGCCGGACTCATTCGTTCTTAGATAAGGCAGGGCAGGAAAATTAATAATAACGACGTAGATTCCGCCGTACTCCAATCCGCATTGGCTGCCGATTTGCATCGGGCCATGCAGGTGGCCAAGGTACGCCAGGATGCAGAAAAAGATTTGCCTACGCTGACCAAGGCGGAGCTGGCCGAGCTGTTGTTCGAACAGGTCGGCCTGAACAAGCGCGAGGCCAAGGATATGGTGGAAACCTTCTTTGACGAGATCCGCAACGCGCTCGAGCGCGGCGAGGCCGTCAAGTTGTCCGGTTTCGGCAATTTCCAGCTGCGCGACAAGCCGCAGCGTCCGGGCCGCAACCCGAAGACCGGCGAAGAAATCCCGATCACGGCGCGCCGCGTGGTGACTTTCCATGCCAGCCAAAAACTCAAGGGCATGGTCGAAGAGACTAATCCGATGGCGCGCGCCGCCTGAGTGAGACTGAGCCGTGATGAATGACCGCCTCGCCAAATCCGAACTGGTTGTGCTGCCGCCGATCCCGGCCAAGCGCTATTTCACGATCGGTGAAGTGAGCGAGCTGTGCGGCGTCAAGCCGCACGTGCTGCGCTACTGGGAGCAGGAGTTCACGCAGCTCAAGCCGGTCAAGCGGCGCGGCAACCGCCGCTACTACCAGCACCACGAAGTGCTGTTGATACGCCGCATACGGGAACTGCTGTACGAGCAGGGTTTCACCATCAGCGGCGCCCGCAATAAGCTCGACAGTCGTGCGGTTGATGGCGCGGCGGCGGAGTATGATGGCGGCTTGGCTGTCAACGGCGTGCTGGCGGCGGACGTTCCTGTTCCGCTGGACCGAAAAATGATACGCGGCGAATTGCTGGCAATATTGACATTGCTCAAGCAATCCTAGCTTTACTGCTGCCGCGTAGTGCGGCTAGCGGCTTGATTGCTGCTATAATTTCAACATTATTCACATCAGCTACGCTGATAGACGGTGGCGTGAAGTCCGGTGGGGCCTATGGCGCGACAGCCGGACAATACGAGGGGAAACAATGATACGCGTTGCCATTTGTGACGACCATCAGATAGTTAGAGCGGGTTTCAAACAGATTTTTTCGTCGTCGGAAGATTTCGACGTGGTGGCCGAAGCCGGCACCGGCCGCGAAGCGCTGGATATCGCGCGGCGCGAGATTTGCGACGTGCTGTTGCTGGACATCGCCATGCCCGACCAGAGCGGCATCGACACCTTGCGCACCATCCGCCAGGGCCAGCCGGACCTGCCGGTGCTGATCCTGTCCGGCTATCCGGCCCAGCAGTATGCGCTGAACCTGTTCAAAATGGGCGCCAACGGCTACCTGAACAAGGAGTGCGAGGCGGACGAGCTGATCACCGCCGTGCGCACCGTGTTCCAGGGCCGCCGCTATGTCAGCTCGACCGTCGGCGAACTGCTGGCGCAAAGCTTCGACCGCGATCCGAACACCGCGTTGCATACCGAATTGTCGGACCGCGAGTTCCAGGTCTTCCTGCGCCTGGCGCGCGGCGCCACCGTGTCGGACATCGGCGTGGCGCTGTCGCTGAGTATCAAGACCGTCAGCACCTACCGCACCCGCATCATGGAAAAAATGGGCATGCAGTCGAATTCCGACCTGACCTACTACGCCATGAAGAACAACCTGTTGGATTGACCCCGCCGGGGCGCGCACCATTGCGGCGCGCTCCAAACGCATCCCTTTCCTCATCGGTCTATAATTCGGCTAGTGTGGCGTATGTCCGCCCCGGATTAAACCTTGTGAAGGAAACTCATCAGGATGTATTTCACTGTCGAAACAGCGCCGCATCACCGCCTGCCGCTGTACAAGACCGTCTTGTGCGTGACCTGTGCGCTGCTGCTGATCGTCAACGGATTCAGCCTGTTCCACAATTTGCAAGCCTTGCGCGGCGCCCAGGTCCAGTTGGGCCAGACCGCCCGCGTGGCGGACCGTCTGCAATACCTGAACGTGCTGGTGCTCGATGCCGAAAGCAGCATGCGCGGCTATTTCCTGTCCGGGCGCGACGCCTATCTTGGTCCCACCAGGACCGCGCTGGCTGAAACCGAAATCGAATTCAAAGAGCTCGACAAGCTGCTGGCCGACAGCCCGTCGCAGCTGAAGAATCTGGCGCAACTGCACACGCTGGTGCGCCGCCGCCTGTCCATCATGAGCCAGGCCATCGACGTCTACCGCGAGGGCGGGCTGGAGGAGATCGTCAAGATCGCCAAGCTCAGCGACGGCCGCGCCAGCATGGACGAGATCCGCCTGCAAGTGGTGATCATGGAGCAGGAGCAGAACGAAACCCTGGTCACGCGCAGCGCCACGTTCTACCAGGAATACCAGAAGGCGGTACTGCTGGGCATGGGCATCAACGCGCTGGCCATCGTGGTGCTGATCATGTTCTACCAGTTGGTGCGGCGCAGTTTCGCCAACCGCGCCCAGGTCGAGCACGCGCTGCAAAGCGCCAATGAAAACCTGGAATCGCAGGTCGAGCAGCGTACCGAGCAGTTATCGGTGTTGTCGCGCCACCTGATCAGCATCAGCGAGGAAGAGAAGGTGAGGCTGTCGCGCGAACTGCATGATGAGCTGGGCGCCAACCTGACCTCGATCGCCATGGATATCGCCGCCGTCACCCAGCAATTGCAGAAGACCGACCCCGAACTGGCGGCCCAGCTCAAGCGCGCCCGCGCCACGCTGGTGGAAACGGTGGAAATGAAGCGCCGCATCGTCGAGAACCTGCGCCCCAGCCTGCTCGACAACCTGGGCCTGTGCGCCGCCATCGAAAGCTATTGCAATGAATTCAGCCGCCTGGCCAAGGTGCGCTGCGATTGCGACGTGGATGCCGATATCGAAGGTGCGGCCAGCCAGTCGGGCGACCTGTCGATCGCCCTGTTCCGCATCGTGCAGGAATCGCTGACCAATATCCGCAAGTACGCCAAGGCCAGCCGCGTCACCGTCACCATGAGCCTGAGCCCGGGTGGCCTGACCTTGCGCATCATCGATGACGGCATCGGCATCGCGTCCAACACCATCGTCAAGCCGATGTCGCATGGTTTGCTGGGGATGCGCGAACGCGCCTTGCTGCTGGGCGGCGCGCTGACGATACGCCGCGGCCGCAACGATGCGGGGACTTGTATTGAGGTGTCGATTCCCTTGCGCAATCGCGCAACGAACGAAGAGCGCCGCGCCGATGACGGCCCGGCGACGCCGATGGCGACGCTGCCGCCGGCCATCAGCGAAGTGCTTAACAGCGTGCTACATCCACCAGCAGACGGTCGTATTCCGTCTTCGCCACCTTGTAGCACTCACCCGCATACGCCTCCAAGCCTGAGCGATCAAGCACAGTGATGTTGCCGCGGCGGTAGGTGATCAGGCCGTCGTCCTGCAATTTGCCGGCGGCGGCGGTGATGCTTTCGCGGCGCACGCCCAGCATGATGGAAATCATTTCCTGCGTGACCTTCAGTTCGTTCGATGGCGAGCGGTCCAGGCGGTCCAGCAGCCAGCGGCACAGCTTTTGTTCGATCGAGCTGTGGCGGCCGCCGACGGCGTTCTGCGCCATCTGTGCGAACAGCGCGGTGTTGTAGCGCATCAGCAGCGCGGGCAGGGCGCCGCCCTGGTTGAAGGCGTCGCGCAGATGCTGGGCCTTCATGCGGTAGCCGTAGCCGGCCGCCTGCACCACGGCGCTGCACATGGCGCGCTCGCCCTCGAACAGCGACACGCCGACCACGCCTTCGTGGCCCACCACGGCGATCTCGGTGGTGGCGCCGTCTTCCATCACATACAGCAGCGAGACGATGGCCGTGGTCGGGAAGTGCACGTAGTCCATCGCGCCGCCGAATTCAAACAATTCTTTGCCGAAGGGCAGGGTCACCAATTCCAGGTGTTCAAACAGCGATTCCAGCACGTCGCGTGGGAGGGCGGCCAGCAATTCGTTCTGCAGGGTGCCGCTGTAGCTGACAACAGGCCGTGACGCAAGCTTGAATTCTTTCGACTTCAGCGCCATGCGTGGCGCTGTGGTTTTGTCGGTTGCGTTAAGTTGGGTGTTGTTCATTTTGTTCCTCACAATCTGGCTATACAAGAGCACCGAAGGCTTGCTTCAGTGTTGCCATAACTTTAGGGGCTTTGTTAGATTGCGAACATAAGAGGAGGGGACGCACAAATGTAGGCTTGCAACATGGCACTTTGTAGGTCTGGTCCTACACGAGCTCTATTTTTCTGTGGAGGGCGCGTGCATAATGCACAAATCGACTTTGAACGGCGCACAGAACATGCATGTACTTGTGGTGGAAGATGACGCCGTCCTGGCTGATGGCCTGAGCCGCGTCCTGAGCGGGCACGGCATGGCGGTCGAGGTGGTCGGCAACGGCACCCAGGCCGACGCGCTGCTGCAGCGCGCCGAGCACACCGAGGTGGTGGTGCTCGATATCGGCCTGCCCGGCATCGACGGTTTCGAGGTGGTGCGGCGCCTGCGCGCGCGCGGCAGCCAGGTGCCGGTGTTGCTGCTGACGGCGCGCGACGCCATCGAGGACCGGGTGCGCGGCCTGGAGCTGGGCGCCGACGACTACCTGGTCAAGCCCTTCGCCACCGCCGAGCTGGTCGCGCGGCTGCGCGCGCTGGCGCGCCGCAACACGCCCAAGCCCACCGTGCTGGCGCTGGGCGACCTGGTGCTGGACATGTCGGCCAAGCGCGCCCGCGTGCGCGACAAGACCATCGAGCTGTCGGTGCGCGAATGGGCGGTGCTGGAATACCTGTTGCAGCACGGCGCGCGCGTGGTGTCCAAGCAGCAGATCATCGACGCCATCCTGCCCTGGGGCGACGACCTGACCCTGAACGCGGTGGAAGTTTACATCTCGCGCCTGCGGCTGAAGATCGCCGACGCCGGCGTCTCGATCCGCACCATCCGCGGCTTCGGCTACATGCTGGAGCAGACGCCGGCGCCGCATGCATAATGAATAGCATCCGCCTGCGGCTGTTGAAGTGGCTGATCGGTCCTATCCTGCTGATCAACCTGGCCGGCGGCGCGCTGACCTACATGCTGGCCTGGCTGCCGGCCCAGCTGGCGTTCGACCAGGGCCTGTCCGGCGCCGCCGCCGCGCTGGGCGCGCGCCTGGGCGCGGACGGCGGCCAATTGCGCATCGACCTGCCGCGCCAGGCCGAGCAGGTGCTGCGCAGCGACGACACCGACGCCGTCTACTTCGTGGTGCGCGACCAGGCCGGCCACACCATCGCCGGCGACGCGGACTTTCCGCCGCTGCCGGCCGCACCCGATGGCGCGACTTCGGCCAACAAGCCCACCGCGGCCTTCGACAGCGCCGTGCGCGACGAAGCCGTGCGCGGCGTGGCGCTGCGGCTGAGCTTGCCGGCCGCCACGGGCGCGCCGCTGCAGGCCACCATCGGCGTCGCCAAGACGCTGCGCAAGCGCACCCAGGTCCGCCAGGCCGTGGTGCGCGCGCTGGTGCTGCTGGAATCGCTGCTGGCGCTGAGCTGCGTCGGCCTGATCTGGTTCTCGGTCGGCAACGGCCTGCTGCCGCTGAACCGCCTGCGCGCCGGCCTGAACGCGCGCGACGGCGACGACCTCGAACCGATCGCGGCGGCGCAGGTCCCCTACGAACTGGAGCCGGTGGTGTCGGCCTTCAACGGACTGCTGGACAAGGTCAGCCAGGGCGCCCGCGCGCGCCAGGAGTTCCTGGCCAATGTCGCGCACCAGCTGCGCACGCCGCTGGCCGGCCTGAAGACCCAGCTCGAATGGCTGGGCGCGCGCCACGCCGAGCCGGAAACCGCGCAATCGCTCAAGCTGATGCTGTCGGCCACCGAGCGCATGATACGCAAGACCAACCAGCTGCTGGCCCTGGCCCGCGCCGAGCCCGGCCATTTTGAAAAGACCCGGCTGGAACCGGTGGCGCTGGACGCGCTGGTGGAGGTGGCGATCCAGTCCTTCGTCGACCAGGCCACGCTCAAGGCGATCGATCTCGGCTTCGACCTGCAGCCGGTCACCATCGTCGGCGACCGCTTTTTGCTGCGCGACCTGATCGACAATCTGATCGACAACGCCATCCGCTACACGCCGCCGCGCGGCACGGTGACGGTGGCCTGCCGGCCGGACGGCGAGGGCGGCTGGCTGAGCGTCGAGGACAACGGCCCCGGCATCCCGCCGCACAAGCGCGAGCAGGTGTTCAGCCGCTACGTGCGGCTGGACGACCAGACCACCGGCAGCGGACTGGGCCTGGCCATCGTGCGCGACATCGCCACCGTCCACGGCGCCACGCTGACCGTGACCGAGGCGGCCGGCGGCCGGGGCGCGCTGTTTTCCGTGCACTTTCGCTAGTTTTTTCCGCCTTTTCGTCGCTGTCAGGAATTTGTCAGCATTTCCTCAGGGAAATGCAAGCTTGGCCCGCTACACTCCAGTCATGAGAAAACCCAGCGGGAGCAGGCCATGAAGCGTGTCCAAAAAGGCTTTACCTTGATCGAGATTATGATCTCCGTCGCCATCGTCGGCATCCTGATGGCGGTGGCGCTGCCGGCCTACAGCGATTACGTGACCCGCGGCCGCCTCAGCGAGGCCTTCACCGCGCTCGGCGGCGCCCAGCCGGCGGCCGAGCAGTACTGGTCCAACTACCGCAAGTATGACGGCTTCGACGGCACCACCACCTTCCCGGCCGCCACCGCCAATTTTCGCTACACGTACGTGGCCAACGCCTCCAGCTACACGCTGACGGCGACCGGCATCGGCAAGATGGCCGGCTTCGTCTACACCATCGACCAGAACGGCACCCACGCCACCACCGGCAGCCCCAGCGGCTGGGGCGTGAGCGCCTCGTGCTGGGTGGACCATAAAGGTGGCACATGTTCCAACTAACGCCGCCGGCCCGGCGCCGCCAGCGTGGCCTCACGCTGCTGGAGCTGCTGCTGGGGTTGACCATCTTCGCCTTCATGCTGGCGATCGGCCTTCCCAACGCCAGCAACTGGTTGCTCAGCAACCGGGCCCGCAGCGCCAGCGAATTCTATGCCGACGGCTTCAGCCTGGCGCGCCGCCAGGCCGTGATGCACAACAGCTTTAGCCGGATTTCGCTGACCCCCAACGTCAACAGCGGCCAGATGGACTGGCAGGTCGACATCTGCTTCGTCTCGCCGGCCACCCAGTGCGGCGCGGCCGAAGCCGGCTGGTCGAGCGTCACCGCGGCGGCCGCCAACGATCCGGAAGGCGCGGCCGGCTACAAGTCGGTGTTCCGCGCGGCCGATGCGCTGCCCAACTCCGAAGTGCTGCTGCCAAGCACCCAGCCGCCAGGCAGTTCGCAGGTCTACTACACGCCGATCGGCTGGGTCGACACCCGCTTCGGCCAGCGCCTGAACAGCCTGCGCCTCGACCCGGCCACCCGCTACGCCAGCGAGGTGCCGGTGGTGGCGCTGGTGATCACGCTGGCCGGCATGGCCAGCAAGTGCGATCCGCGGCTTGCCGTCACCGACACCAGGGCTTGTCCTCCATGAAAACCACCTCCCACACCTCCACGCTGCGCCGGCCTGCGCGCCGCCAGGGCGGCATCGCGCTGCTGGAGGCGATGCTGGCCATCGTCATCCTCGGCATCGGCCTGCTCGGCACCATCGGCCTGCAGGCGCGCGCCTACTCGGCGCTGTCGGACGCCAGCCTGCGGGCCGAAGCCACGCTGGCCGGGGAGAAGCTGCTGGGCACGATGAACGCCGACAGCAACAACCTGCTGAACTACGGCGCCATCGAGGGCGGCGCGGCCACCGCCGCCACCCAAGCCTGGGTGGACGAGACCAAGGCGGCGATCCCCGGCGCCCTGATCAGCGTGGCGGTGGCGCCGCAGCAGCTGCGGGTCCAGGTGGATATTTCCATCAAGTGGAAACGCAAGACCGGCGACGCCCTCAACCAGCATCTGGTCACTTCCTATATTGCGCTCTGATATGAACCTCCCTACCTCACGCCGCAGCCGCGGCTTTTCGCTGGTGGAACTGATGGTCAGCGTGGTGATCGGCCTGCTGGCGCTGCTGTTCGCCACCCGCCTGATCATCAGCGGCGAGAAGAACAAGGACGCCGCCGTCGGCGGTTCGGACAGCATGCAGAACGGCATGCTGGCGCTGTTCTCGCTCAGCAGCGACGCCACCGAAGCGGGCTGGGGCCTGAACGATCCGATGGTGGCCGGCTGCGACACCGTGTTCGCCGACACCAGGGGCTACGTGCTGCCGACCGCGCAGCGCGGCGGCGCCAACTTCACGCCGCTGGCGGCGGCGGTGATCCAGTCCAACGGCGCCGATCCGGACGTGATCTCCTTCAACAGCGGCACCTCGCAGGCCGGCGCCGGATCGGTCAAGCTGACCGCCGACTACACCGTCGGCAACACCGTCGGCATCGACAGCAGGGGCCCCTACGCCTTCAGCGACGGCGACGTGGTGGTGGCGGCGCCGATGACGCCCGGCAGCGGCCGCTGCACCTTGTTCCAGGTGTCGGGCTTTACTGTTCCGCCCGCCGCCCCCGGCATCCTGGTCGGCACCGGCGGCCGCTACCGTTTCAATCCGCTGGCCGGCCTGCCCACGGCCTACAAGCAGAACCTGGCCTACGTCTACAACCTCGGCTCGCCCACGCTGCTGCATTTCCACACCTGGAGCGTGGCCAACGGCGTGTTGCTGCTGCGCGCCACCGAACTGGCCGGGGCCGAGCTGGCCGGCGTCTCGGTGACCGACAACGTGGTCAGCATCAAGGCCCAGTACGGCTTTGACGCGCGCCTGCCCGGCCCCAAGCCCTACGACCCCAACCCCGGCGCCGACGGCATGCAGATCACCACCTGGAGCAGCACCATGATCGACGCCGACCACGACACCGTCATCGGCAGCCCCGGCGATTTCCAGCGGGTGGCCGCGGTGCGGATCGCCGTGGTGGCGCGCAGCAAGAACACCGAGAGGCCGGACTCGGCAGGGCGGTGCAGCACCACCACCGTGCGCCCCACCGTGTTTGCCGGCGTCGCCCCGGCGGGCGTGGCGGCGGCGCCGGTGCAGGTCAACGTGGCGGTGCCCGGCGACAGCGTACCGTGGCAGTGCTACCGCTACCGCGTGTTCGAGACCATCGTACAGATTCGCAACGCCCAATGGAGGCCATGATGCGCCTGCCCACCCGACAACGCGGCATCGCGCTGCCCATCATGCTGATCATGCTGACGGTGATGCTGGTGAGCAGCATCTACCTGCTCAAGTCCAGCACCTCGACCACCTTGACCACCTCCAACCTGGCCTACGACGCCTCGCTCAGCAAGGCGGCCGACCTCGGGGTCCACACGGCCTTCGCCTACCTGCGCTCGATGACCAACGCCTCGCTGCTGGAAGTGAACCAGCCGGCCAACGGCTACGTCGCCACCCTGACGCCGACCTGGACCGCCAGCACCCCGGCTTTCTGGACGGGCTCGGTCATCTTGCCGGTGGACGCCTCCGGCAACCGGGTCGAGTATGTGATCCACCGGCTGTGCGACTTCGCCGGCGCCTTCAACGCGGCCGGCAACCATTGCCTGACGACCTCGGCGCGGCCGAATTCCAACGCCCCCCAGCCCTACGGCAAGAGCGGCCGCGCCGAC
This sequence comes from Duganella violaceipulchra, assembly GCF_019166075.1. Taxonomy (NCBI): domain Bacteria; kingdom Pseudomonadati; phylum Pseudomonadota; class Betaproteobacteria; order Burkholderiales; family Oxalobacteraceae; genus Duganella; species Duganella violaceipulchra. Next base: position 420,963 of record NZ_JAHTGR010000001.1, on the reverse strand, counting down.
AGCCCGAACTACCAGGACCAGCCGCAGCTGCATTACGTGGTGACGGCGCGCATCGTCGGCGCCCGCGGCGGCAATGTGATCACGCAAGCGGTCGTCATGAAAGGGCCGTGAGGCCGTCGTCTTTTTGAATGGAACCATCATGAACAAGCTTACTTCCACATTGGCCGGCCTGGTCCTTGGCCTGGCCGCGGCGCAGGCGGCGCTGGCCGGCACCACCCAGATCGCCCAGGTGCCGCTGCTCAACATCACCGGCACCGGCACCGTCAAGCCCAACCTGATGCTGCTGTTCGATAACTCCGGCTCGATGGACCAGACCTACACGCCGGACTACGTCAACGACAACCTGTGCCGCAGCGCCGCCACTTTGCAGGCCGGCATCACCGCCTGCGCGGTCGGCCATCCGCCGTTCATGAGTCCCGATTTCAACAAGCAGTACTACAACCCGCAGATCCGCTACCTGGTGCCGATCAAGTCCGACGGCACCTACTATCCGGAGCAGAACGCCGCCAACACCACCAACTGGACCTCGGTCAGCGGCGACGGCTTCGGCGCCCACAAGGCCGACCTGGCCGGCAACACGGTGACGGCCAACATCAACCTGGTGACCGGCTTCCCGGACCTGAAGTGGTGCTCGGGCGGCACCTGCCAGTTCAACACCGCCAGCTACACCTACCCGGACGCGACCTACCAGACCGCCACCGCGATCACCACCGGCCCGTACTACTACACCATCGGCGTCGGCCAGTTCTGCACCGACGACACCATGAAGACCTGCGTCTCGACCGCGGTCGGCGCCACCGCGCCGTCCGGCTATCCGGTGCCGGCCAAGGTGCGCTGGTGCAGCGACAAGCTGCTGACCCAGTGCCAGGGCAAGCGCGTGGGCAGCTACATCTACCCCGGCTATTCCAAGCCGGCCGGCGCCACCGCCTCCTACGGCACCATCGCCATCGGCGCCTCGGCCACGGCCAGCTCGCTGGGCATCAGCAGCGTGGTGGTCAACGGCAGCACCACCGTCACCAACGCCACCGTCACCGCCACCACCGGCACCAACAGCCTGATCAAGCAGCAGACGCTGGCCAGCGCGCTGGCCGCCAACATCATCGCCACCTCGGTCGGCAAGGGCGCCGCGTCCACCAGCCTGTACTACGCCTGCGTCAAGACCCCGACCGGCCAGCCCACGGTGCCCGCCTGCAGCGTGTTCGGCATCACGCTCGGCGCCGACAACCTGGTGGCGGTGGTGCCGGTCAGCTGCACCGGCAGCGTCACCGTCGCCAACTGCGTCACCGTCGCCGACAATACCCGCGCCGGCTGGGGCATCGCGGTGACCTCGCCGACCGTCGCGGTGACGGCCTACGCGCCGGCCAGGGCGGTGGTCAGCTTCACCGGCACGGCCACCTCGTCGTCGCTGACCGCCATCCTGAAAAACCTCAGCTATGCCGGCACCGTGCTGGTCGGCGGCACCTCCAGCAGCACGCCGACCTACCTGAGCCTGGGCAAGAGCCAGACCCCGACCCAGATCGCCGCGGCCCTGGTGGCCAAGGTCGGCACCGCCGGCACCATCAAGGCCTACCTGGGCAACAACAGCAACTGCCCGTCCGGCTATACCGCCACCAGCGTCTGCCTGCTGAACTGGGCCTCGACCGACAACACCGCCACCATCAGCGCCTTCACGATGGACAACCAGAACACGGTCAACTGGACCAAGACCGGCTCCACCGGCTACGTGGCCGCCGTCAACGACACTATTCCCACCAGCACCACGGCGCTGACGGCCGGCTCCGGCGCGCCCAATCCCTTCGTGCGGGTCAACATCGTCAGCGGCCAGACCTACCCGAAGGCCGCCGACCGCACCGACTGCGCCGGCGCCACCTGCACCTATGCCGAGGAGATGAACAACTTCGCCAACTGGTATGTGTACTACAAGAGCCGCCTGCAAATGATGAAGAGCTCGATCGGCATCGCGTTCGCGGCCATCACCGCCAACTACAAGGTCGGCTACGTCAAGCTGTCGAACGCCGGCGCCAGCGCCGCCATCGACCTCAAGCCGGCCGACTTCACCGGCAGCGCCCGCGCCAGCTGGTACACCACGCTGTACAACACCACCACCTCGGGCTCGACGCCGATCCGCGCCGCGATGGACAACGTCGGCCGCATGTTCGGCAACCTGACGCCGTACAACTACGCGGCCGGGCAGGAAGTGGTGCAGTACCCGTGCCAGCAGAACTTCATGATACTGACCACCGACGGCTACTGGAACGGCAACTCCACCGCCAACGTGGTCAACAACGACAACCTCGAGAATCCCGCGCGCTTCTGCACCCAGGCGCGCGGCTGCGTCGACGCGCGGGCGCAGACGCAGCCGTCCATCTCGGACGTGGCGCTGCACTGGTACAACGGCGGCTCCAGCACCACCACGGTGTCGCTGCGGCCGGCGCTGGAGCCGGACATGAGCAAGCCCGGCTCCGTGCCGGCGGCCGGCGGCGAGAACACCCACCTGCACATGAACACCTACACGCTGGGCCTGGGCGTGGACGGCGTGATGACCTATGAGCCGAACTACGACACCGCGCCCAAGACCAGCGGCGACTTCTACAACCTGATCACGGCGGCCACCAGCGGCTGTCCGTGGAACAGCGGCGGCGCCTATGTCTGGCCCGATCCGGACGTCGCCAACACCGCCAGCACCGTGCAGGAGCGGGTCGACGACCTGTGGCACGCCGCCATCAACGGCCACGGCAAGTACTTCAGCGCCCAGGACCCGAAAGACGTGGTGGGCGGCCTGAGCGAGGCGCTGTCGAATATGCAGGTGCACATCGGCGCGGCCGCCGCGGCCGCCACGTCGACGCCGAACATCACGCTCACCGACAACGATATCTTCTCCGACACCTTCACCACCGTGAAGTGGTACGGCGAACTGTCGGACAAGAAGATCGACAGTACCGACGGCAGCGTCGGCACCACCAGCACCTGGACCACGAGCGACACGCTGGGCAAGAAGGTCGGCAACAGCAGCGACAGCCGCACCATCTACATGTACAACCCAAGCGGCGCGCTCGCCAGTGTCCCGGATCTGTTCTTGTTTGACAACATGAAGGGGCCGGCCTCCGGCTGGTTCGCCAACAAGTGCACCGCGCTGTCGCAATGCGTGCTGCTGTCGGCGTCGGACAAGGCGCTGGTCAACGACGGCGCCAACCTGGTCAACTACCTGCGCGGCCAGCAGCAGTTCGCCGACGACAGCCTGTTCCGCGCCTACACGCCGACGCTCAACACCCCGGCCGGCGCGGCGGGGCCCATCCCCATCGTGCTGGGCGATATCGCCTCGTCCAAGCCGGCCTTCGTGCGCGACCCGCGCAACGATTACGCCGACCCGGCCTACGCCACCTTCAAGGACAAGTACGGCAATCCGACCAGTCACGACTACCGCAGCGGCGCCGTGTTCACCGCCGCCAACGACGGCATGCTGCACGCCTTCGCCTCGGCCACCGGCGACGAGCTGTGGGCCTACGTGCCGCGCATCACGATGAAGAAGCTGTACGCGCTGGCCAGCACCACCTACGGCACCAACCACCAGTTCACCACCGACGGCTCGCCGGAAGTGGCCGACGTCAAGGCCGCCGATGGCTGGCACACCGTGCTGGTGGCCGGCCTGAACGGCGGCGGCCGCGGCTACTACGCGCTCGACATCACCGACACCAGCAATCCCAAGCAGCTTTGGGAATTCTGCGCCGACCCCGCCGTCTGCCCGCTCAGCGACGGCGACCTCGGCCTGACCTTCGGCAATCCGCAGTTCGGCACCCTGGCCGACGGCCGCTGGGTGGTGTTCCTGACCTCCGGCTACAACAACGTGCCCGGCACCGACGGCGTCGGCACCGGCACCGGCGTGGGCTATCTGTACGTGCTGGACGCCTACACCGGCGAACGGATCGCCAAGATCAGCACCGGCTCGGGCGACACCACCACGCCGTCCGGCCTGGCCAAGATTTCCGCCATCAGCGACGATCCGGGCGCCGATGCGCGCGTCCAGTTCATCTACGGCGGCGACAACCTGGGGCAGCTGTGGCGCTTCGACCTGAGCGCGTCCACCGGCGCGATCTCGGTCAGCATGCTGGGCAACGCCGGCGTCAACAAGCCGATCACCACCCGTCCGGACGTGACCACCTGCGCGGTGCAGGTGAGCTCGACCGTCGACGGCGTCAGCACCACCACCACCAGCGGCAAGCGGGTGGTGCTGTTCGGCACCGGGCGCCTGCTGGACGTGCCCGACACCTCCGACACCTCGGTGCAGAGCCTGTACGTGCTGAAGGACGGCCCCGCGCAGATCACCGACATCCGCGGCTCGACCATGGTGAAGCAGACCCTGAGCCTGCTCGGCTCGAGCAGCAACATCAACACCTACCAGATCACCAGCAACCCGGTCGACCTGACGTCCCGGGACGGCTGGTACTTCGACTGGACCGTCAACGCCGGCGAACGCATGAACCTGGACCCGCAGATCGTCAGCGGCGTGGCCAACGTGGTGACCAATATGCCATCCTCGTCGTCGGCCTGCTCGGTGGGCGGCTCGAGCAACCTGTACCAGGTCAACGTCTGCAACGGCCAGGCGATCGGCGGCCACCCGGTGGGGGCGACCCTGTCGAACACCTCGGCGGCGGTCGGCTTCATCATCATCCGCCTGCCGAACGGCCAGCTGAAGATGATCACCACCCTGGCCGACGGCACCAACAAGACCTCGCCGCTGTCCGAGCAGATCTCGGCCGACGCCCACCGCACGGGCTGGCGCAGGGTGAAAGGGGAGTAAAGCGGGGGAGGTGCTGGCAAACAGTTCACACGGCGGGGCCAACTATCGGTAAAATCGAGGGTTTTGCAGCCCCGCCTCAGATCGCGAACAAATGGTCAACGATATCGAAAACGTAACACCCGAGAATAACGACGACGCCGGCACCACGGCCAACGCCAGGACCCCGGCCCTGATCGCACGTGAAGTCCAGCGTCGCCGCACCTTCGGCATCATTTCCCACCCGGATGCCGGTAAGACCACGCTGACGGAAAAACTGCTGCTGTTCTCGGGCGCGATCCAGATGGCCGGCACGGTCAAGGCGCGCAAGAGCGGCCGCCACGCCACCTCCGACTGGATGGAAATCGAGAAGCAGCGCGGCATTTCCGTCGCCTCGTCGGTGATGCAGTTCGAGTTCCGCGACCACGTGGTCAACCTGCTCGACACCCCCGGCCACCAGGACTTCTCGGAAGACACCTACCGCGTGCTGACGGCGGTCGACTCGGCGCTGATGGTGATCGATGCCGCCAAGGGCGTGGAAGCGCAGACCATCAAGCTGCTCGACGTCTGCCGCATGCGCAACACGCCGATCGTCACCTTCATGAACAAGATGGACCGCGAAACCCGCGATCCGCTGGAGCTGCTCGACGAGCTGGAATCGGTGCTGAAGATCCAGTGCGCGCCGGTGACCTGGCCTATCGGCATGGGCAAGAACTTCCGCGGCGTGTACCACCTGCTCAACGACACCATCATGCTGTTCAAGGCCGGCGAGGAAAAGGCCGACGGCGCCTTCGAGATCATCAAGGGCATCGACAACCCGCGCCTGGTGGAGATGTTCCCGCTGGAGATGGACCAGCTGAAGATGGAAGTGGAGCTGGTGCACGGCGCCTCGCATCCGTTCGACCTGGAGCAGTTCCTGGCCGGCGTGCAGACGCCGGTGTTCTTCGGCTCCGCGATCAACAACTTCGGCGTGCGCGAGATCCTGTCGGCGCTGGTCGACTGGGCCCCGGCGCCGCGCGAGCGCGACGCCACCGTGCGTTCGGTCGATCCGAAGGAAGAGCCGTTCACCGGCTTCGTGTTCAAGATCCAGGCCAATATGGACCCAGCCCACCGCGACCGCATCGCCTTCCTGCGTGTGTGCTCCGGCCGTTTCGAGCGCGGTATGAAGGTCAAGCACTTGCGCCTGGGTCGCGAGATCAAGGTGTCGTCGGTGGTGACGTTCATGGCGTCCTCGCGCGAGCAGGTGGAAGAGGCCTACGCCGGCGACATCATCGGCCTGCCCAACCACGGCAATATGCAGATCGGCGATTCGTTCTCCGAGGGCGAGCTGCTGACCTTCACCGGCATTCCTTACTTCGCGCCGGACTTCTTCCGCTCGGTGCGCATCCGCAATCCGCTGAAAATCAAGCAGCTGCACAAAGGCTTGCAGCAGCTGGGCGAGGAGGGCGCGGTGCAGGTCTTCAAGCCGGTGCAGGGCGGCGAGCTGGTACTGGGCGCGGTCGGCGTGCTGCAGTTCGAAGTGGTCGCCAGCCGTTTGATGAACGAATACGGCGTCGACGCCGTGTTCGAAGGCACCAGCATCAGCAGCGCGCGCTGGGTGTCGAGCGACGACAAGAAGGCGCTGTCGGACTTCGAGGACGCGCTGGGCCACAACGTCGCCTACGACGCCGCCGGCAACCTGGCCTACCTGGCCACCTCCGGCGTCAACCTGCGCCTGACGCAGGAGCGCTGGCCCAAGCTGCAGTTCCACGCCACCCGCGAGCACTCGGCCAAGCTGGTGTAACACCGGGGGTCAAGTCTGACATTCGGACACGAGCTCTGCCGTAGCCTCTGGTTACAGCAGAGCTCGTGTCCGAATGTCAGACTTGACCCCTTCCTAATGCGGTCGAGCGCACTGCGGCCATTTCTGTTCCGTCATGGTCCGCCCTCCAGATCCAGTTCCACCCACACCGGCGCATGGTCGCTGGGCTTGTCGCGGCCGCGCACCGCGCGGTCCACCTCGGCCGCCTTCAGCGCCGGCGCCAGCCCTGGGCTGAGCAGCAGGTGGTCGATGCGCAGGCCGGCGTCGCGCGCGTAGGCGTTGCGGAAGTAATCCCAAAAGGTATAAATCGTTACGCCCGGATGCATGGTGCGCAGCGCGTCGCACCAGCCCTGCGCCAGCAGCCGCTGGAAGGCGGCGCGCACTTCGGGCCGGAACAGCGCGTCGTCCACCCAGCGCTCCGGCTTGTAGACGTCGAGTTCGGTCGGCATGACGTTGAAGTCGCCCGCCAGCACCGCGTCGGCGCCGCTGTCGATCAGCTGCGCCGCGTGGGCGATCAGGCGCTCGAACCAGCGCAGCTTGTAGTCGAACTTGGGGCCGGGGGCCGGATTGCCGTTGGGCAGATACAGGCCGGCCACCAGCACGCCGTTCAACATCGCCTCGATGTAGCGGCTTTGCGCGTCGTCCGGGTCGCCCGGCAGCCCGCGCCCGACCTCGACCGGCAGCTGGCCGCGCGCCAGGATGGCGACGCCGTTCCAGCTCTTCTGGCCGTGCCAGAGCGCCTGGTAGCCGGCCGCGTTGATGGCCGCCTCGGGAAATTTTTCCTGCGGCGCCTTGAGCTCCTGCAGGCAAACCACGTCCGGCCGCGTCTGGTCCAGCCACTGGAGCAGGGCGGGCAGGCGGCTGCCGATGCCGTTGACGTTGAAGGTGGCGATGCGCATGCGCCCAGTATGCGCAGCCCCCTCCGGCGCCACCGTGCGGCGCCGCACGCATTTGATAAAGCGTTGACAAAGCGGTTTTTGTGGATTAATGTATTGGTCAACTAATACACCGATACAAAACGATGACCTCCCACACCGCCACCCTGTACTCGATCGCGACCGGTTCGTCCGAGCCGATCTATCGCCAGCTGATCGAGCAGACCCGCCGCCTGCTGGCCGCCCGCGTGCTGGCGCCGGGCGACGTGCTGCCGTCGGTGCGCGAGGTGGCGCTGGCGCTGGCCGTCAATCCGATGACCGTGTCCAAGGCCTACAACATGATGGAGACCGAAGGCCTGCTGTCGCGCAGCCGCGGCATCGGCATGCTGGTGGCCGAGCGCAGGGTGCACAGCGCCCGTGAACGCGAGGCCCTGTTGCGCCCCACGCTGGAACGGGCGGTCGCGGAGGCGCGCCAGCTGGAGCTTGATCCCGATGCCGTACTTGCCCTGTTCAACAAAATCCTCAAGGAAGAACCTGATGAAACCATCGATTGTTAATATCGCCAACCTGCATAAATCCTTCGGCGGCCAGCAGGTGTTGCAGGGCGTGACTTGGGACATCGCGCCCGGCAAGGTGATCGGCCTGCTGGGCCGCAACGGCGCCGGCAAATCGACACTGCTCGAATGCCTGCTTGGCCTGCGCGAAGCCGACGCCGGCGCCAGCACGCTGTTCGGCCAGCCCTCCACGCAGCTGGGCGACGAGGTGCGCGGCTGGATCGGCTATGTGCCGCAGAAGTCGGAGCTGTTCGAGTGGCTGACGCCGTTGCAGATGCTGGATTACTTCAAGGCCCTCTACCCGCACTGGAACGCCGGCAAGGTGGCCGGCCTGCTGGAGCGCTGGGGTTTCGGCGGCGAGGCGCGCCACAAACAGATCGGCCGTCTGTCCGGCGGCGAGAAGCAGCGCCTGTCCATCATCCGCGCGCTGGCGCACGATCCCAGGCTGCTGGTGCTGGACGAGCCGGTGGCCAGCCTCGATCCGGTCGGCCGCCGCGACTTCCTGCACGAGCTGGTGGACGGCGTGATTGAACGCGATACGACGGTGATCTTTTCCACCCACATCCTGTCGGACCTGGAGCGGGTGGCGCTGGACGTGGCTTTCCTCCAGGGCGGCAAGATCACGCTGCAGGCGCCGCTGGACGAGCTGCTGGAAAGCGCGCACCGCATCACCGGCTCGGCGGCGGCGTTGGCGCGCCTGCAGTTCCGCGACGAGATCCGCCGCCAGCAGGACCGCAGCGGCGGCGTCAGCATCCTGGCGCGCCTGAGCGGGCAGGAGGCGGCCGACCTGCGGGCCGGCCCGGATCTGCGGGTGGAAACCCTGAGCCTGGAAGACTTGTTCGTCGAGGTGACCAAATGAACGGCGCCACTACGCAACTGCTGCTGCAGGTGGTGCGCGACCGCTGTGCCAACCGCATGATGGTGCGCATCAGCGCCTTGCTGGCGCTCGGCGCTTTGGTGGTGGCGCTGCTGGTATTGAGCCTGCGGTCACACATGGAGCTGGCGTGGCAAGCGCCGCTCGGCATGTCGACGATGCTGATTGTGATGTGGTCTGGCGCCTACCTGAAAAGCGCCGTGCAGCAAAATCACCCGGCCTACGCCTGCCTGGTGCCGCAGCTGCGGCGGCGCCTGATCGTGCTGACGGTGGTGCTGTTCTCGGCGGGCGGGCTGGCGGTGGCGGCGATGGCGGCGGCGGTGTTCGGTCATCCCGGCTACGCGCTGGTCGGCGCCGGGGCGTTTTTCTGCTACATGCTGTACGCGCAGCGCTATATGGTGCTGGCGTTCCTGCCCACTGTGATCATCCTGGGGGCGCTGTCGTTGAAGCAGTGGCTGGCAGCGCTGTGGCAAAGCCTGGCCCCGATGGGCGAACCGGCGCTGGCGGGCATGGGCATGATCGCCGTGGCCATCCTGGGCGCGGCCGGCATACAGCTGGTGTTCCCGCGCGGCGGGGACCGTCATTGGGCCTGGTACTCGCGCAACGTCGCGTTGGCGCGGCGGCTACAGGGTGGGCTGCTGAAGCCCGACGATGCCGGCGCCCGCAACCGCTTCAGCATGCTGCTGCGCTTCGGTTACAGCGCCGCGCTGCGCCGCGACAGCCAGACCGGCGCCAGGCCGGCGCGCATGTTGATGCACACCCTGGGCCCGACCGCCTACGAGGGCGGCTACCTCGTCTATCTGTTGCTGGTGACGGCGGTGGCCGCGGGCGTCCTGCTGCACGCCGGCGACGATGCGCTGGCCGTGCGCCAGATGATGCGCACCTTCGTCATGCAGATTTGTCTGCTGGTGGCGGTGGTGTTGTACGCGGCCGACCTGCTCAAGAGCGCAAGCCGTCACGGCGCGGAGCAGGCGCTGTTTTTCCTGGCGCCGCGCGCGCCCGTCGCGGCCCAGGTCAACCGCATGCTGGGATCGGCCTTGTTGACGCGTTTTCTGCGCGTGTGGCTGCTGGCCTGCGCGGCCGCCTTCCTGGTCGATATGCTGTTGCATGGCGCGCCGAGGATCTACGGCTCCACCTTTTTGCTGGCGGCGCTGCTGCTGCCGTTTTCCTGCCTCCTGCTGCGGGATTATGCGGCCACGCCGGTATCGCACAGCCAGATGACGACGGTGGCCTGGACGTTTGTGGCGATGGTGGCCTATCTGGTCGCGCTGGCGGCGGAGAACGACTTTCCGGAGTTGCCGCTGTTCTGGATCGGCGGCGCCGTCGTGCTGGTGACTTTGCTGGTGTTGCGCCGGCGTTGGCAACGCTTGATGGCGTTGCCGGCTGTGCTGCCGGCCGGCCGCTTGCTGGCCTGACGCCTGTTCGTTAGCGGGACTGGAACACCAGTCCCACCGTGGCCACCGGTTCGCCGCCGCCGCGCGCCAGGCGCTGGCCCCAGGTGGCGTCGAGTTGCAGGCGGTCCGGGATCAGCGCGCGGGCGATGCCGAACTGGTAGTTCGAGCCGCTGTGCTGGCGGCCGTAGACTTCTGCCGTCAGGCTGTGGCGTTCGTCCAGCCTGAACTGGGCGCCGCCGCCCCAGGTGGCGTGGTGCCGGCGGCCGGTCTCGGCATGCATCATGCCGGCATTCAGATGCAGCAGCACGGCGTCGTCGCGCAATGAGATGCTGAGCGGCACATTGATCGACAGGTCGCCGTCGCCGCCGCGTCCGGCGCGGAAATAGTCGGCCAGCACCAGGCCCAGGCCCCAGCCGTTGGTTTCCAGTGGCTTGAACACGGTCTTGGCCTGCAGCCGGAAGTGATGCGTGGTCTGGCTGCGCGGGCCGGCGGTATCGTCGGCCCAGGCACCGCCGAGCGCCAACTCCCAATCGCCGCCGACGTTGCAGGCGGGCGTGGCCCAGTATTCCGCCAAGTGGTCGGCATGCAGGGCGTAGGTCTCCAGCTGGCATCTTCCGGGAGCGGCGATGGCGGCATCGTCGACCGTCATCGGGCGGCCGGCGTGGGTCGCGGGGCAGGCCAGCAGGCTGGCCGCCAGCACGCAAGCGGCCGCGCGGGCCTGGAGGGGCGCAAAGGTCATCGGTGCTCAGTCTTCAACGAGGGCGTAAATGAGCACTGTAGCGCCGCCAGATGAAATCGTGATGACACTATTTGGCCGGCGTGGCCAGCGGCTTGCCTTTTTCGACCACGTACACGCCGACCAGCTTGAGCGGAACGTTGCCGACGTTGATGGCGTCATGGATGGCGCCGGCCGGGATCACGAAGGCTTCGCCGGCCTTGACCCGGCGCGGGTCCTCGCCGTCGATGCGCAATTCGCCTTCGCCTTCCAGCACGTAGCTGATCTCGTCGCCGGGATGGGAGTGGCGGCCGGCGGTGGCGCCGGGGTCCACTTCGACCCTGGCGACGACCGCCTCGCGGCCCGGCACCGAGACGTCGGCTTTCTTGACCACGGTGCGGTGGATGCCGGAGGCTTGAGCTTGGACGGCGCCGCCATACACGGCAAGCAGCAGGGCGGCGATGGCGGGCAGGGCGTGGCGGGCGAACGAGACAGGTGGCATGGCGCATCCTTTCAGGTATGTGGCGGCGCCGGGAGGGCGCCGGCCGATTGTACGCCTTTGCGCTGTGCTAGCGGTGGCGTCCCAGCCACAGCGCGTCAAGCACCGAGCCGACCCAGCAGACGATGCAGACCAGCGCCGCCAGGTTGGTGGCCGGGTTGTCGACGCCGGCGCTGTGCACGCGCTCGACGATCAGCAGCGGATCGAGCGGCAGCTTGCCGCTGTTGATTTCGGTGACGATGGTATCGGCCAGCACCAGCGTGGTGCGCAGCAGGTAGCCGGCCGCCAGCAGCGCCGGCACGATGAACAGCAGGCCGCGCGCGCCGCGGCGCAGGACCAGGTGGCCCAGTCCGGGAAACACCAGCGCCGAGATGAGCGCTGCCTTGATCGATGCTTTCATGAACTTCCTGTGGTTGGCCTTGACTAAGCGCAAGATTGCGCCGTTGCATGCGGCGTAGATTACAACATCTTACCTGCCGGAGTGAATCATGCGCGCTTTATTCGGGATTGCCCTGTTGTTGTGTTCTGTGTGCGTGCACGCCGCCCCCAATGAGAAAGATGCGGTCGCGCTGGCCGAGAAGGGGGCGCAGTTCATGCGCGCGCACGGCAAGGCCGAGATGATCGCGCGCATCAACCGCAAGGACCCGGAATTCAACCAGGGCACGCTGTACCTGGCCATGCGCGACCTGGAGGGCATCACCGTCGCCCATCCGACCACGGCGTTGATCGGCAAGAACCTGCTGGACGTGCCGGACGCCGACGGCAAGCCGTTCCGGCAGGAGATGCTGGCGCTGGCCAAGGGCAAGGGCTCCGGCTGGGTCGACTACAAGTTCCGCAATCCGCAAACGGGCAAGGTGGAGGCCAAGAGCACCTACGTGCTGCGGGTCGGTGACGTCTCGCTGGAAGCCGGCATCTACAAGCACTAAGCCGTGGACATGCTCAGCAAACTGCGGATAGGGCCCAAGCTGCTGCTGGCGCCTGGGGTGGTGCTGATCCTGTTGATCGCGCTGTCGGCTGGCGCCTTCGTCGGCTTGGTGAGGCAAAACCACCGGCTCGACGACCTGGTGCAACAGCGCGCCGTGCGGCTCAAGGCGGCGGCCGACCTGGTGGCGTGCGCCAACCGCGCGCATACCGAGATCTACCAGCTGCTCACCTGGATCAACGCCAGCTTCTCGCCGGCGCGCATCGATGCGCTGGTGCGCGACATCCACGCCCGCCACGCCATATTGGACCGCCAGTTCGCCCAGCTGGAGATGGCGACCCAGGGCGATCCGGCCGAGCGCCGTTTCGTCGCCCAATCGCAGGCGGCGCACGCGCTGTACGTGAAGGCGGTCGGCGACGTCATCGAGTTGAGCATGGCCGATCAATCGATGGCGACCAACGCCATGTCCAAGGCCGAGCGGGCGTTCGACGTGGTGGCGCGGCGGCTGGCGGAGTTGTCGCGGCTGGAGGAGGCGCTCAGCGCACGCGCCTACAACGACGCCGAGGCGGAGTTCCGGACGCTGTCGACCGTGATGCCGGCGGTGGTGGTGCTGTCGATCACGCTGTCGCTGCTGGTGACGATGGCGGTGCGGCGGGCGCTGCTGAAGGAGGTGAGCGAAATCGGCGCGGCCGCCATCGACTTGGCCGAGGGCAACCTGACGGTGAAGAACCGGGTCTACGGCAGGGACGAAATCGCCGAGACATCGCGCGCGCTGGACACCAGCATCCGCAACCTGAATACGACGCTCAAGACCATCCTGGCGTCGGCGCAGTCGATCGACACGGCCTCGCGCGAGATCGCGCAGGGCAATGTCGACCTGACCCAGCGCACCGAGGCGCAGGCCAGCACGCTGGAGGAAGCCAGCAGCTCGATGCAGGAACTGAGCGCCACCGTTACCCAGACCGCCAACAACGCGCAACTGGCCAACCAGCTGGCACGCTGCGCCACCAACTTCGCGGTGCGCGGCGGCAGCGTGGTGCAGCGGCTGGTGGTGACGATGGCGGCGATACGCGGCAGTTCGCGCAAGGTGGTGGAGATCGTCGGCGTCATCGACGGCATCGCCTTCCAGACCAATCTGCTGGCCTTGAACGCGGCGGTGGAGGCGGCGCGCGCGGGCGAGCATGGCGAGGGTTTCGCGCAGGTGGCGGGCGAGGTGCTCACGCTGGCGCAGCGATCGGCCATGGCGGCGCAGGAGATCAAGGCCTTGATCGCCGAGTCGGTGGCGGAGATCGAAGGCGGCAGCCGCTCGGTGGAGGAAGCCGGCAGCAGCATGGCGGAGATCGTGGCGTCGGTGCAGCAGGTGGGTGATATCATCGACCAGGTCAGCACCGCCAGCGCGGTGCAGGCGCAGGGCTTGCAGGGCATGCATCAGGCCATCGTCGAGATGGACCAGGTGACGCAGCAGAAGCTGGCGCTGGTGGAGCAAGCCGCCAGCGCGGCATCGAGCTTGCAGCGGCAGGCGGTCAATCTATCGGAGGCGGTGGCGATGTTCAAACTGGACGAAGGCATGGAGCCGCCCCCCAAACTGCCCGACGGCTCGCCCCGCGTGGTGCGCCTGCGTCTGGCGTCGGTGCGCAATTGAGTCTCCGCTGGACATCCATCGCGCTGCTCGTGATGGTTACTTTGCTATTGAGTTACTGACTAATCTGCCTCAGGTGCTGGGCGGCACCAGCTTCACCGTCGGCACGCTGCGCTTCGTATGGCACGAGACCACGGTGGCGCTATGGGGTTTTGCCGCGCTGCTGATCCAACTGGCCCAGGACCGACTGACACCTGCCGTCGTCGCCCACACCCTGGGTTGGACCCTGATCGTCGCCGGCCTGCTGCCGCTGGTGTTCACGCGCGGCCGGCACCTGTCCTGGCTGGCGCTGTTCATCATCGGCAGCATCGCCCTGGCGCGCGCGGCGCAGGCATAAAAAAACGCAGGCCGGGCCAGTTGGCTCGTCTGCGTTCTTCAGACTGCGCGGCGTACCGCGCATCGTGTCAATTACTCGTAGTCGCTCATCGGCGCGCAGCCGCAGAACAGGTTGCGGTCGCCGTAGACGTTGTCGGCGCGGCCGACCGGCGGCCAGTACTTCTGCTTGCGCAGCGACGGCACAGGGTAGGCCGCCACTTCGCGGCTGTACTTGCGCTCCCACTTGTCGGCGGTCAGCACCTCGGCGGTGTGCGGCGCGAACTTGAGCGGGTTGTCCAGCTTGTCGAACTCGCCGCTTTCAACCTTGGCGATCTCGCTGCGGATGGCGATCATCGCATCGATGAAGCGGTCCATCTCGACCTTCGATTCGCTCTCGGTCGGCTCGATCATCAGCGTGCCCGGTACCGGGAAGCTCATGGTCGGCGCGTGGAAACCGAAGTCCATCAAACGCTTGGCCACGTCTTCGTTGCTGATGCCGGTGGCATCCTGCAGCGGACGCAGGTCGATGATGCACTCGTGCGCCACCAGGCCGTCGTGGCCAGAGTACAGCACAGGGAAGTGCGGCGACAAACGGCGCGCGATGTAGTTGGCGTTCAGGATCGCGGTTTCGGTCGCGGCGGTCAGGCCTTCCGCGCCCATCATCGCGATGTACATCCACGAAATCGGCAGGATGCTGGCCGAACCGTATGGCGCGGCGCTGACCGAACCGATGCCGGCGTTGTCGCGGATGTAGCCGTTCGAACGCTGGTTAGGCAGGAACTTCGCCAGGTGCGCGCCGACGCCGATAGGGCCGACGCCAGGACCGCCACCGCCGTGAGGAATGCAGAAGGTCTTGTGCAGGTTCAGGTGCGATACGTCGCCGCCGAACGAGCCCGGAGCCGCCACGCCGACCAGCGCGTTCATGTTGGCGCCGTCGATGTAGACCTGGCCGCCGTGGCCATGGACGATCTCGCACAGTTCCTGGATGCCTTCTTCGAACACGCCGTGGGTCGATGGGTAGGTCACCATCACGCAGGCCAGGTTCTTCGAGTGCTGTTCGGCTTTCGCCTTCAGGTCGGCCAGGTCGACGTTGCCGCTGGCGTCGCAGGCGGTCACCACCACCTGCATGCCGACCATGTTGGCCGATGCCGGGTTGGTGCCGTGCGCCGACGACGGGATCAGGCAGATGTTGCGATGGCCTTCGCCACGCGACTGGTGGTAAGCCTGGATCACCAGCAGGCCGGCGTACTCGCCCTGCGAACCGGCGTTAGGCTGCAGCGAGACGGCGGCGTAGCCGGTCAGCGCGCACAGCATCTCTTCCAGCTGCGAGATCATTTCGCGGTAGCCGACGGTTTGCGCGTCCGGTGCGAACGGGTGGATGTTCGAGAACTCTGGCCAGCTGACCGGGATCATCTCGGACGTCGCGTTCAGCTTCATGGTGCACGAACCCAGTGGGATCATGGTGCGGTCCAGCGCCAGATCCTTGTCCGCCAGGCTGCGCAGGTAGCGCAGCATTTCGGTTTCGGAGTGGTAGCGGTTGAAGACCGGGTGGCTCAGGTAGCCGCTGGTGCGCGACAGCGATGCCGGGAAGGCCTCTGCAACGGCGGCTTCCACGCCATCGAAGTCCGGACCGTGGGCCGGGCCGCCGACCGGATGCGCGAACACGGTCCACAACAGCGCGATGTCTTCGCGGCTGGTGGTCTCGTCCAGCGATACGCCGACGTGGGTGGCGTCGATCACGCGCAGGTTCACGCCGTGCGAGTGGGCCGATGCATGCAGCTGTTCGGCGCTCTTGACGGCCACGGTCAGCGTGTCGAAGAAGGTGTCGTTGATGACGGTGTAGCCCAGCGTCTTCAGGTTGGCGGCCAGCACGCCGGTGTAGCGGTGCACGCGCTGGGCGATTTGCAGCAGGCCTTTCGGGCCGTGGTAGACGGCGTACATCGACGCCATCACCGCCAGCAGCACCTGCGCGGTGCAGATGTTGGACGTGGCTTTTTCGCGGCGGATGTGCTGCTCGCGGGTTTGCAGCGCCAGGCGGTAGGCCTTGTTGCCCTGGGCGTCGATGGTGACGCCGACCAGGCGGCCGGACATGCTGCGCTTGAATTCATCGCGGGTCGACAGGTAGCCTGCGTGCGGGCCGCCGAAGCCCAGCGGTACGCCGAAGCGCTGGCTGTTACCAACCACCACGTCCGCGCCCCATTCGCCCGGAGGTGTGAGCATGGTCAGCGCCAGCAGGTCGGCGGCGACCACCACCATCGCGCCCTTGGCCTTGACCGCTTCAACGCCGGCCTTGTAGTCGCGCACCACGCCGTTCACGCCAGGGTACTGCAGCAGCACGCCGAAGCACTCGCCCACGGCCGACAGTTCGGCCGGGTGGAAGGTCTTCACTTCGATGCCCAGCGGCTTGGCGCGGGTCTCGACCACTTCGCGGGTCTGCGGCAGCACGTCGTCGGCGACGTAGAACACCGTCGATTTCGATTTGCCCACGCGCTGGATCAGCGTCATCGCTTCAGCGGCGGCCGTGCCTTCGTCCAGCATCGAGGCGTTGGCGATGCCCATGCCGGTCAGGTCGGTGATGGTCTGCTGGAAGTTCAGGATCGCTTCCAGGCGGCCTTGCGAAATCTCTGGCTGGTACGGGGTGTAGGCGGTGTACCAGGCAGGGTTTTCGAAGATGTTACGCAGCACCACGCCAGGCGTGACGGTGTTGTAGTAGCCCTGGCCGATCAGCGACTTGAGCACCTTGTTCTTCGAGGCGATCTTTTTCAGCTTGGACAGCGCTTCCTGTTCCGGCATTGGCTGCGAATACGCGCCCAGCGGCAGTGCGCCTTGGTTGCGGATGTTGGAGGGAACCAGGGCGTCGATCAGGGCTGCGCGCGAGGCGTAGCCGAGTACCGACAGCATGGCTTGCTGTTCGGCGGCGTCAGGGCCGATGTGGCGGGCGATGAAGGCGTCGCGGGCTTCGAGTTGGGTCAGGCTGGAGCGGGTCATGATTTGTCAGGGCCGAAAGGAGAGTACGGACGGGGCGCGCGCACCCCGTGCTTTTGGGGTCTGACCCCGTGGGGTCAGACCCCGGCGTGCGGGGTGCTTACGCTTCGGTGGTTTTACCGTAAGCGGCGGCGTCGAGCAGGCCGTTGATCGCGGCGGCGTCGGCCGGCTTGATCTTGAACAGCCAGGCGCTGTACGCATCGGCGTTGATCGACTCAGGCGCGTTGACCACGTCGTCGTTGACGGCCACGACTTCACCGGCGATCGGCGCGTAGATGTCGCTGGCCGCTTTGACCGATTCCACCACGGCGGCGTCGTCGCCGGCGCCATAGGAGGAGCCGACTTTTGGCAGTTCGACGAAGACGATATCGCCCAGCGCGTCCTGTGCGAACGCGGTGATGCCGACGGTGACGGTGCCGTCAGCTTCAGCGCGTACCCATTCGTGGGATTCGGTGTACTTCAGGTCGGCAGGAATGTTCATGTAAGGCTCCAGAAGGGTGATGGGGTGATTCGGAAATTAAACAGCCAGGATTTTACCGTTGCGCACGAACGGCAGCTTGACCACCGACGCGGCCAGTTTCTTGTCGCGGATCTCGACGTGCACGGTGTCGCCGACGGCCACGCCGTTGGGCACGCGCGCCAGGGCGATCGCCTGCTGCATCGACGGGCTGAAGGTGCCGCTGGTGATCTCGCCGACAGCGTCGGTGCCCGCTACGACCACCTTTTGGTGGGCGCGCAGCACGCCGCCTTTTTCACGCAGGATCAGGCCGACGAACTGGGCGTTCTGGCCCATCGCCTGCAGCGCCGCCTTGCCGATGAAGTCGCGCTCGGAGACCAGGTCGATGGTCCAGGCCAGGCCGGCGTCCAGTGGGTTGACGGTTTCGTCCATGTCCTGGCCGTACAGGTTCATGCCGGCTTCCAGGCGCAGCGTGTCGCGCGCGCCCAGGCCGGCCGGCTTGACGCCAGCGGCGGCCAGCGCGTTCCACAGCTTCTCGGCCTGCTCGGCGGCGACGCCGATCTCAAAGCCGTCTTCGCCGGTGTAGCCGGTGCGGGCGATCATCGCCTCGCCGAAGGCGGCGCTCTGGGCGAAGGCGACGTTGAACGGCTTCATGTCGGCCGTGCCTTCCTTCGATTCCGGAATGACTTGCCACACCTTGGCGCGGGCGTTCGGGCCCTGCACGGCGATCAGCGCCATAGGGGAGCCAGCTGCGGTGGCGCCATCGCGGCGCTGGGTGATGGTCAGGCCGGCGCTGGTGGCGGCGTTGTGCTGCTGCATCCAGGCCACGTCTTTTTCGGCGGTGCCGGCGTTGACCACCAGGCGGAACCAGCTCTCGTTGATGAAGTAGACGATCAGGTCGTCGATGACGAAGCCCTGCGGGTTCAGCATGCAGGAGTACAGCGCCTTGCCGGACACTTGCAGCTTGTCGACGTTGTTGGCCAGCAGGCCGCGCAGGAAACCGCGCACATTGTCGCCCTTGATGTCGACCACGCACATGTGGGCGACGTCGAACATGCCGACGTCGGTGCGCACGGCGTTGTGTTCTTCGATCTGGGAGCCGTAGTTGACCGGCATGTCCCAACCGCCGAAATCGACCATCTTGGCGCCAGCTGCGCGGTGGGCATTATTGAGTGGGGTGGCTTTAAGCGACATAATTCCTCGGTCCAATTCGAATAGGGGTTAACAGAACATACAAGGAAACGCTCAACACAAGCTGATTCCACAATGATCGCAGACCCCTCTGTCCTTGGTACCTGAGAGATTACGGGAGGAGCTTGGCTCCTGGTTCCCGTGCGCCCCTTCGGTGGGCCGCCAGCTTGCGCCGCGGCCGCTCTCCAGAGTTGGTCCAGTTGGCATCCCGTCGAATTATCCATCCGACGGCCGCGCTGGTCCCTTGATCGGTCCTTTTGCCTGAGAGTTTTTGGGTAGTGCCCCTTCGGCGGCAAAGCTGGTTTGCCCTCTCCCGATCAAGACTCGGGAATATATGTCAGAAGTACCTTGTTGTCAATCTGCAGCCCGTTTCAGGCGAGCGCGAGCGCCGCACGAATGAAATGCAATAATAAGACCCGAAAGACAACTATTTGCTAGAATAAATCACACTTATTCGAGAGCCCAGCCATGAGCCAAGATTCCACTACTTACGAGGGCCACGCGTGGTTCACCCTGTCCGGCGATGTCAACAGCGACATGGTGCGCCGCGTCTTTGACGCCGTCGCCGACATGACCGAAGACCGCATCAGCACCGCCCACATCCTGATCCAGTCCAACGGCGGCTATGTCAGCGACGGCATTTGCCTGTACAACTACCTGAGCAAGCTGCCGATCAAGATCATCACCTACAACGCCGGCGCGGTGGCGTCGATCGCGGTGATCCTGTTCCTGGCCGGCGGCGAGCGCTACGCCAGCGACACCGCGCGCTTCATGGTGCACAAGTCGCACGCCAGCGCGCCGCATGGCGCCCGTCCGGACGCGCTGCGCATCATCGTCGAAGGCTTGCAGGCCGACGACGCCCGCACCGAACAGATCCTGCGCGACCACGTGGAATTCAGCGACGAGCACTGGCATATCCACGAGTACTCGGACCTGCACCTGACGGCGGCCGAGGGCTTGAAAGTGGGGATGGTCAATGCGGTGAAGGATTTCGTGCCGCCGCGCGGACAGCGCGTGACGAATATCTGAGGAGGGGGTGCGGCGCCCTGTGACGGCGCCGCAGGGACCGCGCTGGCCTAGCTAGCGGTCTTTATTGCCGGATTGCTTGCCGTCGTTTTTGTGGCTTTGACGGCCGGCTTCCACGTGCTGCTCATGGGTGCCGCCCTGGGTGCCGCCGCTGCTGCTGCCGCGCGATCCGCCGGACGAACCCTGGCCACCGGACTGCTTGCTGCTGCCCTGATCCGAGCCTTGCTTGCTACTGCCACCTTTTTGATTCGAGCTCATGTCTATTCCTTTGCGAAAGTGAAAGAACGTGCTGGCCAGAACCGCGTCGGTTGCTTGCATTCCGGCGCGTTTTTGGTATCGCAATGATGCGGGCTCGATCCGGTGATCGCTATCGGAATTTCTCTTGGTGGCGTGTAGGAGTACGCCTTGCTGGCCCCTTAAAATTCCTCCCATTCCACTTCCTTGCTGTTGTGGCCGCTCAGCGGCGCACGGGCGGCGGACGCGGCTTGGCGGCGCGCGGCCGAGGGCGCCGTGGTTCGCTCCGGCCGAGGCGGCGACGGCGGGCGCCGTCCACCCGCGCCGGCCGCGTCGGCGTGCGATATCCGGCTGGCCGGCGCGGCCAGCTCGGCGGCAAGGGCCGGGGCCGGGGCCGTTTCGCCCTGGGCGGAAAACACGCCGATCGCCTCGCTCAGCTTGCCCGTCTCGGCTTGCATCGCCGCCGTTGCCGAGGCCGCCTGCTCGACCAGGGCGGCGTTCTGCTGGGTGGCCTGGTCCATCTCCGCCACCGCCTGGTTGACCTGCTCGAGGCCGGCGGTTTGCTCGGCGCTGGCGTCGGCGATCTCGCCGATCAGTCCGGTCACGCGCTTGACGCTGCCGACCACTTCGTCCATTGTGTTGCGCGCCTGGTCGGCCAATTGCGTGCCGCGCGCGACCTTGTCGACCGAATCGTCGATCAATTCCTTGATTTCCTTGGCGGCCGCCGCGCTGCGCTGGGCCAGGTTGCGCACTTCCGAGGCCACCACCGCGAAGCCGCGCCCCTGTTCGCCGGCGCGGGCCGCCTCCACCGCGGCGTTCAAGGCCAGGATATTGGTCTGGAAGGCGATGCCGTCGATGACGCCGATGATCTCGGCGATCTTGCGCGAGCTGTCGTTGATGGACGCCATCGTGCCCACCACCTGTTCGACGTCGGCGCCGCCGCGCAGCGCCACGGCGGACGCCGATAGCGCCAGCTGGTTGGCCTGCATGGCATGCTCGGCGTTTTGCTTGACGGTGGCCGTCAGCTGCTCCATCGACGACGCGGTTTCCTCCAGCGAGGCGGCCTGTTGCTCGGTGCGGGTCGACAGGTTCAGATTGCCCTCGGCGATCTCGCGCGCGGCGCCGTCGATGGCGCGCGCGCCTTGCTGCACCTGGCCGATGATGCCCAGCAGGCTGTCGTTCATGTGCTGCATCGCTTGCAGCAGCTTGCCGGTCTCGTTGTTGGCGGTGTCGCCGATGCGGGTGCCGAGGTCGCCGCCGGCGATGCGCTGCGCCGCCTGCATCGCTCGCTGCAGCGGCGCCGAGATCGAACGGGCCAGCCACAGCGCCAGCAAGGCGCCGCCGAAGACCGCCATGCCCAGCGTGCTCAAGGTAATCACGCGGGCGCCTTCGTACAGCTCGTCTGCCGCGCGCGCCGCCTGCTGGCTGCCGGCCATCTGCGCCGCCAACAGCTTGTCGAGCTGGCCGTTCACCGCGTCCAGCGTTTGCTGCGAGCGGCCCTTGAGCAGCTCTGCCGCCTGCTCCTTTTTGCCCTCGGCGGCGAGGGCGATCATGCGCTCGTGTTCTGCGGCGTAATCGGCGACCAGGCGCAACAGCTCCGCGCCTTGCGACTGTTGCGGCGTCCCCGCCAGCAGGCGCGCCAGCTGGCCGGCATTGCCGCGCAGGGCGGCGTGGGCCGCGGCCAGCTTGCGGTCGGCGTCGGCGATGCTGTCTTTGTCGCCCGTCACCACATGTTCCAGCTTGCGCACTTCCTGCAAATCGTTGCGCAGGGACAGCACTGCTATAGTCTGTGGCAGCCATTTGCCGGACAATTCGGAGGAGGCGTCGTCGATACGGCCCATGCGGGCCAAGGCGCTCAGACCCAGCAGGGTGGTCAGGCCGAGCAGGAGTGCGAAGGCGGCCAGCAGCTTGCTGGAGATTTCCAGGTTGTGCAGGAATTTCATGGCGGGGTCTCGCTGGCGACGGAAGGAAATTGTTATGTTAGGGAAACTTCAATCTTGTCCTTTGCGCCCCGTCAACACTGGGTTTCATGCCATAAAAGTTGTGGAAAAACAGAAAAATACGCGAAATATTGCACAGTCTTTCCTTTCCGGTATTGCCTTGTGGAAAGAATGTGTAAGAATGGCGTAAACGGACTCCCATATCAAAAGCAGGTCACACCATGGTTGCAACTTCCACAACGCCCGCATTGCCGAAAAAGACGGTCTCGCCGCGGCATGCCTTGTTGGAAGAGTTGATCGGCATCGCCACCAGGCATGCCAGCGACCAGTACCTGGACCTGGCCACCCGCCTGGCCGGCGCCTTGATCGACGCCACCGGCGGCGACCCGCGCACCATGCAGCAGCGCATCCGCGCCGGCAACCAGCTACGCAACCGCAACTTCGCCTTCCTGCACCTGGCTTCGAGCACACTGGAGAAGGCGCTGCGGCGCGAGATCGCCGAGCTGTCGCCCGCGCTCAAGGGCAAGGTGCGCGAGGCCGAGCAGCCGCTGTCGCTGGTGCCGTTCGAGGAGATGGACAACAAGGTCGCGCTCAGCGGCGTCAGCAAGCCGTTCGAGAGCCTGTATTCGGACCAGCTGCAAACGCTGAACGTGCGCCTGGCCTTCCTGCTGGATCGCGATATCCTGCGCGTCAGCCAGAATCCATTCCGGCCCGACGTGTTCCTGGTCGCCTTGCAGCAGGCCTGGACCGAATTCGATACCGAGGCCGATGCCGCGCCGCTGTTGCAGCCGCTGATCAAGCCGGGCATGTTCATCGAGCTGGGCCCGATGCTCGATGCCTTGAACCTGGCCTTGCAGAGCAAGGGTGTGCTGCCCGGTTCGGTGGACGGCCACAAGGGGCGCAAGGCGGACAAAGCCAAGGCCGCCGCGCCGTCGCGCGTGCGCGGCAACCAGGCGGCGCTGGCGCAGCAGTTGCGGCAGTTCTTTGCCTCCAGCGATGTGGAGGGCTCCGCTGCGGGAGCGATCGTCGACAACATCGCCGATGGCTTGATGCATGGTGTAGACCTGAGTATTCCCGATCTGCCGATGTCGGCGTTGAACTCGGGCGCTGCCTGGGTGCCGAATGCCGCTGCGCAGGGCGATGCTGGCGCGGGCCAGTCCGGTCCCAAGGTGGCCGCCGCTGGCGGCGTCATGGGTGCGCACGGCGCGGCGCCAGCCGCTGCACACGGCGTCATGGCGCTTGCCCAGGGCGTCCAGGGCGGCGTGCTGATGGCTCCGGGTTTTGCGGCCGGGCTTGCCGGCGCGCCGGCTGTCGCTGCGGGCGGCTTCGCTCCCGCCGGCGGCGTCTGGGTGCAAGGCGCCGCGCAAGGCTTGCTGCCGGATTCGATCAGCAACGAGGACGCGCAGCGCCTGTCGCAGATCGGCGCCAAGCAGCCGCTGCTGGCGTATCTGGCGCAGCTGCAAAAGGCCGTGCCGTATGAATCCATCGGCACGCTGGGTGCGGTGGCCGGTTATGCAACAGGACCGGTGCCGTCTTCCACGGCCGCGGTCGATGCCGCGCCGGCGGCGGGTGGCAACGTCTTCTACCTGCCGAACATCAAAGCCAGCATGCCGCAAGGGAGCCTGTCGCGCACCGACGAGAGCACCATCGATCTGCTGTCGGCGATCTTCGACACCGTTTTCCAGGACCAGAACATCTCGCAGGAAATCCGCGACCTGATTCGCTTCCTGCAAATCCCGGTGCTGAAAGCCGCGCTGGTCGACAAGAATTTCTTCTTCCAGGAAGCCCACCCTGCACGCCGCCTGATCGACCTGCTGTCGCGCATGGGCTGGGAGCAGCGCAAGGGGCCGGAAGACCCGCTGTTCCAGGCGATGCAGCGCAGTGTGGACCGCGTCGGCCGCGATTACGATCATGAGCTGTCGGTCTTCACCGAGGCGGTCAACGAACTGGAGGCATCGATCCAGGCCGAAGAGCGCGCCGCCGCCACCGCCATCGCCGAGCCCATCGCCGCCGCGCTGAAGCAGGAGCGGATGGCCGAATCGACCAAGCTGGCCAAGAACGCCGTGGCGCTGCGCATCGGCACCGGCGAAGTGATCGCCGTGGTGGAGGCCTTCCTCGAGCAGCGCTGGGTGTCGGTGCTGACCATCGCCTACAGCATCGAGGACGACAAGCCTGGCGCCGTCAACAACGCCACCAAGACCATGGACGACCTGATCTGGAGCGTGCGTCCCAAGCTCAACGCCGACGAGCGCAAGCAGCTGATCGCCAAGCTGCCGGTGCTGCTGACCACGCTGAACAAATGGCTGGACATCATCAAGTGGCAGGATGCCGATCGTCTGCAATTCTTTGCCGAGCTGGCCGAGTGCCACGCCTCCATCGTGCGCGCGCCGTTGGAGATGTCGCCCGAGCGTCAGCTGGAAATCTCGATGCAGGTGGCGCAGCAGGCGGCCGAGCGGCGCCTGGAGCTGCAAGCCAAAGCAGACGCGGCCGCCAAGGCGGAAGCCGAAGCGCGCGCCCAGCAGCAGCCTGATCCTGAAGAGGAAGACGCCGCCATCGAAGTCGACAGCCTGACGCGCGGCATGTGGCTGGAGTTCGAGCAGGAGGACGGCGGCAGCCGCAAGGTCAAGCTGGCGTGGATCAGTCCTTTGCGCACGCTGTACATTTTCTCGACGGCGGCGCGGCAGGAAGCGTTCTCGATGTCCGGCGAACAGCTGGCCAAGCGCTTCCTCGAACAGACCGTGCAAGTGGTGCGCAGCGAAGGCGTGGTCGCCGTCGCGCTCTCGCAAGCGCTGGCCCGCAGCGCCGACAACGACGCCTCCATCGACCCGCCAGCGTCGGCCTTCGGCTAGATCTTCTTGCATTCCGCGAGAGCGGGTGGGACGACAACCAGTTTCATTTCAGATTTTTGCGGACTTGAGCCAGGGCATCGGCGATTGGAATGACTTGCTCGCTGCCGTTCTCTATATCGGCAATGCGGTGTTGTATCTCAATCGCCCAGGCCCTGTCGATCTCGGCGTCTTCGTTCAGGCTGGCAAGCAGCAGCCGTACAAAGTCCATGCGCTCGCTCGGATCGAGTTTGAGCGCTTCGACTAGCAAAGTATTGAGGGCGGCATTCATGAAACGAATTGTACCGCCGTTTACTGCCGGTTTACTTCGAGTTCGTCAACGTCAGCAGCGCGCCGCCCATGCCGACGAAGATCACGCCAGTGGCGCGCTTGGCCAGGCGGGTGCGGGCGATGCTCTGCTTGACGCTGCGCTTCAGCCATGCTGCGCACGCCACGTAGAAGAAGTGCGACAACAGCGTGCAGCTGGTGAAGGTTGACGTCAGCAACAGGAAGCGCACCGGGTCCACGTGATCCGGCGGCATGAACTGCGGGAACACGGCGGTGAAGAACAAAATCGCCTTCGGATTGCTGACCGCCACCAGCAGGCCGGCGCGGAAGGTGCTCAGGCGGCTGGCCTCGGCCACGCTCGGCTCGGCAGCCACCGTGGCGGCGGTCTCCGCCGCTTCGGTGACCAGGCTGGCGTGGCGCCAGGCCTTGATGCCCAGGTAGATCAGGTAGGCCGCACCGGCCACTTTCAGCGCACCGAACGCCAGCGCCGAGGTCTTCAACAACAAGCCCAAACCCGCCACCGCCGTCGTCGCCACGATGAACACGCCCAGCGCATTGCCGGCGGAGCTGTAGAGCGCGCGCCGCGCGCCCATGGTGGTCGCGGTCGAAATCGCCATCAGCACGCCCGGTCCGGGGCTGAACGCCGCCGCCAGCGAAACCGATAGGAACAACAGCCAGGTCGATACAGTCATTGCTAAACTCCAGAAGTAAGTGTCAAGGGAGGCCGTTGCAGCCGTGGGTGCGGAAGCCGTCGCGCTCGCTCAGGCGGGCAAACCAGGCATCGACGGCCGCCAGCCCGGGCCGCACCATCGGCATCGCGCGCCAGCGGTTGGCCGACAGGCCGAGCACGATATCGGCCAACGTCAGCGCCTCGCCGCAGACGAAGGGCCCGGCCGTCGCCAGGTGCGCGTCGAGCATGCCCATCAGCCGGTTCCATTCCGCCATGCTGGCCACCAGCGCCGCCGCGTCGCCATGGTCGGGACTCTGCCGTATCATCGCCATGAAGGCATAGCGCCAGGCGTTGTTCAGTTCGGTGGCCTGCCAGTCCATCCATTTTTCCACCTGGGCGCGCGCCATCGGTTCGGCCGGCAGCAGATCGGTGCGGCCATGCTTGCCCGCCAGGTAACGGCAGATGGTGTTCGATTCCCACAAGTTCTGGCCGCCGTCGATGATGACCGGCACCATGCCGTTGGGATTCATGCGCAGGAACTCCGGCGTGCTGGTCGGCTGGAAGCCGCTGCCGTATTCCTCCAGGCGGTAATCGAGGCCGATTTCCGTGCACGTCCACAAGACCTTGCGGACGTTGATGGAGGAGGATTTGCCGAGGATGGTGAGCATGGCAACAGTATGCCACGCCCCGCCGGAGCGCGTCGGGCGCCACCCGATTTTGCTCCAAGTCTATTGTTGCACAGCAATTTTCGTTAAAATGCGCCCGCATGTGTTTTAATGACGCCGTGCAAAAACAACGACAGGGCGCTTTTAGATGATGATGTGGTGGCACGGTTTGAGTGTGACGGGGAGTCTGGCGGTAACCGGGCCGATAGGAATCGCGATCGCCGTCTGGCTGGTGGCGGGCAAATCGTGGCGGCTGACCGCCGCGTGGTGCGTGCTGTTCGGCATCGGCATGGCGTTGGTGGTGGCCACCAAGATGGCCTTTGTCGGCTGGGGGCTGGGCGTGGAATCGGTCGAGTTCGCCGGGTTCAGCGGCCATGCGATGCGCGCCGCCGCAGTGTTCCCGGTCGCCTTTTATCTGGCTTTCCGCTCGTCGCCGCCGCAATGGCGCGTACTGGGCACCTTGCTTGGCGTGCTACTGGCCGTGCTCATTTCCATTTCGCGCGTCTACGTGCAGGCCCATTCGGTGTCCGAGTCGGTGACCGGCTGCCTGCTCGGCCTGGTCGTGGCGGCGGTGTTCATCTGGTATGCCAGCACCGAGCACCACATAGCGCTGAGCCGGCTGCTGGTGGTGATGTGCATCCCCATCGTGCTGATCGCGCCGCGCGTCGAGCCGGTGCCGGCCGAAATGTGGATCACCAAGGCCGCGCTCTGGCTGTCCGGCCACGACCAACCTTATACCCGCGCCATTTGGCGCGAACCCAAAAGCCCGCTACGATAGACGCATGCCCGGTCCATGACGCGTTTTCGGCCAGATTTGAAGCGCAAAATGGTATTATTGTGAACTTTTCCAGCCCACACACCAGATAACAACGTGCGTCTATCTTCCATCAAATTGTCGGGATTTAAGTCTTTCGTTGATCCCACCAATTTCCAGGTGCCGGGTCAGTTGGTTGGCGTGGTGGGTCCCAACGGTTGCGGCAAGTCGAACATCATCGACGCCGTGCGCTGGGTGCTGGGCGAGTCCAAGGCTTCCGAGCTGCGCGGCGAGTCCATGCAGGACGTCATTTTCAACGGCTCGACCCACCGCAAGCCGGCCGGGCGCGCCTCGGTCGAGCTGGTGTTCGACAACAACGACGGCAAGGCTTCCGGCCAGTGGGGCCAGTACGCCGAGATCGCCGTCAAGCGCACGCTGACGCGCGACGGCACCTCGACCTACTACATCAACGGCCAGCCGGTGCGCCGGCGCGACATCCAGGACATCTTCCTCGGTACCGGCCTCGGCCCGCGCGCCTACGCCATCATCGGCCAGGGCATGATCAGCCGCATCATCGAATCGCGTCCGGAAGAGTTGCGCGTGTTCCTGGAGGAGGCGGCCGGCGTCTCGAAGTACAAGGAACGCCGCCGCGAGACCGAAAACCGCCTGCACGACACCCGCGAGAACCTGCTGCGGGTGGACGACATCCTGCGCGAGCTGAACTCGAACCTGGAAAAGCTGGAAGGCCAGGCCGCCGTCGCCACTAAATTCCACCAGCTGCAATCGGACCAGGAAGAAAAGCAAAAGCTGCTGTGGCTGCTGCGCAAGATCGAAGCCGAGAACGAGCAGAAGAAGTACTTCCGCGAGATGGAGCAGGCGCAGAACGACCTGGAAGAGCAGACCGCCAAGCTGCGCAACGTCGAGCTGTCGCTGGAGCAGATGCGCCAGGGCCACTTCGCCGCCGGCGACCGCCTGCACACGGCGCAGGGCAGCCTGTACCAGACCAACGCCGAAATCGGCAGCCTGGAAGCGCAGATCAAGTTCGTCATTGAATCGCGCAGCCGCCTGCAGGCGCAGCTGGCCGCGCTGACCGCGCAGCGCGACCAATGGCAGCAGCAGGCCACCGAATACGGCGGACAGATCGAGGAAGGCGAGTTCACGCTGGAAGAGCTGTCGGCCAAGGTCGAGCAGTCGCAGATGATGGCCGAGCAAAAGGCCGAGTCGCTGCCGATGCTGGAGCAGGTGTGGCGCGAGGCGCAGACCAAGAGCACCGAATCGCGCGCCCGCATCATGCAGGCGCAGCAGCAGCTGGAACTGGAATCGGCGCACCAGCGCAACGCCAACAATATCCTCAACGGCCTGGCCGTGCGGCGCGAGCGCCTGCAACAGGAAAAGAGCGGCCTCAATCTGCCGGACAGCGCGCATCTGAGCAACCTGCGCCTGCAGCTGGAAGAAAAGCAGCAGGCGCTGGAAGAGCAAGGCTACCTGCTGGACGAAGCGCTGGAACAGCAGCCCAAGCTGGACGAGGAACGCCAGGCCGCGCAGCACCAGGTCAACACCGAAACCGCCGCCAACGCCCAGCTGGAAGCGCGCCTGAACGCGCTGCGCCAGTTGCAGGAGCGCGTGCAGACGCAGGGCAAGGTCACGCCGTGGCTGCAAAAGCATGAGCTGGATACGTTGCCGCGCCTGTGGCAAAAACTGAACATCGAATCCGGCTGGGAGACCGCGCTGGAATCCGTGCTGCGCGAGCGCACCTCGGCCCTGCAGATGTCGAACATCGAATGGGCCAAGGCCTTCTTCAACGACGCGCCGCCGGCCAAGCTGGCGCTGTTCGCGCCGTCGCACGCGGTGCCGCCGGCGCCGGTGGAAGTGGCGGGCCTGAAGCCGTTCCTCAATCTGCTCAAGCTGAACGACCCCGGCCTGCGCGGCCTGTTGCAAGACTGGCTGCACAACGTCTACATCGCCGAGGACACGGCGGTAGCCTTCGCCGACCGCGCCAAGCTGCCGGCCGGCGCTTGCTTCATCACGCGCCAGGGTCATGCCGTCACGCAGGGCAGCGTGCGTTTCTACGCGGCCGATTCGGAGCAGGACGGCATGCTGGGCCGCCAGCAGGAGATCGACAACATCACCAAGCAGCTGCGCGCGCAGCAGATGCTGGCCGACGAAGCGCGCGCCCGTTCGGTACGCGCCGATGCCGCCGTCTCCGAACTGACGCGCCGCCTGACCGAGTACCGCGCCAAGCTGCAAAGCCTGCAGCAGTCGGTGCACACCTTGCAGCTGGACGTGGTCAAGCTGTCGGAGATCGAAGCGCGCTTCAACCAGCGCAGCAACCAGATCGAAACCGACCTGGCCGAAATCGCCGCGCAGGAAGAAGAACAGACCCAGGTCAAGATGGAGTCCGAGGAAAAGTTCGAGCAGCTCGACATGGAGCTCGGCAATCTGCAGGGCGACCACGAGGAAGGCCAGACCCTGTTCCTCGAAAAAGAGCAGCGCCTGTCCGACGCCCGCGAAGCCTTGCGCGAGCTGGAACGCGCCGCGCAGGAAGCGCAGTTCGCGGAGAAATCCCAGCGCAGCAAGATCGAAGAATTCCGCCGCTCGATCGCCACCGCGACCGCGCAGGTGGCGCAGGTCACGCAAAGCCTGGAAGCGGGGCAGGCCGAACTGGCCAACCTCGAATCCGGCCAGGCCAACGAAGGCTTGCAGGAGCTGCTGGACCGCCGCACCGGCCAGGAAAAAGCGCTGTCCGACGCCCGTCACGAACTCGATCAGATCACGCAGCAGCTGCGCATGTTCGAGGAAGGCCGCATGTCGACCGAACGCGCCCTGCAGCCGCAGCGCGACAAGATCATGGAGATGCAGCTGAAGGAACAGGCCGCGCGCCTGAACCAGGAGCAGTTCGCCGCGCAGCTGGCCGAAGTGCAGGCCGACGAAGCGGCGCTGGCCGAGAAGCTGCATCCCGACATGAAGGCCTCGTACCTGCAAGGTGAGGTGACCCGCCTGACCAATGCGATCTCGATGCTGGGCGCGGTCAACCTGGCCGCGCTGGACGAGCTGGCGACGGCCTCCGAACGCAAGAACTTCCTCGACGCGCAGAACGCCGACTTGAACGAGGCGATCAACACGCTGGAAGACGCGATCGCGCGCATCGACAAAGAGACACGCGATCTGCTGCAAGACACCTTCGACCGCGTCAACGGCCACTTCTCCGAACTGTTCCCGATCCTGTTCGGCGGCGGCCAGGCGAAGCTGATCATGACCGGCGACGAAATCCTCGATTCCGGCGTGCAGGTCATGGCCCAGCCGCCGGGTAAAAAGAACGCCACCATTCACCTGTTGTCCGGCGGTGAAAAAGCGCTGACCGCAACGGCGCTGGTGTTCTCGATGTTCCGACTTAATCCCGCGCCGTTCTGCCTGCTCGACGAGGTCGATGCACCGCTGGACGACGCCAATACCGAACGATTCTGCCGGATGGTCAAACGCATGTCTGACCACACCCAATTCCTCTTCATCTCGCACAACAAGATTGCGATGGAGATGGCCAATCAACTGATCGGTGTGACGATGCAAGAGCAGGGCGTATCGCGCATCGTGGCGGTGGATATGGAATCCGCCGCAAACTTCGCTTCCGAGGCACAAGTAGCATGACAGACCTACAAATGAGTTTGATCGGAATCGCCGGCGTATTCGTCGCCGGCGTTTTCACCTACAACAAGATCCAGGAATACAAGGCCAAGAAGAGCGTCGAACGCGCCTTCTCGACCGATCATGACGATGTGCTGATGCGCACCGGCGATGCGCCGCCGTCGTCCGCTGCGCGCCACGAGCCTAGCTTCTCGCTCGACAGCGCCGCTCCCGGCCTGGCGGGCGGCGAAGCCTCGGTCGCTGCCGCCGCATTGGGCGCGGTGGTTGCCGAATTCGAGACCGATCCGGCCGACGCCACCGCGCCGACCGCCGCGCCGCGCGTCAACGCCGTGACGCCAGCGGCCGAACAGGCCACCGCGCTGGTTGACCCGTTGATCGATTGCCTGCTGCCGCTGGCGCTGGAAGGACCGGCGCGCGGCGACAAGCTGCTGCCGGTGCTGCAAACGCTGCGCATGGTCGGCAACAAGCCGGTGCACTACATCGGCCTGGCCGTCAGCGGCGATTGGGAACCCATCGTCCACGGCGGCGTCTACACCAAGCTGCAAGGCGGCGTGCAGCTGGCCAGCCGCAGCACCGCGCTGAACGAACTGGAATACTCGGAACTGGTCACGCGCCTGCGCGCGATGGCCGACGAAATCGGCGCCGAGCCGGAGATCCCGGACATGATCGAAGTGATGGCCGAGGCGCGCAACCTGCACCGCTTCGTCGCCGGCCATGACGCGCAACTGGGTGTTAACCTGCAAACCAACGGCGCGCCGTGGGCCATCTCCACGCTGCTGGGCGCACTGGAAAAGCAGGGCTTCGACGTGCGTCCCGACGGCCGCTACGTGATGCCGGACGGCGAGGGCGGTCATCTGTTCTCGTTGTCGACCAACGTCACGCTGGCCGAGGAAACCACGCCGCGCCTGACGCTGCTGCTGGACGTGCCATGCGTTACGCCGGCCCGCGACGGCTTCGGTGCGATGGTGGCGTGCGCCAAATCGCTGGTGGGCCGCCTGGACGCGACCATCGTCGACGACTACAACCAGCCGTTGTCGGACGCCGCGCTGGCGGAGATCGCCGGCCAGGTACAGGATTTCTACGCCGAGATGAACGACGCCGATATTCCGGCCGGTTCGACCCGCGCGTTGCGTTTGTTTAGCTAGGAAGTAGCATGACCGAAGTGGATTACAAAGCGCGCATCGAGTCGTTGAGCGCGGAGCTCAACAAGCACCTGCACGCCTATCACGTGGAAGACGCGCCCACCATCCCGGACGCGGAGTACGACAAGCTGTTCATCGAGCTGCAAAAGCTGGAAGAAGCACACCCGCAATTCGCGCTGCCCGATTCGCCCACCAAGCGCGTGGGCGCCGCGCCGCTGCCGCAGTTCGACCAGGTCACCCATACGGTGCCGATGCTGTCGCTGAATAACGGCTTCACTGAAGAGGATATCGAGAATTTTGTCCGGCGCGTGAACGAGGGTTTGGATGCAAACGACCACGTTGAATTCGCTGCCGAAGTCAAATACGATGGCCTGGCCATCAACCTGCGCTACTTCGACGGCCTGCTGGTGCAAGCTGCCACGCGCGGCGACGGCTACACCGGCGAGGACGTCACCACCAATATTCGCACCATCCGCTCGATTCCGCTGCGCCTGAACACCCCGACGCCGCCCGCCATCCTCGATGTGCGCGGCGAAGTGTTGATGTTCAAGAGCGATTTCGAAGCGATGAATGCGCGCCAGCGCGACGCCGGCCTGAAGGAATTCGTCAATCCGCGCAACGCGGCGGCGGGCAGCCTGCGCCAGCTCGATTCGCGCATCACCGCATCGCGCAAGCTGAGTTTCTTCGCCTACGGCGTCGGCGCGCTGGAAGGCGTCGAAATGCCGCTGTCGCACTCCGCGCTGCTGGACTGGTATCGGACCATGGGCCTGCCGGTGGCGAAGGAAGCCGCCGTGGTGCGCGGCTACGACGGCCTGATGGCCTACTACAAACAGATCGGCGAAGCGCGTCCGACCATGCCATACGAAATCGACGGCGTGGTCTACAAAGCCAACCTGCTGCAAGACCAGCGCACGCTGGGCTTCGTCTCGCGCGCGCCGCGTTTCGCGCTGGCGCACAAGTTCCCCGCAGAAGAAGCGCTGACCACCGTGCTGGCGATTGAAGTGCAGGTCGGCCGCACCGGCGCCATCACGCCGGTGGCGCGGCTGGCGTCCGTGTTCGTCGGTGGCGTCAACGTCACCAACGCCACGCTGCACAACGAAGACGAAGTGCGCCGCAAGGACGTGCGCATCGGCGACACGGTGATCGTGCGCCGCGCCGGCGACGTGATTCCCGAAGTATTGTCGGTGGTGCTGGAACGCCGCCTGTCTCCGGAACCGGAAGCCTATGTGCTGCCGAAGACCTGCCCGGTCTGCGGTTCGCACGTGGTGCGTGAAGAAGGCGAGGCGATTGCCCGCTGCTCCGGCGGTTTATTCTGCTCGGCCCAGCGCAAGGAAGCGATCCGCCACTTCGCCGGCCGCCGCATGATGGATATCGAAGGCCTGGGCGACCGCTACATCGACAACCTGGTCGAACACGGCCAGGTACAGCGCGTGGCCGATCTGTACGCGCTGAAGCTGGAAGACCTGCTGGAAATGAAGCGCCTGGCCGACGAGCGAGAAGGCACTACGCCGGAGACTGTCGCCCAGGGCAAGATCGCCACCAAGTGGGCGGACAATCTGCTGGAAGCCATCGCCGCCAGCAAGAACCCGCCGCTCGAGCGCATGCTGTTCGCGCTCGGCATCCGCCACGTCGGCGAATCGACCGCCAAGACGCTGGCTGAATGGCTGGGGCGTTTCGACCTGGTGCGCCGCGTGCCTGCCGCGCTGCTGCGCGTGCTGCCCGATATCGGCGGCACGGTCGCCGAGTCGATCGCCGACTTCTTCGCCGAGCCGAAGAACCAGGAAGCCATCGACGCCTTGCTGGCCGCCGGCGTCGCGCCGACCGGCGAGCACCCGCCGAGCGCCAAGCTGCGCGAGAAGCTCGACACCGTCAAGCTGATGGCCGCGCTGGGCATTCCCAAGTTGACGGAACCACGCAGCAAACAGCTGGTCGAACAGGAAGTGACGCTGGAAGTGCTGGCACACCTGCCGGTGTTCACCGTGTTCGGCCTGCCGGCCGGCGTGGTGGAAGCGCTGGAAACGTGGATGGCGGAACCGGGCCATCGCGAACAGCTGCTGGCGCTGCACCGGCTGCGCGAGGACCTGCTGGCGCAACTGCCGGAGCAGGCAGCCGAAGGCCCGCTGACCGGCAAGACCTTTGTCTTGACGGGCACTCTGCCCAACTTGAGCCGCGACCAGGCCGCCGCCATGATCGAGGCGCAGGGCGGCAAGGTCTCCGGTTCGGTATCCAAGAAGACGCATTACCTGGTAGCAGGGGCCGATGCCGGCAGCAAGCTGGCCAAGGCCCAGGAGCTTGAAGTGCCCATACTGGACGAGGCGGGCCTGCTGGCACTGCTGGAAGCCAGATAAAATAAGAAGAAAGATCATGTCCAAAATCAGAAAAGCAGTATTCCCGGTGGCCGGCCTTGGCAGCCGTTTCCTGCCCGCGACCAAGGCGCAGCCGAAGGAAATGCTGCCCATCGTCGACAAGCCGTTGATCCAGTACGCCGTGGAGGAGGCGGTCGCCGCCGGCATCACGGAAATGGTGTTCATCACCGGCCGTAACAAGCGCGCCATCGAAGACCACTTCGACAAAGCCTACGAGCTGGAAGCGGAACTGGAAGCGGCCGACAAGAAGGCCTTGCTGCAGCTGGTGCAGAACGTCATTCCGAAGAACGTCAACTGCATCTACATCCGCCAGTCCGAGCCGCTGGGCCTGGGCCACGCGGTGCTGTGCGCGCGCCCGGTGATCGGCGACGAGCCGTTCGCCGTGCTGCTGGCGGACGACTTCATGGACACCGCCGACGGCGTCAAGCCGGTGCTGGCGCAGATGACCGAGCTTTATGCCTATGAGCGTTGCAGCATCCTGGCGGTGCAGGAAGTGGCGCGCGAAGCCACGCGCCAATACGGCATCGTCAGCGCCTCGGCCTACCTGCCGAAGCTGGAGCTGGTGCACGGCATCGTCGAGAAACCATCGCCGGATGTGGCGCCGTCCACGCTGGCGGTGGTGGGCCGCTACGTGCTGTCGGGCCGGATCTTCCAGTACCTGGAAAACCTCGGCACCGGCACCGGCGGCGAGATCCAGCTGACCGACGGCATCGCCGCGCTGATGAAGGATGAACGCGTGCTGGCCTACCGCTACGACGGCCAGCGCTACGACTGCGGCTCCAAGCTGGGCTATCTGAAGGCGATGACGGCGATGGGCCTCAAGCATCCGGAGACCGGCGCCGAGTATTGCCAGTTCCTGCGCGATATGCAGTGCGAAATCAACGGAGGTGGCAAATGACGGTGCGTGAAATCCTGAAGATGGGCGATCCGCGCCTGCTGCGCGTGGCCGAGCCGGTGACCGAGTTCGATACCCCGGCCATGCGCGAGCTGATCGCCGACATGTTCGACACCATGCACGCCGCCAATGGCGCGGGCCTGGCGGCGCCGCAGATCGGCGTCAACCTGCAGCTGGTGATCTTCGGCTTCAAGCAGAACGCCCGCTATCCCGATGCGCCGCAAGTGCCGGAAACGGTATTGATCAATCCCGTCCTCACGCCGCTGTCGGACGAGATGGAAGAGGGCTTCGAAGGCTGCCTGTCGGTGCCTGGCCTGCGCGGCAGCGTGCCGCGCTACACCAGCCTGCGCTACGAAGGCGTGGACCAGCTCCAGCAGCCTATCCTGCGCGACGTCGACGGCTTCCACGCGCGCGTGGTGCAGCACGAAGTGGATCATCTGCTCGGCGTGTTGTACCCGATGCGCATCAAGGACTTTTCCCAGTTCGGCTTCACCGATGTGATGTTCCCTGACCTCGATCCCAACGACGACGATTGAGGCGGCCAGGCGATGAGTGAAGGTCCGGTGCGCAAGCATGCGCAAAAGGTCGTCCGTCCACGCGTGGGCAATGAGCGCGGCGTGTTCCAGATGGGGACTTCGCAGATCAAGCGGATAGGCCTGGGACGCCGGTATTGGGGCGACATCTATCACTGGATGCTGACCCTGAGCTGGCCGCGCTTTTTCCTGCTGGTTGGCGGCTTGTACATGTTCACCAACCTGGCGTTCGCGCTGGCGTTCTTCCTGGTGCCAGGTTCGGTCGCCAATGCGCGGCCGGATTCCTTCCTCGACACCTTCTTCTTCTCGATTGAAACGCTGGCCACCGTCGGCTACGGCTACATGAATCCCGGTTCGACTTATGGCCACGTGGTCGCCTCGACCGAGATCCTGCTCGGCATGGTGGAAGTGGCGACGGTGACGGGCCTGCTGTTCGCGCGCTTCTCGCGACCAACCTCGCGCATCATGTTTTCCGACGTCGCCGTGATCACGCCGTTCAACGGCGTGCCGACGCTGATGCTCAGGACCGGTAATGAACGCGGCAACCTGATATTGGAAGCCTCGGTGCGGGCCACGCTGATTCGCCGCGAGATGACGCTGGAAGGGCAGATCTTCACCCGCTTCTACGATTTGCAGCTGGAGCGCGAGCGCTCCGGCGTGTTCGCGCTGACGTGGACGATACTGCACAAGATCGACGAATCGAGTCCGTTCTGGGGCAAGTCGCAGGAAGACCTGCACAACGAAGGCGCCACGCTGTCGGTGGCCGTTTCCGGCACCGACGACACCCTCAACGATTTCGTCCACGCGCGCCAGACCTACGCGGCGGAGCACATCTACTTCAACCACCACTTCGCCGACATCATGTCGGACAAGCAGGACGGCAATGTGCGGATACTGGACTACAGCAAATTCCACGATATCTACCCGGACGGCACCGAAGGCGGCAACATGCCTGGCGCCGCGCTGGCGCATCCCGGCTGATGCGGACGGGCGCTATTCGGCGCCCAGCAGGTCGCGCGCGTTCAGCAGCGCGTAGACGATATCGGGATGTTTGTTGAAGCAGCGGCGCACGGCGGCCGGCACGTTCTCGCGGGTCTTGCGGCACAGGCCCGGCTGCTCCGCCAGGCGTATCTGCAGGCCCATCACGGTCCGCACGCCGTTCGCGCTGGGGGTGATGGTCAGGCGGATGCCCAGCTGCTCCAGCATGCGCCGCTCGATGCGCCCCAGCTCCTCGAAGCTGGCGATGTTCTCGATCTTTTCGATCAGCGCCTTTTCCTGCTCGCGGGTGAGGCGCAGGATGCGGATGTCGATGGCGTCGGGCGTGCTGTCCCATTGTTCCAGCAGCTCGTCGCGGCGGCACTCGCAGGCGCCGGGTGGGCATTCTTTTCGAATCTGGAAGGGCAGTGCTTGAGGCATGATGGAGCGGCTCGGCGGCATGGACGAAGCTAAATTCTACTCCGAACCCCCACGTCGTGCGGCACCAAATTATTATTGTATATATAATATTTTTTTTAAATTCAAACTGACGCCTCATGAAGAATATGTACTCGATGCTGCCTCTGTTCGCCGCGCTGTGGGTGACGCTGCCCGCCGTCGCCGGCCCGGAAACGCTGGAGCGCTGCCCGCCGACGGTCAAGCCATGGCTGCCCCCTGGCGCCAGCCAGAACGCCTGTTCGCAATACGCGTCCAATGCCGGCGTCGGCGCCATCAATTACGGTGGCTCGTACAAGATGGCGGCGTTCAGCAAGGACGGTAAGCTGGCCGGCCTTCGCAATCCCGATCTGGGCCGCGAAGATCCGACGCCCAAAGATACCTACGACCCCGCCGCATGGGAGCAGTCCGGCAGTAGTGGTCCGGTTGGCGAGTTGTGGTGGGGCCGGCGCGACAATATGCACTTGTTTGTCGGCCAGGAGTCGAAGGTGCGCCTGACTGTGGAGGCCAGCCGCGGGCCTATGCCTGGCCCGGCGGAACGGCAGGCGCGCATGCTGGCGATAGTGGCTCAGGCCCAGGCGATGGCGGCCAACAAGCCGGTTCCGCAATCGGCCTATGACAATCTGCTGTTCATACACCGCAGTATGGAGTACCGCCAGATCGGCGGTACCGACGCGACGTTCCGTGGCGGTTTGGGTGGCGATGGCTTTATCCCGCCCGGGAAAATATCGGACGCAAAACTCAAACTGGAAAACCTGCCTGCCTACAAGGGCGTGCTCAGTTTCGAGATGAAGGTGGACGGGGTTGCGCGCCGCTTCAGTTTTCCTGTGATGCTGGATCAGCCCACCGACCATCTGATCGCCGCCGCCGTCAACGGCGACAGCTACACCCGGTGCGAAAAGCGCCAGAGCCGCGGGAAGAACGAATCGCCGGCCTGTCCGCTGAATAACGAGAACTTCCCGGAGCGCTACGACGCAGAGGGTGCGTTTTTCGGCGACCACGCTTCGCTGGCGGCGGTGAAGGTCTACATGACGGTCAATTCGCTGGCGCGCAATCGCCATGAGGATATCGCCACTGCCGTGATTATCCTGCGCGCCGAGGCGTCACCGCCGGTCGCCGGCCGTTGAGGCTGTTGTGCATTAGCGCATGCTTCAGTCCATGCGCTTGAGACGCTGTCCGACGATGCTCCATTTGCAGGCCTCGCCGTCGACGGTGCCGGTCAGTACCCAGCCGGTGCCGATCTTCTCGACGCCGATCTCGCACTCCAGCTCCTTCGCCAGCTTCTCGGCCCAGCCGCGCGCGGCGCCCTGGCCTTTGAAGAGTTCATTGCCTTCGTAGATAACGGTGGCGTCGAAAACCGAGGCGGCAAAAATGGTCATGATGGTGCTCCAAAAAAGTAAGCCGCTATTGTGCCATTAATTCAAGGCCTCTTGTCCCTCCCATACCACTACGTCATTCGACGTATTCCTCACGGCTTGTCTGCTGGCTAATCTTGCAGCATCCAAAACCGAAAAGGGGAACAAGATGGGTTTGAAACGGGGAATGCTGCTGGCCGCTGCGGCGGCTGTGGCAGGCAATGCTTACGCCGGCGCCACGGTCAATTTTGGCGAGGACAAGTCGGTCAGCGTCGGCTTCGGCATGCGCGAGAGCTACACCAGCGCCAAGAACGGCGCGCCTGACGGCACCGACCGCTCCAGCGATTTCAACCTGGATTCGGCGCGCCTGTTCCTGGGTGCGTCGCTCAATAAAAACATCAAGGGCATGCTGAACACGGAGTGGGATGGCGACAAGATCCGCATCCTGGATGCCGCCGGCCAGTTCGCCATCTCGCCCGAATTGAACATCTGGGCCGGCCGCCTGCTGTCGCCCAGCGACCGCGCCAACATGGCCGGGCCGTACTACTCGCTGGGCGGCGGCTACTGGGCCGGCGTGGCTTCGCGCTACGGCTACAACGGCGGCATCTTCCGCGGCCGCGACGACGGCGTGGTGGTTTGGGGCGATGTCGCCGAGGGCAAGCTGGGTTACTCGTTCGGCGTGTTCGAAGGCCATACCTTCGGCATCGGCTCGATGACGCAATCGCAGGCCAAGGCGGCTGGCGTCAAGGCCGACGACTCGCTGATGTACGCCGGCCGCCTGCAATACGACTTCTGGGATGCGGAGCCGGGCTACTACGGCACCGGCAATTACCATGGCGGCGCCGACATCCTGTCGATCGGCGTGGCGGGGCGCTACCAGAAGGACGGCATCCTCACCGTCGCCAAGAGCGGCAAGTACAGCTCCTACAACGTTGACTTCCTGATGGAGAAGCGGGTCAAGGGCTCCGGCGCCTTCGCGCTGGAGGCGGCCTGGTACGACTACAACACCGACGACATCATCAAGTCCGAACAGGGCAAGGCTTATTCGGCCGGCGCTTCCTGGATCTTCGAGGAGAAGGCCGGCTGGGGCAAGTTCCAGCCCTTCGTGCGCTGGCAGAAATTCGCCGCCGACACCGACATCGACACCAAGCAGTACGACGCGGGCGTGAACTACATCATCGACGGCTACAACGCGCAGGTCAGCGCCGTGTACTCGAAGACCAGGATGACCAAGGCCGCCGATACGGACAAGTTCTCGGTCACCTTGCAGCTGCAATTCTAATTCAACCACACGGAGCTATCTCATGCAAAATCGTCGTCTGTTCATCGCATCCCTGAGCCGTATCGCCGCCGCCACCGCCATGCTGGCCGCCGGCGCACAAGCCTACGCCGCCGACACGATCAAGGTCGGCATCCTGCATTCGCTGTCCGGCACGATGGCGATTTCCGAAACGTCGCTGAAAGACGTGGCCTTGATGACCATCGACGAAATCAACGCCAGGGGCGGCGTATTGGGCAAGAAGCTGGAGGCGGTGGTGGTCGATCCGGCTTCCAACTGGCCGCTGTTCGCCGAGAAGGCGCGCGGCCTGATCGCGCAGGACAAGGTGTCGGTGGTGTTTGGCTGCTGGACGTCGGTGTCGCGCAAGTCGGTGCTGCCGGTGTTCAAAGAGTTGAATAGCCTGCTGTTCTATCCGGTGCAGTACGAGGGCGAGGAGCTGGAGAAGAATGTGTTCTACACCGGCGCCGCGCCCAACCAGCAGGCGATACCTGCGCTGGAATACCTGATGAGCAAGGAGGGCGGCGGCGCCAAGCGCTTCGTGCTGCTGGGGACCGACTACGTTTATCCGCGCACCACCAACAAGATCCTGCGCGCCTACCTGAAGAGCAAAGGCGTGAAGGATAGCGATATCGACGAGGTGTACACCCCGTTCGGCCACTCGGACTACCAGACCATCGTCGCCAACATCAAGAAGTTTTCGGCCGGCGGCAAGACGGCGGTCATCTCCACCATCAATGGCGACTCCAACGTGCCGTTCTACAAAGAGCTGGGCAACGCGGGCCTGAAGGCGACCGATGTGCCGGTGGTGGCGTTCTCGGTGGGCGAGGAGGAACTGCGCGGCGTGGACACCAAGCCGCTGCTGGGCCACCTGGCGGCGTGGAACTACTTCGAGTCGGTGAAGAATCCGGTGAATACGGAGTTCATCAAGAAGTGGAAAGCCTATGCCGTCGCCAAGAAGCTGCCGAACGCGAACACCGTCGTGACCAACGACCCGATGGAAGCGACCTATGTCGGCATCCACATGTGGGCGCAGGCGGTGGAAAAGGCCAAGTCGACCGACACCGACAAGGTGATCGCGGCGATGGCGGGGCAGACCTTCAAGGCGCCATCGGGGTTCACGTTGACGATGGATCCGACCAACCACCACCTGCACAAGCCGGTGTTCATCGGCGAGATCCGTCCGGACGGCCAGTTCAGCGTGGTGTGGAAGACGCCTGGCCCGGTGCGTGCGAATCCGTGGAGCCCGTACATTCCGGGTAACGAGGGTAAGCAGAAGCTGTAAGCCGTGAAGCTGCGCCCCGGTCGGTGTGACGGGGCGCGGCAGCAAACCAGTATCACCTGAGGACACCACCTTGAAAAAACTCCTGCTCCTGGCCTGCCTGTTGTTGTCCTGCGCGGCGCAAGCCGCCATCGACAGCAGCTTGCTGGCGCCCCTGGCCGGCGACGACCCCGACGCCCGCGTCGACGCCATCGTCAAGATCGGCGCGCTGGCCAACGACGACGCCACCCGCCTGCTGACGGCCCTCAAGAGCGACGCGCTATACGCCACGCCGGACGGCCGCATCTACATCGTCACCGACGACAAGGCCTACAATCCGGCCACGGGCGAAACCGGCCCGCTGCCCGAAGGCCTGGACGGCGTGATGGTCAACAACCGCCTGCGCGGCGCCGTCGACGAGGCACTGTCCGCCCTCAAACTGTTCTCCCCGGACCGCGCGCAGCGGCTGGCCGCAGCCACCGAGCTGCAAAAAAGCGTCACACCGGCGCAAGCCCCTTTGATCGAAAAAGCGCTCGCGAAGGAGCAGGACGCCGAGATCCGCCCGATGCTGCAATTGGTCGCCGCCACCGCCAACCTGCAATCGCCGGACGCCGCCAAGCGCAAGGCTGCCGTCGAGGCGCTTGCCGACAGCAGCAACGCCAACCTGCGCCCGCTGTTGCAAGCGATGCTGAGCGATAAAGAACCCGACCAGGCGGTACGCGTGGCCGCCGCCCACACCTTGCAGGCGCTGGACAGCCGCCTGGCGCGCACCGAATTTATCGGCAACGTCTTCTACGGCATCTCGCTGGCGAGCGTGCTGCTGCTGACGGCCCTTGGCCTGGCCATCACCTTCGGCCTGATGGGCATCATCAATATGGCCCACGGCGAGCTGCTGATGATAGGCGCCTACACCACCTACCTGTGCCAGCTCGGCTTCCGCAACTACTTCCCATCGGCGGTGGACTGGTACCTGATCGCCGCGCTGCCGGCCGCCTTCCTGGTGACGGCCGCCGTCGGCATCGCGCTGGAGCGCACGGTGATCCGCTGGCTCTACGGCCGTCCGCTGGAAACGCTGCTGGCCACCTGGGGCATCAGCCTGATACTGATGCAGACGGTGCGCACCATCTTCGGCGCGCAGAATGTCGAGGTGGCGAATCCTTCGTGGATGTCCGGCGGCGTGACGGTGCTGGGTTCACTGGTGCTGGCCTATAACCGCATCGTCATCATCGCCTTCGCGCTGTTCGTGGTGGCCGGCGTCTGGCTGATCCTGAACAAGACCAGGCTTGGCCTGTTCGTCCGCGCCGTGATGCAGAACCGCCGCATGGCCGGCTGCGTCGGCGTCTCCACCGCCAAGATCGACATGATGACCTTCGGTCTCGGCTCCGGCATCGCGGGGCTGGGCGGCGTGGCCTTGTCGCAGCTGGGTAACGTCGGGCCGGACCTGGGCCAGAGCTACATCGTCGATTCCTTCATGGTGGTGGTGTTGGGCGGCGTCGGCCAGCTGGCCGGCACCATCATCGCGGCGCTGGGACTGGGCGAAGCGAATAAATTCCTGGAGCCGGTGGCGGGCGCGGTGCTGGCCAAGATCGCCATCCTGGTCTTCATCATCATGTTTATCCAGAAGCGGCCGCAGGGCCTGTTCGCCATGAAAGGCAGGAGCGCCGAATGAATCATCCCTCTCTCTTTTCGCGCCGGGCGTGGAGCGGCATCGCCGTCTGCTGCGCGGTGCTGGCCGCGCTGCCTTTGCTGAACCTGGCCTTTGCGGACGGCCATCCGCTGCATGTGCCCAGCTACATGGTCAGCCTGGTCGGCAAGTTCATGTGCTACGCGCTGGCGGCGCTGGCGCTCGACATGGTGTGGGGCTATGCCGGCATCCTGTCGCTGGGCCACGGCGTGTTCTTCGCGCTGGGCGCCTACGCGCACGGCATGTACCTGATGCGCGCCATCGGCAGGGAAGGCGTGTACCAGAGCGACCTGCCGGACTTCATGGTCTTCCTCGACTGGAAAACCTATCCGTGGTTCTGGTCCGCCACCGACAGCTTCTGGTACTGCCTGGCGCTGGTGGTGCTGGTGCCCGGCGTGCTGGCGTTCGTGTTCGGCTACTTCGCTTTCCGTTCGCGCATCAAGGGCGTGTACTTCTCGATCATCACGCAAGCCATGACCTACGCCTTCATGCTGCTGTTTTTCCGGAATAACACCGGCTTTGGCGGTAACAACGGCTTCACGGACTTCAAGCGGATACTGGGCTACTCGATCAGCGCGCCCGCCACCAAGGCCACGCTGTACCTGGTCACGCTGGCGATGCTGGCCGGCTCGCTGCTGCTGTGCCGCTGGATCGTCAAGTCCAAGCTGGGACGCGTGCTGCAGGCGGTGCGCGATTCGGAATCG
The DNA here is from genome assembly GCF_019166075.1 of Duganella violaceipulchra. NCBI lineage: Bacteria > Pseudomonadati > Pseudomonadota > Betaproteobacteria > Burkholderiales > Oxalobacteraceae > Duganella > Duganella violaceipulchra. The sequence goes on along the minus strand of NZ_JAHTGR010000001.1, from coordinate 377,277 downwards.
CGGCTGATGTTCATCGGTTATAACCCGCTGTGGTTCAAGCTGTTCGTGTGGACCTTGTCGGCGGTGTTGTGCGGGATAGCGGGCGCGCTGTATGTGCCGCAGGTCGGCATCATCAATCCATCCGAGATGTCGCCGGCGAACTCGATCGAGATGGTGATCTGGGCGGCAGTGGGGGGACGGGGCACGCTGCTGGGGCCTATCATCGGCGCGTTCTCGGTCAACGGTTTGAAAAGCTGGTTCACCGGCGCCTTCCCGAATCTGTGGCTGTTCGCGCTGGGTTTGATCTTCATCCTGGTGACGCGCTATCTGCCGCAGGGCATAGCAGGACTGGCGGCGCGCTGGCGCAAGGAGCAGGCATGAGCGCCAACGAACATTTGAACATTTCGTCGGGCCGCGTGGCGGAGCCCGGACTGGACACCACGCACGGCGCCATCCTGTACCTGGAAGAGATCACGGTGTCGTTCGACGGCTTCCGCGCGCTGAATAAACTGAGCCTGGATATTTCGGTCGGCGAGCTGCGGTGCGTCATCGGCCCCAATGGCGCCGGCAAGACCACGATGATGGACGTCATCACCGGCAAGACGCGGCCGACCTCCGGCACCGCCTTCTTCGGCCAGACCATGGACCTGAGCCGCATGACGGAATACCAGATCGCCCACGCCGGCATCGGCCGCAAGTTCCAGCGGCCGACCATCTTCGAGCAGCACACGGTATTTGAAAATCTCGAACTGGCGATGAAGACCGACAAGCGCGTGCGGACCACCCTGTTCGTGCGGCTGTCGTCCGAACAGCGCGGCAAGATCGACGAGATCCTCAAGCAGATACGGCTGAACGGCAGCGAGCAGCGGCTGGCAGGGCTGCTGTCGCACGGGCAGAAGCAGTGGCTGGAGATCGGCATGCTGCTGATGCAGGAACCGCAGCTGATCCTGCTGGACGAACCGGTGGCCGGCATGTCCGACGCCGAAACGGCGCGCACGGCGGAGCTGCTCAACGAGTTGCGCGGCAAGCATTCGATCATGGTGGTGGAGCACGACATGGCGTTCGTGACGGAGATTGCGCAACAGGGCGTGGTGACGGTGCTGCACGAAGGCTCGGTGCTGGCGCAGGGCACGATGTCGCAAGTGCAGTCCGACGAGCGGGTGATTGAAGTTTATCTGGGGCGCTGACGCATATGCTGAAAGTGGAAAAAATCAACCAGTACTACGGTTCTTCGCACACGCTGCGCGGCGTTTCGCTGGAACTGGAACGGGGCAAGTGCATGGCGCTGTTGGGGCGCAATGGCGTCGGCAAGACCACGCTGCTCAAATGCCTGATGGGCGTGCTGCCGGTATCGGCCGGCGCGGTGCGGCTGGAAGGGCGCGACATCACGCGCATGGCGCCGCACCAGCGCGCGCGCGCGGGCATCGCCTACGTGCCGCAGGGTCGGGAGATCTTTGCGCGGCTGACGGTGGAGGAAAACCTGCTGATGGGCCTCGCCACGTGCAGCGGCAGGAAGGCGTCCACCATCAAGGGCGAGGTGTATGAGCTGTTCCCGGTGCTGAAGGACATGCTGCACCGGCGCGGCGGCGACCTGTCCGGCGGCCAGCAACAGCAGCTGGCGATTGCGCGCGCGCTGCTGGCCGAGCCCAAACTGATTATCCTCGACGAGCCGACCGAGGGCATCCAGCCGTCCATCATCAAGGACATCGGCAACGTGATCCGGTTGCTGCGCCAGCGCGGCGACATGGCGATCCTGCTGTGCGAGCAGTACTTCGATTTCGCCCACGAACTGGCGGATCAGTTCATCGTGCTGTCGCGCGGCGAGGTGGTGGCCTCGGGCGCCCAGGCGGCGATGAACGCGCCTGACGTCAAGCGCCATCTGGCGGTATAGGCCGGCGGTGGGTGCCTGGTGTGACAAAGCGCGCATTTCGCGCCTTGGTATCTATGCTACATTGTCTTTCTTGCCACTTTGTAGCCGTCATGAGACCGCATCTATCGCTTTATGTCATCGTGCTGGTGCCGCTGCTCTTGGTGGGCGGGTACTGGTCGGCCCGCCGTCCGGCCGGCGAACCCGTCGCGGCCAGGCAGCAGATCGCCACCCGCGCCGCCCTGGCGGATGCCCGCCGGGGCCAGTCTTCGACCCTGCTGCCCAAATCCGATCCGCGCTATACGCTGGCGCAGCAGGTGGACCGGCTGGCCGCTACCGGCAGGCCGGCGGACGCCCTGGACGCTTACTGGCTGGTGCAAACCTGTATCGACTTCCAGCGCACCGGCGACTTGGCCGTGGCGGACGGAGACTTCATGCGGCCGGCGAACGCCGCGGAGAAGGCTGCGGAAAAACTGCTGTGTGCCGATATGACCGAGCGGATGAGAACCACCCGGCTGGATCATCTGGCGCTGGCGGCCAGGGCCGGCATCGACAGCGCGGACCTGGCGTTTCTGCAAACCGGCCCGTTCGGCGATCGGTCGGCGTTGGAATCCCGGCCCGATGATCCGCTGGTGCTGGCCTGGAAGGCGCAGGCGCTGAGCTATCTGGAGGCGCAGGCGCAGCAGGGCCGCATCCCCAGCATGATCACGCTGCTCGGCGAGTACAACGAGGACAGCGCGCTGCAGAAGCGGCATCCGTTGGCGGCGCTGCGCTATGCGACCGCCGTGCACGACCACTACGAAGCACTGCTGGGCGGCGCCAACAGGACCGCTCCCAATCCGCTGCCGGATGAATTTATGCAGAAGATGTCGCAGGGGCTGTCGCCGGATCAGGTCAGGCTGGCCACCGCCGAGGGCAGGCAGCTGCTGGCGCGCGCCATGAAAAAGCGCTGAGCCGGCCCGCATCATTTGGCCGCAGCTCCAATTGCTGATAAAGTAACGGTCCTTTTTTATTTGTCAGGTTTGCCGTGGAGTTGCGTTTGCTTTTTTATATCCTCGATCTGATCGGCGTGGCCGTATTCGCCGCCAGCGGCACGCTGGCGGCGATGGCTTCCCATCTGGATCTGCTGGGGATCATGGTGCTGGCCGCGATGACCGCCATCGGCGGCGGCACGGTGCGCGACTTGCTGCTGAACCGCCATCCGGTGTTCTGGATCGAAGATCCCAAGCCGCTGCTGGTGATCGTCGCTTCGGCCGTCTTCACCATCGTCTGGGTGCAGGTGCTGCCGGTGCCGACCGACGCCTTGCTGATCGCCGACGCGCTGGGGCTGGCGCTGTTCGCCATGTCCGGCGCCAAGGTGGCGGAGGCGCAGGGCTGCCGCGCGCTGATCGTCATCCTGATGGGCACACTGACCGGCGTCGGCGGAGGCCTGGTGCGCGACATCCTGGCCGCCAAGGTGCCGCTGATACTGCGCCAGGATATCTATGCGACCGCCGCCATCGCCGGCATCCTGCTCTACATCCTGTTGAAGAAGGCCGGCATGCCGCCGCGCTGGGCGTTCGGCGCCGGCCTGGTGTCTATCGTGGTGGTGCGCCTGCTGGCGATTCAACTGGGCTTGCGGCTTCCGTCGTTCTGAGCCGCAGCTTGCCCATCGCGACCGCTGCGGCGGAGGTGCGGGTTTCCACGCCGAGTTTGACGAACACGTGCTCCAGGTGCTTGTTCACGGTGCGCGGACTGGTGCCGAGGATGTCGCCGATGTCGCGGTTGGTCTTGCCCTTGATGACCCAGTTCAGCACCTCCGATTCGCGCTGCGTCAATTTGAAGGACGCCATCAGCTTCTCGATCTGCGCGCCGTCCGATTCCTCGCGCAGCACGATCATCCACTGTTCGTTTTCGCTGAACTCCGCCGCCGAGAAGATCAGGCGGCGGCTGGCCCGCTGCAGCGTCAGCGGCGGATGCGACTGGCCCTGGCTGTGCGCCAGCTGCGTCGCCGCCAGCCACGCCGTCAATTCCGTGTCGACCGCATAGCCCTGCATCAGCGTGCGCGCCAGCGGCGTTTGCCAGACGATCTTGCCGTCGCGCGGCGTCATCGCGATCACCGCGTTGCCGAAGGCGTCCAGCGCGCTGCGGGCCTGGTCCATCAGGCGCGCCGTCTGCAGGTGGGAGGTGATCCGCGCCAGCACCTCGCTGGTGCGCAGCGGCTTGGTGACGTAGTCGTTGCCGCCGGCGGCGAAGGCCGCCACCACATGCTCCGCTTCCGTCAGGCCGGTCATGAACACCACCGGGATGTGGCGCGTGGCCAGGCTGGCTTTCAAATGGCGGCAGGTTTCGAAGCCGTCCATGCCGGGCATGACCGCGTCCAGCAGGATGATGTCCGGCTGCGCCTCGGCGGCGCGCTGCAAGGCGGTGGCGCCGTTGTTCGCCACCAGCACGGTGTAGCCCGATTCGTCCAGTGCGTCGTGCAGCACGGCCAGGTTTTCGGGTACGTCGTCCACCACCAGGACGACGTTGCGGTCAGTGTTGAAGTTCATTGTTCTGGTGCTTTCGGAGGAAGTCGGCCATCGCGTCCAGCTGGAAGCGGGCGGCGAAATTGCGCATGGTTTGCGTGAAGTGCAGGTAGCGTGCGTCGAGCGCGCTGATTTCATCGAGCTTGTTCTGGATGCCGCGCACGTAGCCGATGCGGACCAGCTCATTGAGGGCCTGCAGCTGCGCGGCGGGCGGCAGCACCAGCTGCGCCAGTTCCGGCGCCGTCGCCGCCACCTCGATGCTGATGGCCGGCTGCGTGATCCATTCCAGCGCCAGGCGCCGGCCTATCCAGTCCAGCAGCTCGGCCACGTTGACCGGCTTGACGATGAAGTCCGCCGCCGTGATGCCGGCGGCGTTTTCCATGCCCTTGTCGAAGGCGTTGGCGGAGACGATGGCGATCGGCACCTGCGACAACTGGCGGCGGCGCAGGATGTAGCTCGCTTCCCAGCCGTCCATGGCCGGCATGGCCAGGTCCATCAGGATCAGGTCCGGTTGGAAGGAGGCGTGCAGGTCCAGGCACTCAAGGCCGGATTCGGCCAGCGCCACGTCGAACCCCAGCGGCGTCAGGATATGGAGCAGCATCTCGCGGTCGACCCGTTCGTTGTCGACCACCAGGATGCGGCGCCGCGTGCCGCGATAGCCGCTGCGCTGCGCCGCCGGCTGCTCCAGTTCCTTCAGCTCACGGGCCGAGGCGTGCACGCTGGGCAGGAATAGCCGGATGTGGAATACGCTGCCTTGCTGCGGCGTGCTGCGGATATTCAGTTCGCCGCCCATCAGCTGCGTCAGCATCTTGGAGATCGGCAGGCCCAGGCCCGTGCCGCTGGCGTTGGCGTGCGCGCTGGCGCTGCCGCGCGAGAAAGGTTCGAAGATGTGGTCGATCTCTTCCTGCAGGATGCCGGGACCGCTGTCCTCGATCTCGAACGAGGCCATCTCGCGCGCGTACTGCAGGCGCAGCACGATGCCGCCGGTGCTGGTGAACTTGACCGCGTTGCCGAGGATGTTGATGAGGATCTGGCCCAGCCGCTTGCGGTCGGCGCGCACGATGCGCGGCAGCGCGCCGGTCAGCTCGTAGCGGAAGGCCAGTCCCTTGTTGGCCGCCTGCAGTTCGAACATGCGCACGATCTGGCCGATGAAGTCGGGGAAGTTCAGCTCCTTCATGTCGAAGTTGAATTTGCCGCCCTCGATGCGGGCGATGTCCAGCGTCCCCTCGATCAGCGACAGCAGATGCTCGCCGCTGCTGCGGATCACGCGGATCGCCTGCTGGCGGTGCTCCGGTATCGACGGGTCGTTGTCCAGCAGCTGCGCGTAGCCGAGGATGGAATTGAGCGGCGTGCGGATCTCGTGGCTGATGCCGGCGATGTAGCGGCTCTTGGCCTGGTTGGCCAGGTCGGCGGTCTTCTTGGCTTGCTGCAGCTGGGCGTCGGTCTGGCTGTGCAGTTCGATCTCGCGCGTCAGCAGGCCGGTCTGGCGGTTCGATTCCTCCTGCGCCACGCGGCGGCTTTCGCTGGTCAGCACCAGCCACCAGGCGACGATGCCGCTGGTGAGCAGCAGCGCCGCGAAGATCTTGAAGAACACCAGTTGCAGCTGCGGCAGCAGGGCGGCGTCGCCGGCCGCCAGCACCGACTGTTCGTGGTAGTAGATCAGTCCCAGCAAGGCGCCCAGGAACAGCAGCGTGACGATCATCAGCAGCAGGTAGTGTCCCAGTCCGCTGCTCAGGTAGCGCCACAGCGACTTGGGCAGCAGCGCCTGCATCGCGGCCTGCCATTGCGACGACACTTTCGCATGCGGCTTGCAGAGGTCGTTGCAGCGCGCGTCCAGGCAGCAGCACAGCGAACAGATCGCGCCCTGGTAGGCCGGACAGTGCGCCATGTCCTCGGACTCGTATTCCTTTTCACAGATCACGCAGGTCTTGCTGTGCACTGGCGACGGCTGGCGGGCGATGTAGTACTTGCCCCTGGTGGCGACGGCGATCAGCGGCGACGCCACGAACGCCGTCAGCAGCGCGATGAAGGCGGAAAAGGCCTGCGCCTGGTGGCCGAACAATCCCATGAAGGCCGCCACCGACAGGGCCGACGCCAGCAGCATGGCGCCGACGCCGACCGGATTGATGTCATACAAATAGGCGCGGCGGAACTCGATGCCTTTCGGGCTCAGGCCCAGCGGCTTGTTGACCACCAGGTCCGCCACCACCGCCGTGATCCACGAGATGGCGACGTTGGAGTACAGGCCGAGCACCTGGTCGAGCGCCTGGAACACGTCCAGCTCCATCAGCAGTACGGCGATCAGCGCGTTGAACACGGCCCACACCACGCGCCCCGGATGGCTGTGCGTGAGCCGCGCGAAGAAGTTGGACCAGGCCAGCGAGCCGGCGTAGGCGTTGGTCATGTTGATCTTGACCTGCGAGATCACCACCAGCAGCGCCGTCGCCAGCAGCGCCACCGACGGATGGTCGAATACCTGGCCGAAGCCGGCCAGGTACATCTGGGTCGGGTTGACCGCCTGCGCCAGCGGCACCGCGCTGCTGATGGCCAGGAAGGCCAGCAGCGCGCCGCCCAGCATCTTGGCGATGCCAAGCACGATCCAGCCCGGCCCCGCGGCCAGCACGCCCAGATGCCAGCGGTAGCGGTTGGCGGCGGTCTTCTGCGGCATGAAGCGCAGGAAGTCGACCTGTTCGCCGATCTGGGTGATCAGGGCCACGCCGACCGCCGTGGCGGCGCCGAACATCAGCACGTTGAACTGGCCGTTTTGGCCGGAGCGGCCGGCGTAGTGCAGCAGTTGCGGCAGCAGCTCCGACTGCTTCTGCAGGATGGCGATGAAGGGCAGGGCCATCAGCACCAGCCACACGGGCTGCGTCAGCATCTGGATGCGGCTGATCAGGGTGACGCCGTGCGTCACCAGCGGGATCACGACCAGGGCGCTGACCATGTAGCCCAGGTAGAGCGGCAGGTGGAAGTACAGCTCCAGCGCGTAGGCCATGATGGCCGCTTCCAGCGCGAACAGGATGAAGGTGAACGAGGCGTAGACGAAGGACGATATGGTCGAGCCGATATAGCCGAAGCCGGCGCCGCGCGTCAGCAGGTCCATGTCGACGCCGTACTTGGCGGCGTAGTAGCTGATCGGCAGGCCGGTCAGGAAGATGATCAGGCCGACCGCCATGATGGCCCACAGCGCGTTGATGAAGCCGTAGTTGACGGTGATGGTGCCGCCGATCGCCTCCAGCACCAGGAACGAGATCGCGCCGAAGGCCGTGTTCGACACGCGGAACACCGACCATTTGCGGAACGCGCGCGGCGTGTAGCGCAGCGCGTAGTCCTCGATGGTTTCGTTGGCCACCCAGGTGTTGTAGTCGCGACGGATCTTGACGATGCGTTGCGTCGGTTCGGACTCTATTTTTGTCATGCCGGGCCCCTAAAAAAAAGCAGCTATCTAAGCTGCTTTTCTAAGCAAGTTGCATGCCCGGTAAGCTTGTGTTGCGACGGCTAGCGCTGTTTGCTGAGGTTGAGCTTGTCCAGCAGGCGCGCCAGTTCTTCCTGCATCGACGGCGACAGGTTGACGAACTGGCAGCCGATCTGCACCTGCTCGCCCAGCAGGAAGGAGCGGAAGGTGCGCGACAGGCGGATGTCGAGGTCGGCGATCATCACCGAATCCGGGCCCAGCTCCAGCCGCACGCGTTGCAGCTTGCGGCCGACATACAGGCCGACGCAGTCGCGCGGCGGCGCCCGCATGCCGACGCCGCCGGCCGAGAAGTCGTACAGCTGCAGCTCGTAGGGCTTGCCGTTCAGGACAAACGAGGCCATGTAGTAGATGCCCAGCGGCGTTTCCAGCCGCGTGGACGCGCGGCGGTTCAGCACCTGGCACTTGGTCGGGAAGTCCAGCGGGATCAGGGTCGGCTCGCCGGGCGTGCAGGCCCAGTCCGGCGAACTGAGCTTGAACTGCACCTTGGCCGCGCGCAGCCAGGCGACGAACACGGCGTCGCCGGGTGGCAGGAACTCGCCCTCGTTCAGCTCCAGCACAAAATACGGATTTTCGGGGTCGACCGATTTGATGCGCGCCATCACCACATTGGTGGTGCTGGCCGGATAAATGGAGATCGGATCGCCGTTGTCGGCGAGCAGCGTCAGGGAATCGCCGATGTCATGCTCATCGGTCATCTCGTGCGGCTTGGAACCCGCCGGAATGGGTTCCACAGCATCTTTTAGGCTGGGCGGACCGCGGCGAAATTCATTCGGTATAGGATCGTTCACGACGGCATATCTCTTTGATAATGACTCTACGATGCGAGGTCGATCTGCACAGTTTACAGTTTATTCGCGCGCTTGGCTTGCTAAATGGCAAGAATATTTCGCTCCCTGTGCACTCTGGTCCACGCCGGACCGGTCAGAACTGCTCTTCGGGCCGCAGATAGCGCCATTGGCCGACCGGCAGGTCGCCCAGTTTGACCTTGCCGATGCGGACTCGTTTCAATCCAACAACCTTGAGGCCGACCATGTCGCACATGCGGCGGATCTGGCGCTTCTTGCCTTCGCGCAGCGTGATGCTGAGCTGGTCTTCGTTCTGCCAACGCACCTTGGCCGGCAGCAGCGGCTTGCCGTCCATCCACAGGCCGTGGCACAGCTTTTTCAGGTCGCTGTCCGGCAGCTTGCCGGGCTTGGTGTACTCGACGCGCACCAGGTATTCCTTGTCGACGTCGGTGGTTTCGCCGATCAGGTGCTTGGCCACGCGGCCGTCCTGGGTCAGCACCAGCAGGCCGACCGAGTCGATGTCCAGGCGGCCGGCCGGCACCAGCGAGCGCAGCTGCGTCGGGTGGAAGATCTCCGGCGACGGATCGTCGGGCCAGCGGTTTTCCGGCTTGATCAGCACCACGGCCGGCTGGTAGCCGTCCTCGGCCTGGCCGCTGACGTAGCCCATCGGTTTGTTGATTAGCACGGTGACGCGCTTGGACTGCTCGGCGGCGGCCTGGCGCTCGACGGTGACGCGCTGGCTCGGGTAGATCTTGGTGCCGAGTTCGGAGATGACCTGGCCATCGACCCGTACCCAGCCGCGCGCTATCCACTCGTCCGCCTCGCGGCGCGAGCACAGGCCCAGTTCGGACATGCGTTTGGACAGGCGTAATAATTCTTCGGACATGATGCGTTTTTCGTTTTCTAAAAGGGGTGAAACTAGTTTATACCTTGATCGCGTCCAGCAGGTCGGTTTCAAGCTGGATCTGGCTGCGGGCGTTGTTAAGCGTGGCGCCGTCGATCAGGAACACGTCCTCGACGCGCTCGCCGAGGGTCATCACCTTGGCGGTGTGCAGGTTGATCTTGTACTTGGTGAGCACGTTGGCGATCGAGTACAGCAGGCCGGTGCGGTCGTTGGCCGCCACCGACAGCAGGTAGTACTGGCCGCGCTCGTCCGGGCGCAGGTCCACCGTCGGCTGGATCGGGAAGGTGCGCGACAGGCGCGACAGGCGTCCCTTGCCCGGCGCCGGCAGCGGCTCCAGGTTGGTCAGCAGCGCGCACAGCTCGTGCTCGATCAGGCTGATGATGTCGCGGTAGCTCTTGGCGAAGCTCTGCTCGGTGACCAGGAAGGTGTCGAGCGCGTAGCCGTGGCGGGTGGTGTGGATCTTGGCGTCGAGGATGCTGAAGTTCTTGCGGTCGAAATAGCTGCAGATGCGCGCGAACAGGTCGGGCTGGTCCTGGATGTAGACGGCGATCTGCAGGCCTTCGCCGATCGGCGCCAGGCGGCACTTGACCACCGGCTTGTCGCTGGTGAAGCGGTCGTACAGCGCGCGCGTCTGCCAGGCGATGTCGGAGGCGTCGTGGCGCAGGAAGTAGGCGACGTCGAGCTGCTTCCAGAACGCTTCGTGCGCGTCCGGCGGCAGGCCGTACAGGCGCAAGGTGGCCAGCGCTTCCTGCTGGCGGTGCTTCAGTTCGTGGTCGGCGCTGTGCGGCTCGCCGCCCAGCACGCGCAAGGTGATGCGGTACAGGTCTTCCAGCAGCTTGGCCTTCCACGCGTTCCACACCTTCGGGCTGGTGCCGCGGATGTCGGCCACCGTCAGCAGGTACAGCGCGGTCAGGTGGCGCTCGTCCTTGGCCACCTTGGCGAAGGCGGCGATGACGTCCGGGTCCGACAGGTCCTGTTTCTGCGCCACCTGCGACATGGTCAGGTGGTTTTCGACCAGGAACACCACCAGCTCGGTGTCGTCGGCGCTGACGCCGTGATCGAGACAGAACTGCTCGGCGTCGACCGTGCCCAGCTTGGAGTGGTCGCCGCCGCGGCCCTTGGCGATGTCGTGGAACAGCGCGCCCAGGTACAGCAGCCACGGTTGCGGGAAGTTGGCCATCAGCTGGCTGCAGAACGGGTATTCGTGCGCGTGCTCGGCCATCGTGAAGCGGCGCATATTGCGCACCACCATCAGGATGTGCTGGTCCACCGTGTAGACGTGGAACAGGTCGTGCTGCATCTGGCCGACGATCTTGCGGAAGTTGGGCAGGTAGCGGCCCAGCACCGACAGGTCGTTCATCCGCCGCAGCGCGTGGATGATGCCGACCGGCGCCTGCATGATGCGCAGGAACAGCGCGCGGTTGACCGGATCGGCGCGGAAGGCGGCGTCGATCTTGAAGCGTTCATGCCACAGCGCGCGCATGGTGCGCGAAGTCATGCCCTGCAGCGAAGGGCGCTCCGTCATCAGCACGAAGATCTCCAGCATCGCCGACGGCGTGGTGGCGAAGGTGTCGTCCTCGCTGATGTCGATCAGGCCGTTGACGTCGTTGAAGCGCTCGTTGATGCGCACCGGTACGCCGGCCTTCGGGAACAGCCGTTCCTCGATGTTTTGCAGCAGGATGGTGTTCAGTTGGGTGACGGTCTTGGCGGCCCAGTAGTAGCGCTGCATCAGGTATTCGCTGGCGCGGCGCATGTTGACGCCGCTGCCGGTGGCCTGCAGGCCCAGCGATTCGGCGATCGCGGTCTGGACGTCGAACACCAGCCGGTCTTCGCGCCGGCCGGCGTGCAGGTGCAGGCGCACGCGGATGTCCTTGAAGGCGCGTTCCTTCTCCATCAGCTGCTTGGCTTCGGTCTGCGTGATCAGGCCGCTGGTGGCCAGGGTGCGCCAGGAGTTGGCCAGGCCGGCGGCCTTGACCATCCACAGGATCACCTGCAGGTCGCGCAGGCCGCCCGGGCTTTCCTTGCAGTTCGGCTCCAGGCTGAAGGCGGTGTCTTCGTATTTGGCGTGGCGCTGGCGCATCTCCAGCACCTTGGCGTGGTAGAAGGCGCGCGGGTCCATCGCCGCCTGGTAGCGCTGCTGCAGCTGCTGGAACAGCGGCTCGTCGCCGCAGATCAGGCGCGCTTCCAGCAGGCTGGTTTGCACCGTGATGTCGGCCGCCGATTCGCTCAGGCACTCGTCCACCGTGCGGATGCTGTGGCCGATCTCCAGGCCCAGGTCCCACAGCAGCTGCACCAGCTCCTCCAGCTTGCCGGTGGTGGCGGCGTCCGGCGCTTTTTCCAGCAGGATCAGCAGGTCGACGTCGGAATAGGGGAACAGCTCGCCGCGGCCGTAGCCGCCGACGCCGACCAGCGCGGTGTTGGCCGGCAGCCGGGCTTCATGCCAGGCCGTGGTCAGCACCGCGTCGACGCTCTGGCGCAGGCTGCGCAGCAGCTTCTCCGGCATGCCGTCGGCCTGGAAGCCGGCGATGACGACCTGGCGGTCGGCCTTCAGCTGGCGCTTCAGTTGCTCGCGCAGTTCCTTCTTCATCGCCGCCGTCGTCATGCGGGGCTTAGGCTGGCGTCAGCGAAGCTGGCGCGCGCACGTCGGTGATAAACGCCGGCGGCGGCGGGCTGCCGGCCGACAGCGTCAGCACCTCATAGCCGGTCTCGGTGACCAGGATGGTGTGTTCCCACTGGGCCGACAGGCTGCGGTCCTTGGTTTTGATGGTCCAGCCGTCGCCCATTTCGCGGATTTCGCGCTTGCCGGCGTTGATCATCGGCTCGATGGTGAAGATCATGCCGGCCTGCAGCGCGTCGAGCGTGCCGGGGCGGCCGTAGTGCAGCACTTGCGGCTCTTCGTGGAAGATCTTGCCGATGCCGTGGCCGCAGAATTCGCGCACCACGCTGTAGCCGGCTTTTTCCGCATGCTGCTGGATCACGTGGCCGATGTCGCCCAGGTGCGCGCCGGCTTTGACCTTGGCGATGCCCAGCCACATGCATTCGTAGGTGATGTCGGACAGGCGCTTGGCCAGGATCGACGGCTCGCCGATGAAGAACATGCGGCTGTTGTCGCCGTGGTAGCCGTCCTTGATGACGGTGATGTCGAGGTTGACCACGTCGCCGTTCTTGAGCACCTTGTCGCCGGGGATGCCATGGCAGATGACGTCGTTGACCGAGGTGCAGATGGCCTTGGGGTAGGGCGTGTAACCCGGCGGGCAGTAGTTCAGCGGCGCCGGGATGGTGCCCTGCACGTTGACCATGTATTCGTGGCAGAGGCGATCCAGTTCGCCCGTGGTCACGCCCGGCTTGACGAAGGGCGTGATGTAGTCCAGCACCTCGGAGCCCAGGCGGCCGGCCACGCGCATGCCGGCGATATCTTCGGCGGATTTAATGGAAATAGACATAATGGATCGCAATCAGCAAAGTAAACGGTAAAAACGCAGGCGGCGAGCTGATGGGATCAGCTCGCGGCGTGCAAATATGTCGAAATTATAAACGACGCGGGGCGGCCCCGCTCGGGAATGCGAGGTTGGTGGCCGGCGTGGCGCGTGGGCGCCACGCTCGCGGCCGCGGCCGTGACGCTTCAGCCCTGGCGGGAGGCGCTGCGCCGGCGGCGCGCGGTGACGCCGAGCAGGGCCAGGCCGGCCAGCAGCATGGCCCAGGTATCGGCTTCAGGCACCGGCAAGGGGATGGCGCCATCGCTGTCGTCGCGCAGGGGAGGCAGCAGCGGGAAGGCGCCGCCGTCGGCCAGCAGTTCGGGTACGTCCTCGTCATTGAGCTTGATTGTTTCCAGGCCGCCCGGTTGCCGGCGGAGTTTGCTGGCCCGGTCGGTGACCTGGAGTTTCCGGAGTTCGCGCTCGGCCAAGGCTTCCTCGCTCAGTTCTTCCGGCTCGTGCTGCTCGGCGTCGGCCAGGCCCAGGTCCTTGGCGCCCATCTGGTCGCCCAGGTTGGCGGCGGCCGGCGGCGCGGCGGCCGGCGCTTTGGCGGCGGCCGGCAGGCGGGTGATGCGACTGACATTGCCGCAAATCTTGGGCACCAGGATGCAGTGCTGGTCGACGCAGTAGACCGCGCCCGGCTCCTGGCGCTTCTCGCTCCATTTACCGCGGGTGACGGTGGTGCAAACCGAGGCGGCGCCAAAGTGCATGTCGCGGATGGCCGGATCGTACTGGCTCTTGCCGCTGATGCCGTCACGGGTGATGGTGACCTTGTCATCGGACTGGCCTTCCTCCATGCGGCGCTTGAGCGTGCTGCGCACGGAGGCCGGGATGTCGGTGTAGCGGTCGATGGCGGCGGCGGTCTTGCCGGTGTAAGGATTAACGCCAGGGCGATCCCAGGAGCAACTTGGCTGAACAGTAGAAACTGCGGCTAGCGTCACGGCAAACAGGATGGACATGGGGAGGAACCTTCAATGATGTAGTAGATACGAAATAACTATTAACAATATGAAATTAAAGTTTTCGCCATGATATTACAAAATAGTTACTTATGCTCAAAATGGTTGCCTTTTTATTTGTAACAAGGCATGTCTGTGAGGAAAGGGAGGTGTCGCGAGGCAAAGTTATGCGGCGCACCAGGCCTGGGCGAGGGCGCGCGCAGGCGTACAGTGCTTGCCTAAGTGGCTGTTTTCAGGGTAGAATCTCGGGTTGCTTGAATTCGGTTTTGAGCAATGTTGTAAAAATCCCGTGGAAATCCACATTAATAAACGCGAATCCGGTCGACAAGGGTGCCTATATGGTGACTGATCGGATTCCAGACCCAACCCTGGAGTTTAATATGTCCGTAACTATGCGCGAAATGCTGGAAGCCGGTGTCCACTTCGGTCACCAAACCCGTTTCTGGAACCCAAAGATGGCTCCGTTCATCTTCGGCCACCGCAACAAGATCCATATCATCAACTTGGAAAAGACGATGGGTATGTATCAAGAAGCAATGAAGCACGTGAAACAGGTAGCTTCGAACCGTGGCACCATCCTGATGGTCGGCACCAAGCGTCAAGCTCGCGAAATCATTGCTGCTGAAGCAGCACGCGCAGGCGTTCCTTTCGTCGACCAGCGTTGGTTGGGCGGCATGCTGACCAACTTCAAGACCATCAAGACCTCGATCAAGCGCCTGAAAGACATGGAAGCGACGATCGAAGACGGTTCGGTTGAGAAGCTGTCGAAAAAAGAAGCGCTGATGTTCCAACGCGAAATGATCAAGCTGCAAAAATCGATCGGCGGCATCAAGGACATGGGCGGCGTTCCTGACGCAATCTTCGTCGTTGACGTTGGCTACCATAAAGGCGCCATCACCGAAGCCGCAAAACTGGGCATCCCAGTTATCGGCGTGGTCGATACCAACCACTCGCCAGAAGGCGTTCAGTTCGTCATTCCAGGCAACGACGACTCGTCGAAAGCCATCACTCTGTACGCCCGCGGCGTGGCAGATGCGATCCTGGAAGGCCGTGCTGCTGCCGGTAACGAAGTAGTTGAAATGGTTAAAGCTGCAGCTGGCGACGAATTCGTCGAAGTTTCCGAACAGGCTTAATCGTTCGTAACAAGCTGCAAGGAAAAAGGGGTGGCCAACAGCTCCCCCTTTTTTTTAACGTAAGTGGTTTGAGCAGCGCTCACCACCCCACCCGAACACCGAATACAGGAGAATCACATGGCAGCTATTACTGCAGCAATGGTAGGCGAACTGCGCGCGAAGACTGACGCGCCTATGATGGAATGCAAAAAAGCACTGACCGAAGCCGAAGGCGACATGGGTCGTGCTGAAGAGATCCTGCGCGTCAAGCTGGGCGGCAAGGCATCGAAAGCATCGGCACGCATCACCGCCGAAGGCGTCGTGGCAACCTTCATCGCCGGCGGCGTAGGCGCGCTGGTTGAAGTCAACTCCGAAACCGACTTCGTCGCGAAAAACGACGACTTCCTGGCCTTGGCCAACAACGCCGCACGCCTGGTTGTCGAGCACAACCCGGCCGACGTCGCCGCCCTGCTGGCACTGCCGCTGGACGGCAAGACCCTGGACGAAGTGCGCGCAGCACTGATCGGTAAAATCGGCGAAAACATGTCGATCCGCCGCTTCCAGCGTTTCGAAACCACCGGCAAGCTGGCTTCCTACCTGCACGGCGCGCGCATTGGCGTGATCGTCGACTTCGAAGGCGCCGACGAGCAAGTTGGTAAAGACGTGGCCATGCACATCGCTGCGATGAAGCCAGTGTCGCTGTCGTCCGAGCAGGTTCCAGCGGAACTGATCGAAAAAGAGCGTTCGGTTGCAAAACTGAAAGCTGAAGAAGATGCGGCCAAAGCTATTGCCGAAGGCAAGCCGGCGCAATCGCCGGAAATCCTGGCCAAGCGCCTGGAAGGTTCGGTACAGAAGTACCTGAAAGAAGTATCGCTGCTGAACCAGGCTTTCGTGAAAAACGACAAGCAATCGATCGAGCAGATGCTGAAAGAAAAATCGACCACCGTTAAGGCGTTTGCCATGTACGTGGTAGGCGAGGGCATCGAGAAGAAGGTTGACGACTTCGCCGCAGAAGTAGCCGCACAGATGGCTGCTTCCCAGGGAGCGTAATACCAAAGAAAACGGGCCGAGAGGCCCGTTTTTTTAGCCCGACCAAAGTTTCAAGCAGTACGCAGTCGTTCCCGGCGCCGACCAAGGTATCATAGGCGCCGGCAGCCTTACCCGAATAAACCCAACTTAGGAGCCTCGTCTCATGTCAAAACCAGCCTACAAGCGCGTCCTCCTCAAATTGTCCGGCGAAGCCCTGATGGGCGATGATCCTTACGGCATCAACCGCGGCACGATCGAACGGATGGTCGCCGACGTGGCGGAGGTCGCGAAACTGGGCGTGGAACTGGCGATCGTCATCGGCGGCGGCAACATCTTCCGTGGCGTCGCCCCCGGTGCGCAAGGCATGGACCGCGCCACCGCCGACTACATGGGCATGCTGGCCACCGTCATGAACGCCCTGGCCCTGGCCGACGCGATGCGCCATGTCGGCATCACCGCCCGCGTGATGTCGGCGATCGGCATCGAGCAGGTGGTCGAGCCGTATGTGCGCCCGAAAGCCCTGCAGTATCTGGAAGAAGGCAAGGTCGTGGTGTTTGCGGCCGGCACCGGCAACCCGTTCTTCACCACCGACACCGCAGCGGCGCTGCGCGGTTCGGAGATGAGCGCGGAGATCGTGCTCAAGGCCACCAAGGTCGACGGTGTCTACACCGCCGATCCGAAGAAAGATCCGAACGCCACGCTGTACAGCTCCATTACTTTCGACGAAGCCATCGCCAAGCATTTGCAGGTCATGGACGCCACCGCCTTCGCGCTGTGCCGCGACCAGAAGCTGCCGATCAAGGTGTTCTCCATCACCAAGCCGGGCGCGCTGATGCGCGTCATCATGGGCGAGGATGAGGGTACACTGGTTCACGTTTAAACAATATTTCGATTTCAGGAGAGCAGCAATGTCCGTAGCTGACGTTAAAAAAAGTGCGCAAGAGCGCATGATCAAATCGCTGGAAACCTTGCGCGCCGATCTGGCCAAGGTGCGTACCGGCCGCGCCCACACCGGCATCCTGGACCACGTGCAAGTCGAGTACTACGGTTCGCCGACCGCGCTGACCCAGGTCGCCAACGTGACCCTGATCGACGCCCGCACCATTGGAGTGCAGCCGTTCGAGAAGAAGATGGCCGCCACCATCGAGAAGGCCATCCGCGACGCGGACCTGGGCCTGAACCCGTCGTCGCAGGGCGACATGATCCGCGTGCCGACCCCGCCGTTGACCGAAGAGCGCCGCAAGGAGATGGTCAAGCTGGTCAAGAGCGAAGCGGAAGACGCGAAAATCGCCGTCCGCAACATTCGTCGTGACGCCAACGAAGGCATGAAAAAGCTGGTCAAGGACAAGGCGATCTCGGAAGACGACGAACGCCGCGGCACCGACGAGGTGCAAAAACTGACCGACAAGTTCATCGTTGACATCGACAAGATGGTCGCCGAGAAAGAAAAAGAAGTTCTGACGGTTTAAAACCCGCCGGCGCCAAACTGGGGTCAAGTCTGACATTCGGACACGAGCTGGTCCGTAGCAAGCGCTACGGACCAGCTCGTGTCCGAATGTCAGACTTGACCCCAGGGCGTCTTGTCTTTTTGCGCCACACCTGCAATACTTTATACTTTGGCACCAAAGTTTTGATGAAATATACGAGTTCGACTACTGAGGTTCCAGATGCGCCGTCCGTGCCGCGCCATGTCGCGATCATCATGGATGGCAATGGCCGCTGGGCCACCAAACGCTACCTGCCGCGCGTGGCCGGCCACGTCAAGGGCGTGGACGCCGTGCGCACCGTGGTCGAGGCCTGCGCCCGCCGCGGCGTCGAGTACCTGACCCTGTTCGCCTTCAGCTCCGAAAACTGGCGCCGCCCGGAAGAGGAAGTGTCCCTGCTGATGCGCCTGTTCGTGACGGCGCTGGACCGCGAAGTGTCCAAGCTGCACGCCAATGACATCCGCCTCAAGGTGGTCGGCGACCTGACCCGCTTTGACGACAAGCTGCAAGGCATGATCGCCAGCGCCGAGCGCAAGACCGCCAACAACACCCGCATGACCGTCACCGTGTGCGCCAACTATGGCGGCCGCTGGGACATCATGCAGGCGGTCGGCCAGATGGTGGCCGCCCATCCCGGCGCCGCCAACTTCACCGAGGAGCAGCTGGCGCCGCACCTGGCGATGGCCTACGCGCCCGAGCCCGACCTGTTCATCCGCACCGGCGGCGAGCAGCGCATCTCCAATTTCCTGCTGTGGCAGCTCGCCTACACCGAACTGTTCTTCACCGATACCTACTGGCCCGATTTCTCGATCGAGAGCCTCGACGAGGCGATTGCCTCCTACCAGCATCGGGAACGCCGCTTCGGCCGCACCGGCGCGCAACTGGCGGAAAAGAAAAGCTGATGCTGAAAACTAGGATTATTACCGCTCTGGTCTTGCTGGCGGTGTTGCTGCCGGTCCTGTTCTTCAACTATTTCCCAGCGTTTGCCGTCGTCGTCACGCTGTTCCTGGGCGCCGCGATGTGGGAGGGCGCCCGCCTGTTCGGCCTGTCCGCCATGCGCGCGCGCGTGGCCGGCATCGCCGGCGCGGTGCTGTTCGTGTTCCTGCTGCAGCACTCGGGCAAGCCGGGCGCGCTCAACGCGCTGTTCGGCGCGGCCTGCCTGCTGTGGCTGATCCGCTATGCGCCGTCGCTGGGCCTGGGCCTGCCGCCGCTGGCCGGCGCGGCCAACTGGTCGCTGGCCATCACCTTCAGCTTCGCCATCTTCGCCTGCTTCTTCGCCATCGTCAGCCTGTACCAGCATTCGGCGCTGTACCTGCTGTCGGTGATGGCGCTGGTGTGGGTCGCCGACATCGGCGCCTACTTCTCCGGCAAGGCCTTCGGCAAGCGCAAGCTGGCGCCGTCGATCTCGCCGGGCAAATCCTGGGAGGGCGCGATCGGCGGCGGCGTCGCCGTGCTGGCCATCGCCTCGATCAGCATGCTGCTGGCCGCCGGCCAGCCATGGCTGCGGGACACCTTCGCCTTCCAATTGCAGGCGCGCTTCGGCTGGGCCCTGGCCCTGCTGCTGCTGCTGCTGATCGTCGCCGCGTCGGTGATCGGCGACCTGTTCGAATCCCAACTCAAGCGCCGCGCCGCCATCAAGGACAGCAGCAATCTGCTGCCAGGCCACGGCGGCGTGCTTGATCGTATCGACGCCTTGATCCCGGTCCTGCCGCTGGCCGCGCTGATCGGCTCCTGGTTCTGAAAGAATAACTATGCAACGCATCACCATCCTTGGCGCCACCGGTTCGATCGGCGTGTCCACGCTGGACGTGCTCGCCCGTCACCCCGAGCGCTATACCGTCTACGCCCTGTCGGCGCATAGCCGGGTCGAGGAACTGGCGGCCCAGTGCATCCAGTTCCGTCCCGCGCGCGCGGTGGTCGGCACGGCCGCCGGCGCCAGCGCGCTGACGGCGCTGCTGCGCGCCGCCGGCGTCAACACCGAAGTGGAATATGGCGAGGCGGCGCTGTGCAGCATCGCCAGCGCGCCGGAAGTCGACAGTGTGATGGCCGCCATCGTCGGCGCCGCCGGCCTGGCGCCGACCTTGGCCGCGGCCCGCGCCGGCAAGAAGGTCCTGCTGGCCAACAAGGAGGCGCTGGTGATGTCCGGCCAGTTGTTCATCGACGCCGCTCATGCGGCGGGCGCGGTGCTGCTACCGATCGACAGCGAACACAATGCGATCTTCCAGGGCATGCCGCAGTTCGGCGGCCGCATGCCGGCGGTGCGCGACCGCAAGGCCGGCATCGCCAAGATCCTGCTGACCGCTTCCGGCGGCCCGTTCCTGACGCGCGACGTCGCCACGCTTGACGCGGTGACGCCGGAGCAGGCCTGCAAGCATCCCAATTGGTCGATGGGCCGCAAGATCTCGGTTGATTCCGCGACCATGATGAACAAGGGCCTGGAAGTGATCGAGGCGCACTGGCTGTTCGGCGCGCCGGCCGAGCAGATCGAGGTGGTGATCCATCCGCAGTCGGTGATCCATTCGATGGTGTCGTATGTCGACGGTTCCGTGTTGGCGCAGTTGGGCAATCCCGACATGCGCACGCCGATCGCCCACGCGCTGGCCTACCCGGAGCGCATCGAATCGGGCGTGGCCCAGCTGGACCTGACGCAGATCGCCACGCTGCAATTCGAGCGTCCCGACTTCAACCGCTTCCCCTGCCTGGCGCTGGCCTTCGAGGCGCTCAAGGCCGGCGGCACCGCGCCGGCGCTGCTGAACGCGGCCAACGAGATCGCCGTGCAAGCCTTCCTCGATTTGAAGATCGGCTTCCGCCAGATCGACCGCGTGAGCGCGCATGTGATGGAGGCGCTGCCGCACGGCGATGCGCACAGCATCGAAGCGGTGATGGCGCAGGATGCGCTGGCGCGGGCCGCCGCTGAAGCCTATATCGCCGGACTGGCAAAATGAACTTCCTGCAAACCGTGCTGGCATTTGTCGTCTGCCTGGGCTCCCTGATCATCTTCCACGAATTGGGGCACTACCTGGTGGCGCGCTGGTGCGGGGTGAAGGTGCTGCGCTTCTCGGTCGGCATGGGTAAGGTGGTGTGGTCGCGCCGTTTCGGGCCCGACCAGACCGAGTGGGCGGTGTCGGCGCTGCCGTTGGGCGGCTACGTCAAGATGCTCGACTCGCGCGAGGGCGACCTGGGCGACCTGCCGCCGGAAGACCTCAAGCGTGAATTCACCCGCCAGAACGTATGGAAGCGCATCGCCATCGTGGCCGCAGGCCCGCTGGCCAATTTCCTGATCGCGATCGTGCTGTTCGCCGGCCTGTACATGCACGGCGTCGAAGAACCGACCAGCAAGATCAGCGTGCGCGCCAGCGAGCCTGCAATGGCGGGGGGCGCGCCCACCGTCGCCTGGAGCGCCGGCCTGCGCAGCGGCGACGTGGTCACCGCTGTCAACGAGCAGCCGGTGGCCGTGTGGTCCGAGCTGCGCTGGAACCTGATCCAGGCCGCCATCGATAAAAAAGAGGCCCGCGTCGCCGTTGAACGCGTGGGGCAGGGCCGCTTCACTTTCGTGCTGCCGGCCGACGCCCTGGCGACGCTGGACCTGGAAGGCGACGTGCCGGGTAAGCTCGGTGTGGGCGTGGGCCGTCCGGCGCCGGTGGTGCAGGAAGTGATACCGGGCGGTCCCGCCGCGCGCGCCGGCCTGCTCAAGGGCGACCTGCTGCTGTCGGTGGACGACACGCCGGTGGGCGACGGCATCGCCTTCATCGACATTATCCGCGCCTCGGCCGGCAAGACGGTGCAGGTGGCGGTGCGCCGCGCCGGCCAGCAGCTGGTGCTGCCCATGGTGCCCCAGGCCGAGCAGGCAAAAACCGGTAAGGGAACTGTAACAGTCGGTAAGATCAGCGCTTACGTCGAGCAGCAGCCGGATATGATCACCGTGCCATCATCCCCGATTGCGGCCATCGGCAAGTCGGTGGCGCGGGTATGGGATACCTGCACCATGACGGTCAAAATGATCGGCAAGATGATCACCGGCGAAGTCTCGCTGAAGAACGTCACCGGCCCGATCACCATCGCCGATTATGCCGGGCAGACCGCGCGTATGGGCGTGGCCAGCTATTTGAGCTTCATCGCCTTCATCAGCATCAGTTTGGGGGTAATGAATTTGCTACCAATTCCCGTTCTAGATGGGGGGCATTTGCTGTATTATTCGCTGGAAGTTTTAACTGGGCGTTCTGTGCCGGAGCGTTTTGGTGAGATTGCGCAGCGCCTGGGCATGGGCTTGTTACTGACGTTGATGCTGCTGGCGGTGTTTAACGACGTCGCGCGGCTGCTGTAACAGGCTCGCTTTGTATATAAAAGTAGTTCGTTGATTTAGCCATTGAATAACCCCAATGAAATTATATTCTGACCGTATTAACTCAACTTCCTTTCGCCGCAGCCTGATCGGCGCCGCTGTCCTGGCGCTGTGCGCCGGCAGTGCCATGGCCATCGAGCCCTTCGTCATCAAAGACATCCGCGTCGAAGGGATCCAGCGTACGGAAGCCGGTACGGTCTTCAGCTACCTGCCGGTGCGGGTCGGCGAGACCTTCAACGACGACAAATCCATCACCGCCATCAAGGCGCTGTATGCCACCGGCTTCTTCAAGGACGTCAAGCTCGAAGCCGACGGCGGCGTGCTGGTGGTGCTGGTCGAGGAACGCCCGGCCATCTCCAAGGTGGAGTTCACCGGCACCAAGGAATTTGAAAAAGACACGCTGGTCAAGGCGCTGAAGGACATCGGCGTCGGCGAGACCAAGATTTTCGACAAGGCCTCGGTCGACCGCGCCGAGCAGGAACTGAAGCGCCAGTATCTGTCGCACGGCCTGTATGGCGTCAAGATCGTCACCACCGTCACCCCGATCGAGCGTAACCGCGTCAACATCACCTTCGCGGTGGACGAGGGCGACATCGCCAAGATCAAGCAGATCAACATCGTTGGCAACAAGGTGTTCTCGGACAAAGAGCTGAAAGACCAGCTGGCCCTGAACACCGGCGGCTGGTTCAGCTGGTACACCAAGGCCGACCAGTACTCCAAGACCAAGCTGACCGGCGATATCGAATCGCTCAAGTCCTACTATCTGAATCGCGGCTACATCGAGATGCAGATCGAATCGACCCAGGTGTCGATCACGCCGGACAAGAAGGACATCTACATCACCATCAACATCACCGAAGGCGAGAAGTACAAGGTCTCCGGCATCAAGTTCGAAGGCGAGACCTTCGGCCGCGAAGAGGAACTGCGTTCGCTGGTGCTGCTGCGTCCGGGCGAAACCTATTCGGGTGAGCGCCTGACCGCCACCAACAAACTGATCTCCGATCGCCTGGGTACCTTCGGCTACGCCTTCGCCAACGTCAACGCCAATCCGGAAATCGACCAGAAGAAGCGCGAAGTCGCCTTCACCTTCTTCATCGATCCGGGCAAGCGCGCCTACGTGCGCCACATGAATATCGCCGGCAACACCACCACCCGCGACGAAGTGATACGCCGCGAGTTCCGCCAGTTCGAATCGTCGTGGTACGACGCCAACAAGATCAAGCTCTCGCGCGACCGCGTCGACCGCCTCGGCTACTTCAAGGACGTCACCATCGACACGCCGGAAGCCCAGGGCACGTCCGACCAGGTCGACGTCAACCTGACCGTGGTCGAAAAGCCGACCGGTAACTTCCAGATCGGCGGCGCGTTCTCGCAGTCGGAGAAGTTCACCTTCCAGGCGGCGATCCAGCAGGCCAACTTCGCCGGTTCGGGCACCACCGTCGGCATCGAGTTCAATACGTCGAAATACAGCCGCACGCTGTCGTTCTCGCAGACCGACCCTTACTACACCGACGACGGCATCTCGCGTTCGTACGAAGTCTACCTGCGCACGCAGCAGCCGCCGGCCCTCAACATCGGTAGCTACACCATCCGCCAGCAGGGTGGCCGCATCAGCTACGGCGTGCCGTTCTCGGAAGTCGACACGGTGTTCTTCGGTATCGGTCTGGAACGCTCGCGCATCACCACCGACGCCACCTCGCCGGTGCGCTTCAAAGACTACGTGACCACCATTACCGGCAACGCGGACGGCATCGGCACCGCGTCGACCAACGCCGTGCCATTGACGGCGGCGTGGGCGCGCGACAGCCGCGATTCGGCGCTGACGCCGACCGTGGGCCGCTTCCAGCGCGCCAACCTGGAACTGGATGTGATCGGCCAGCAGAAGTACTATCGCGCGGTCTACGAGCAGCAGTGGTACAAGCCGCTGTTCTCCAAGGTGACGCTGGCGTTGAAGGGCGAGATCGATTACGGTCATGGCCTGGGCAACAGCAGCTACCCGGTGTTCAAGAACTTCTACGGCGGCGGCATCGGTTCGGTGCGCGGCTACCTGAGCTCCTCGCTGGGCGCGGTCGATCAGGTGTACGGCGATGCGCTGGGCGGCGCCTCGCGCCTGCTCGGCACGGCCGAACTGCAGCTGCCGTTCCCTGGCTCGGGCCAGGACCGCAGCCTGCGCTGGTTCGGTTTCGTCGACACCGGCCAGGTCTACCAGGAAGGCGCGAAGATGCGCGCTTCCGAGCTGCGCTACTCGTCGGGCCTGGGCATCAGCTGGATTTCGCCGGTCGGTCCGCTCAAGTTGAGTTATGCTAAGCCTTTGAACGCCAAGCCGGGCGACCGCCTGGAACGCTTCCAGTTCCAGATGGGTACCGGCTTCTAAGGTGGGTTTGATGGCATTGAGTATTGATATTTACTTCGGAGAAACAAGTTGAAGACTGCGTCCGCTACCCTGACCAAATCTCTCGCCGTGCTTGCACTGGGCTGGTGTGCATTGGCGCCGGTGCAGGCCCAGACCTCGGCCTCGCGCATCGCGTGGCTGAGTCCTGAGCGCATCTACAACGAATCCAAGCTGGCCAAGCTGGCCGGCGAGAAGCTGCAGGAAGAGTTCAAGAGCCGCGAGAAGGCCATGCAGGATATGGCCGGACGCCTGAAGGCGGCGTCGGAAAAGCTGGAGAAGGACGTACCGACGCTGGCCGAAGCGGACCGCATCAAGCGCCAGCGCGACGTGTTCGAGCTGGATAAGGAATACCAGCGCCGCCAGCGCGAGTTCCGCGAAGACCTGAACCAGCGCACCAACGAGGAACGCCAGGCGATCTCGGAAAAAGCCACCAAGATCATCAAGCAGATGGCGGCGGTGGAGGGTTTCGACATCGTGCTGCAGGATGCGGTCTGGGCCAGCCCGCGCATCGACATCACCGACAAGGTGCTGGCCGCGCTGGATAAAGACAAGTAAAACACATCAAGATTGGATCACCCGATGGGCACTCGACTAGGGGAATTGGTCGAACGCCTCGGCGGGCAGTTGGTGGGGGATGCGAACCTGGAAGTGACCGGGATCGCGCCACTGACGGACGCCGGCGTTTCGCACATCAGCTTTCTCAGCAATAGCAAACTGCGCGCGCAAGCGCTGCAAAGCCAGGCGGCGGCACTGATCGTGTCGGCCGCCGATGACGCTTTTATCGCCGCCGGCTATGCGGGCGCGCGCATCGTCACCAATAATCCGTACGTGTATTTCGCCCGCGCGGCGCAGTATTTCGAATCGCTGACGGCCATCGTGCCGGCGCCGGGCGTGCACGCCAGCGCCGTGGTGGCGGCCGACGCGGTGATCGCCGCCAGCGCCCATGTGGGCGCGCGCGCGGTGATCGAGAGCGGCGCCGTGATCGGCGAGCGCGCGGTGATCGACGCCGGCTGCTACATCGGCCGCGACGCCGTCATCGGCGAGGACACGCATTTGTTCGCCAACGTGACCTTCCAGGCGCGCTGCGTGATCGGCAAGCGCGGCATCATCCATTCGGGCGCGGTGATCGGCACCGACGGTTTCGGTTTCGCCAACGAGGGCGGGGTCTACATCAAGATTCCGCAAACCGGGCGGGTGGTGATCGGCGACGATGTGGACATCGGCGCCAACACCACCATCGACCGCGGCGCCCTGGCCGACACGATTTTGGAAGACGGCGTCAAGCTGGACAACCAGATCCAGATCGGCCACAACTGCCATATCGGCGCGCACACGGCGATGGCCGGCTGCGTCGGCGTGGCTGGCAGCGCCAAGATCGGCAAATACTGCACCTTCGGCGGGGCCGCGATGGTGCTGGGCCACCTGACCATCGCCGACAAGGTGCATGTGGGTTCGGGCAGCATGGTTTCGCGCTCCATCCTGGAGCCGGGACAGTACACCGGCTTCTATCCGCTGGCAAAGAACAGCGAGTGGGAAAAATCCGCCGCCATCGTCCGCAACCTGTCGACGATGCGGGATAAAATCCGCGCGCTGGAAAAAACAATTAAAACATTGACGAATCAAGACGAGAAATAATCATGACCACTACCGACATCACCACCCCCACCGAATCCACTTGCGTCAAGAAATGCATGGACATCCATCAGATCAAGCAGTACCTGCCGCATCGCTATCCGATGCTGCTGGTCGACCGCGTGCTGGACTGGGAGTCGGGCAAGACCATCACCGCCATCAAGAACGTCACCGCCAATGAGGAGTTCTTCAACGGCCACTTCCCGCACAAGCCGGTGATGCCGGGCGTGCTGATGATCGAAGCGATGGCACAAACCGCGGCCATCCTGTCCTTCCTGACCATGGACATCAAGCCGGACGAGAATTCGGTGGTGTACTTCGTCGGCATCGACAACGCGCGCTTCAAGCGTCCGGTGGAACCGGGCGACCAGCTGGTGATGAACGTCGAGATCCTGCGCGTCTCGCGCGGCATCTGGAAATACAAGGCGGTCGGCTCGGTCGACGGCCAGACCGCGGTCGAGGCGGACCTGATGTGCACCATCCGCAGCGCCACCGACGCCAGTCAGCCTGCAGGGAAGTAATCATGGCCAAGATTCACGCCACCGCCATCATCGATCCGAAGGCGCAGCTCGACGAATCCGTCGAGGTGGGACCGTATTCGGTGATCGGCCCCAACGTGGTGATCGGCGCGCGCACCGTGGTTGGTCCGCACGTGGTCATCGAGGGCAACACCACCATCGGCACCGACAACAAGTTGTTCCAGTTCTCGTCGATCGGCGCCGCGCCGCAGGACAAGAAGTGGAACGGCGAGCCGACCCGCCTGACCATCGGCGACCGCAACACCATCCGCGAGTTCTGCACCTTCAACACCGGCACGGTGCAGGACAAGGGCGTGACCTCGCTGGGCAACGACAACTGGATCTCGGCCTACGTCCACCTGGCGCACGACTGCCAGGTCGGTAGCAACACCATCTTCTCGAACAACGCGCAGATCGCCGGCCACGTCGAAATTGGCGACTGGGTGATCATGAGCGGCTTCGCCAATGTGCACCAGTTCTGCAAGATCGGCGCGCACGCGTTTGTCGGCATGAGCACCTCGCTGACGCAGGACGTGCCGCCGTTCGTGCTGTTGAACGGTAATCCGGCACAGGCGCACGGCGTCAACATCGAAGGCCTGAAGCGGCGCGGCTTTACGCGCGAGCAGATCAACGGCATCCGCACCGCGTACAAGTTGATCTACCGCTCCGGCCTGACGCTGGAAGAAGCCAAGGTCGCATTGCAGGCGGAAGAAGATGCGATGCCGGCAGCGGCCGAGCAAATCCGCTCGATGCGCGAATTCCTCAACGTCGCCAGCCGTGGCATCGTCCGCTGACCTGACGGCGCCGGCCACGACGCCGCTGTCGGTGGCGCTGGTGGCGGGCGAGCCGTCGGGCGACTTGCTGGCTGCGCGTCTGTTGTCCGGCCTGCGCCCGCATCTGCCGGAGGCGCGCTTCCACGGCATCGGCGGCGAACACATGATGGCGCAGGGCTTCGAATCGCATTGGCCGATGGACAAGCTGACCGTGCGCGGTCTGCTGGCTGTGATCCCGCGCTATCGCGAAATCAAGGGCATCCAGAACCAGCTGCGCGACCAGCTGCTGGCCGAGCGGCCGGCTGCCTTCATCGGCGCCGACTATCCGGGCTTTAACCTGGGCCTGGAAGAGCAGCTCAAGGCGGCCGGGATTCCGACCATCCATTACATCGGGCCGCAGATCTGGGCCTGGCGCGGTGGGCGCATCAAGAAAATCATCCGGGCCGTATCGCACATGCTGGTGGTGTTTCCTTTTGAAGAGGAGATCTACCGCCAGGCCGGCGTGCCGGTCACGTATGTCGGCCACCCGCTGGCGGAGCTGATCCCGCTGGCGCCGGACGTGGCGGGCGCGCGGCGCGCGCTGGGCATCCCGGAGGACGCCAACGTGGTGACCATCATGCCGGGCAGCCGCATGTCCGAGATCAAGTACAACACGGTGGCCTTCATCACTGCGGCGCGGCTGCTCAAGCAGCGCGACCGGTCGCTGCGTTTCGTGGCGCCGATGGCGGGTGAACGCCAGCGCCAATACTTCCTCGAACTGGTGGCGCAGGCCGGCCTGCAGGACGTTGAAGTGCAGCTGCTGGACGGGCAATCGCATACGGCCATCGCCGCGGCCGACGCGGTGCTGGTGGCGTCGGGCACGGCGTCGCTGGAAGTGGCGCTGTTCAAGAAGCCGATGGTGATCGCCTATCGCATGGCGGAGCTGGAATGGCAGATCCTGCGGCACTTCAACTACCAGCCGTGGATCGGCATGCCGAACATCCTGGCGCGCGAGTTCCTGGTGCCGGAGCTGCTGCAGAACGCCGCCAATCCCGAAGCCCTGGCGGAAGCCATGTGGAAGCAGCTGAGCGACGCGCCGCATCGCCTGCGGCTGACCGAGCGCTTCACCGACATGCATCACAGCCTGCTGCGCAACAGCGCGGTGGAGAGCGCGGCCGCCGTGCTTAAAGTAATCAAAGCTTAAGAGTATCAACGTGAAAAACCAAAACCCCGGCCTGTTCGACTTCCTGCCCGACTCGCCTGATGAAATCATTTGCGGCGTCGACGAGGCGGGCCGCGGCCCGCTGGCCGGCCCGGTGTACGCGGCAGCCGTGATCCTGGACGTTTCGCGTCCGATCGAGGGCCTGCGCGATTCGAAGAAGCTGACCGAAGCGAAGCGCGACCTGCTGGCGCCGCTGATCAAGGCCAACGCGCTGGCGTGGGCGATCGCCGAGGCGTCGGAAGAGGAAATCGACAAGCTCAATATTTTGCAGGCGTCGATGCTGGCGATGCGGCGCGCGGTGGAGGCGCTGAGCACCGTGCCGACGCTGGCCCTGATCGACGGCAACCGCTGCCCGGTGATGAAGATACAGAGCATCGCGGTGATCGGCGGCGACGACAAGGTCGATGCGATTTCGGCCGCGTCGATCCTGGCCAAGACCGCGCGCGACGCCGCGCTGGTGACGCTGCACGCGCAATATCCGCAGTACTGCTTCGACCAGCACAAGGGCTATGGCACCGCGCTGCACCTGGCGCGCCTGCGCGAACATGGCGCCTCGCCGGTGCATCGCCGCTCGTTCGCGCCGGTGCGGGCGGTGCTGGAAGAATTCGCGCTGCGCGCGGGAGGTACGGCATGAAGACCATCACTTCGCGCGACAACGCGCAGTACAAGGAGCTGGTCAAGCTGGCCGGCAGTTCGCAGGCGCGCCGCAAGTCCGGCCGCACTCTGCTGGACGGCGTGCACCTGTGCCAGGCCTATTTGCAGCTGCGCGGCCTGCCGGAGCAGTGCATCGTCAGCGAGACGGCGCTGCACAACCCGGAAGTGATGGAGATCGTCGGCCGGCTGGAGGTGCAGCACGCGCACGTGCTGGGATTGCCCGACGCGATGTATAACGCCGTCAGCCAGGTGGAACATGGCGTCGGCGTGATGTTCCTGATCGAGACGCCGGAGCGCGCCGTGACCGAGCCGCTGGCCGTGTCGGCGGTGCTGCTCGATAACGTGCAGGACCCCGGCAACGTCGGCTCCATCCTGCGCAGCGCGGCGGCGGCCGGCATCACCCAGGTGTATTGCAGCGCTGGTTCGGCGTTCTGCTGGTCGCCCAAGGTGCTGCGCGCGGCCATGGGCGCGCATTTTGTGCTTGATATCTTCGAAAATGTCGACCTGGCGCAGCTGGTGGCTTCGTCGAAAGTGGCCTCGCTGGCCACCAGCGGCTACGCCACCCAGCGCCTGTATGACGTCGACCTGCGCCAGCCGGTGGCGTGGCTGTTCGGCCACGAAGGGCAGGGCGTGGCGGACGACCTGCTGTCGATGGCGACTCATCAGGTGGTGATACCGCACCTGGGCCAGGTGGAGTCGCTGAACGTGGCCGCGTGCGCGGCAGTATGCTTTTTCGAGCAAGTCAGGCAGAATCAGATATAACTGATTTATTGGAGCCGTCGATGGATATCGCGCAGTTGCACTTTCTGGTAGCCGAGGGAGATCAGGTACAACGCCACGCGCTGGCCGATATCCTGGTGCACCTGGGCGTGGGCCGGATCACGCAGGCGCCCGACGGCCACACGGCGCTGCGCCATTTCAGCGCCGGCATCACGCCGCAGGTGGATATCGCCATCATCGACCTGGCGCTGCCGGGCATGGACGCGCTGGAGCTGATCCGCCGCCTGTCCGAAGCCAAGTCCCGCATGGGCGTGGTGGTGGTGGGCGCGCAGTCGAACGCGGTGCTGTTCTCCGTGGAGACCATGGCGGCGGCCTACGGCATCAATATGCTGGGCGCGATCGGCAAGCCGGTGATCGGCGGCCGGCTGGAGGCGCTCATCACCAACTACCTGCAACCGGAAGAAGCCCGCAGCGACGCCGCGCACGCCAAGGCGCCGCCGATCTCGTTCGCCGAGGTGGGGCAGGGCTTGCAGATGCGCGAGTTCGACCCCTTCTTCCAGCCCAAGATCGAGCTCGAGACCGGGCAGGTCAAGGGGCTGGAGATGTTCGCGCGCTGGCGCCATCCGCTGTATGGCGTGCTGGGACCGGCGTCGTTCATGCAGGTGCTGGAGGAGAACCGGCGCATCGATTTCCTCGACTGGAGCATGATCGAGAAGTCGGTGGCTGCCTGCCGCACCCTGCACGACCAGGGCATACCGATCTCGTTTTCCATCAATGTCGACCAGGGCACGCTGGCGCATCCGCAGTTCATGGAGCAGATCGCGGCCTGCCTGGAACGGCACCGCATCATGCCCGACTACATCACCTTCGAGATGACCGAGTCGGCGGTGCTGACCACCGATCCGCACTTCCTCGAACGCTTGCTGCGCTTGCGCATGAAGGGCTTCGGCCTGGCGATCGACGACTACGGTACCGGGCGCAGCAACCTGCAGCTGCTGGCACGCATCCCATTTTCCGAATTGAAGATAGACCGCAGCTTCGTCGACGGGGCCTCCAAGAAGCAGGCCATCGGCACGGTGCTGCGCTCCTTCCTTGGACTGGCGCGCAGCCTGGATCGCCGCTCGGTGGCGGTGGGCGTCGAGACCAAGCAGGATTGGGACTTCCTGCAAGGGCTGGGCTGCACCTACGCGCAGGGTTACTACATCGCCAAGCCGATGCCGGTCGAAGAGTTTCCGGCATGGCTGGCGGACTGGCAGCACTTCTTCTGACGCCTCATTTGAGCTACACTGTTGTCTCAAAGGAGATGATTATGAAGGCTCTGGAAAAACGGACTACATTTCACCACCTCTATCGGGTTGATCCGCAAACCCGCATCGCCGCGATACGCAAGGGCATTCCGGCCTCGATGGTCGGCGAGCTTTCCTCGACGATGGGGATGAGCAAAGAGCTGCTGCTCGGCAGCCTTGGCCTGTCCCGCGCAACCATCAGCCGGAAGGAAAAGGACGAAACGGCGTTGTCGAAAGACGAATCCGAGCGTGTCCTGGGGGTGGCGTGCTTGATCGGCAAAGTGCAAACGATGGTGGAAGAGTCCGGCGTTCCGGCCGGTTTCGACGCCGCCCGGTGGGTTGCTGACTGGCTGGCCAAGCCGTTGCCGGCGCTCGGCGGCGCGACGCCGGCAAGCTATATGGACACGTTCGAAGGGCAAAAACTGGTGGCTGAATTGCTGTCCATGAGCCAGAGCGGGGCCTATGCATGACGATGTCCTTATGGCGCATTGCCGTCGAGGCGCCAAGCTATAAGGCCAATGATCTGACCGGCGCCGGCGCCAAGATGTCAGGGGGGCGTTGGAACAACATCGGCACGCCACTGATCTACAGCGCCACGAACATTGCCCTGGCGACCATTGAAACGATCTTGCACATACGCAGTGGCGGCCTGCCATTCAACCGCTTTCTGGTGCGAATCGACGTTCCCGACGTCGTCTGGAACTCGCGCCTTGTGCTCGATCCCTTGCCTGGCGGATGGGATGCAATTCCGTGCGGCATGACAAGCCGGACGACAGGGGATGCCTGGGTGGCATCGGGCAGTTCGGCATTGTTGCTTGTGCCGTCGGTAAGCGTGCCGGACGAATACAATGTGTTGATTAATCCCCAGCATCCCGATGTGGCCTCCATTACGGCCACAACCATCAAGCGCTGGATCTACGACCCTCGTTTCTTCTCCTGATTTGGTTTGCGCGCCGTCAAACACACGCGCAGCCAAGAAAAGCACACTGAATATCCGCCGTCCGTCCGGGCCGGCGATACTCAGACGAGGTGCGACATGGCTCACTCCAAAGACGATAGCGGCGCGGTAGACGGCGCCGGCTCGATACTCAGCACAGTGGCGGGACCCGCCGAACCGCCGCAGCCCTCCCGGCTCGGCCCTCCGAATCCGATCGCCGAACAGCTGCTGGAAAAAGTCACCAGCGACGAGCAGCTTGCCGCCGCGATGCCGTTCAACGAAACCAAGCCGCTCGAATACGGCGATGCAGCATTCACCCCGCACGCGGGCGAAACGCGCACGCCGTCGAGCGCCTTCGCCACCGCCAGCACCAGCACCGAGACGGTGGCTTCGCCCAAGGACGGCGACGGCCAGCCCGACCTCGGCGCCAATCCGCTGGACGGTCCGCTGGACCGCGTGCGGGTCGACGACAGCGGCCGTGAACTCACCACCAACCAGGGCGTGAAAGTGGCCGACAACCAGGACAGCCTGAAGATAGGCCTGCGCGGCCCGACCGCGATGGAGGACTTCATCCTGCGCGAGAAGATCACCCACTTCGACCACGAGCGCATCCCGGAGCGCGTGGTGCACGCGCGCGGCTCGGCGGCGCATGGCTACTTTGAAAGCTACGCCGACCACAGGGCCATCACGCGCGCCTCGCTGTTCGGCGCGGCCGGCAAGCGCACGCCGGTGTTCGTGCGCTTCTCGACGGTGGCGGGGGAGCGCGGCTCGGCCGACACGGTGCGCGACGTGCGCGGCTTCGCCGTCAAGTTCTACACCGACGAAGGCAACTGGGACCTGGTCGGCAATAATATGCCGGTGTTCTTCATCCAGGACGCGATGAAGTTCCCGGACCTGATCCACTCGGTCAAGCCCGAGCCGCACAACGGCATGCCGCAGGCGGCCAGCGCGCACGACACCTTCTGGGACTTCGCCTCGCTCAGCCCTGAGATCACGCACATGCTGATGTGGCACACCTCCGACCGCGCGATCCCGCGCAGCTACCGCATGATGCAGGGCTTCGGCGTGCACACTTTCCGGCTGGTGAACGCGCAGGGCGCCTCACTGTTCTGCAAATTCCACTGGACGCCGACGGCCGGCACGCACTCGCTGGTGTGGGATGAGGCGGCGCGCCTGACCGGCGCCGACCCGGACTACCACCGCCGCGACCTGTGGGAGGCCATCGAGGCCGGCCAGTTCCCCGAGTGGGAGCTGGGCGTGCAGACTTTCACCGCCGAGCAGGCGGCGCAGTTCCCCTTCGATATCCTCGACCCGACCAAGATCGTGCCGGAGGAAATGGCGCCGGTGCAGCCCATCGGCAGGCTGGTACTGGACCGCAATCCCGACAACTTCTTCGCCGAGACCGAACAGGTGGCCTTCTGCGCCGCGCATGTGGTGCCGGGCATCGACTTCAGCGACGATCCGCTGCTGCAGGGACGCATCCATTCGTACATCGACACGCAGATCTCGCGCCTGGGCGGCGCGAACTTCCACGAGATTCCGATCAACAGCCCGGTCGCGCAGATCCACAACAACCAGCGCGACGGCATGCACCGGCAGTCGATCAACCGCGGGCGGGTCAGCTACGAGCCCAATTCGCTGGCGGGCGGCTGTCCGTTCCAGGCCGGCGCCAAGGGTTACGTCAGCTTCCCCGAGCCGGTGGCGGCCAGCAAGGTGCGCGGCAAGCCGGAGCTGTTCGCCGACCACTATTCGCAGGCGCGGCTGTTCTGGAAGAGCCAGACGGCGGTCGAGCAGAACCACATCATCGCCGCCTTCCGCTTCGAGCTGACGCGGGTGCAGACGCCGGCGATCCGGCGCCGCATGGTGGCGGGGCTGGTCAATGTTGATCAACAGCTGGCGGCCGGCGTGGCGGACGGCCTGGGCATGGCGGTGCCGCCGGCGCTGCCGCTGGCCACCGATTTGCCGATGCATGACTACCCGCCGTCGCCGTCGCTGTC
Source organism: Duganella violaceipulchra (assembly GCF_019166075.1). Lineage (NCBI taxonomy): Bacteria > Pseudomonadati > Pseudomonadota > Betaproteobacteria > Burkholderiales > Oxalobacteraceae > Duganella > Duganella violaceipulchra. Next base: position 343,251 of record NZ_JAHTGR010000001.1, on the reverse strand, counting down.
GCTGTTCAGCCGCCCCGGCACGACGGGCATCAAGACCTTGAAGGTGGCGCTGCTGGTGGCGCCCGGCGTGGATGCGGAGCAGGCGAGGCGGCTGTACGCGGCGCTGCTGGACGGCGGCGCCGTGCCGCGCCTGATCGGCGAGCGCATAGGCAAGCTGCCGGGTACGGACCTGGATGTGGAGATCAGCTTTGAGACGGGGCCGTCGGTGCTGTGGGATGGCGCCATCGTGCCGGACCGCGACGACGCCTACGCCGGCCTGGCGGCGGCCGACACGCCGCACAGCGACACGCCGGGCGGTACGCAGCTCAACCGCGACGTCGCGGCGCAGGAGTTCCTGCGCTTGCAATACCGGCACGACAAGCCGCTGCTGGCGATCGGCAACGGCGCGCAATTGCTGTACGCGGCCGGCATTCCGCAGGATCTGCCGGACGGCGAGCCGGACCCCGGCGTCATCGTGGCGGAGCGCGGCGTCGGCGAATCGGTGCTGGCGCTGTTCGAGACGGCGCTGGCGCGTCGACGCGTCTACGCCCGCGAGACCGATCCGCCGCGCGTTTGACGTCATTCCCGCGCAGGGCCTTCGGCGCAGTATCGTCAGTCCGGCTGATAGCTGCTGCGCACGCCGTCCAGCAACGATGCCAGGGACGGGCGGTCGCGCCAGCGGCCTTCCGCCATCACACCCAGCGGCGTGCGCAGGGTCGATAGCCCGTCCAGTGGATTGTGCTCGGTCAGCACCAGATCGGCGCGATAGCCTGCGACCACCTGCCCGAACGGTACGCCGCCCTTGGTGCGGGCGATGAAGGCGCCGGGCGCGCTGGTGGCCGTTGCCAGCGCCTGGTAGCGGCTCAGGTGCCCGCCTTCCAGTTCCGCCAGATTGTCGTGCAGCGAATAGCCCGGCGCCACGCCGGGTATGGTCGGCGCGTCGGTGCCCGACAGCAGTTCGACGCCACCGTCGGCCAGCGCCTTGGCCAGCCGACGCAGGAAGGCCAGCTTGGCCTCCAGCCGCGCCGACTTGCCGCCGTAGCCGCTGCGGCGCCACGTCTGCACGTCGGCCGGAGCCACGTAGGCCGTCTGCGGCGCGGCGAGTATGGCCCGCAGCGCCTCGGGATGTCCGAGCTGGCTGGCGATCGCCCGGTAGGTCACCAGGTCGGCGATCACCGCCGCGCCATGGCGTTTGGCCAGCGCCACCGCTTCGGGGATGCGCGCCTCATCAGGCGGCGCATCGGTTTCCTGCACGCCGGGCGCAGTGAAATAGGTGTAAAAGAATTCCTCCAGATGCGCGACCAGCACCTGGCCCTGTGCCAGCTGGCGCTCCAGCCGCACCGTCGTCACGCCATGGCCGACCAGCGGCAGGCCTTGGGCGCGACCCGCTTCTGCCAGTGCGCTGAACACATCCGGCGCCAGCCCCACATACACCTTGATGAAATCGTAGCCGTTGGCGGCCGCCAGGTCGACCACCGCGCGCGCCTGCGCCGGGGTCTTGACCTGCAAGCCGTTGTAGTCCGGCGTGCCGTCCACCATCAGGCTGGCGTAGACATGCGGCCCCGGCAGCGCACCGCGCGCCACGGCCGGCACGATGCTGTCGACCAGGTTGGCGCGGGCACCGCCCATGTTGAGCAGCGTGGTAACACCGTTGGCCAGGTACAGCGCCATGTCATTGCGGGTCTCGGAGTGGGTGTGCATGTCGGCCAGGCCGGGCGACAGCCATGCCGCACCGTGGCCATCGACGACGCGGTAGCCGGCCGGCGCAGGCAGCGCCGCGGCAACCGCTTCGATGCGGCCATCCTTGACCAGCACCGTCCGGTCGCGCAGCACGCGCTCGCCGTCCATCGGCAGCACGTTGACGTGCACGAAGGCGGTCGATTGCGCCCACGCCGCGACCGGCGCCAAGGCGGCGAACAGCAGCGCAATCAGGCGCATCTCAGTACTCGCGCCGGTTGGGCTTGATCTCTTGCAGAATGGTGGTGGAGATTTCCTCGATCGACTTGGTGGTCGAGGACAGCCAGCGTATGCCTTCGCGCTTCATCATCATCTCCGCCTCGTTGACCTCGTAGCGGCAGTTTTCCAGCGCCGCGTACTTGCTGCCGGCGCGCCGTTCGTTGCGGATCTCCGACAAACGCTCCGGCGTGATGGTCAGGCCGAAGATCTTGGACTTGAACTCGTACAGCGACGACGGCAGCTTGCCGCGCTCGAAATCGTCCGGGATCAGCGGATAATTGGCCGCCTTGATGCCGTACTGCATCGCCAGGTACAGGCTGGTGGGCGTCTTGCCCGAGCGCGACACGCCCACCAGGATCACGTCCGCCGACGACAGGTTCTTGTGCGACTGGCCGTCATCGTGCGCCAGCGAGAAGTTGATCGCCTCGATGCGGTTCTTGTATTCCTCGCTGTCGACAATGTTGTGCGAGCGGCCGATGGTGTGGGTCGACTTGGCGCCCAGTTCCTGTTCCAATGGCGCAACAAATGTTTGGAACATGTCCATGTACATGCCCTTGCACAGGCGGATCACGTCCGACAGCTCGGCCTTGACCAAGGTCGAAAAGATAATCGGACGTTGACCGTCGGTTTCAAACGCTTCATTGATTTTTCGTACCGCGTCGTGCGCCTTGTCCAGCGTGTCGATGAACGGCAGCCGGATCTGGCGGAAACGCAGCTCGAATTGGGTCAAAACCGAGTGACCAAAGGTTTCAGCCGTGATGCCGGTGCCGTCGGAAACGAAGAAGACCGTGCGGGCTGCCGCGGGCAGGGGAGGTCGTTGTTCTTGTGTCATGTAGAGTAAGCCTGTCATTATTGTGAATCGTCAATTTGGGCCGCAGGCTGTAGAATGGGCGCCATAGGTAAGATTGTGCTGCACGACGACCAGAATAACAAGAAACAAAGTCTGCGCCTCGCTGGAAGATTTCTATCATCAAAAGGGTGTCACTATGTCCAACGCAGCATTGAAGGAGCAAAGCAACGGAGCGGTTTATGTCGCATCGTTCGAAAACTTGCGCATGACGGATGTTGAATCCGTCGGCGGCAAAAACGCCTCATTAGGCGAAATGATCAGCCAACTGGCTGGCGCCGGCGTCCGGGTTCCGGGCGGCTTCGCCACCACGGCCCAGGCCTTCCGCGACTTCCTGTCGCACAGCGTAGCCGGCGGCAAACCGCTGGCCGACCGCATCGCCGACCGCCTGGCCGACCTGAATATCGACGACGTGCGCGCGCTGGCGCAAGCGGGCGCCGAGATTCGCCAGTGGATCGTCGAAACCCCGTTCCAGCCCCGCCTGCAACAGGAAATCGAGACCTTCTACAAGCAGCTGGTGGCCGATTCCGCCACCGAGATGTCGTTCGCCGTGCGCTCCTCGGCCACCGCCGAAGACTTGCCGGACGCTTCCTTCGCCGGTCAGCAGGAGACCTTCCTCAACGTGGTCGGCATCGAAAACGTGCTCGACGCGATGAAGCACGTCTTCGCCTCGCTGTACAACGACCGCGCGATTTCGTACCGCGTCCACAAAGGCTTCACCCACGCCGAAGTCGCCTTGTCGGCCGGCGTGCAGCGCATGGTCCGTTCCGACCTGGGCGCGGCCGGCGTGATGTTCACCATCGACACCGAGTCCGGCTTCAAGGACGTGGTCTTCGTCACCTCCAGCTACGGCCTGGGCGAGACGGTGGTGCAGGGCGCGGTCAATCCGGACGAATTCTACGTCCACAAGCCGATGCTGGAAAAAGGCAAATCGCCTGTCATCCGCCGCAACATCGGCTCCAAGCTGCTGAAGATGGAGTTCACCAACGAAGCCAAGGCTGGCCGTTCGGTCAAGACCGTGGACGTGCCGGTCGAGCTGCGCAACCGCTACTCGCTGAACGACACCGAAGTGGTGGAACTGGCCAAGTACGCCGTCATCATCGAAAACCACTATGGCCGTCCGATGGACATCGAGTGGGGCAAGGATGGCCGCGACGGCAAACTGTACATCCTGCAGGCGCGTCCTGAAACCGTCAAGTCGCAGCAGAAGGCGACCGACGTGCAGCAGCGCTTCAAGCTGAAGTCCTCCGGCACGGTGCTGGCCTCCGGCCGCGCCATCGGCCAGAAGATCGGCGCCGGTCCGGTGCGCGTGATCCACGACCCGGCCGACATGGAACGCGTGCAGCCGGGCGACGTGCTGGTCGCCGACATGACCGACCCGAACTGGGAACCGGTCATGAAGCGCGCTTCGGCCATCGTCACCAACCGCGGCGGCCGTACCTGCCACGCGGCGATCATCGCCCGTGAACTGGGCGTGCCTGCGGTGGTCGGTTGCGGCGACGCCACCGAGATCCTCAAGGACGGCACCTTCGTCACCGTGTCCTGCGCCGAAGGCGACGAGGGCAAGATCTACGACGGCCTGCTGGAAACGGAAATTTCGGAAGTGTCGCGCGGCGAGCTGCCCAAGCTGCCGACCAAGATCATGCTCAACGTCGGCAATCCGCAGCTGGCTTTCGACTTCCAGTCGGTGCCGAACGGCGGCGTTGGTTTGGCGCGTCTTGAGTTCATCATCAACAACAACATCGGCGTGCATCCGAAGGCGATCCTGGAATACCCGAACATCGACGCCGACCTGAAAAAAGCGGTGGAGTCGGTCGCGCGCGGCCACGCCTCGCCGAAAGCTTTCTACGTCGACAAGCTGGCCGAGGGTATCGCCACCATCGCCGCCGCCTTCTGGCCGAAACCGGTGATCGTGCGCCTGTCGGACTTCAAGTCCAACGAGTACAAGAAGCTGATCGGCGGTTCGCGCTACGAGCCGGACGAGGAAAACCCGATGCTGGGCTTCCGCGGCGCGGCGCGCTATCTGGCGGCCGACTTTGCCGGCGCATTCGAAATGGAATGCCAGGCCATGAAGCGCGTGCGCAACGACATGGGCTTGACCAACGTCGAGATCATGGTGCCGTTCGTGCGCACCCTGGGCCAGGCCGAGAAAGTCGTCAACCTGCTGGCCAAGAACGGCCTGGTGCGTGGCGAAAACGACCTGCGCCTGATCATGATGTGCGAAGTGCCATCGAACGCGCTGCTGGCCGACCAGTTCCTCGAACACTTCGACGGCTTCTCCATCGGTTCCAACGACCTGACCCAGCTGACGCTGGGCCTGGACCGCGATTCCGGCATGGCGCTGCTGGCGGCCGACTTCGACGAGCGCGATCCGGCGGTCAAGGCGCTGCTGTCGATGGCGATCAAGGCTTGCCGCGCCAAGGGCAAGTACATCGGCATCTGCGGCCAGGGTCCTTCCGACCATCCGGACTTCGCGGTCTGGCTGATGGAGCAGGGCATCGAGTCGATGTCGCTGAACCCGGATTCGGTGATCGACACCTGGCAGAAGCTGGCGGCGATGCAAAAGTAATCGTTAAGTTGAAATACGTTGACGCAGGCGTAAATTGGTTTAGACTGGTGTTATCGAATTGAGTTGCAAATAACACTATCAATACCAACGGACCTTGCAGCAAAAACCCTCGCAGCCCGCACCGGGAAGCGGGGGTTTTTGCATTTTTAAACCTGAGAGGAGTGCATCATGGCTGACTGGAGCTTTTGGTTGGTCGCCGCCGGCGCCACCGTGATACTGGAACTGTTCAGCGGAACGTTCTACCTGCTGATGATCGCCATCGGCCTGGTGTCCGGCGCGTTGGCGGCGCTGCTGGGCTTCGGCATGGCGCTGCAGACGCTGTTCGCGGCCGTGGTGGGCATCGCCGCCACCGTGCTGCTGCGGCGCAGCCGCTTCGGCAAGCTGATTAACCGCGCCAAGGCCGAGCACGACCCCAACGTCAACATGGACATCGGCCAGACCGTGCATGTGCCTGCCTGGCAGGACGGCGCGGCCCGCGTGATGTATCGCGGCGCGCTGTGGGATGTGGAACTGGCGCCCGGCATGACGCCGGCGCCCGGCCAATTCACGATACGCGAAGTACGCGGCAGCCGCCTGATCGTGGCGGCTTAAGATTTACCCACCGGAGAGCTTTATGGATATCAGTTTCGGCAATGTCAGCTTCATCATCTTCATCCTGGCCTTGGTGTTCGTCTTCAAGACCATCAACGTCGTCCCGCAGCAGCATGCCTGGGTGGTCGAGCGGCTCGGCAAGTACCACGCCACGCTGGGCCCCGGGCTGAACATCGTGATTCCCTTCGTCGACCGCATCGCCTACAAGCATATCCTGAAGGAGATCCCGCTCGACGTGCCGCCGCAGGTCTGCATCACGCGCGACAACACGCAGCTGCAGGTGGACGGCATCCTGTACTTCCAGATCACCGACGCCATGCGCGCCTCGTACGGCTCGTCCAACTACATCACCGCCATCACGCAACTGGCGCAGACCACCTTGCGCTCGGTGATCGGCCGCATGGAACTGGACAAGACGTTTGAAGAGCGTGACCACATCAACACCGCCATCGTCAACGCCATCGACGAATCGGCCGCCAACTGGGGCGTGAAGGTGCTGCGCTACGAGATCAAGGACTTGACGCCGCCGAAAGAGATCCTGCACGCGATGCAGGCGCAGATCACCGCCGAGCGCGAAAAGCGCGCGCTGATCTCGGCCTCGGAAGGCCGCAAGCAGGAGCAGATCAACATCGCCAATGGCGAACGCGAAGCGCAGATCGCCCGTTCGGAAGGCGACAAGCTGGCCGCGATCAACCGCGCCCAGGGGCAGGCCGCGGCGATCGTCGCGCTGGCCGAGGCGAATGCGTCGGCGCTGCGCCAGGTGGGCGCGGCGATCCGCGAACCGGGCGGCGAGGATGCCGTCAACCTGAAGGTGGCCGAGCAGTACGTCGGCGCCTTTTCGCAACTGGCCAAGACCAACAACTCGATCATCATCCCGGCCAACCTGGGCGAGATGAGCGGCCTGATCGCCACCGCCATGCAGGTGGTCAAATCGCAGAAGGATGGTCCGCTGGTCAAGCCGGCCAAGGCGTAAGGAGGAGCAACGATGGCAACATGGGCGGTAGACGCATTCGGCAACGATTATGCGCAGGACTGGGCGGAAGACCTGGGCCAGATCAGCAACCTGGAGGCGGTGGAAAACACGCTGGACACGGCGCTGGACAACGCCGGCGAGACGCTGGACGCGCCGTTCGCGGCCGAAGCGCTGGTGGCGATCGAAGTGCTGGCGCGCCTGCAGGGCAAGGGCGGCGAGCGCAGCGAGGACAGCGCGGCGGTCGATGAATGGGTGGATGCGCGCAAGGCCAAGGCCCGCGTGCGCACCGACCTGGCCGAGAAGGCGGGCCGCGCTATCGAACGCATCCTGTCCGAGCAATCCGAGCTGCGCGAACTATGGGCCGACAGCGAGCATTACGCCGACTGGCGCGCGGCGGTGGAAGAGCTGCGCGGCCGCATCGCCCCCTGAAACGACAAAACGCCCCGAGGGGCGTTTTTTTGATTGCGGCCGGAATTACTTGGCTGCTTTGCGACGGCGGGCGGCGAAGCCTACCAGGCCCAGGCCGGCCAGCATCATCGCATAGGTTTCCGGCTCAGGCACGGCGCTGGTCAGCGACACGTTGTCTAGCGAGGTGCCCAGGCTGTCACTGCGGCCGGTGGCGATGAACTTCAGCTTCATCGCCGAACCGTCGCCGATCAGCGTATAGGTGCGGGTTTCCCAAGCGCCGTTCAGCGAATCGTTGACGTGGGCGATCTCGGCGCCGCCCCAGTCCACTGACAGGCCTTGCGACGAGGTCGGCACGTTGATGCGGTCCTGGAACTGGAAGCTCAGCGTGTAGTGCTGGCCGAGCACGGTCTGCACGGTCTGGGTCATGCTGCTGTTCTTGTAGGTGTCGAGCTCGACGAAGTTGACGCCGTTGGCGGCCGAGCCAAACACGTGGTTGCGCAGCTCGATACCGTGCGTACCACCGGTCCAACCGGTCAGGTTGTCGTAGTTGGCCCAAGTGCCTGCCGCCTGGACGTTGGCTTCAAAGCTGCCGTTCAGCAGCAATTCGACCGGTGCGGCAAAGGCGCTGCCGCTAGCCAGCAGGGCAGCGAGTGCGACGGATTTGATCAGTTTCGTGGTTTGCATCGTTGTTATTTCCCCGTGGTGTTGTTTGTTGGTAATTTTTATTTCTTATAAAACACGACTATTGTAATTCGGTAATCGTATCGAGGCCAGCGATTTTTTCGGGCGGCGGCGGAAAACCACGTTATTGCCGCATCACAACATATCGATGCGTCCGTACAGCCCATGCGTCTCGTCGCCCGGCCCGGCGGCGAAGAACAGCGTGTTGGTGGGCTGGTTGTTGACGCCCGGTCCGAAGGCGATGCCCCATAAACCGTTGATCACGATGGCGCTGCCGTCGGCCTTGGACAGCGTGCCGCTCATGGCGCCGCTGGCCGTATCGTAGGCGTTGATCTTGCCGTCGCCGAAATTCCCCACCAACAGCTTGCCGCTGAAACTGCCGAAGTTGGACGGCGCCAGCGCCATGCCCCACGGCGCGTTCAGCGCGCCGCCCTTGACCAGTTGCTTGACCAGGTTGCCGGCGGTGTCGAACACGTCGATCGCCCCCAGGCCGGCGCCGGCCACCTCGTCATCGCCGCCGCTCTCGCGCTGGGCGTAGGCGACGTAGATGCGGTCGCCTACCGCCTGGATGCCGAACGGCGCGTAGTTGGCCGGCAGCGTGCTGTCGCGGAAGGCCCCGCTCAGTGTCACCTTGTTGAAGCCGGCGTCGAACACGTCAATGCGGTTGTTGTGGAAATCGGCGGCGTACAGGTAGTTGGCGTTGTTCCAGGTGGCGATGGCCAGGCCTTTGTAGACCGCCTGCACGCCGGCGCCGTCCACCACGGTGAGGGCGTTGTTGCGGTCCACCGCTGGCGACCAGGCGGCGATCTTGCCGCTCTCGGTGGCGAACAGGAAGGGACTGGCGTGGAAATCGCCGCTGCCGTTGTAGACGATGCCGGTCGGCGCCGGCGGCGTGGCCACCACCAGCGTTTGCGCCACGCCGTTGCCGTCGTACAGCGTAGAGGTGGAACTGCCGTTGTTGGCGACCCAGACAAAGCCGGTCGGATTGAAGGCGATGCCCCAGGCGTTGACCAGTTTGGCGTCGGCCTGGGCGGCGCTGCCGGCGGTGTCGCCGACCAGGTTGCCGACTTTGAAATGGCTGGCGACGGCCGGCGGCGCCATCGGCGTATCGTAGCCACCGCCTCCGCAGGCGGACAGCGACAGGAACAGGACGCTCAGGGTGGTGTAGTTGCGGGTACGCATGGCGACTCCTTTCGGGATCAGGGTTGATGTCCCGTGGATTCCCGCGCGCCGCCGCACGGTTCCCGCGCCGCGCGAATAAATCGTCAGAAAGCGTAGCTGGCGCCCAGCACCCAGGCGCGCGGCGAGCGCACCGGGTAGTTGTTGTAGCGCAGTGTGTCGTCCTGGGTTTGCTCGCGTGCCAGCTGCACCGTCCAGTTGCCGAACGGGATGCTGGCGCCGAGCCGGAGGTCGTAGCGCGAACTGGCCGGCATGCCGGCCCAATCCGCGCCGCGCTGCGTGCGCAGCAGGCCGGCATGGGCGATCAGGTTGAAGCGGGGATGGACAGGGTAGAACAGATTGGCCTCGCCGTACCAGGCGCGCGCCATGCGGCCCAGGTAGCGCGGCGCGTAGTACAGCCGCGCGGTGACGCGCTCGCCCGACGCGCCCGCGTAGCATTCGTTGAAGTCGTTGTCGTGCAGCTGGGTGTAGGTCGAGCGGCTGCAGCCGGCTTCCACGCTCCAGCCCGAGCGCAGCCGCAGCGCATAGCCGCCATAGGCCTGCAGCTTGGCGCCGTGCACATCGCCGATCGAAAAGCCGCTGGCGAACAAGCCCGCGTACCAGCCGCTGGCGTGGTCCAGGTTGAGCGTGAGCTGCGGCGACGGCCGGTCGTCGCCCAGCGACTGGCCGCGGTAACGGTAATCCGATTGCAGCGCGACGCTGCCGCTGATATCGGTTTGCGCCAGGGCCGGCCGTATGGGCAGGACGGGCAGTATCGCAAGGAGGGCGAGGGTGGCGCGCAGCGTCACGGGCCGACGCCACGTTGCGTGAGACCGGCGGCGGAGCACGAGCAACTGCAATGACGGAGCAGGCGGGAGATGGTGGCGCATGCGTCGATATTAACAGTGTTCAGCGCTTCGCCCGGTTGCAGCAGGCGCCGTAACTGTGCCGTCGTGGCGTTCGGTTGCAGCTGCGCCATCAGCGCCAGCATGCCGCTGACGTGGGCCGCCGCGTAAGAGCTGCCGCTGACAAACGACCAGCGCCCGCCGGGCGCCGTGGTCGGTACGTCGTTGCCGGGCGCCAGCAGCGGCGGATCGCCGTTGCTGGCGCCCGGCGTGTACTGCTTGCCGGCCTCGGCCTGTGAAGCGACCGCCAGCACGCCGCGATGGCTGGCCGGGAAGGCCGCCCCGCTGGCCTTGGCGTCGACCGCGCCGACCACGCCGATGCCGCGTTCCATGGCCACGTCCAGCAGCCGGTCCAGCAGCCGGTCCGGCGGCCCGGCCAGGCTGAGGTTGATGATCTGGGCGCCGTTCAGGATGGCGTAGTTGAGCGCCTTGCTGAGCGTGAAGCTGTTGCAGCGCGTGGCCAGGTCGGCCTGCTGCCAGCAGGCGCGCAAGCCCAGCAGACGGGCCTGCGGCGCCACGCCGAGGATGCCGCCGTGGCCGGCGCGCGCGGCGATGATGCCGGCCACGGCGGTGCCATGGTTCTCGGCCGGGGTGGCGCCGTTGTCGACGAAGTTGGCGTTGACCGCCAGCTGGCCCTGCAGGTCGGGGTGGCTGGCGTCGATGCCGCTGTCGACCACGGCCACGCGGATGTCGCGGCCGGTGGTCTGGCGGTGCAGCTCGGCCACGTGCCAGTAGCGGGCGGCGGGCTGGACCGGGTACAGCGCGTCGGCGGCTGGCGGCGGCGGGCCATCGCTGGCCATGCCCTCGAAACTCGCTACCGGCTGCGCCCATTCCACCTGCGGATCGCGCGCCAGGCTGGCGATGATGCGCTCGGCACTGTCCTGGTCCGGATAGCGCATCACGTAGCAATCGAGGCCCAGCACCGGCATCGGCCAGTCGTCCACCAGTGTCAGGCCGTGCTGGCGCGCCAGCTCCTCGGCGCGGCGGCGGCGCGCGGCGCGGCTGCTGTCGTCGATGTAGCGGCCGCCGTAGCTGGCGTCCGGGCGGAAGTGGGTGGCCGGCAGGCGCAGCATCACCAGCAACTGGTGCTCGCCGGGGACGTGGCTAGCGGGCGCCAGCACGGGCCGCAGCGTTTCATCGCCGGCCGGCGGCGCCGCCTGCTCCAACGCGGCGGCAAGCGGACTCCCGGCCAGCCCCGTCAGGCAGGCCAGCAGCACGCCAAGCCGGAGCCAGTAGGTGTTCAAGGCGCGCCACTCCCGTCCAGTGCTTCGGCCAGCCTGACGGCCGGATCGGCGCGCAAGCTTTGCAGCGCGCGTTCGCGGCCGGCGGCCGGCACGTTGAGCAAGTAGGCGTCGGTGACGGTCGGGCCGTCGATGACGCGGGCGCCCTGGGCTTGCAGGATGCGGCGCAGCTCGCGTTCGGTGGTGTCGGGCTGGAAGATCACCACCAGGTTGCCGCCGCTGCTGACGGCCGAGCCGAGCACGCGGTAGGGCGCCGCTGCGTTGTCCGGACGCAGCAGGAGCGCGCCCAGGCCGATGATCGCCACCCATTGCGCGGCCATGGTCCAGCGCAGCCACGACGGCTGGTTGGCCGCCGCCGTGCGCCACCACGATACACGCCCGGCGCTAGTGCCGGCCACAGGCGACGGCAGGGTCGCCGGCGTGCCGCCGTGTTCCTGCGGCCCGAGCGCGGGCATCAGCCGCGCCAGGGCGCGCTCCATGTCCACGCCTTCCGGCATGGCGTCGGAGGCGGCCGCCTCGGCGCGCAGTTCGCGTTCCCATTCCAGTTCGCGCCGGCATTCCACACAGGTCTGCAAATGCTCCCGCACCCGCTGCGCTTCCTCCGGCGCCAGCTGCCCGCTCGCATGCCAGGGCAGCAACTCCTGCACCGCCTGGTGGGCCGGAATGTCCATTCTGAAGATGCGCCCGTTCATCGGTTGCTCTCTCTTTCGTTCCACAACAAATCCTTCAATCTGTGCCGCGCATGAAACATGCGGGTCTTTACCGTGTTCAGCGGACACTCCACCACGTCGGCGATATCGTTGTAGGCCATGTCGTGGTAGTAGGTTAGCACCATCACGGCGCGCTGGGCAGCCGGAAGCTGGTCCAGCGCCTCGGCCACCGTCTGCCGCAGTTGTTGGCGCTTCATGGTCTGCTCCGGCTGGTTGCCGCTGTCGTCCTCGTACAGCGAGGCGTCCGACTCCACCGGTTCGTCGCTGGCCTTCAAGCCCTTCAAGGTCTTGCGGTAGGCGATCGCGAAGACCCAGGTGGAGACCTTGCAGCTGCCGTCGAAGCTGGCGGCCTTTTGCCAGACCACCAACATGGTATCGTTGACCACTTCCTCGATCAGCGCCGCGTTGCGCGCCATGCGGCCGATGAAGCGCGACAGGCGCGGAAAATACGCCCGATACAGCGCTTCGAAGGCGACACGGTCCCCGCCCGCTATCCTGGCCAGCAGGCGCACCTCTTCCGATTCCGTGTACGGGCCGCTGGTCCGGCCCCGTTCCTGTTGCATCCGCCATCCTCCATTTTCCCGTTAATACCTTGCCGAGCGAAAACGGTTCTACAAGTTGGGAAATTTAATGGTCCCATGCTACCACCGCGATTCTCGGCTAACATGGCGGCATGAACCTGAACCAACAAGTTGACCATCTGTCCGGCTTCCTGCGGCGGCACCGGCGCGTGCTGGTGCTGACCGGCGCCGGCCTGAGCACCGCCTCCGGCATCCCCGATTATCGCGACAAGGACGGCGTGCGCCGCGGCCGCACGCCCATCCAGGGGCCGGATTTCCGCAAGTCCGAGGCGGTGCGGCGCCGCTACTGGGCGCGCAGCATGGCCGGCTGGCCGACCCTGGCCCAGGCCGCGCCCAACGCCGGCCACCAGGCGCTGGCCCAGCTGGAAGCGGCCGGCCGCATCGGTGCCTTGATCACCCAGAACGTCGACGGCCTGCACCAGCGCGCCGGCACCAGCAGGCTGATCGAGCTGCACGGGAATATCCACGGCGTGGTCTGCCTGGACTGCCGCGCGCTGCACCGGCGCGCCGACATCCAGCGCTGGCTGGTCGAGGCCAATCCGGGGCAGGCCGCCAGCGCGGCGGCCGGCGCGGACAGCGTGGTGCCGGAAGCCCGTCCCGACGGCGACGCCGAAATCGAGCTAAACGATTTACAGGATTTCCACATGCCCAGCTGCGACGCCTGCGGCGGCACGCTGCAGCCGGACGTGATCTTCTTCGGCGATAACATCCCGGCGCCGCGCACGGCGGCCGCGCTAGCCATGATGGAGCAGGCCGACGCCTTGCTGGTGGTGGGTTCGTCGCTGATGGTGTTTTCCGGCTACCGCTTCTGCAAGCTGGCGGCGGCGACCGGCAAGCCGATCGCCGCCATCAACCTGGGCAAGACCCGGGCGGACGAGCTGATCGGCCTGAAAGTGGCGGCGACGGCCAGCGAGGTACTGCCGCGCCTGTTGTAGCCTAGTTCCGCTGCAACATCGAGCGGACGATGGCTTCCTTGGCCAGCACATAGTCCTGGCCGGCCAGCACGAAGTTGGTGTTCGGCTGGATCACCTTGATGTTGATGAACACCATATCGGACGTCTCCGCATAGGAGCCGACCACGATCGCCTGCGCGTTGTGGGCGGTGGCCACCTCGCCGATCTCGCGGGTGAGCATCAGCTCGCCCTGGTTGCGCTTCAGGTAGACGCTGTTGCGCAGCTTCATCTCCAGCATGCTCAGGCCGCCCTGCGCCAGGCGCGTCGACAGCTGTTCCGACACCAGCCGGCCCAGGGTCGTGGTCTGCTCCAGCGCATCGATGTTGACGATGGTGGCCATGATCAGCGGCTTGTCGGCCATCAGCTTGCCGTTCAGCTGGTGCATCAGCGAATCGGCGGCCTTGTAGTTGGCGTCGATGAACTGGTTGGAGGAGATGGTCGAATAATTGCCTTCGTCCTTGACGGGCGTGGAGGAGCAGGCGCCCAGCAACAGCGGCAGCGCCAGCACGGAGGCACGGGCCAGGGTCAAAACGTGGGTCGGCATTACATGTCTCCGCGGACTTTGAACAGTCGGGTCAATTTGGGTTCGTCCGGCTCGGGATCGACGATGCCGTACAGGATGCGGTCGCTGTCGGCCACGTAATAGGCCGAGGTGCTGCGCGCCACGTAGCGGAACTGGTCGGACACCGAGACGGTGACGATGATTTCGGTCCTGGGCGTCGCGCCGGGAGCGAACTGGGCGTTGAACCAGTCATAGGAATCCCAGGCGCCGGCGCCCACCGCCACGCCCGCCAGCAGCGGCGCTTCGATCTCGCTCAGCACCCAGACGCCGGAGGCCAGCGCGGCGCGTTCGCCGTGGTAGCGGTATTGCGGGCGGTTGGCGGTGAAGGTCACGGCCTGCACGTCCATGTCGATCTTCAGCGAGCCGGCCGGGCTGCGCGTCACCGCGTAACCGTCGTTGACCAACGAGGTGGTCAGCTGGGTGGTCAGCGCGCGCTGGAACGGGGTCGGCTCGCGCGCTTCGTTCAGGAACACCGGACGGGGCGGGCTCTTCTTGAGCTCGGCCACGATGCTTTTCTCGATATTGTCGGAAATGACGCCCCAGTGGTAGGCCGCCTGCAGCTTGGCCTGCTTGGTGGTGGGGAAGTTGGTCGCCACCGGGGTCGGCGTGTAGCGCGACGCACAGCCTGCGAGCAAAATACCGGCGGCCAGGGCCATTGCAGTTTTCAGCGCCATCATTGCCTCGTCGTCAAGAGTCTAGTCTGGTTCGCGGCCCGCGCGCAATCGGCAAGCGCCAGCCACGAATGTAAAATCATTCTTCTGCCAGTTTAGCATGGGTGTTTCTAATTAGAAACTCGTCGGGCAATAAAAAACCCGGTGCGGGACCGGGTTTTGTACAGGGCGCGCAACAGTGCCGCGGACATTTTCAGCGGCGATTGGTCTTCATGGCGGCGGCCACTTCGCGCTTGCCGTCGCGGTCTTTCTCGGTGGCACGTTTGTCGTGCATCTTTTTACCCTTGGCCAGGCCGATTTCACATTTGACGCGGCCGCCCTTGTAATGCAGGTTCAGCGGCACCAGGGTGTAGCCGGCGCGCTCGACCTTGCCGATCAGCTTGTCCATCTCGGCACGGTGCAGCAGCAGCTTGCGGGTGCGGATCGCTTCCGGGTGGATGTGGGTGGAGGCGGTCGGCAGCGCGCTGATGTGGGCGCCAAACAGGAACAGCTCGTCGCCCTTGATGGTGACGTAGGCTTCCTTGATCTGCACCCGGGCGTCGCGGATGGCCTTGACCTCCCAGCCTTCGAGGACGATGCCGGCCTCGTAGCGGTCTTCGATGAAGTAGTCAAAAAAGGCTTTTTTGTTATCGGCTATGGTCATGGGATGGTATCGGTTAAACTACTGCTTCGCGCACAGAAACGCGAATAATTCAACATCATAGCAAATGGTTAGACTATGGCAGTAGTGCACAAATCAGTTTTCCTCGGATACAGCGCGCAGCAGATGTTCGATCTGGTCGCCGCGATCGAGGACTATCCCAAATTTCTGCCGTGGTGCGGTGGGGTGGAGATCCGCGAACGCGATGGCAATACGGTGACGGCCAGCGTCGGCATCAACTATCACGGGGTCAGGCAGAGCTTCACCACCTCCAACCAAAATACGCCCTCGACCGAGATCAAGATGAAGCTGGTGGACGGGCCTTTCAAGTGCCTGGACGGCGTGTGGACCTTCAAGGCGCTGCGCGAGGATGCCTGCAAGATCGAGCTGGACCTGCACTACGAGTTCTCCAGCGCCTTGCTGGCGCAGCTGGTGGGGCCGGTGTTCGGCATGATCGCCAACAGCATGGTCGATTCCTTCTGCAAGCGGGCGGAGACGGTGTATGGCGGCTGACACCCTCAACATCGAAGTGTGCTACGCCAGCGACGCGGTGCAATTCCTGCGCGCGCTGACGGTGCCGATCGGCGCCACCATCGAGCAGGCCATCACCGTCAGCGGCGTGCTGCGGGAGGCGCCCGAAATCGACCAGGCGACGATGCAGGTTGGCATCTACGCCAAGAAGAAGACGCTCGACACCGTGCTGCGCGAGCACGACCGGGTGGAAATCTACCGGCCGTTGATCGCCGACCCCAAGAACGCCCGCCGCCGGCGCAAGTCACAAGCCTGAGCGGGGGCTGGCGGCGGCAGGCGACAGGAATGCGCGCATGCTGGCCTGCTTGAAGAACTCGGTATGCCAGACCTCCGATTGCTTTTGCTGCGGCGTGCCAAAGCTCAGCATGCGCACGTCGGCGAGTTGCGCGGCGGGCAGCAGAACGCTGCTGTACGGGACCACCACGTCGTTGTCGCTGTCGAGCAGCATGCGGTTGAGCAGGGCGCCGGTACGCTCCAGCACCGAGCTGCCGAAATCGAAATCCGCGCGGGCGTAGTAGGTGCTGGCGCTGGACAGCAAGGTGTCGCCCTGGTTCAATTGCGCGATCAGCGCCGAGCCGCTGGCCAGCGCTTCCACGCTGGGCCGTTCGAAGCCCAGCGACACCACCATCCGCGCCAGCCCGATCACCAGGTCCAGCGCCATGGCGCCGCTGAACGAGGCCAGCATCGCCGCCGTGTTGAGGAAGTGTTCGACATCATCCTGCGACGCCAGCGGCGAGCCCTGGTTGGCCGCCGCCACAAAGTAGACCTTGCCCACGCTGGCGATACGGCCCACGCGCTGCTTGCCGATGGCGGCCAGCGCAGCGTCCTGCGCGTGCGGCGCGGACGACAGCAGCGAGCGCACCACCAGGCCGCCGCGGCTGTGGCAGACGATGTCGACATCCCAGCCGGCATCGGCCGGCAGCTGCGCCAGCAAGTCCAGCGCATTCTGTTGCGGCGTCTTGGCGATGGTCCAGTGGTCGTAGCCGAACACCTGGCCGTCGTACTGCGCCAGCAGGCGCCGCATGGTGTCGTCGGCGGCCAGGTCGCTGAAGGCGCCCTCGATGGAGCTGAAGATGCCGTGCACGAACAGCAGCACCTTGCGCCCGCGCGAGGCCGCCAGTTCGGCCGCCGTCGCCGGCTGGCGCCAGCCGTGGCGCAGGCTGAGCAAGCCTTCGGACTTGTTGTGGGCCTCGACGGTCTCGATCATCTGCTGGGTCATGCGCTCCTTGACGCGCAAGGCCGCCTGCAGGAGCCAGTCCATGCGGCCGGCGGCCGCCGATAGTGGCGACGCCAGCAACTGCGCGCCCTGGCGCGGGAACACAAACTGAATGCAGCCGCTGTCCTTGTGGCGCACGATGTTCAGATGGGCGTCGGCAAGCTGGGCGGCCGGCAAAGCCGGCGCGGCGGCCAGCGTTAGAGGCGGCGCGACGATGTCGGGCGCGGCGTCGGCCAGCGCGCGTTGCAGCTCGTCATGCTTTACGAATTGCATACTTCGCTCACGATAGGATGGTCATGGCGCCAGTGTACGACGCGGTGGCCAATCGGCGCGCCGGATTGCGCAGGCGCGGCGCCGTGTCAGGCGCTTTCGCGCGCCATCAGCGTGAAGCCCAGGTCGATCTGGCGGCTGGCCGGCTGTTCGCCCTTGATGACGGCGCGCAGCAGCCTGGCCGCCTCGTAGCCGATGCGGTAACGCGGCGTGGCGACCGTGGTCAGCGAGGGATTCATCCAGGCCGAGGCCGGCAAATCGTTGAAACCGCAAATGGCCAGCTGCGACGGCACGGCGATGCCGCGCCGCTGGGCTTGGTAGATGGCGCCGTGCGCCAGGTCGTCATTGCAGCAGAAGATGGCGTCGCAATCCGGTGCTTGCGCCAGCATGCGGCCCAGCAGCTCGGCGCCCAGCGCGATGGTGGACGGCTCGCCGACCATCACCTCCAGCTTGCTGTCGGCCAGGCTGGCCTCGCGCATCGCCTGGCGGTAGCCTTCGGCGCGGCGCAAGGTGCGCTCGTCGAGCTGGGCGCCGATGAAGCCGATGCGCTGGTGGCCTTTCTCGATCAGGTAGTGCGTCATCGCGTGGCCGGCCTGCACCTGCGAGAAGCCCACCGTCAGCTGCGTGGTGTCGGTGGACATGTCCATCATCGACACCACCGGCACGCGCGAGTTGGTCAGGATCTGCTGCACCCGCGCGCTGTGGCTCAGGCCGGAGAGCAGCATGCCGTCGGGGTTGGACTGCAGATAGGTGCCGATCAGCTTTTCCTCTTCCTTGTCGGAATAGCGGGTGTTGCCGATCAGGATCTGGTAGTCGTCGGCGTCCAGCGCATCCTGGATGCCGGCCAGCACTTCGGTGAACACCGCGTTCGACAGCGACGGCACCAGCACCGCGATCACCTTCGATTGCGACGAAGCCAGCGCGCGGGCGGCGCGGTTGGGCACGTAGCCCAGCTCGACGACGGCCTGGTCGACCCGGTCGCGCAACGCCTGCGACACCATGTCCGGCTGGGTGATGGCGCGCGAGGCGGTCATGGTCGCCACGCCGGCGCGTTCGGCCACCATGGCCAAAGTGATGCGGCCGCTGGCGCGGCTCTTGTTCGCTGCTGTCTTGATCATAGGTTAGCCAATGGCGCTTGTTGATAGCGATATCATACGGCAGCTTGGCCAGCTCCCGACAGGGGCTATTTGCAGCCAGCCAACACTTTTTGATTCTTTTTCGCCATTTCGGCGCGTTCGGCGTCGCCCATGATGCCGCGTTCGCCGTTGCTGTCGTAATTGCTCATGCGCACGCCGTCGGCCAGCGCCTGCTGGTTCTTGCGGGCGGCGTCGCAGTTGGCGGCGATGTCGGCCTTTTGCCTGGCCTCGTCGGCGGCTTTTTTGTCGGCGGCGGCGGCATCGGCCTTGCGCTTGTTGAAGTCGGCGTTGCGCTCGGCCAGCGTGGGTGGCCGCTTGACGGCGCTTTCCGGCGCCGCTTCGGCCGCCGGCGCTTCGGCCTCGGCATTGGGGTTGAACGGCGTCTTGCCGGGCGCCTTCAGGATGCGCTGCTCCGGCACCGAGGGCGGCGGCGGGCGGTCCGACAGCTGCTTGACGCCCTTGTCGTCGATCCAGATGTACTGGGCCATCGCCAGCGAGGAAACGGCCAGCAGCAGGGCGCCGGCCAGGCAATGCAAAGTACGGTCAGTCATGTGACGCTCCTGTAAAGCAAGCACCGATTTCGCCATGATTTGCGGCAACTGTCAACCATAAAGAAAAAGCCCGTCGTCCGCGAAGGGCGACGGGCTGTCGGCGCTGGCTGCCGCAAGGGCCAGCCAGAGTCCGGGTCGGCTTACCAGCCTATGTCACGCAGCAGCGGGAAGGACAGGTCGTTCGGCGGCGTGACCTCGTGGGTCAGGTCGTTGTTGATTGCCGGTTCCATCAGCAGGTTGGGGAAGGCGCTGACGTCGTAGTGCGATACCGACGAACCGCCCTGGTACGGGTTGGGTGCGAACATCAGCAAACGTCCCGCCAGATCGGCGCCGGCGCGCAAGGCCAGGTTCACGCCCAGGTTGGCAAACACGTTGGAGTGCAGGCGGGTGCGCTTGGCCAGGGCCACTTTCAGCGCAATGCCGTCTTCCTGTGAAATGCGTACCGCTGGAATGGTGACGGTTGGATCGGCGCCGCCCAAGCCTGGCGGAGGCGAACCCGGAGCGTTGTCGGCGACGATCATGCCGATCGCGCCGGCGTTCTGCACCGCCTTGGCCTTGATGGTGAAGGCGCAAGTGCCGCGGTCGACCAGGGCGATCTTGCCGTTGACGGCGGCGGCGTTGAGCGGCGACAGCGGACCGCAAGCCAGGCCGAGGTTAGGCGCGGTGTCGACCACCGGCATGATCTCGCCGGTCATGCCGGGGCTGCTGAGGGCGGGGCCGAAGCTGGCGGAGCCGACCTGCAGCGAGCCGGCGATGCTGGCAGGGCTCAGCAAGGTCAGCGCTGGCGCGCCTTGTTGCAGCACGGTGTTGACGTAGCTGTTGGCGATCGGGCCATTCCAGACCAGCTTGCCGGATTTCAGCGACGAGGCGGCGCGCTCGGCGGCCGTCATGTCTTTCCACAGCTTGTTGGTGGTGGTGTCCTTCAGGAAGAAGTCCCAGATGCTCGGGGTGTTGTCCAGCTGCGCGCCGGTCGAACCGTTGGTGTAGGTCTGGAAGCCCAGGCCGTGGCCGAATTCATGGGTCAGCACGGTCACCAGGTCGACCGCGGTGCCATGGTTGGCGTCCAGGCCCAGGTAGAACGGCGAGCCGGCCAGGCAAGTAGGGCTACCCAGGTTGATGTTGAAGCGGGCGCGGATGTCGGCGCTGCCGGCATCAGGATCGGCGCCGGTCAGCTTGCCGGTCTGGGCCTTGCCGAACCAGGCGCCGGCTTGCGGTGCGCCGGCGAAGTCGCGGAACACCTCGGTGGCGCCGGCGCTGCCCAGCACGGCCGACGTCGAGGTGCAGGTCAGTGCTTCCCAGGTGGCCAGCACGCGGATCGGGGTGGTGCTGGTCAGGGTGGCGCCCCATTTGTTGGCGGCGGCCTGGAACGCGTTCAGGCGCTGCACGCCCAGCGTGGTGCCGGTGTTGCCGCCGACAGGAGCGACCACGGTCGGGTCATTGAAGCCGATGTTGGCCGGGTCGCCGTTGACGATCACGATGGTCGCGGCGGCAAAGCTGGAGGAGGCGAACAGGCAGGCGGCAGCGGCGGCCAGGGCGTTCAGGGTAAAGCGTTTCATTGTTGTTCTCCTTTCACGGCAGGCAGGCTAGGGCCGTGCGCCAGGTGGTGGGCGACTTCTTCGCCGGGGACGCAGGATTCGACCAGCTTGCCATCGGCATCCTTGTGGATGACGGCAAAGCTGGCGCTGGAGTCGTCCAGCTTGCGGCCGACGCCGCCTTGCTTGGTGGTCAGCGGCGCGATGCGGCCGCCCAGTGCCAGGCGGCCGGAGGCCTTGGCGCTGGTGGCTGGCACGGCTGCGGCGGCCAGTTCGGCGGCTTGTTCGGCCGATGGGCCGACCAGCTGGCCGCTGGCTGCGTCTTTATAGGCGACCATGCCGGCGCCGGCCGGCGCGGCGTTCACGCTCAGCTCCGGTGCGACGACCACGCGCGAGTTGGGAAAGCTCATCAGGCCATTGGCGCCGGTTTGCGGTTCGGCAGCTTGCGCCACCAGGGTGCTGGCCGACAGGCCGGCCAGTGCCAGCAGGCGCAGCTGCTTCTTGCGGCTGAATGCCACCACGCCCAGGCCCAGCAGCAGCATCAGTGCGGAAGTTGGTTCCGGCACGGCGCTGATCTTGACCTGGTCGATGCCGATGGTGTCGCCGTTAAACGCGGTGTTGTCCACGACGTAGCGGAACGCGTAGCGGCCGGTGGTGGCGCTGGACAGGCCGGACAGGGTCAGCGAATAGTTGGTCCATGCGCTACCGGAGTTCGAGGTAAATGCCGGATGCAGCAAAACGAAGTCGCCGGAACCAACGTTGGTGCTGGCGCCGTGAGCGCTGTAGTAGACCTCGACGTTATCGCTGCCGCCTTCGCCGAGCAGGCGCAAGGAGAAGTTCAGTTTTTCGCCGTTCGACAGCGCCACTTCGGGCGTGATCAACCAGTTGCTGACGGCGCCGCCATAGGTCGCGTTGAGATAGTTCGCTGAAATGTAGGAGGTTGCAGGTCCTGCAGCTGCATTGAACTTGTCCGTGCCTTGGAACCAGTTGGTCAGGCCGCCAGCGATGTCGGCGCTGCCATTGACAGTGCCGGTGCTGTTGTTGGTCATCACCCAGCCGCTGGAGGCCAGGGTGTTGATGTCGTTGAATCCTTCGTTTAGCAAAGGACTGGCGAAGGCGGAGCTGGTAGCGACGGTGGCTACGAGTCCGATCAGGTATTTATTCAAGTTCATGATGCCCCAATGGTATTGTTTGCTTGCATACAATTCGCTACGGCAAGCGAGCGCGTTGAACATGTCAGACGGCAACGGTTGTGTGCCTCTGGCCCAAATGACTACGTTTAATAAATTACAGTAATTTTTCTTGGTTATCTATATATATTATTTATAAGATATCTACTAATTTGGGGCTGAAAGCGCCGCCAAGCCTCATGCTGGCTAGCACAGCAGTAGTTTCGGGGGGCGATGAACTTTGCGTGGGAATAGAGGCTTTTTTGCAACATGTACCAAACGGTATGTTGAAAGGAAAATAAACTCCGTTCATGTCTGTAGGGCGACTGCCGGCGGCGCGAAGAAGTTTCAGACAGAACACTGCTTTTTCTGTATAATCTGCTTTTGCGCCTATAGGAAATGCTATGCGTCTACTCCAAAAAGCACTCACGTTTGATGACGTGCTTCTCGTCCCCGCGTATTCGAATGTTCTGCCTGCCGATACGTCCCTCAAAACTCGTCTGACCCGCAATATCAGTCTGAACATCCCTTTGCTGTCCGCAGCGATGGATACGGTCACCGAAGCCCGCCTGGCGATTGCCATGGCTCAAGAGGGCGGCATAGGTATCATCCACAAGAACCTGAATCCGAAAGATCAGGCTCGCGAAGTGGCGCGCGTCAAGCGCTTCGAGGCCGGCGTGCTGCGTGATCCGATCACCATCCCGCCGACCATGAAGATCCGCGACGTCATCGCGTTGACTGAGCAATATGGCATTTCCGGCTTCCCTGTCGTCGAAGGCAAGGAAGTGGTCGGCATCATCACCAACCGCGACCTGCGTTTCGAAAAGGAACTCGACGCCGAAGCGCGCGCCAAGATGACCCCGCGTGCAAAACTGGTGTTCGTCAAAGAGGGCGCGGAAGGCGCCGACCGCGACGAAGCCAAGCGCCTGATGAACAAGCACCGCCTCGAGCGCGTGCTGGTCGTCAACGACGCCTTCGAACTGCGCGGCCTGATCACCGTCAAGGACATCCAGAAATCCACCGAGCACCCGCTGGCGTCGAAAGACTCGCAGGGCAAGCTGCTGGTCGGCGCCGCAGTCGGCGTGGGCGCCAAGGATGAAGAGCGGATCGAACTGCTGGTCGCCGCCGGCGTCGACGTGCTGGTGGTCGACACCGCCCACGGCCACTCGCAAGGCATCCTCGACCGCGTGCGTTGGATCAAGACCAAGTTCCCGCAGGTGGACGTCATCGGCGGCAACATCGCCACCGCCGCCGCCGCCAAGGCGCTGGTCGAACATGGCGCCGACGCGGTCAAGGTCGGCATCGGCCCAGGCTCGATCTGCACCACCCGCATCGTGGCCGGCGTCGGCGTCCCGCAGATCACCGCGATCTCCAACGTCGCCGAAGCACTGGAAGGCACCGGCGTGCCATGTATCGCCGACGGCGGCATCCGCTTCTCGGGCGACATCTCCAAGGCCCTGGCGGCCGGCGCGTCGACCGTGATGATGGGCTCCATGTTTGCCGGCACCGAAGAGGCGCCAGGCGAAGTGATCCTGTATCAGGGCCGTTCGTACAAATCGTATCGCGGCATGGGCTCGCTGGGCGCCATGTCCGACGGTTCGGCCGATCGCTACTTCCAGGACGCCACCATGAAGGCCGACAAGTTCGTGCCTGAAGGTATCGAAGGCCGCGTCGCCTACAAGGGCAGCGTGCTGGCGATCATCTTCCAGCTGGTCGGCGGCGTGCGCCAATCGATGGGCTACTGCGGCTGCGCCACCATCGACGAACTGCGCAACAAAGCCGAGTTCGTCGAGATCACCTCGGCCGGCATGCGCGAATCGCATGTGCACGACGTGCAAATCACCAAGGAAGCGCCGAACTACCGTTCCGGCGACTAAACAGTCCTTGCAACGCCGGCTGAGTTCAGCCGGCGTTTTTCTATTCTTTACCTCTCCAGTACATTACTCATGCACTCAAAAATCCTCATTCTCGATTTCGGCTCCCAAGTCACCCAGCTGATCGCGCGCCGCGTGCGCGACTCCGGCGTGTTCTCGGAAGTGTACCCGTATGACGTCAGCGACGAGTTCGTGCGCAACTACGGCGCCGCCGGCGTGATCCTGTCGGGCAGCCACAGCTCGACCCTGGAAGGCGACGCCCCGCGCGCGCCGGACGCCGTGTTCGAGCTGGGCGTGCCGGTGCTGGGGATCTGCTACGGCATGCAAACCATGGCGGCCCAGCTGGGCGGCAAGGTCGAGAATGGCCTGGTGCGTGAATTCGGCTACGCCGAAGTGCGCGCCCGCAGCCACACCAAGCTGCTCGACGGCATCGCCGACTTCGTCACCGACGAAGGCCACGGCATGCTGAAAGTGTGGATGAGCCACGGCGACAAGGTGCTGGAGATGCCGCCAGGCTTCGTCCTGATGGGCAACACGCCGAGCTGCCCGATCGCCGCCATGGCCAATGAAGAGAAGCGCTACTACGGCGTGCAGTGGCACCCGGAAGTGACCCACACGGTGCAGGGCAAGGCCATGCTGGGCCGTTTCGTGCACGAGATCTGCGGCTGCAAATCGGACTGGAACATGCCGGACTACATCTCGGAAGCGGTCGAGAAAATCCGCGCCCAAGTGGGCACCGATGACGTGATCCTGGGCCTGTCTGGCGGCGTCGATTCGTCGGTGGCCGCGGCGCTGATCCACCGCGCCATCGGCGACCAGCTGACCTGCGTGTTCGTCGACCACGGCCTGCTGCGCCAGGACGAGGGCAAGATGGTGATGGACATGTTCGCCAAGAACCTGGGCGTCAAAGTGATCCGCGTCGATGCCGAAGACCAGTTCATGGGCCACCTGGCCGGCGTCGCCGATCCCGAGCAGAAGCGCAAGATCATTGGCCGCGAATTCGTCGAAGTGTTCAATGCCGAATCGGGCAAGCTGGTCAACGCCAAGTGGCTGGCGCAGGGCACCATTTATCCGGACGTGATCGAATCGGCCGGCAAGGGCAAGAAGGGCCAGACCATCAAGAGCCACCACAACGTGGGCGGCCTGCCGGAGCACATGAAGCTGTCGCTGCTGGAGCCGCTGCGCGAACTGTTCAAGGATGAGGTGCGCAAGCTGGGCGTGGCGCTGGGCCTGCCGCATGACATGGTCTACCGTCACCCGTTCCCAGGCCCTGGCCTGGGCGTGCGCATCCTCGGCGAAGTGAAGAAGGACTTTGCCGACCTGCTGCGCCGCGCCGACGCCATCTTCATCGAAGAGCTGCGCAACACGCCGTACGAGCCGGTGGTGGTGCCAGGCTTCGACCAAGACAGCGTGCCGACCAACTGGTACGAAGCGACGTCGCAGGCGTTCGCCGTGTTCCTGCCGGTGAAATCGGTGGGCGTGATGGGCGATGGCCGCACCTACGAATATGTGGTGGCACTGCGCGCCGTGCAGACGCAGGACTTCATGACGGCGCATTGGGCGCACCTGCCGCATGCGCTGCTGGGCAAGGTGTCCAACCGCATCATTAACGAAGTGCGTGGCATCAACCGCGTGGTCTACGATATCTCGGGCAAGCCGCCTGCGACCATCGAGTGGGAGTGATGAGCTCGCTTTAAGTCGTTGATACAAAAAGAGAAAAAAGGCCGTTGATGATTCGATCTCGATCATCAACGGCCTTGTTGCTCATAAGCACCTGACGGATTGGTTGTGCGCAGATTGCTGGCGTAAGCATGGCGTCGCCGCACACCGTTTACAGTTGGTGCTCACAATACCTGCGCGGCCGTCACTGCTACTACTCGTCTTCACCGTACTCCAACGGCTTCCTGCCTTGTTCGGCCAGCATGCGGGGGTAGGTCACACCTGGCATGGCGGTGGTGGGTTTGCCTTGTTTGCTTATCTGGAACCACCAAGACGCACCGAAATCGTATAAATAGAATAATTTCTTGTGTTTCGGCAGTGGGAATAGGCTGTTCAAGGGCAGGTCCATCCCATCGGATTCGTCATCGGGGCCGAGCGGCGTTCGGCGGCCAGATGGGGTTGCCGCCACGCTGAACTGAGAGAGATGGTCGCCGTCGAAGTCCATCGTGAAAAGTATGTGGTCCGCCAAGTCGGCCAGCGTCCAATCGGCTGGCGCCTGCATTTGGAACCCGAACGGTTCGTTCAAATACCTACCACGGATGCATTGTATGTGTAGCGTGAATATATTTTGCATCGCTGATTATAGCTCATCGCTGCGATCAAATATTTCCAGCTTGAATTGCCAACCTTCGAAGGTCATCAGCATCTTACCCAGTTCTTCCCATCTCACCGGGCGTCCATCGATAATGGCCATCGGCTGTTGCCCAGCCGTCTGGTCATCCCATTCAATATGGCCTCTCACGCACTGGTCGATGATGGAGAGTCCAAAGCTGCCGTTGGTAATGTGTTTGACCGCGAGCGTGCGGCGCATCTTCTGAATCAGGCGCCCCACAATCGCTAGTAATTCGTCGCGGGGGTCTCCTAACTGTTGAAATTGGTATCCTGCCGGCACACCGTCATCCAGTTCGAAAGCCTCGACGGACACCAGATCTCCCAGAAAGCGTACCCGGAAATGGAAATGATGCACGGCGCCTTCGCAGTCGCCGAGGGCGATTGGTTCAAGGCGCAAGTGCTCAAAATGGGGGGGGCGGCATGAACCGCCACTGCCGCGTTGTAGCAGGCTGTGCAGAGATGGCGAGTGCGACCGTCATTTGATCCATAGTGGATGGTGTCATACATTGGCGTTATGGCGCGGCAATCTTCGCAAGCAATACTATCCAATGCCGTCTCCGTTTCAGGCTGGTGTGACTGACGCGGCGCCGGCGCCGCAGCAACGCTTGTGCTTTTTTCCGCTGCCACATGGGCACGGATCATTGCGTCCAACTTTGGGGGCGGCGCGCACCAGCGTTATTCCAACGTGCTGGTCGATGTCAGCGGCGTGCAAGCGCCAGTAACTGCGGATATTCACCAGCGAAGGAGTAATCGCGTCAATTTGTTTCCGGGCATCGCCTTGCTGCTCCGTGATGTCAGCGCCGTCGACAGTGCCCAGGCGCGCCAATGGCGCGAACCAGGCCGGATGGGCCATCATCAGCAAGCTCCATGCAGGGCCATTGAGCTTTGCAGCGTCAAGGAAACCATGGCACCAGCGTTGCGCGCCTTCTTGTTCGTCATTACCCAAGGCAGGTGCGAACGCGCCGGACTCAAAAGCATCGATGAGGCGATTGTACTTTCGCATCAACTGGTCCAACACCTTTTCCGCCTGTTCCTGGTTGTCAAATGGGGCGTCCGCGCCGCCATCGACTCTATCCCATATCCACGGCAGCCATTCCGAGGGCAGCATCAGTCGCGGCCCAATGATCGCCGCTGTCATGAAGCCTTCCATGGTTTGCATATCCATGACGGGCCCGGTAGTGCAGGCGTCGTTGAGGAAGTCCTCCAGCAGGCTGAACTCATTTTCAATACGTGCTGCAAAGGCCGGTGGCATTTTGCCGTCGGGATCTGGCGGTCCGATCAGCACATCGATTCCCTCATCGTTAATCGTACGCAACCCCTCATCCAGTGCGTCCTGCTCGGTTGGAAAGGATTCTTTCCAAACCGTTGAGTTGCCGTGCTGGTCAACCGCTTCCAGTAGCCATCCACCGTCTGCATCATTGCAGATATCCAGTCTGATTGGTTTGCCGTCGCGTACGATTGTTTGAGACAGGGGGGAGTCGATCAGCTCCGGTTCTGTGTGGGGCATGGCAAGGTAAGTGTGATGTTGCGGTTGCTTTGATTATTTGGCAACTGGTCTTCGATGGACGGCGCCATGTTCAAATCCAGTGAAAAGCACGATTTTACGCGAACCGCCTTTGTCGCTGGCGCCGGAAGTGACGCACGGCTGAATTTCAGCGCAGTGGTGGTCACGGCACTGTGCGCGATACGCCGACATGGTGTTGACTGTTAACCGGTTAACAGATAACATCGGCATATGTCAATCCAGTCCTTTGCGTGCGCTGACACGGAGACCCTGTTCACAACGGGTAAGAACCGCAGGTTTGCCAACATTAAAAGCGCAGCTGAGCGAAAATTGGCGCAGCTCGACGCGGCACCGTCGCTGAACTTTATGAAGGCTCCTCCAGGCAACGACCTGAAAGAGTATCGCGGGGCTTGGCATGTGCGTATCAACGAGCAATGGCGTCTGACCTTCAAATGGGGACCGAATGGTCCATTTGATGTGCTGATCGAAGACCCACACTGAGGAAAAGATCATGTTTAAGAACGGTATGCGTCCGGTTCACCCTGGCGAGGTGTTGCTGGAGGACTATATCAAGCCTATGGGCGTCAGCGTTCGTTCAGTGGCCTTGGCGCTGCATGTCCCTTACTCACGGCTTAGCGAAATCATCAAAGGCGAACGCGGCGTCACAGCTGATACCGCGTTGCGGCTGGAGCGCTATTATGGAAGCGAAGCGCAAGGCTGGCTGAACCTTCAAAGCGCCTATGATTTGCGTAATGCCGAGATAAAGGCGGGAAAAGCCATTGCCAAGGCGGTTAGGCCGCTGGCGCTGGAAGTATGATGCCGCAATGTCGATGATGGTATTTTTGATGGTATCGAATTTTCGATCATCAGAAAAATGCAAATAAATCAGTAGCTTACAACCCTCTTTGATATCCGAGTGGGAGTGACGAGCTCGGTTTCAGTCATAGACTGAAATTGAAAAAATGAAGGCCGTTGATGATACGATTGCGATCATCAACGGCCTTTTTAATTTTGGGGATGTCAGGCTTTATCGCTCCCAGTGGCCGCGTGACCATTCCCATTCATTATGGTGCCAACTCCAATGGCCAGGAATCCAATAGAGTGCGGGGCTGGGCGCGACCGTAATCTGCTCAATTATTACGGCAGGCATCGGGCGGGCGTAGCCTTGATGCCAATGTCCTGGCTGCCATCGCCAGCCATGGTCACGCCAAGCCCAGTGACCTTGAACCCAGGCATATCCCGACGCTGGTGGCGGTGGAATCACTTCCTGGATAGGCGCCGGGGCTAGGCGCACATCGGTGGACTGCTCATGGACCACGACACGCTCTCTGACGACGGTTGTACAGCCGCTCAACGCGACGGCAAATGCCGCCGCATAAAATAATTTTTTAGTCATTTTCAGATGCCCACTTGTTGATGATGGTACCCAGATTCGTTCTGAAGCCGGGTCGAAATTACTGTTGACTAAGGGGCTGATTGTGCTTGGCGATTTCATTGCCCACGTAGCCGCCGCCGACGGCGCCCGCGATAGCTGCCAGGGTGCGGCCATTACCGCCGCCAACATGACTCACCACAAGGCCGCACACGATGGTCTTGTATCGAACCACCTCGCGCACGATGGGGGCAGGTGCCACCTGCTGTGCCAGCGGGGCGCCAGCGTTGGTCGTCATGTCCGCTGTCGGATTGGATGCGGCCGCACCATGCGAGTTGGGCAGCAGCCCGATAATTGCGGGTTTAACCCGGCCTCCTATTGCCTGGAGGCCGGGCCGGCAGCTTGCATGAGAATGGAGCGCGTGCTTGAATCAGCCGCCTTGCTCGACGAACCGCACCGGACGCCATTCTATAGCGTGCCTCGGCCACGTCGCGCGGGCGCGTCCATCAACCGCATGCAACCGATTGCGATGATCACGCTGGCAGCGATCCTGACCTTGCTGCCGCTGGCTTTCGCCATCGGCAAGGGTCGGGAAATAAGGCCCTGGCGGTCTACCAGCCGAGATAATAGTCGGCTGGCAGCCAGCTCGGGCGGGGCAGGCCGAAATAGGACTGCAGCATCTTCTCCGCCTCGCAGAATGCGCCTTCAACCCAACCTTGCTGGTCCGAATAGGCTTCGCCGCAGATGTGTATGTCCTCTGCCGGCGAGGGCTTGCGCATGTAGGGCATCACATCCTGCACCTTGTAGCCGGCTTTCCAGGCATGATAGCCGGCGCCAAACGGGTCGTCGCCCCAGTCCTTGAACCAGGTGACGTAGGGCATGGGGATGCCCACGCCGTGCAGCTCGCGCAGCTCCTTGACCACCTCCTTGACCATCATTTCGCTCGCCGCGACGTCGTTCAGTGTCTCGACTTCAAATTGCGAGGCCAGCTTGGTCGCGCGTGGCCGGAACTTCACCGGATCGTCGGACAGCGCCTTCCAGAACGTCTCCGTCTCCATGTCCCCGTAGCTGCCGAGCAGCATCGAATGGTCGGTCGCTTTCGCGGTGCCGAAGTAGTAGCACTGGCGCATCGGCAAGTCGGTGATGGAATGGCCGGCGGTAATGCCCAGCTCCTTCCACCACGGCGTTTCAAATCCCATCAGGATCTTGAACGCGGGTTCCTTGATGACCGAGCGGATGTTGTTGTTCAGTTCGGCGTTCTCGTTGATGTTGAAGAAGAAGTTGTCCTGGTCCAGAAGCTCCAGCGAGCGTCGCGGCATCGCCAGCACCAGGCGATTGGCATAGACCCGCCATTGCTGGTTCGAACTCAGGTTGAGGAACACGAGTTCATAGCGATGGGTGGCGCTGTGCGGGTGTTGCCGGTGAAAGGTCAGCAGCTTGTTTTCGGACCAGATGCATGCGCCTTCGTGACGCATATAGTCGTTCGCCATCGCATAGACCGTGCTGTCAAAACCCTCGGCGATGGTCTTGTAGGTCGCGCCGGCCGAGAAGTCGCCGATCATGTAGGGGAAGGCTTCCGCCGCGTTCCAGTTGATGGTGTTGGAGTAGTAGCCGCCGGCGGTCGACAGGAAGGTGTAGCCCTCCTGCGACACCTGGTCCTTGAGCAGATTCCAGAAGCCTATGTCATTGACGAGGCGTTTGTCGTACGGCGAGCCTTCGAAGCGGTAGGTCAGGTTGGGTTTGATCTGGTCCCACTGCCGCAGCGTCAGTTTGATGGTGTATTTGTACTCGCTGTCCTGGCTGACGTAGTTGGCGTAACGCTCCCTGAACCATGGATCTGCCATCAGTACGTTGTAAATCACTTTGCTGAATAGCTGATCGGCGCTGAAACCGATGTCTTCGTCGTCCAGGTAGTAGCGGGTAGCGAGCTTCTCGTGCTTGTCCTGCGCTGCCTCCCAGGCGTTTTGCATGCAGCGGTCTTTGCGCAAGTAGATATACAGGTCGGCTGGATCGCCCATCGGGAATTCAACCGCTTTCATCTGATCGGCGAAGACCTCTTCGATCAGCGTGGTGACGATCATTTGCGAGGTCAGGTAACGCATGCCGCCCAGTTCGCCCTGTACCGTCGGCATGCCGGGCAGGCGTACCGATTCGAGCCGTCCGGCAATGCGGGTGTTCATGTCGAAGACCTGTACCTGACTGCCGGTGCTGGCGCCTGCCTTGGTCAGGCGGTAGGCGGTGTAGATGCCGGAAATGCCGGCGCCCACGATGGCCACGTCGAGTTTCAATCCATCCTGCATGCCGGTGTTCAATGCCGTATTCTTGTCAACCATTTGGGACTCCCGATATAAGTAGCTAAATTATTTACATGGCTCTGAAGTAGAGTTGGCCGGTCTGGAAGTGCGAGATGTCGTACGTGCTCTTGCCGTCGAGCGCCATTTCCGACAGGATGCTGCCCAGCAGCGGCACGAACTTGGCGGCCCAGCCGGTTGCATACATGACGATGTTTTGGTGGTTGGGCACATACCTTGGGGCAAAGTCGATCAGCATTTCCTTGCCGGCAATCGTGCTCAGCGCCACCAGGCAGGTGGACTTGTAATGCGGGGTCGGGTCGAGTCCGGTCATATGCTTGCGCACCCACTCGGACGTGTACGCCAATTCCTCGGGGTTGGGGACAAAGCTGGCCAGATTGGGATCGGACAGGGGCGTCATCACGAAGTCCGGCGCAACCCGGATATAGTCGGGGTGGTCCCAATCGACTTCGGGAAAACCGTAGAACTGATTGCCGCTCTTGCCTGCCGGTTGCTGGAAAACAAACCAGGTCGGGTATTGAATGGCGGGCTCGGTTTTCTTGAAATAGGCCGAGGCCATATTCCAATACGTCGCCTCGACCCGGAAATTGAGCAGGTTAATGACGTCGTTGATATAAGGCCCGGGCACCACCACCAGCTTCTTGCCGACGTAAGTTCCGCCAGGAGTCGTCACCATGAATAATTGATCGGATTGCTGAATGCCGATGACCGGCGACTGCTCGAGCATCGTCACGTGCGGACTGGCGAGATTGCAGTCGTACAGGGTGCGCTGGGTGGCGCGCAAGTCGATGCTGGCGCCGTCGGCCTGGAACAGGCCCCGGTAATTGTCTGGCAAGTCTTTAAAGTGATATCGCTCTTCGATTTCCGCCACGGTCAAGGAGGTGTAAGCCACGTCCTGCGCCTGCATGGCCAGTTCCGCGGCGGCGATGTTGCCTTCCGTCGACTGGACTGCCGGGTCGCCAAACCACAGGGTGCCGACCGTCGTCAGCAGTTGTTCCCTGCTGTGGGTTTGCAGTTCGGCCCAGTAGGGCAGCGCATCTTCGGCCATCTTCACCATGTATTCATCCGGATAGGGGATGCGGAACTGGCGCGAAACACCGGCTGAGCTGCCTTGCTGGTTGATGAACGTGAACTGTTCCAACACCAGCGTGGAGGCCGAACGTTTGCTGTTGTAATACGCAGTGGCGAGCCCCATCGGACCACCGCCTATGACGATCACTTCATATGTTTGCTGAAAACCGGGCGAGGACTTATTGACGTTATCGACAGGCATAATACTACCTTTCCAATAGTAACAAGTGGAGGATGGTAATAACTCTTGGAGGGAAACGGCTGTGTAGTATTACATTTATTTTTAAAAATATAATGCCTGTGTTGGCTTATTCCGACGGATATTTATATATATTTTTAATTAACTTGACGCCGGTTGTGGCTATTAATTCGCTTGTTATTTTTTAGAGTGGAATGCATTTAATCATTGATTTTAATAGCGCCAGGCGACATGCAAAATAGTTGTAATGAACGACTAGCTTGAAGAAAGATGTGATAGGCGAAAAGGTGGCGACAGCCAGCAGCGGGGTCTGCGGCGAGCGGCGTTATGCAAATCACCAACCGGCCTAACGAAATGTAGCAACGGTCCCGTCTCCCATGTCGGATGCGCGGCGTAAGTGCTAGCATCCCGGCAATAATCAGACTAGGAGACCGTATCAATGCAGCACTTCCGCCCCACCTGCCTGGCGGCACTCGCCACGATCTGCCTGCCACTGTCGGCCGCATCGGCGGCCGATGCCGGCCACCCGGCGCCGCGCCGCATCGTGGTCGACGTGGCGCAGGCGCTCAAGCCGCTCGACCGTTTCTATGACCTGTCGGTCGGTTCCGACTACCCTGGTACACTGCTGCGCGACGACAGCATGGCGCAGCTGCAGACCACGGTCGACGAACTCGGTTTCCGCTACCTGCGCTTCCACGCCATCTTCCACGACGTGCTGGGCACGGTGCGCATCGAGGACGGCAAGCTCGTCTACGACTGGACCAAGCTGGACCAGCTGTACGACCAGATGCTGGCGCGTCACATCAAGCCTTTCGTCGAGCTGGGCTTCACGCCCAAGGCGATGGCGACCTCGAACAACCAGGTCTTCTACTGGCAAGGCAACACTTCGCATCCCGATCCGGCCAAATGGAAGGACCTGGTCGCGGCCTTCGTGCGCCACATCGAGCAGCGCTACGGCCAGGAGGAAGTGCGCAGCTGGTTCTTCGAGGTGTGGAATGAACCCAACTTGGACGGCTTCTGGGAACACGCCGATCAGAAGGCGTATTTCGAGCTGTACGACCTGACCGCCAACACCATCAAGTCCATCGATCCGGCGCTGCGCGTGGGCGGGCCGTCCACCGCCGGCGCCGCCTGGGTGCCGGAATTCCTCGACCATGTGGCCCATAGCGGCGCCGCCGTCGATTTCGTCACTACCCACACCTACGGCGTGGACGGCGGCTTCCTCGACGAAAAAGGCGAGGGCGACACCAAGCTGTCGCCGTCGCCGGACGCCATCGTCGGCGACGTGCGGCGCGTGCGCGAGCAGATCTCGGCGTCGAAGTTCCCCAAGCTGCCGCTGTACTTCACCGAGTGGAGCACCAGCTACACGCCGCGCGACCTGGTGCATGATTCCTACATCAGCTCGACGTACATACTCAGCAAGCTCAAGGCCGCCAAGGGCCTGGTGCAGGGCATGAGCTACTGGACCTACAGCGACCTGTTCGAAGAGCCGGGTCCGCCGAGCAAGCCGTTCGAAGGCGGCTTCGGCCTGCTCAATCCGCAGGGCATCCGCAAGCCCGCGTATTTCGCCTACCAGTACCTGCACGCGCTGAGCGGCAACGAGATCCCGGTCGCCGATGCGCAGGTGATGGCGTCCTCGGACGGCCGCAAGGTCACGGCGGTGGTGTGGGATTTCCAGCAGCCCGACCAGAAGGTCAGCAACCGGCCGTTCTACAGCCGCGTGGTGCCGTCGTCGCCGTCGGCGCCGCTGGCGGTGCGCATCAGCCACGTCAAGGCCGGCAAGTATCGGCTGCAGGTGCACCGCAGCGGCTTCCGCGCCAACGATGCCTACTCGGCCTACATCGAGATGGGCGCGCCGAAGACGCTGACCCCGGCCCAGGTTGAGCAATTACAGGGACTCACCCGCGACCTGCCCGAGAGCGACCGCGTGATCCAGGTCGGCAAGAGCGGCGCGGTCGATGTCAAGCTGCCGATGCGCAGCAACGACGTCGCCCTGGTGACACTGACGCGGCAGGACTGATCATAGCCTGCCGTTTCGGGCAAGTGGTTCGCTGTTCAAGGCAGATCAGCATTTTGCCAATCGGCGCCGATCGCTGCACGCCTGTGTTTCCGGCGGGCAGATCTATCGCCAGACCACCGTCCACCGGTTAACGCTGCTGCGCTAGCCGGTAGCGGCTTACTTATTTCCCCACCACCTTGACCAGGCCGGGCGCCTGGCGCGACAGTTCGGCGTCGCCGCTGACGGTCAGGCGGCCGGCGCCGTCGTTCCAGTGCAGACGGGCCAGCGTGCCCTCGCCCTTTTCGTAGTCGTAGGACACGCCGTCGTCGTCGTACAGCGCAAAATCGCCATCCTTGCCTGGATAAACCTTGATCTCGGCGATGGCCTGGCGGGTCGCGGTCGACTGGATGTCCGCGCCCAGCGGCACGATGGCGCCGGCCCGGACGAACACCGGCATCTGCTCGATCGGCGCGGCCACCTTGATCCAGCGTCCGCCCGCCAGTTTTTCATTGGTCCAGAAGTTGTACCAGTCGCTGCCGGCCGGCAGGTAGACATCCTTTTGGGTCTGGCCCTGCTCGGTGACCGGTGCGACCAGGAACGCCGGGCCGAACATGTACTGGGTGCCGATGTTGGCGACCTGCGGATCGTGCGGGAAATCCATCCACAGCGGACGCATGAAGGGCGCGCCGCTGTCGTAGGTGGCCTTGGCCTGGCTGTAGATGTAGGGCATGAGCTGGTAGCGCAGCCGGTCGTAGCGCGCCAGGATGGCTTCGGCCTGGGCGCCGAACTCCCACAGTTCGGTGTGCTTGCGGTCGCCGTGCACGCGCAAGGTCGGCAGGAAGGTGCCGTACTGGAACCAGCGCGTGAACAGTTCCGGATAGTCGTGGTTCTGGCCGACGGTGTCGGTGGCGCCGGCCGGGTCGAGCAGGGGCGCCTTGCTGGCCTTGGTGCTCTGCGGCAGCCACTGCCAGCCGCCGACGTCGTTGCCCCAGTAGGCGATGCCGGAGGCTGTCATGTTCAGGCCGGTCGGTATCTGCCGCGCCAGCGCTTCCCACGAGGGCTGGATGTCGGACGACCAGAACAGCGCGCCGCTGCGTTGCGCGCCCAGGTAGGCGGCGCGCGACAGGATCAGCGCGCGCTTGTTGGGCTTCCAGGCGCGCATGCCGTCGGCCACGCCTTCGACGTGCAGTAGCGGGAAGACGTTGTGGTAGCGGTCGCCCGAGCCGATCGCATAGAAATAACCGTCCGGCACCAGATCCGGCTCGGTCTCGTCCAGCCACGGATAGTCGAAGCCGTGCGACAGCACGTTGTCGCGCGCGTGCTCCCAGTACCATTTGCGCGCCGCAGGGTTGGTGGCGTCGATCAGCGCGCCGGTGCGGTCGGAGCGCGATGGCAGGCCGTCGACGGTCTTGCCGTCCTTGTCCTTGAGGAAGTAGCCTTTCGCGTCGAGCTCGTTGTAATAACGGCCCGCCGTCTCGAAGCGCGGCCAGATCGAAATGATGGACTGCATGCCGAGGCCGTGCAGCTCCCGGTTCATGGCGTCCGGATCGGGGAACTGGGCCGGATCGATGTCCAGCTGGCCCATGCGGGTCCAGTAGAACCAGTCGACCACCATGATGTCGAGCGGGTACTTTTTCTGGCGATAGGTGTTGGCGACGCGTAGCACTTCCTGCTGGCTGTCGTAGCGCGCCTTGGACTGTATCAGGCCGAACGCGGCCTTGGGCGGGATCGGTGTCCTGCCGGTCACGCGCGCATAGCCGGAATACAGTTCTTCCGGCGTGTTGCCGGTGATGACGAAGAAGCTGACGCGCTCGCCGACGTTGGACTGGAAGCCGGTGCGGCCGTTGACGCCGGCGATGAAGCGGGTCGCCGACGGGTTGTCCCAGACGATGCCGTAGCCCTTGGAGGACACCATGAACGGCACGCACACCGTTTCGCCGGCCGGTGCGTCGTACCAGTGCTTGCAGTCGATGACGCGGCCGCGCAGGTCGAGCGGGCCGGTCGATTCCTGGTTCTGGCCCATGCCGTAGTAATGTTCGTCGGCCGGCGCGCTGAACGAGGCGCCGGTCTGGTAGGTCTTCTCGGTGTTGACGGTTTGCGGCGCCATCTCCCAGCCGGTCATGTCGAGCACCAGCTCGCCTTTGGCGTTCTTGACCTGCAGCGCTACCGGCGCCAGTTGCGGCGCGAAATACTTCTCGCCCATGGTCGGCACGCGCGGCGCCGGCGCCGGTGCGACGTGCAGGCTCAGCGCCGGCGAGCTGAAGCTGTCGCCGTCCTTGTCGCCGCTGTGGCGGAAGGCGGCGTTGTCGGCGCCGCCGGCCAGGATGCCGTAGCCGGCGCCTTTCAGCGCCTCGGCCTTGTCGGCGGCGATCGTGACGCGGACCACGTTCGGGCCATAGGCCTCGACCGAAACCCAGGCGCCGTTGCGGTCGAGCGTGGCGATCGGCGCCCCTTGGGCGCTGGCGGCGGCGCCGAGCGCGAGCAGGGAAATCGAGACGGCCAGGGCCTTGCGCCGCATGGGCGCGGGGTGATGCTTGATCATGTGTTCTCCTGTATTCGGGATGGATTGCTAGGGAATCAGCTTGCGGTCGCGCAGCCATTCCTCGGCACGCTGCGGCCAGTTCGACGCGGTGCCCTGGCCGGCGCGCATCGCCATGCCATGCCCGCCGTGCTCGAACAACATCATCTCGGCCGGCACGTGGGCGCGGGTCAGGGCCTGGTAGTAGCGGATGCTGTTCTCGACCGGCACCAGGCCGTCGTCCTGGGAATGGATCAGCAACGTGGGCGGGGTGCGCGCGGTGACTTGCTGCTCGACCGACATCAGCTGCACCAGTTGCGCGGACGGGGCCGCGCCGAGCAGGGCGTTGCGCGAGCCGAGGTGGGCGACCGGCGCTTCCATGGTGATGACGGGATACATCAGCATGGCGAAGTCCGGACGCGCGCTGACGGCGTCAAGCGCATCGCCGCCGCGGCCGGCCGGCTGGTCGAACAGGGTGGCGGCGCTGGCCGCCAGGTGGCCGCCGGCCGAGCTGCCCATGACGCCGATGCGGTCGGGCGCCACGCCGTACTGCGCGGCCTGCGAACGCACCAGGCGGATCGCCCGCAACACGTCCTGCAGGGGCGCGGGATGGCCGTAGCCGGACAGCCGATATTTCAGCACGAAGGCGGTGACGCCCAGGCTGGACAGCCACTGCGCGTACTGATGGCCTTCGCGCGTGAAGGACAGGAATTCGTAACCGCCGCCGGGACAGATGATGACCGCGGTCCGGGCTGCGCGGTCCAGGGAGGCGGGATACACCGTCAGCGTGGGCTGGCTGACGTTGCGGATCTGTTCGCCGTCGAGCCGTTCCGGTCCGGCCGGCGGTCTCGGTTGCGGCCGCGCGTCGGGCGCGCCGTCGGGCCAGAGGGTGACGACCTTGTCTTGGGCGAGGGCGCCGGTCGAGGCCAGGAACAGCAGGGCCAGTCTCCACGATCGCATGGGGTTGTTCTCCTTTTGTATTTTTTGTGCCGGCATTTTTGCGGCGCTCCATGATTGCAGAGCCACCTGGGGACCGCAATTATGAAAATGACCGATCCTGTGTATGATTTGCCGCAATCCCAGCGTGGTTTTTGGCGCGTCGCAGCATGAAAATTTCTTTACAAATTCCTGCATTAGTCTAAAGTCATTGCAAATGATAACGCTATCTTGTAGGCGTTAAGCAGTGCCACTCAAATATGATGCCTATTGCGCTGTGGTTGGCGCAATTGATTATCACTGAAATGTTAGCGCTACCTTACTTGGAGATCTGGATGGAAAGTACCCGTTGGGTAGTGATGGGCGTCAGTGGCTGCGGCAAGAGCACGGTGGGCCAGGCGCTGGCCGGCGCGCTGGCCGTGTCCTACGTCGAGGGCGACCAGTTCCACCCGCCGGCGAACGTGGCCAAGATGTCGGCCGGCATCGCCCTGGACGACGCCGACCGTCACGACTGGCTGCAGACCCTGGCCGGGCAGGTTCACGGTGCGCGCCTGCTGAACCAAGGCCTGGTGCTGGGCTGCTCGGCGCTGAAGCGCAAATACCGCGACCAGCTGCGCCTTGCCGATCCGGCGCTGCGCTTCGCCCACCTGAACGGTGCGCGCGAACTGATCGCCGGCCGCTTGCAGGCGCGGGTCGGCCACTACATGCCGCCGTCGCTGCTGGACAGCCAATTGCATGACCTGGAACCGCTGCAGGAGGACGAGGCCGGCGTCACGCTGGATATCGCGGAGGCGCCGGAGACGCTGGTGGGGCATATCCTCGCCAGCAAAATCAGTACTAGATAGTGACCGAATACCGCCTGGCTTGACGGGTCGGGCAGCGTTGCATGCAGTGCGTAGCGGAGCCGTCAGAAATTCCGCGCGTTGACCATCACATCATAAAAATAGTGCAGGAGACTACAATGCGTACACGTAACAAAATCATGAGCCTGGCCGTGGCCAGCGCCTGCTGCTGGATCGCCATGCCAGCCTACGCCCAGCAAGCCGCTGCGGGAACGCCTGCCACCCCCGGCGACCAGACCCCGCCCAACGCCGACGCGAAGGCCGAGGCCGTGCCGGCGCAGACGGTGGTGACCGTGTCCGGCTCGCGCATCGCCTCGCGCGGCTTTACCCAGCCAACGCCGACCACCGTGCTCAACGCGGACGACCTGGCCAAGAACGCCCAGCCGAACATCTTCAACACCATCGCCGAACTGCCGGCGCTGCAGGGCAGCACCGGCCGCACCACCAGCACCAACAGCACCTCCAGCGGCATCCAGGGCTTGAGCTCGCTGAGCCTGCGCGGCCTGGGCCCGATCCGCACGCTGACCCTGCTGGACGGCCAGCGCGTGGTGGGCGCCAATGTCACCGGCGTGACCGACGTCAGCCAGTTCCCGCAACTGCTGGTCAAGCGCGTCGACGTGGTCACCGGCGGCGCGTCGGCGTCCTACGGTTCGGACGCGATCGGCGGCGTGGTCAACTTCGTCACCGACAAGAAATTCGAAGGCTTCAAGGCCAACGTCGAAGGCGGCCAGACCACCTACCACGACGACCGCAACGGCACCGTGCAGGCGGCCTGGGGCAAGGGCTTCATGGACGACCGCCTGCATGTCGAAGTCAGCGGCGAGTTCGGCCGCGAGAAGGGCATCGACTCGCCCGGTTTCGGCGAAGTCGGCCCCAACGGCCGCAGCTGGTACAAGAACACCGCCTACCAGATCCGTCCGCTGGCGCAGACCAACGACGGCAAGCCGCAATACACCGTCATCGACCACGCCCAGCAATACCAGTACGCCAAGTACGGCTTGATCACCAACGGCCCGCTGCAAGGCACGGCCTTCGGCCCCGGCGGCGCACCCTACCAGTTCAACTACGGTGGCGGCGGCAAGCCGACCGGCACCGGCGCGGTGACCGGCTGCGTCAACCCGTTCTGCGTTGGCGGCGACCTGAGCGGCAGCGTCGGCGCCGGCACCAACCTGGCGATGGACCTGAAACGCCAGGTGGCGTACACCCGCGTCGGCTTCGACATCAATCCCGACCACGAGATCTACCTGACCACCAACTTCGGCAAGGTCGAATCGGTGTTCTCGCCGAACCCGGGCGCGGCCAAGAACGCCAACCTGACGATTCAGTGCGACAACCCGTTCCTGCCGGCGTCC
Source organism: Duganella violaceipulchra (assembly GCF_019166075.1). Classification (NCBI taxonomy): domain Bacteria; kingdom Pseudomonadati; phylum Pseudomonadota; class Betaproteobacteria; order Burkholderiales; family Oxalobacteraceae; genus Duganella; species Duganella violaceipulchra. The sequence continues at coordinate 303,111 of NZ_JAHTGR010000001.1, read as the reverse complement.
ATCGTGGCCGCCTGCGCGGCCAACAAGATCACCAGCTTCCAGTACGGCACGGCCAACGCCGAATTCCCGCACAACATCAATGTCCATCCGACCCGCCAGATGGAGCGCGTGGTGCTTGGCGCCGAAGGCCGCTTCCAGCTGGCCGGCAAGGAATGGTCGTATGACGCCTACGCCGAATATGGCCAGAACAAGACCGACATCATCGTCCATGACATCTCGCTCAATGCGCGCTACAACGCCGCCATCGACGCGGTGCGCGGCCCGAACGGCAACATCGTCTGCCGCAACCCGGTGGCGGCGGCTTCCGGCTGCGTGCCGCTGAACATCATCGGCGACGTGCCGGCCGATCCGGCGGCGATGGCCTACATCGAACCGGGCATGGGTCCGCAACAGCACACCAAGCAAACGCAGCAGGTCGCCAGCTTCAACTTGCACGGCGAACCGTTTGCATCGTGGGCCGGTCCTATCGCCGTGGCGACCGGCGCCGAGTACCGCCGCGAACACTATAGCGTGACCGGCGACCCTTACGGCAACGGCGTCTCCGCAGGCAGCCCGAACACGCCGGACTATCCGGCCGATCCGCTGCTGAACACGGCGGTGGGCAACAACTGGTACGCCGGCAACTACCACAACGCCTCGGGCACCTACGACGTCAAGGAAGCCTACGTCGAGCTCAACGTTCCGATGCTCAAGTCCGCCACCTTCGGCGAGGCCAACCTGAACGTGGCCGACCGCCGCACCAGGTACAGCACCTCCGGCAGCGTGGAAAGCTGGAAGATCGGCGGCAGCTGGAAGACCCCGGTCGACGGCCTGAGCTTCCGCGCGGTGACCTCGAAAGATGTGCGCGCACCGAACTTGAGCGAACTGTACGCGGCCGCCGTGGTGGTGAACAACGTGGTCAGCTACCAGGGCAACACCATTACGGTCCAGCAGCGCACGGTCGGCAACACCAAACTGCGTCCCGAGATCGCCCGCAACACCGTGTTCGGCGCGGTGCTGAACCAGCCGAAATGGCTGCCTGGCTTCAGCGCCTCGGTCGACTACTTCGACATCAAGGTCGACGGCGTGATCTCGACCCTGTCGGCGCAGCAGGAAGTCGATCTGTGCGTGGCCGGCAACCAGGAAATCTGCTCGGCGATGGTGCTCAACAGCGCCAACACCACCAACAACTACGTGACGGTGCAGGCGTTCAACCTGGCCTCGCTGCGCAACAAGGGCTACGACGTCGAGGCGGCCTACCGCATGAACCTGAAGGACTTCGGCCTGCCGGGCCGCCTGACCTTCCGCGCGCTGGCCACCCGCACCATCAGCTTCCTGACCGATCCTGGCGTGGTGGGGACGATCCCGTCTGAAGGCGCCGGCAATAATCTGGGCGGCACGCCGAAGTGGAAGGGCCTGGCATCGCAAGCGTGGGACACCGACAAGTTCGGCCTGATGCTGACCGAACGCTGGATCAGCAAAGGCGTCTACAGCAACGAGTTCATCGAGTGCCAGACCAATTGCCCGGTCTCGACCACGATACACCCGACCATCTTCAACAACCAGATGAAGGGTGCGTTCTACGTCGACCTCGGTGGTAGCTACAAGGTCAACGCGAAGACCACCGCCTACTTCAAGATCGACAACATCGGCAACGTCGATCCGGTGGCGGCGCCTCAGGCCAACCTGAGCTTCGCCATCAACCCGACGCTGTACGACGTGTTGGGCCGGGTGTACCGCGCTGGCGTGCGTTACAGCTTCTAAGCCAACCTGGGCGATGCGCATGACTAGTCCAACTATGAGTCTCGCCCTCGTGGCAGCGGCTGCGGTTCTGTGCGCGCAGCACGTCGCACATGCTGCGCAAGCCGCGTCGACTTCCGCCTACCAGAGCATGCCGGACGACCCGCGCGCCGTGAAAGTGCGGGGCAGGGGCGACGGCGTGGCCGACGACACCGACGCCATCCAGCAGGCCGTCACCAGCGCCGCCAACAAAGGTGAGGGCGGCGTGGTGTTCCTGCCATCGGGCCGCTATCGCGTTTCCCGTTCCATCCTGGTGCCGCCAGCAGTGCGCCTGTATGGCGTCGGCCGGACGCGGCCGGTGTTGGTGCTCGGCGCGCGCACGCCGGGCTTCCAGCGGGGCGTCGGTAACATGATCGTGTTCACTGGCGGTGACCAGTACACGGTGGGCAAGGTGCCGGTGCCGGTGGCCAGCGCCGTGCCGTTCAGCGACCAGGTGCGCGACGCGAATTCGTCGACGTTCTATTCGGCGCTCAGCAACGTCGATTTCGAGATCGGCGACGGCAATCCCGCCGCGGCGGCGGTGCGGCTGCGCACGGCGCAGCACTCCTACCTGAGCCACATCGACTTTCATATCGGTTCCGGCCTGGCCGGCATCTACCAGGTCGGCAACGAGAGTTTCGACCTGAAGTTCTACGGCGGACGCTACGGCATCCTGTCCGAGAAGACTTCGCCGGCGTGGCCATACACGCTGATGGATTCGAGCTTCGACGGCCAGCGCGATGCCGCCATCCGCGAGCACGAAGCGGGACTCACGCTGATCAACACCACCATCCGCAACACGCCGGTGGGCATCGAGATCGACCGCGGCTACGGCGACTGGCTGTGGGGCAAGGACGTGCGCTTCGAGAATGTGTCGAAGGCGGCGGTGGTCATCAGCAACGAGGGCAACGTCTACACGCAGGTCGGCTTTGACCACGCAGTGGCCCGCAACACGCCGGTGTTCGCACGCTTCCGCGACAGCGGTAAAACCATCGCCGGCGCCGGCGCCGCCTACGCGGTCAGGGAATTCAGCTACGGCCTGGCGTTGCCCGGCCTGGGCAGCACCGGCCAGTTCGCCACCAGCATCAGGATGGAAGCGCTGAAAGCCTTGCCGGCCGCGCCGCGCCAGGTCATGCGCGCGCTGCCGCCAAGTACCGAATGGGCCAACGTGCGCGGCTTCGGCGCGCACGGCGACGGCCAGGCCGACGATACGGCCGCGATCCAGAAAGCCATCGACAGCAAGCGCGTGGTGTACCTGCCGCTGGGCTTCTACATCGTCAACGACACCATCCGCATGAAGCCGGACACGGTGCTCATCGGACTGCATCCAGGCCTGACGCAGCTGGTGCTGCCGAACGGCTCGCCGCTGTACACCGGCATCGACGGCCCGAAAGCGCTGCTGGAAAGCGCCAGGGGCGGCGACGCCATGGCCACCGGCTTCGGCCTGGCCACCGGCGAAGTCAACCCGCGCGCGACGGCGCTGCTGTGGAAGGCGGGCGCCGATTCGCTGGTCGACGACATCCGCATTCAGGGCGGCCACGGCACGCGGCTGTACGACGGCACGCGGCGCGATCCCTACCAGAAGCGCACCGACTTCGACCCCACCGCGCACTGGGACCGCCAGTACCCGAGCATTTGGGTGACCGACGGCGGCGGCGGCACCTTCGTCGCCTGCTGGACACCAAGCACCTTCGCGCAGGCGGGCTTCTACGTATCGAACACCAGGACGCCGGGCAAGGTCTACGAACTGTCGGCCGAACACCACATCCGCGCCGAGATCGTGCTCGATGGCGTGGAGAACTGGGAATTCCTGGCGCCGCAAACCGAAGAGGAAGTGCGCGATGGCATGGACTCGGTGTCGCTGGAGATCCGCAATTCGAAGAATCTACTGTTCGCCAATTACCATGCCTACCGCGTCACGCGTTCCATCAAGCCCGCGCCATCGGCGGTCAAGTTGAGCAATTCCAGCGGCATCCGCTTCCGCAACGTGCACGTCAACGGCGAGAGCGGTTACGCCACCTGCGACGACAACGGCTGCGACACCTATCTGCGCGCCACCAAGTACCCGTATGAGAACGCGCTGCAGGACGTTACCCGCAAGCTGGAGGTACGCGAGCGCGAGTTCGCTGCGCTCGATGTCGGCGCCGCCGGTCCCGCTGCCGATGCTGGCGCCGGCGTCAAGATCGACAAGCTCGAAGGCGATTTCTATTCGATCGCCGGCGCGGCGGTTGACGCCCAAGGCAAACTCTATTTTGTCGATAGCCGTTTCCAGCGCATCTACAGCTGGTCCAGGGCAGAGGGCCTGCTGGTGGTGCGCGACGCGCCGCTGGACGCCGTCAACCTGGCCGTCGACCAAAGCGGAGCGCTGATGGTGCTGTCCTCGCACGGCGCGGAAGGCACGGTCTACTCGTTCCACCCAGATCAGCCGGCCGGCCCGCTGACACTGATCAAGCCAACGCCGGTCGCCGCCCACGCTGGCGCCCGAACCGTCGTGCCGGTCAATTTCTGGCTGAACGGCGAGTTCCGCGACCAGCTGAACCCGGACACCTACGAGTTCACCACGCTGGCTGAAATGTTCGCCCGCGATGTCGCGCTGCCGAAACAGCGCGAGTACGTGTCGCCGGACGGCAGCCTGGTGATGCCGGCCTACCGCGTATTCCAGCAAGGTCCGGCCAATCACCTCGGCCACCGCTTCTCCGACACGCTCGACACGCACGGCCTGGTGGCGGCCGGCGCCAACGGCCGCGTGGTGTTCACCAACGGCTCCGAGAACCGCACCTACAGCGGCGTGATCGGGCAGGGCGGCGGCATCGGCGACTTGAAACAGGTCGTCAACCGGGGTGGCGAGAGCGTCGTCGTGGACAAGGCCGGCAACGTGTATGTCGCCAATGGCCAGGTGTTCGTCTACGCGCCGGACGGCAAGGAAATCGGCCGCATCGATGTGCCGGAACGTCCGCTGCAGTTGATCTTCGGCGGCGACGGCGATGGCACGCTGTTCATCCTGACTCACCATACCCTTTACGCTGCGGGAGGCTTCAATGTGCAATAACAAATTCGGCCTGGCGCTGCTGTTGCTGTGCGCGCAGGCGGGGGCGCAGCAGACGGTTCAATTGTGGCCCAACGGCGCGCCGGGTTCGGAGCAGCGACACAACGAAGCTGAAACGGTGCAGAACACCTACATCAGCAACATCCACGATCCGTCGCTGACCGTGGTCGAGGCCGATTCGCGCCATGCCAACGGCGCCGCCGTGATCGTGGTGCCGGGCGGCGGCCATCGCATGCTGGTGTGGAATAACGAAGGACTGGTGGCGGCCAAGTCGCTGAACCGTTCCGGCGTCACTGCCTTCGTGTTGAAGTATCGGCTCGCGCGCGACCAGGGTTCGACCTACAGCATCGAGAACGATGCGGCTGCCGACCTGCGGCGCGCGGTGCGCTGGGTGAGGGCGCATGCGGCGCAGTACAAGATCGATCCGAACCGGCTCGGCATCATGGGCTTCTCGGCCGAGCTGCACATGTATGCGGAGACCGACCACGCCTTCAACATGGGCCAGCGTTCGGAGCGCCTGTCCGACGTGCACTGGCCGGACCGCCTGGCCGACTGGCTGGCCGACGGCGGTTGGCTGATTCCCCACGCCGGCCAGGCGCCGCAGGGCGTGCCGTCGCCGGCGCGATAGCTTGCCGTTCGACGCGCCTGCGGATTCCGCCTACGTCGCGGACCCGCTGCGCGGAATCAATACCACCAGCGCATATATTCCGCCCGCAGCGATACCGGTCACGCGGCCATCAGGCAAACGCTTGCCTTCCGACCAGACCTGAATTTCTTCGACGTCGGCGCGTTGTATGGACACCGTGAACGTCGCGCTGCGAAATTCACGCGTGACCTTGATGCCTTCCCATTCCTTCGGCAACTGCGGGCGCACCAGCAAGGCATCGCCGTCGCCGCGCAAGCCGCACAGGCCTTCGATGAAGCAGCGGTAGGCCCACGACACGGTGCCGGTATTGAACAACTGGCTGGAACGGCCGGCGGTACGCGGGTACTGGTGGTAGGCGCCGCGATAGTAATTCGGGATGAACACCGGCAGCTGGCCGCGCTGCAGGTAATCGGCCTCGCTTGGGCCGGGTATCATCTGGCGCAGCAGCTGGTAGGCGCGGTCGCTCTCGCCGATGGTGTACAGGCTGTAGATGTAGAACACGGCGGCGTGGTTGTAGACCGCGCCGTTCTCCGCTGAACCGGGATGCTTCTGCGTGACGCGCCCCACGTCGTCGCGCATGGCGCTGTACGGCGGCGCGAACATGGCCACGCCGTACGGTGTAGCCAACTGCTCCTCCACCTGCGCCAGCATCGATGCGCGCTGTTCCTCGCTGGCCGTGCCGCCGAGGATCGCCCACGCCTGCGGATTGAGCCAGATGCGGCCCTCCACGTCCCGGCTGATGCCGAAGCGGACATCGTCGTCGGTGATGCCGCGCGCGTACCAGTCGCCGTCCCACAGGTGCTCGTTGGCGGCGAGGTTGACTGCCTTGGCGCCGGCGCGGAAACGGTTGGCGTCCGCCGCCAGCGGCGTGGCGTCGCCGCGCTGCTCGCACATTTCCGCCCATAGGTTCAGCGCGTAGGCGGTGGCCACGGTCAGCCAGCCGGACACGCCGCGTCCCTTGTAGCCGACCATGTTCATCGGATCGCACCAGTCGCCCTGGGCGATGTAGCTCAAGCCGCGATGGTCGCGCGTCTGCAGCAGCCAGTCCATGGCGCTGCTCACGCGTTCGGCGACGGTAAGGGCGATGCCATCCTCGCGGCCGGCCACGACCACGTCAAGAATGCCGTAGTCGTTGGTTTCGTCGAGGTAGACCTTCAGCGCGACCGGCAGCCACACGCAATGGTCGGTGTGCGGCACCTGGTTGATGTATTTGAGCTCCGCCCCCTCGGCCAGCAGTATCCCGTCCGGCATGGCGCCGCTGGCTTCCTGCTGCGACAGCGCGTGAAGGAAGGCGCTGCGCATCACGCTGGGCTTGATGAAGCTCATGCCCATGTTGTCCTGCAGGTAGTTGCGGGTTTGCGGATCGGTGCTCAGGCGATTGACGTCGCCGTGGTAGAACACCTGGCGCGGCAGCCAGTGGTTGACGAAGTTGTCCAGTTCCTTGTCCGGTGTTTCGATCCGCAGGCATCCGCGTCCGCCGGCGATGTAGCGGGCATAGTCGGCGCGGGCGGCGGCGAAGGCGTCGGCACCGAGATATTTTTCACGCACGGCGCGGATCTCGGCGTCGTCGAATGCCGGGCCGAAGATGAAGCGGTAGTCGTGCGTCTCGGTTTCGGCCAACGCCAGGCGGTACTGCACCACTGCGGTCGGCGTCTCGTAGCGGGCGTCGCTGTTGCCGAGCTGTTCATCCTGCAGCGCGCTTGGATGGTGCAAGCCGCCTTCGCCCTCGAACGCCATCTGCCGGACTTCCCACGCCACCGGCGCTTCCTCGCACAGGAAGTAGGTCTTGTCCTTGAAGTCCTTCTGCTTGAAGTAGTCGGCCACCTTTTGATACGGCGTGACGCAGCTGGCCACCACGCCGCCCAGGTCCGCACGGTATTCGCCGGACTGGTTCATCCACGACATGTAGCCGATCGGGAAGTAGGGGTAGACGCTCAGCTTGCGCGGCCGGCCCGACAGGTTGGCCACCCGCAGCGACCACAGTTCCACCACGTCGCTGACCGGCAGGCTCAGATTGAGCTCGACCCGCACGCCCAGGTGCTCGATGGTCCACGACAGGTCGCTTTTGCCGACCGAGAAATTGTAGCGGTCCACCGGCGCGCGCACCGGCTCGTAGGGCGCCGAGAACAGTTCACCGGTTTCCTCGTCCTTGATGTAGAAGAAGCGGCCGGGATGATGGGCGTAGTAGTTCTGCTCCGGCTGCATGAAGGTCTTGGCCTCCAGGTTGGGCGCGTAGGCGTACTTGGCCGGCTCCGGCTGCATGAACTGCGCGGTGGCGTAGCCGCGGCAGGTCACTTGTATCATCATCTTCTGGTTCCACAGGAAGCCGGCCGCGCGCGGCATCGCCGTCGGGCTGGTCAGTTCGTAGCGGTCGCCGTCGTGGGTAGGGCCTAACATTGAAACTCTCCGTTTAAGATTTGCGCGCATCCAGATCCGCCTGGATCTGAGCCAGCTTGGTGTTGTCGAGGTTATAGAAGAACATGACGGCCACCGCGCACACCGCGAACGCCGCCGGAATAAAGGACATCAGCCACACGATGCCGGCCTGCGAGCCGGCCGTCTGTGCCACGTTGGCCACGTAGCCCAGCCGGGTGAACAAGCCGCCGATGACGGCCACCGCCATGGCGGTGCCCAGCTTTTGCGAGAAGGTGGCGGCGGCGAAGGTCATCGCGGTGGCGCGGCGGCCGGTGCGCCATTCGTTGTAGTCGGCGGTGTCGGCATACATCGAGAACGCCAGCGGCGATTTCGGCCCCAGCACCAGGCCGGTTGCGATCTGCAGCGCGAACATCAGCGTGACCTGGTCTTTCTGAACGAAGAAGAAGGCCAGCGACAGCAGGGCGGTGGTGCTCATCAAAATCATCATCAGCTTGCGCTTGTCGATGAAGCGCGTCAGGAACGGCGTCAGCGAGGCGCCGACGGCCGCCGAGATCATGTAGGCGGGGACGAAGCCCTGCATCAGCTCCGGCCGGCCGACCACGTACTTGAAGTAGTAGGCGGCGCTGGTGGTGCGCAGCGTGATGGTGATCATGATGATCAGCGCCAGGAAGAACAGCGCCACCCACGGCCGGTTGCGCGACAGGTCGCGGATGTCCTGCCAGACGTTGGACTGCTGCGTGGGCGCGGGCGCCACGCGTTCGCGCGTGTTGAGGAAGGTCGTCACGAACAGCACGGACGCCAGCGCGCCCCACACCAGCATCGTCAACTGCCAGCCCAGTTTGTCGTCGCCATGGCCCAGCCAGCGTACCAGCGCCGGCGTGGCCGCCGTCACCAACGTGCCGCCGGCAAAGGCGAAGATGAAGCGCAGGCCGTTGACGGTTGAGCGCTCCTGCGGATCGGCCGACAGTACGCCGGACAGGGCATTGTACGGAATGTTAATGCAGGTGTAGCAGACCATCATCAGCAGATAAGTACCGTAGGCCCAGACGATCTTGCCGCCCTCGGACAGGTCGGGCGTGGTGTAGGTCAGGAAGGCGGCGCCGGCCAGCGGCAGCGGAAGCCATATCAGGTAGGGGCGGAACTTGCCGAAGCGGGTGTTGGTGCGGTCGGCTACGGCGCCAATCAGCGGGTCGGTGAAAGCGTTGATGATTTTAATTGTGAATACCATCGACGCGGCGGCGGCGGCCGAGATGCCGAAGACGTCGGTGTAGAAAATCAGCAGGAAGGTGGCGATATTGGTCCAATAGAAATTGAAGCCCATATCGGCAATGCCGTAGCTGATCTTTTCACGCCAGGTCAGTTGTTTGTTCACGGTCGCTTTCGGCTAATGTTAGCGCTAACAATATTGGCCACAGTGTAGACTTTTGGCGGGATTTGTAAACAAGATTTGATGTTGCGCCGCAGCAGCAGGATGGGATTTAATTCCTGGTACTGCGGCAACGCAACTCAGTTGGCATCGGGGAAGATACATCCGCCATTGCGAACCAGCGCCTTCACCTCTTCGCTCACTGCAATCGCATTCGTCATTGGTCCTGCTACACGGGCTCGTCAAATGTCGGTTCCGGCTCGCCCACGCCTAGCGCCGGGTGCATCCCCTCGAGATAGTTCCCGGTCAGGGTCAGCGGGTTCATCTCGGGCGTGAAATACCGGACTGCCAGATGAGTGGCCAGCGCGTCGAGCGGTGCCCGGTCCGCATAGGTGAACAGTAGCGCGCGCACGGCGCGCTGTCCGACTAGCGTATCCGCGTTTTCCCGGCTCAGATACGCCGATCCCCGCCGCAGAGTATCGAGTGCCGCGCCGTGCACTGCCCGTTCGCGCCGCTCGATATAATCAGTTGCCTGGCCCAGGAACTCGACGCCGGAGGAGGCGCGCAGAAACGGTCGCCCCGCGCACATCAGTTGCACCACCGAATTGGCTCCTTCCACGATCGCTAGGTCGGCCTGGACAAACAGCCCGTCCATACAGGTCTTTTCCAGTCCGACGGTGTGGTAAATCTTGATGCGCAGTGCGGCGCAGCTTGCCATGCGAAAGCCCTGGTCCTCTTCAAAGACCGTATGCACCCACTGAGTGTCGGGTAACTGCCCGATCGCCGTGGCGATATCGCCTGGCCGCGAGAGCAGCCGCCGGTCGGGCGTGTCGTCGGGCTGATGATGGATGACGAAGATGATGGCCCAGCGGCCCTCATCCGTGCCGGCCCGGGCTGCCTTGAGCAAATTGCGCAGCACCGTGGCCGGGCCGGCGGCATTGGTGCCATGGCCGTAGACGCAGGCGAGCCGGTTATTGGGCTCCTGACTAAGCGCGACCGCCGCCGCTGCGAAGCGTTGTCCCCGCGTCGCCGCTTGCAAGGGGTCGAACACTGGCGGCGCCGGCACCACCGAGTAGAGATCCGCAGTGTAGCTGCGCGGAGCCGTGACTTCGTTCATCGCGTTGGGGCCCAGGTAGCCGGTACCGCCCACGACCCCCAGTTTGACGCCGTGATCGCCAGCGAAGCCAAAATCGCCGTTGGTATAGCCAAACGGCGCCCAGCTCACCAGTACTGAGCCGGGCGCCGCCGCTACGCTCAATTCGAGCTCGCGCCCGTTGTAGCCGTGCGGCGCCAGCACCAGCAAGGGCTTCGTTCCCGGCCTTATCTTCCAATGGCGCGGCCAGAAATGCTTCCCATTGTGGATCCAATGCCATGGCGGATCGTCGGGGGGCGCGGGCTCATCCGGCAGCCCGGACATTTTGCGGATCTGGGCCCAACCGCGCAGCTTGATCTCCGCGGAGGCATCGGTTTGTTGGCCGTACACCACGTGGGTTCCTTGCGGCAGGAAGGGCAATACGTTCAAGCCCGCCGTCACCTCGCCACTGCCTTCGGAGTATCCCACCACCACCAGCGTGGCAAAATCCGCCGGCACCGCCAGTTGCTCGGATACGGGCGCCGGCACGGGGGCGACCCGCGCTTGCGGCGCCCGCTCGTCGGGCTGCCGGCACTCGACCTCGACCGCTACCACCGGCTGATTGTCGAGCGCCGCTCCGGCCTGGTTAGCTTCGTCGCTGCAGCACATGTCAGTCCTCGCGCGCCAGCCACAGAGCAAGCTGCTCGCGCGCAGCCTTCATCAAGCGCTCCAGGCGCTGCGGCGCGCTGTCCTGATCGACTGACGTTAGCGCAGCGCCGGCCCAGCCGTGCTGCGGGTCGGTGTCGAAACGGCTGCCGGCGTAAAACATGCTCAAGGCGATCAGCAGCGTCGCCTCGGACCCTTGCAGACCATGCTGCGCGCTCTTGTCCGCAGCCACGGCCAGCAAGGCCGCATACGCCGGCGGCGTCAGGCGCGCGCTCTTGGCCGGATGCAGTGCTGCCAGCAAGCCTTGCAAGTGGGCCGGCAGATGGTCCCGGTCCTGTAGCAGCTTGGGCTGCGCCAGGACATGCCGCAGGCGCAGCAGTGCGCGGTTCAGATAGGCGTGCTCGGGCCCAGCCATGTGCGCGAACTCTGCCAGGGCGCGGCGCGCCAGGCGCGCCAAATTGGTGGACGGATCGTCGCGGCTGCGCTCAGCCAGGATCGCGCTAGCCCAGGGCAAGAGTGGGTCGTCATCAAAATAGCTGCCGAACATCCACATCAGATTGATGTAGCGGCAAACATCGCTGCGCCCGATGAGGCCGTACAGGGCCGCCCGCTCGATCCCCAGGGCGATGACGCGACGAGCGCGCTGCCGGCCCAGGATCGCCATATGATTGGGGAAGTACAGGCCCGCATGGGTCAGCATCTCGCCTTCGAAGCGCAGCACGGCTGCGGTCTCGAAGGCTGCGCGCTGGCGCGCCCCGATCACCAACATAGGTCCGCCGCTGAATGGGCGCGTGCCGGGTTCCCGAACACGCACTGCGGCGCGCCGGGCGCATGTGGTGCCGAGTAGGGGCGGGGCGGTTGGCACACGGGAGCGTTGCGCGCCGCGCGCTGGCTGGCGCAGCAGTTCATCGCAGTGGATTTGTCGCGCATGCTTCTTTCCGTAAAAATGTCCGGACCGCTCGCGGCAGACCAGCGGAGTTGCTCATACTATACGGCAGCGGGCGAGGAATGCAACGCCTTTCTGGAGCGGTCGCTCGCCCTCCCGTGGATACGTTCCCAAACTTGCAATGCATAAATAATATGCGATAATTTCCACGTGGATACAAAATGGCGACGCCAAGGCAGATGATGAAAGATCAACATATAACAAAATTCAACCCATCTGCGGTGGCGCTGCCGGCGCTCGCGCTGTGTACGGCCGCCTTGCTGAGCGCATGCGGCGCGGGCGGCAACGACAGCTCCACTGAACCACGTCTGCTACAGGGCGCAGCGCCGCTCGCCACCGGCTCGACCACGCTGGTGCTGGATGCTGGCACGCTGCCGGCCGCAGATGCCCAGCGCATGGCGCTGCCGTCGTTCCACATGGCGCCGGTTGAACTGGCGGCGCCGGACGACCATGCCGACAGCGCCAACGCGCCGGTGCACGCGCAGGCTGTCCCGACCGAATTCCAGCATCTTTCGACTCGCCGCCTGACCATGCAGGCGCTGCATGGACGCCACCTGGAAGCCATGCGCAGCCTGAGCCCGGAAGCGGCCGCCGCGCCGGCAGCTTCCGGCGGCGTGGTGGCGACCTACACGCCGGCCCAGATCCGCGCCGCCTATGGCTTGCCGGCGCTGCCGGCGGCCGGCGGCGCATTGACGGCGGCCCAGGCGGCCCAGCTGGGCGCCGGCCAGACCATCTACATCCTCGACGCCCAGCATGACCCGAGCGTGGCGGCCGAACTGGCCGCGTTCAACACCAAATTCAGCCTGCCGGCCTGCGCCACCAAGACCATCGCTGCCACGGCCAGCCTGCCGCTGGCCGCCGCCTCCACCGGCGGCTGCGAACTGGCCGTGGTGTACAGCACCGCCAGCGGCGCCATGACCGCGACCCAGCCCGCGTACGACGCCGGCTGGGCCAGCGAGATCACCCTTGACGTGCAATGGGCGCATGCCACCGCGCCACTGGCCCGCATCGTGCTGATCGAAACCGCCGATGCAAGCTACAACAACCTGCTGGGCGGCGCCAGGCTGGCCAACGCGATGGGGCCGGGGATCGTCTCGATGAGTTTTGGCGGCGCTGAAAGCAGCGGCACCGTCTCCTCCGACAGCGTCTTCGCCGCCGCCGGCATGACCTATCTGGCCGCCACCGGCGACTCCGGTGCGGGCGTGTCGTGGCCGGCGGTCGCGCCGCATGTGCTGGCGGTCGGCGGCACCACGCTCAGCTACAGTGGCAGCGGACTGCGTTCCGAAGTGGCCTGGTCCGGCACCGGCGGCGGCGTCAGCCAGTACACGGCCACGCCGAGCTACCAGACCAACGCCGTGCCCGGCATGGGCACGCCCGCGCGCCGCACGGTGGCCGATGTCGCCTTCAATGCCGATCCATCGTCCGGCCAGTACGTGGCGATGATCGCGCCTGGCAGCAGCACGGTGCGCTGGGGCAGCGTGGGCGGCACCAGCCTGTCGACGCCGCAGTGGGCCGGCCTGATCGCGGTGGCCAATGCCACCCGCGCGCTGAACGGCAAGGCGGCCTTGGGCGCGCCGCACGCGGCGCTGTACGGCGGCATCGCCGCCGTGCCGGGCAGCTACGCTTCCACCTTTGCCGATATCACCGCCGGCAGCGACGGCAGCTGCGCCGCGTGCACCGCCAAGAGCGGCTACGATCAGTTGACCGGCCTGGGCACGCCGAACGTGTCCAGCCTGTTGTCGACGCTGTCGGGCCTGACCATCGCCGCCGCGCCGCAGGTGGGCTCGGCCAGCATCAAGGGTACGGTTGGAACCACGTTGACGTTCACGGTTTCCACCGTTGCGGCCAATACGGTCAGCTACGCATTGAGCGGGGCGCCATCCGGCATGAGCATCAGCAGCGCCGGCGTGGTCAGCTGGGCGGCGCCGGTGGCCGGGACCTACGCCGTCACCGTGACCGCCAAGGACAGCAAGACCGGCCTTAGCGGGCAGGGCGTGACCACCGTCGTCATCGCGCCGTTGTCGGCGCCGGTGCTGACCTCGGGCACCATCAGCGGCAAGGTGGGCGTGGCGCTGTCGTTCTCGGCGGCGGCCAGCAATGCCAATCCGGTCACCTACGCGCTGAGCGGCGCGCCGTCCGGCATGGCGATCAGCACTGCGGGCCTGGTCAGCTGGGCCAAGCCGGTGGCCGGCACCTACGCCGTGACCGTTACCGCCAAGGACAGCAAGACTGGCTTGAGCGGCCAGGCTAAATACACGGTGCAAATCACCGCCGGCGGTCCGGTGATCACGGCTGCGGCCATGACGGGCGTGGCGGGCAAGCCGATGATGGGCTTGATCACCATTGTGGACAGTGGCGCCAGTTCGGTGTCGATCACGATCTCCGGGGTCCCGCTGGGCATGATGTTCCAGTCCAGCGGCCTGAGCGTCATGCCGTACTGGAGCGCGCCGGTGGCTGGCAGCTATCAATTGAAGGTGGCGGTGACCGATAATGCCGGAGGCAGCGCCCAGCTGACGATCCCGGTGACGGTGACGGCGCGCTGATTGAAATTACAGACAACAAAAAAACCGCTGCTCCGAAAGGACCAGCGGTTTTTTTTCTTCGTCAGCCTGCGTTCCAGCCGCCGCCCAGGGCCTTGTACAGGGAGACGGTGGCCTGCAGGCGCTTTAATTTTAGTATGCCCAACTCATTTTGCACGTCCGACAGGCTGCGCTGGGTATCGAGCACGGTCATCAAATCTTCCGCCCCTGCCTTGTAGCGGATCTCCGACAGATTGTAGGCAAGACGCGTCTGTTCCAGTTCGTCCTGCTTTAACTGGCGCCGCTCATCGAGACTCCTGATCTGGCCCAGTACGGTGTCGACTTCCGCCAGCGCCGCGAGCACGGTCGAGCGATACGCCTTGACCAGCTCCTGTTTTTGTTCGATGGCCAGATCACGTTCGGTCCGCAGACGTCCGCCATCGAAAATGGGCGCCACCAGCGAGGCGCCGACATTGGCGAACAAATTCTGGCCGCTGAGCAGCGAAAGCAGGGCGCTGCTTTGGGTGCCAGTCGATCCGGTCAAGCGTATGCTGGGAAACAGCGCCGCGCGCGCCACTTCGACATTGGCGCTGGCCGCGGCCAACCGCGCTTCCGAACGGCGAATATCGGGCCGCCGCGACAGCAGCTCGGACGGCAGGCCCGGCGTCACCTCGGGCAAGCGGATGGTATCGAGTCCGTAATTGCCGATCCGGAAGGTCTGCGCCGAGCGGCCGAGCAAGATGGCCAATGCCGATTGCGCCTCGCGCTCTTGCTGCAATAAATCGGGGATCGCGGCATGTTGGCTGGCGACAGCGGAACGCTGGCGTGCCAGGTCGACCGACGTGGCCGCGCCCACGCTGCGCTGCGCCTCGACCAGCGACAGCACATGTTCGGCATTGCTCATGTTTTCGCGTGCGACGCCGAGGCGGTCGTGGAGGGACAGCACTTGCAGGTAGGTCGACACGATTCCGCTCGTCACCGTCAAGGCGACGGTTTGCCGGTCATAGAAATTGGCCCGTAGCGATGCCTCGGCCGCCGCGACGCTGGCCTTGTTCTTGCCCCAGAAGTCGATTTCGTAAGACACCTGCAACAGTCCGCTGGACGACACGTTGGCGCCGTGATGGTCTCCGAGCGGCAGATCCCGTGCGGCGCCCGCCGACACATCGACTGAAGGCAGCAGGGCGACCCCGGCAATCCGCGCCTGGGCCTCCGCCTGGCGCACACGCGACAGCGCGGCGGCCAGCTCCAGGTTGTCCTTTTGCCCCTCGCCCACCAACTGGCTCAGTTCGGCGCTGCCAAAGCCTTGCCACCAATGGGCGTCGGGCCATTCCTGGGCGCCCGTTTTCCCGCCCTGCGACCAGCCGGCCGGCAAGTCGAGCACCGGCGGCGCCTCCGCCACGGGGATCGTGTGCGCACAGCCTGCCAGCAGCGCGCCGGCCAGACACAGCGTCGGCGCGAAAAAGGGAGCGCGGCGTTTCATGGCGTTCCCATCAGCGCGGCGCTGCGGCCGGATCGACCAGCAATTGCTCGCCCGCTTCCAGGCCCGACAGCACTTGTGCCTGCTGTTGATTGCGCACACCAATTTTCAGCTGGCGCGCCTCGACCTGCCGGTTGGCGTTCAACACCTTGACCTCATACAAACCCCTCGCATCGCTCGTGCCCAGCAAATTGAGCGGCAACAGCACCGCGTCCCTGGTCTGCGCGACGATAAATTGCACCTGGGTGGTCATGCCACTCATCAGTTCCTGTTCCGGATTGTTGACCTCGAACAGGACATTGTAAAAAGTCTGCTTGCCCTGTTCGCCCGAGCCTTCGGCCGGCACGGGAATGACCTTGCGCAGCTTGCCCGACCAGATGCGGCCCGGATAGCCGGGCGTCTTGAAATTGGCCGCCATGCCGCGTCGCAGGCGCGTCACATCGATCTCCGCCACGCGTGCCTGTACCGTCATTTGCGTCAGGTCGGCGATGCGCATCAAGGGCACGGCCGCCTGCCCGGCGCTCGCCGTTTGTCCGGGGCGCGCATTCACGGCGACGACGGTGCCGGAAATCGGCGCCAGGACCTGCGTGTGCTGGCGGCTCTCTTCGTCGGATTTCAGTGTCGCTTCGAGTTGCTGGATCTGCGCGTTGATGGAGCCCAGCCGGGCGCGGGCCGAAGACAGACTCATGCGGCTCGATTCAAAGCTTTCTTCGCGGGTGGCATTCTGTGCCTTGAGTTGGGTCTGGCGCTTGAACTGTAGTTCGGCAAAGTCCGTCTGCGCCTGCTGGTCTGCCAGCTCGGCCTGCAGGCGCGCCATTTGGGTGCGATTGCTTGCCATCTGGTTGGCCTGGACCGCAGGGGATATTTCCATCACCACCTTGCCTTTTTGCACCGTGTCGCCGACGGCAAACAGGACCTCTTTTATCTGGCCGGCCACAGGGATGTCCACGTCCGCGAACTGATGGAATTGCAATTTTCCGGCGGCCTCAACCGTCTGTTGCAGGTCACCGCGCTGCGCCGTCACGGTCTCTGCGGACGTAGGTGGCAGCTCCGTCGTGGCCGCCGATGGCGGCGCCTTCGGCGGTTGCGGCGCTTGCGCCAGCGCGCCGCCGGCGTGCAGCGCCAGCACGAGCGTGCCGGCCGTCAGGCGTCGGGGCCAGAGCGCGTTGGCAGGAACAGGGCGGCGAGCGCCATTTTTTTCATCGGTCACAGGGTCTGGCAAGCAAGCGCCTGCATCGTTAAAAACAGCTGGTATTCTAGCGCATTCATGCGCCGGCATCGCGCGCCGCATGCGCTGAGTCGCCACGGGTCTTTCTATGCGCCGACCTGCTTGATTTTGATTGTCAGCTTATAAACGGCCGGCCCGTCGGCGTTCTGGATTGCCATGGCCACCTGCCAGGTCCTGCCTTTGCTGGTCTTGGTGAAGCCGCGGCCAAGCTTGCCGGCGGCGGGCAGGTCGAGCCAACCGGCCGCGCGCATCTTGGTCGCGCTCTGATCGAGGAAATCCGACGGGCCGGCTGCCAGTTCGATGCGTCCGCCCACTTCCCATTGGCTGACATCGCCGGTGTCGGTCAGGCGTTCCCACATTGCGCCCTTGGGCACGAACTCGGCCACGTCGGGCATTTGATAGGCGGCCAGCTGGCCAAAGGCGAGCTTGCCTTCCTCGCGCCACTCGTATTCCATGCCACGGGCGACGCTTTCGGCACGCAAGGGCCCCAGCTCGCGGTAAACCATGTGCAAGGCGCCATCGATGCCCGAGGACAGGCCGCCGGTGGTGACGATCTTGCCGTTGTCGACATAGCGCCTGTCGCTGACCACCTTCGCCCTTGGGAACATCGTCGCCAGTTGTTCGGTCGCGCCGACGATCGTGGTCGCCGATTGCCCATCGAGCAGGCCGGCCTTGCCCATGATGAAGGCGCCGGTGCAAACCGACAGCACGGCCCGGCTGTCGACGGCGCGCGCGCGTATCCAGTCGAGTGCCTTGGGATTGCGGATGACGCTTCTCACGTCGCCGCCGGGGACGACCACAATATCGGCCTGTGGCGCGTGCTCGATATCGTAATCGGGCGTCATCTTCAAGCCCCAGGCCGACTGTACGCTGTTGGTGCTGCCGGCAACCGTAAAGATGGTGGCGCCGGATTGGCCGAACACTTCCATCGGGCCGGAATAGTCGATGTCCTGCACACCGTTGAAGATCAACACGGCCACGCGCAGGCGCTGGGATTTGTCGATCAATTCCATGCCGTCGGTGGGACAGATCCCCGGCTTGTCATACTCGGCGACCGGTTGGCCGGCCATGTGGGCGTGGCTGGCCATCTGGCAGACGTAGACCGGTTTTTTCTGCGCTGCCATGTCGGCCGCGCCGGCAGGCGTCATCGCGGCGCACAGCGCCAGCGCTGCCATCGTCATCATGCTGGCCATAGGGAGGTGGTTCATGGTAGTCCTTGCGCTTGGTTGAGAGGCGATCAGTTTCCCATCGCCGGGACGCCCGCGCGAGGCGCTTGGCTGCAGCCTGGTGTGGATTGGCTGCATACCCATCCAGCGCGCCCCCGGTTCGCTTATGATGGCGGCCATGAAGAGCGCAAATCTTATAAGCAAACTATGGGTGCAGATCGCCGTGGTCTGGCTGGCCATCGCCCTGGTCGATGCGACCCAAACGGTGATCAGCATGCGGGCGATGGGCATGCACCACCTGTGGATCACGCTGTTTGTTGTGACGGCGGCGACCTGGGCCGTGTGGCCGGTGTTCACGCCCGCCGTGCTCATCTTGCTGCAGCGCTGGCGCCTGCCGTCCAGGTCGGCGCTGCCGTGGTTGGCGCATGCCATGACCTGCGTCGTCATCAGCCTGGCCTGGGCCACGTGGGCCTCGCTGCTTGAACACCTGACCAATCCCTTGGCCAACCCCGCCGGTCCGACCGCGTTCTCGGTGCTCTGGTATCCGAAATTCTATGGCATGCTCGTCGTAGGAGGCATACTGTATGGCGCTATCGTGGCGCTGAACCTGACGCTTGAGACCCACAATCGCCTGGCGCAGCAGCAGGCCGCGAGCGCGCGCATGGCGGAAGTGCTGGCGCAGGCGCAGCTGGCCACGCTCAAACTTCAGCTGGAGCCGCATTTCGTGTTCAACTGCCTCAACGCGGTCACCGGGCTGATACGCGAGCAGCGGGGCAACGATGCGATCGCGATGATCGCGGCGCTCGGTGACCTGTTGCGGCGGGTCACCGACCACTCCGACCGCCAATACGTTGCGCTGGGAGAAGAGCTTGCATTCCTGCGCAAGTACCTGGCGCTGCAGCAGATGCGTTTCGCCGAGCGCATGCGCTACGATATCGACATCCCCGAGCAGTTGCTGGCGGCCCAGGTGCCTGACTTCATCCTGCAACCGTTGGTGGAAAACGCCATCAAGCACGGCATCGGCAAGCGCACCAGGGGTGGCGCGTTGCGTATCGGTGCTGCGCGCACGGGCCCGGTCCTGACCTTGACCGTGTATAACGACGGTCCGCTTCTGCCGCCGGAGTGTGGGGTGGGCGTAGGCCTGGCCAATACCCGGCAGCGCCTGGCCGCCCTGTACGGCGGCGCGCAGACGTTCGCTCTCGAGAACCGGGACGACCTTGGCGTGCTGGCCACCATTACACTGCCATACCGTGAGGATTGATGGACCAAAACGCCAATGCGCTGCGCGCCCTGATTGTCGACGACGAACCGCTCGCGCGCAGCAATATCGCCGCGCTGTTGGCGCATGACGCCGGGATACAGCTGGTCGGCCAATGCGGTTCCGCCGAGGATGCCATGGCCGCGATTGCGGCGTGCAAGCCGGACCTGGTGTTCCTGGACGTGGAAATGCCCGAATGCGACGGCTTCGAAATGCTGGACCGCCTGGGACCGGTGCTGCCGTTTGCCATCGTCTTCGTCACCGCCCACCACCAATTCGCCTTGCGCGCTTTCGAGGTGGGGGCGCTCGACTACTTGATGAAGCCATTCGACGACCAGCGCTTCCAGCGCGTGCTGGAGCGGGTCAAGGAGCGTATCCGGATTCCCGGCGCCAGCCAGCGGTTCATGGTCCGGAATGGCAACGTGCTCGACGTGGTCAAGTACGCGGACGTCGACTGGATCGAGGCGAGCGATTATTATTCGACGCTGCATGCCGGCGAGCGCGCTCATATGTTGCGTCGCAGCCTGGCCGAACTGGAGGTGCTGCTGGCGCCGTTTGGCTTTTGCCGGATACACCGCTCGGCCATCGTCAATCTCGACCGCGTCCGTGCGCTGGAACTGTGCCCGGACGGCGAATATGCAATCGTCCTTGAGAGCACGCGGCGCCTGCGCATGAGCCGGCGATACCGCAAACCTGTGATGGATCGGCTGGCCTAGCGAGGGAGGGGCGAGCCATTGATGGACGGCCCGACGGTGCTATCATAAAAATGGTGGTTCATGGGCTCGCGCTAAAGGATGCCAGTTTTCTAGCCGCGATCTTAACGGCTATTTTTCAAAGAAAGGTTACGCATGTCCGAAAACATTCCTACGCTGTACGAATGGGTGGGTGGCATAGATGCCCTGCGTCGTCTGACCTCGCGCTTCTACGAGCATGTCAGGCGCGACACCTTGCTGGCCCCTGTGTTTGCCCATATGGGCGACGATCATCCAGCGCACGTTGCCGCCTTTCTTGCCGAGGTGCTGGGCGGGCCCGCCACCTACTCCGAGCAGTATGGGGGACATCCACATATGATTCAGCAGCATCTCAACCGCCATCTCGTCCAGGAGCAGCGGCGCCGCTGGGTCACGCTGCTGCTTGAAACTGCCGATGAGCTGGGCATGCCTGACGACCCGGAGTTCCGCTCGGCGCTGGTTGGCTATCTCGAGTGGGGTTCGCGCCTGGCGGTCATCAACTCGCAGCCGGGGGCGCAAGCAGATCACGATGCACCCATGCCCAAGTGGGGCTGGGGCGAAGTCAAGGGACCATACCGTGGTTAAGACGAGGCGCGCAGTGGCGGTGCTCACGCTGCTCACCGGGTTGCTGGCGTGGGGCACGGCGTCTGCGACGGATTCGGTGATCGAGGCGCCGAACGCGGTCGAGATCTCGCCCCGGCTCGTCACCTCGGGCCAGCCTGGCGCCAAGGCGCTGGCCGGCCTCGCCGCGCAGGGGTTTGGCGCCGTCATCTACCTGGCGCCGCCAACCGTGTCGGACGCCATTGCCGGCGAAGCGGAGATCGTTCGCCGGCAGGGGCTTGAGTTCATCAACATACCCATCGGCTTTGGAAATCCTACCGAAGCTGACTTCCAGGCCTTCGTCGCCGCCATGGAGCGGCTGCGTGATCGCAAAGTCCTGGTCCATTGCCAGGTCAATATGCGTGCCTCCAGCATGACCTTCCTGTATCGGGCCATCGTCCTTCACGAAAAGCCCGAGCTGGCCTACGAATCGGTCGCGCGGGTGTGGTCGCCGGAGGGGCCGTGGAAGAGCTTGCTGGTGTCCCAGCTACGTAAAGCGGGTATTCAGTTTGAACCTTACTGAAGGCGAACGTGCTGTTGCGGCCGGCACTATGTAAATCACCAACCGGCTTAACGAAATGTGGCAAGGGCTCCGTCTCTTGTGCCGGATGCGCCGCGCAGGGAGGGCGACACCAAGCAGTCGCCGGACGCCGTGGTCGGCGACGTGCGGCGCGTCGTACCAGTGCTCGCAGTCGATGACGCGGCCGCGCAGGTCCAGCGCACCGGTCGATTCCTGGTTCTGGCCCCTGCCGTCGTAGTGCTCGTCCGCCGGCGCGCTGAACGAGGCGCCGGTCTGGTAGGTCTTTTCGGTGTTGATGGTTTGCGGCGCCATCTCCCAACCTGTCATGTCGAGCTCCAGCTCGCCTTTGGCGTTCTTCACTTGCAGCGCCACCGGCGTCGGTTGCGGCGCGAAATACTTCTCGCCGATGGTCGGCACGCGCGGCGCCGGCGCCACGTGCAGGCTCAGCGCAGGCGAGGCGAAGCTGTCGCCGTCCCGAGACCCAGGCGCCGTTGCGGTCCAGCGTGGCGATGGGCGCAGCCTGGGCGCTTGTCGCGGCGCCGAGCGCGAGCAGGGAAATCGAGACAGCCAGGGCCTTGCGGCGCAGCTGCGCGGGAGGATGCTTGACCAGGTGTCTTCCTGTATTCGTGTGGGGTTGGATCGCTAGGGGACCAGCTTGCGGTCGCGCAGCCATTCTTCGGCGCGCTGCGGCCGGTTCGATGCGGTGCCTTGGCCGGCCAGGCATTGTGCGTACTGATCGCCTTCGCGCGCGAAGGGCAGGAATTCGTAACCGCCGCCAGGGCCGATGATGACGGCGGTGCGGGCCGTCCGGTCCAGGGACGCCGGATACACGGTCAGCGTGGGCTGGCTGACGTTGCGGATCGGTTCGCCGTCGAGCCGTTCCGGTCGAGGCCGGGAACAGCAGGGCCAGTATCCATGATCGCATGGGGTTGTTCTCCTTTTGTATTTTTTGTGCCGCATTTTGCAGCGCCCCATGACTGCAGAGCCTCCCTGGGACCGCAATTATGAAAATCACCGACCCGGTGTATGATTTGCCGCAATCCCAATTGGGAACTCTGCCAGTGCTACAACTTGTCATGCCAACGCCATCCAGTGGACTATCGTTTAAGTCATGAAACCGTCCGCCGCCTTTCAAACGCATCGAGCCGCAATTCGCCGTATCGTGGAAGGGCATCGTGCGTGCAATCCGCGCGTCTTTGGCGCCGTCGCGCAAGGTTGTGATACGGAGGAAAGCGATCTGGATATTCTGGTTGGAAATCCTCGGCGAAGCCAGTTATAACGTTCACAAGTACTATCCTGAGTGCGCTGGCAAGCATCCAGAATTAGCCTTGTCATCTGTCTGCCAGATGCGCAACGCTGTTGCCCATGGCTATTTCAAGGTCGATTATGAAATTGTGTGACAGACCATTCATGCCGACCTGCCTCCCCTGTACCTTCAGGTGTGGAACGGTTTTTCCGGCTTGGCATAAGCAGAATTGCCGGCCACATCAAACAATTTTTTAGAAAGCCATCGCAATGTTGAACGACCTGCTCGAAGAAATGCTGTTCTGCGAATTTATGCTGGTGTGCGAATCCCATGATTGCCGCGCGTTCTTTGAATTCGAAGAAGTCGCCAACGATCCGATGGACGAGTGGGCCAAGCGGGCGGCGGTTGCGGCGAAGGAGTGCGGTTGGACCATCGGCCGCACGGGACTGGTGAAATGTGCAACATGCGCCGCGCGCGCTGATTGATTCCGCGATGTTTTTTGTTAAGTTTTGTAAGGTTTTCCAGTCTGGCATGGTGAGCCGGGCCGCAGCAGTAGGGGAGGTCGGCGCGGGGCGCTGCGGTCCTGGTAAGGAAATGTAATGCCTCTACCGGGAAAAAATAGGATTATTCATAAAAATCAATAACTTGTGTATGATTCGCTGTGTCGCTTGGCGGGTGCTAGTATCGATTCGCTGGCATGGGCCGACGGCTTCATGCCAGACACGGAATCACAAATTCCTCCCCTTGGTAATGTGGTTCTTTTTTGCCGGTGCCCCGCCGGGCGCCGGCTTTTTCTTTGCGCTACCTTGTGGTTATACTAGGGCGCGAATTGAATTGAACTCATCGGACAGGAAGCGTATGCGCAAGATATTGATTGCGGAGGATGACCAGAAGGCCGGTGCCCTGCTGAAAACCTATCTGGAAAAACACCAGTACGAGGTGATCCTGGCGCCGGACGGCCTCAGCTTTCAATCCGAATTCTCGCGCCTGGCCGACCAGCTGGCGCTGGTGATACTCGATGTGATGTTGCCCGATACCGACGGCTTTGTGCTGTGCAAGGAAGTGCGCCGCCGCTCCAACCTGCCGATCATCATGCTGACCGCGATCTCCGATGGATCCGACCGCATCGTCGGCCTGGAACTGGGGGCGGATGATTACATCGGCAAACCCTACGACCCGCGCGAATTGCTGGCGCGTATCAAGGCGCTGCTACGCCGCGCCGGCATCGACAACCAGAACGTGACACGCTACTACCGTTTTGTCGGCTTTACGCTGGACCTGCTGGAGCGTACCGTCACCGATAGCGCCGGCGCGCTGGTGCCGCTCACCGGCCTTGACTACCAGTTGCTGAAGTACTTCGTCGAACACCCGGGCCATATCCTTGACCGCAGCGTGTTGTGCGAGCAAACGCGTGGCCGCGACTCCGGTCCGCTTGACCGCTCGCTGGACGTCCAGATCAGCAAACTGCGTTTGCGCCTGAACGACGATGGCAAGCAGCCGTCGCTGATCAAGACCGTGCGCGGCGCAGGCTATGTGTTTTCGGCCGATGTCGCCGTCGTGCCGGCCTGAGCCGGACGGCATGCTGCGCAATGCCTTGCTGGTCTGCTGCTTGTGGCTGCTGCATTGCATCGCGGCGGCCGCGGTGCCGCATACGCTCAACTTCGAGCAACTGAGTGTCAAGGACGGCCTGGCCCAGGAAACCGTCACCGCCATCGTGCAGGACCAGCAGGGCTATATGTGGTTCGGCAGCCAGCATGGCTTGAGCCGCTACGATGGTTACCGTGTCACCGTCTACCGTACCATCCCCAACGATCCGCGCAGCCTGGCCGACAACTGGGTGCAGGCGCTCCACGTCGACAAGAAAAATCGCCTGTGGGTAGGCACGCGCGGCGGGTTGCAGCGCTTCGATCCGGCCACCGGCGATTTCACGCGCTTTCCCGCCACCGAGGATGGTCCCGGGCGGGAAGCGCGGGCGCAGGTGCAGGCCATCATCAGCGACGGCTACGGACAGCTATGGCTGGGCACCAGCGATGGCGTCCACCACTTCAATCCCGAATCGGGACGCTACAAGGTGCTGCGTCACGATCCGGCCGATCCCGCCAGCCTGGCAAACGACCAGGTCAATGCGCTGGCGCTGGATGCCGAGGGAGGGCTGTGGGTCGGCCTGAAGCAGGGGCTGGATCGCCTGGCCGCCGGCGCCAACGGTTTCCGGCACTTCCGCGTCGATACGCGGGCCAGGCCCAACGCGCCGCTCAACGAAGTGCAGCAATTGCGCATCGATCAACGCCAGGTGTTGTGGCTGGTGACCATGGATGGCCTGGTCAGCTGGCAGCTGAATGCGCCAGGCATGCCGCGCCACGTGTTTGGTCCGACCGATGGACTGGCGCCGGGACTGGTGACGGCGCTGGTGCAGGATCGCGACAACACGCTGTGGCTGGGGACCAATACCAATGGCCTGCATCGCTGGGACGCAAGCCAGCGGCGTTTCGTCACGGTTCCGGCCGATCCGCACCAGAGTGCCAGCAACGAGGTCTCCAGCCTGTTCCAGGATCACAGCGGCACACTATGGGTGGGCAGCTGGACCGCCGGCGTGCGCCGCGCCGACCTGGCCAGCGGAGGCTTCAGCCGCTATTTCCACATCCCCGGCGATTCGCACACCTTGCACGATAACCGCATCTACGGCCTGTGCGGCGACGGCAGGGGCGGGCTGTTGCTGGCTGGCTTCGGAGGTATCGACAGGCTCGACCCGGCCACCGGCAAGGTCACCCGGCTGCGCGGCGACGCCAGGCTGCAACGCCATATGCGCAACAAGGAGATCGTGCTGGCGCTGTACCGCGACGCGGGTGGCGCCACTTGGATAGGCAGCAGCGCCGAGCTGGGACGATTCGACCCCGAGCGCGGCACCTACGTGGCCCACAGTTTTAGCAGTCCCGATCCCAACAGCGGCTCGATCACCCACATCACCGGCGACCGCGCCGGCAATCTGTGGGTCGCCAGCCGTGGCGGCCTGCACCGCATCGACCATGCGGGCGGGCCGGACCGCAGTTTCCGTCATGACGGGCGCGATCCGGCCAGCCTCAGTGACGACTGGGTGCGCATGACGGTGGAAGACGCCAGCGGCGCCATCTGGGCCGCCACCGACAACGGACTCAATCTGCTGGCGGCCGACGGCAGCAGCTTCCGCCACTTCCATCACGACCGGGCGGACACCACAAGCCTCAGCAGCGACCGCGTGCAGTCGCTGTTTCTGGACCGCGAGGGCACGCTGTGGGTCGGCACCAACGGCGGCCTGAACCGCATGACGCGCGATGCCGGCGGGGCCGTACGCTTTCGCCGCTACACCACGCGCGAAGGACTGGCCGACGATTCCATCGGCGCCATCCTGCAGGCCGACGACGGTGCGCTCTGGCTCAGCACCGCCAACGGCATCTCGCGCATGGATACAGCGGCCACCACCTTCAAGAACTACTCGGCGCGCAATGGCATGATCGAGGGGTACTACTTTTCCGGCTCGGCTTACCGCGAGCGCGATGGCACCATGTACTTCGGTGGCGTCAATGGACTGACCGTGTTTCATCCTGCGGCCATCCGCGACAATCCTTATCCGCCGCCGGCCGTGGTCACATCCATGCAGGCCGGCGGCAAGCCGCTGCCCATCGATGGCGCCAGCATGCGGCTGGGGCACGACGCCGCCGCGTTGAGCTTCGAATTCGCCGCGCTGCATTACAGCGATCCGCAGCGCAACCGCTTCCGCTACCGGCTGGCGGGGTATGACCATGACTGGACCGGGAGCGATGCCAGCAAGCGTGTCGCCACCTACACCAATCTCGATCCCGGCCGCTACGAGTTTCAGGTGCAGGCCGCCAACAAGGATGGCGTCTGGGGCCAGCCTTCGCCGCCACTGGTCTTCGAGATCGCCCCGCCATACTGGCAGCGCTGGTGGTTCCGGCTGGCGGTGGTGCTGTCCGTGCTGATGCTGGTGTGGGGCGGCCACCGCACCCGCGAACGCATGCACGCGCGGCGCCGGCGAGAACTGGAGGTGCAGGTGCGCACCCGCACCCAGGAACTGGAGCAGGCCCAGACCCAGTTGCAGCGTTACGTGTCGGACCGCGAACGCCTGTTCCTGTCGATCTCGCATGATCTGCGCACGCCGATCACGCGCCTCAAGTTGCGCTCCGAGTTGCTCAACGATGAAGCGGTGCGCGGCGAGTTCCACGACGATCTGGACGATCTGGACATGATGGTCAAAGGTGCGCTGCAAACCGTGAAGGACAGCGACCTCTATGAGAACACCACCCCCGTGCGGCTGGACGCGCTGATCGGCCGCATGCTGCGCAGCGCCCAGCTGGCCGGTCACCAGATCGGCTTCACGCCGGCCGGCCTGGTGGTGCAAGCCAGGCCGTTGGCGCTCAAGCGTGCGATCGGCAACCTGCTCGACAACGCGTTGTTCTATGGCGGCAGCGCCGATGTCTCCACCGAGGAGTACGAAGGTGTGGTGCATATCCGGATCCGCGACCATGGGCCTGGCGTGCCGGCGGAGAAGCTGGCGCAGTTGTTCGAACCGCACGTCCGGCTCGATCATGGCCGCGCCCAGAACGCCACCGGCCTTGGGCTGGGGCTGGGCATCGCGCGCGACATCATCGAAGAGAATGGCGGCGTGCTGGTGCTGCAAAACCATGCCGAAGGCGGCCTGGTCGCTACGATCATCCTTCCTGGCGCCACAAATTCGTAATGATTTGTGAGCGCGCCCCGGACCGCCGCACGGGTCCTTGGGCGATGCAGACCACTTGTGTAAAGAAACGTAAGCATGGTCCCGTCAGATTTTGGAATTATTCAATGTAATCAGCGGCTTGGAACGTAACGGCGGCGACGTTGCGAGGCCTGTCAGGCACATGCTAGTGTCTGTCCGTCCTGATTGAAAGACTGCCTCCATGCCTACCGCTCTTCCTGTTCTGCCGCGCCAGCGGATCTTCGCCATCGATGCTTTGCGCGGCCTGACTTTTTTCGTCATGCTGTTCGTGAATTGCCTGTCCGGGGCCAACGGCATCCCTTACGGCATCCAGCACATGGCCGCCAGCGCCGACGGCATGAGCCTGGCCGACGTGGTGTTCCCGGCGTTTCTGTTCGTGGTCGGCACCTCGATTCCCTTCAGCCTGAATCACCGGCTGGCGGTGGAAGGCGGCGCGCGCCAGATCGTGTGGCAGGTTGTCACGCGCGCGTTTGGCCTGATCGTCATCGGCCTGTTCATGGTCAACACGGAAGAGGGCTACAACGAAGCGGCGATGGGTATGTCGATCCACCTGTGGGCCTTGTTCTTTTACGCTGCCGCTTTGCTGGCATGGGGCACGCGCAGCAACCGTATGCTGCGCTGGTTCGGCGCGGCGGCGATCGTGATGCTGGCGCTGATGTATCGCAGCGACCCGGATGGACAGGGCTGGATGCAGACGTCGTGGTGGGGCATCCTGGGCTGCATAGGCTGGGCCTACCTGACTTCCAGCCTGATTTATCTCGCCGGGCGCGGACGCCTGCTGGTGCTGGCGCTGGCGGTCGTCGCCTGTGTGCTGTGGTTCATGGTCAGCCACGCGATGGATGGCAATGAAGTGATAGCCATGCACGCGACGCATGCCTCCATCGTGTTGTGTGGCGCCTTGTGCGTGCTGCTGTTCTTTGATGGCGCGCGCGGCGCCGGCGGAACGCCACGGCTGGCGGCAGGTGTGGTGCTGGCGCTGGTCCTGGCGCTGTTGGCGTGGCTGCTGCATCACTTCTACCCGATCTCCAAAATCGGCGCGACGCCGCCGTGGGCGCTGTATTGCGCGGCGCTGTGCAGCGCGCTGTTTGTGCTGTTGTACTGGCTGATCGAAATGCGCCGGTTCACACGCTGGACCGCACTAGTGCAGCCGGCTGCGGCCAATCCCCTGGTGACCTATCTGCTGCCGGTGGTATTGGCAACGCTGATGGGCTACCTGCACTTGCGCTGGTGGCCGGTGCTGATGCACGGCGGCGCCGCCATTGCCTTCGCTCTGTTGTTCTCATCTGTCGTCATGGCGCTGGTCGCTGTGCTGAACACCTGTAACCTTAAATTGAAACTCTGAGATGTCGAATCCTGCTTCCCCACGCTATCTGGCGCTGGACGTCTTTCGCGGCCTGACGCTGGCCTTGATGATTATTGTGAATACACCGGGTGGCGCAATCAGCTACGCCCCACTGGAGCACGCGGTCTGGCATGGCTTTACGCTGACCGATCTGGTGTTCCCATCTTTCCTGTTTGTGGTGGGCGCCGCCATGAGCCTGAGCATGAAGAAGTTCGAAGTCCATGACGAGGCCTATTTTCTCGGGCGTGTGTTCAGGCGCGGCGCGCTGATTTTCCTGTGCGGTTATCTGCTGTACTGGTTCCCGTTCTTCACGCCGGACTTGACGTTGGCGCCGTTCGCCAACACCCGAGTCATGGGCGTGTTGCAGCGCATCGGCCTGTGCTATCTGTTTGCGGCGCTGATCGTGCGCTACAGCGGGTTGCGTGGCGCCGCGCTATTCAGCGTGATCGCCTTGCTGGGCTACTGGTGGATATTGGCGTTCTACGGTGATTACTCGCTGGGCGGCAATGCGGTGCTCAAGCTCGATCTTGCCGTACTGGGCGCACCGCATATGTACCACGGCGAAGGCATCGCCTTTGATCCGGAAGGCATCCTCAGTACCTTGCCCGCCATCGTCAACGTGCTGGCTGGCTACGCGGCAGCCGAGCGGCTGCGGCACAAAGGACCAGGCCGGCGCACGGTGGCGACGCTCGCTGCGGCCG
The DNA here is from genome assembly GCF_019166075.1 of Duganella violaceipulchra. NCBI lineage: Bacteria > Pseudomonadati > Pseudomonadota > Betaproteobacteria > Burkholderiales > Oxalobacteraceae > Duganella > Duganella violaceipulchra. Next base: position 273,697 of record NZ_JAHTGR010000001.1, on the reverse strand, counting down.
GAGCGGCATGCCTGTTGCTGGCCTATGGATGGGATGCGCTGCTGCCGATCAACAAGAAGCTGTGGACCGGTTCCTTCGTCGCCTGCACAGTAGGCTGGGACCTGATCATCCTGGCGGTGTTGACAGGCGCCATCGACATGGCCGGCCTGCGCTTCGGCACCTACTTCTTCGAGGTGCTCGGCAAGAACACGTTGTTCATCTACCTGCTGGCCGACGTCGCGGTCATTGTGCTGGCGCGGCTCCAGGTGGCCGGGGAGACGTTGTACCGCAGCGTGTACCAGTTGTTGTTTCTATCGTGGGCGTCGCCTTACAACGCCTCGCTGTTGTTCGCAGTGGCGTACATGCTGGCTTGCTGGCTGGTCGCCTATGCGATGGATCGCCGAAATATCTATATCAAACTCTGAGGAGACTATGCGTACACGTTTATCTTGTCTGGCCGTCGCGGCGGCCCTGTTGGCTGGCGGCGCACATGCGGCCGAAGTGGGTTCCTACTATACCGGCTGGAGTGTAGGGAAGGGCTTCCGCCTGAAGCATCTGGACCAGTCAGGCGCCGCCGCCGGCTTCACTTACCTGGTGTATGCCTTTGAAAATGTCTACAAGATGCCCGATGGTGGTGTCCGTTGCGACAGCGGGCGCGATAGCGAGGATGTCGCCAACGGCATGAACGCAACGCTGGATTATGCCCGCCGTTTCACTGCCGACGAATCGGTGGACGGCAGCGCCGACAAGGCGGGCCAGCCGCTGGCCGGTAACTTCAACCAGCTGGCGCAGTTAAAGAAACGCCATCCGACATTGAAGGTGCTGGTGGCGCTGGGTGGTGGCGAATGGTCGCATCACTTCCCGGCCGGCGCGGCCACGCCAGCCGGACGCAGGGCACTGGTGTCGTCCTGCATTGATCTCTACCTGCGCGGCAATCTGCCCAAGCTCGATGGACACGGCGGCGCTGGCGCGGCGGCCGGCGTCTTTGATGGCATAGACCTGGACTGGGAGCATCCGGGGCCGGACGATAAGGCCAACTTTACGCTGCTGCTGGAAGAATTCCACCGCCAGCTGGACACGCTGGGTAAAGCCAGCGGCAAGCGTTATCTGCTGACCGCCGCCGTCAACAGTACCGACGACAAGATGCGCTACACCGATCCCGCCGCCTACAGCCGCTCGCTGGACTGGATCAACCTGATGACCTACGATTTCCACGGGGCCTGGAGCAAACAGGGGCCGACTGGTTTCCAGTCCAATCTGTACAGCGATCCAGCCAGCGCCGATGCCACCCCGCGCAGCGTGGAGGCGGGCGTCAAGCGCTTTATGAAAGCCGGCGTCCCGGCGGACAAGATCGTTGTGGGCGTGCCGTTCTACGCGCGCGGCTGGAGTGGCGTCAGCGCCGCCAACAACGGCCTGTATCAGCCGGCAACCGGCGCCGCGCAAGGCTTCGAGGAGGGCGCCGAACAGTATTCGACCATCGCGGCGCGCGGCCTGACCACTTTCTATCATCCGGTCACCAAACAGCTGTGGACCTTCGATCAAGGCACCTTCTGGACCTATGACGATCCGCGCGTGATCCGCGACAAGGCCGCCTATGTCCGCACAAAAAAACTGCGCGGCCTGATGTCCTGGTCGCTGGATCAGGATGATGCGGCCTTCTCGCTGTCGCGCGCGATGCAGGAAGTGCTCAAGTGAATGTGCGTCACCTGGTCGCCGGCATCTGCGTCACCGCCGTTGTCGCGGCGGTCGGCGCCACGTTGGGTATGAAGGGACCGTTGCCCGGTGGCTTGCCGGCGCGCGTTCTCGCCGGTTACTACCCGGGTTGGTACGACGCGCCGGTACGCCTGCGCGACATCGATCCTCATTATGGGCTGGTGTATCTGTTTGCCGCGCGGCCGGTCGGTGGAGCGCCCGGCACCACCGGCGCCGTCTACTGGAAAGCGCCTGGCGATGGGCGGGGTGCTGCCGCGCACTTCAAGGAGGACCTGCAGTTTGCGCGCAAGACCCAGGGCCGCAAGATTATCTTGTCCGTCGGCGGCGACGGCAATGGCATGAGTTTTCCCGACCGCGCCAAGTCGAATGTCTTCGTCGCCAGCATCGCTGACTTGTACCGCCAGTTCGGCGGCATCGATGGACTGGACTGGAACACTTTTCAGGCCAACCAGCGTCCCGATACCGCCGAAATGATCTGGATCAGCCTTGAACTCAAGCACATGTACCCGGGTTTTATCATCAGCGCGCCGCCGGCGCCGTGGAGTGCCATCGACCAGCGCTTTTGCCGCGACATGCTGAGCGCTGGTGCGCTCGACTACTGCGCACCGCAGTATTACGACGGTCCCAATCTGGCCGATCCGGCTTACGTGGTCGCCAATGTCGACGAGTGGGTCAAGCTGCTGGGCGCCGCCCACGTGGTGGTTGGCTTCGGCATCAACAACGCGCCCAACTTCATGAGCGACGCACAGGTTGCCGCAGTCTGGCGCGAACTGCGGCGCCGGCACCCTGATTTGCGCGGCGCCTTCAATTGGGAACTGGCGACCGACGAGCGCCAGGGCTGGCCGTTCGCCCGCAAGATCGGACCGATGGTGCAGCAAGGCGCCGCAGGTCCTTAGTTCAATCACTTCTACTTACTCGCCATGTCCACTCCCGTTCCACGTATCGCCCTCAGCGCTGAAGGGCCAACTTTGTCACGCATTACTTTCGGCTGCTGGCGCATGGCCGGCTGGCGCCAGACACCGCAGCAGCGGCTGGCGTTGATCGAACAGGCGCTGGAACTGGGCATCACCAGTTTCGACCATGCCGATATCTACACCAGCGAAGAACCCTTCGGCGTTGCGTTGGCGGCGGCGCCACATCTGCGCCAGCGCATGGAGATCGTCAGCAAATGCGGCATCTATGGCGGCTTGTATGGCGCGCGCGTCCCGCACTACAACACCGGCCGCGCGCACATCGTCGCCAGCGTTGAACAAAGCCTGCGCCAGCTGAACACGGACTATCTCGATCTGCTGCTGATCCACAGGCCTGATCCGCTGATGGATGCCGACGAAGTGGCGGAAGCTTTTTCCGTCTTGCGCGCGGCCGGGAAGGTGCGTCACTTCGGCGCGTCGAATTTCAACCCCGCGCAGTTCGAGTTGTTGAATGAGCGGGTCACCCTGGTCACCAACCAGATCGAGTTCTCGCCGCTGTGCCTTGCTCCGCTTGGCGACGGCACGCTTGACCAGGCGCAGCGTCTGCGTCGCAGGCCGATGATCTGGTCACCACTGGCCGGCGGCCGTCTGTTCGATCACCCGGCCATCGCGGCCTTGCTGGAGGAACTGGCCGCGCGCTATGGCGTCACGCCGGGGATCATCGCCTACGCATGGCTGCTGCGGCATCCATCACAACCGGTGGTGTTGACCGGTTCAAGCCGCGTGGAAGCGTTGCGCGAAGCCGCTGTCGCCGCATCCGTGACGTTGGAGCGCCAGGACTGGTTCGCGTTGCTGCGTGCCACCACCGGCACCGACGTGCCGTGATTAGGCTTCTGTGTTGCAAGCGCGGTACGCGCCTGTGTAATGAATTGTAAGAGTTTTCCAGAATATTCGAGCGATGCCGGCGGCGCCAAGGCCGGGGCGGAAAGCTGCGTAAGGAAGTGTAAATGCAGTTTTATGCGTCCGCGAGAATACTCAATAAATTCAGTGGCTTATGAGCTTTTTTGTGATGCGGGGCCTGGGTTTGTTGCGGGCGCGAAGGCGATGTTAGTGTTTGAAACACGGCTGCAGATAAACGCAAACACAAGTCGCAACGCCGTGGCGAAGCACTTAAATAAGAGGAAAGAGCATGTTTGATTTGAATTGCAGGAAGACCCTGACCAGTTCCGCAGTTGCGGGTGCGCTGACGGTACTGGCGACGCCGGGCTTCGGCCAGGAAGCGGCCCCCGCGCCCAAGTCCAGCGACACCATTCAGGAGGTCATGGTGACGGCAACGCGCTACAGCACGTCGCTGCTGAAAACACCGGTCGCAGTGACGGCGGTAACGCAGGAAGACCTGACCCGCCAAGGCGCGATCAACGTCAGGTCGCTGTCCGGCGAAGTGCCCAACCTGCAACTGGGCGGCGCGGTGGACGGCAGCTCCGGCGTGCAGATCGCCATACGCGGCGTCTCCAATTCCGACTTTACCGAGATCGGCAACCCGGCGGTCGGCCTGCATGTCGCCGGTATCTACTCGCCGCGTCCACAGGGTGCGTTGGCCTTGCTGTTTGACCTGGACCGGCTGGAGATCTTGCGCGGCCCGCAAGGGACGCTGTTTGGCCGTAACTCCACCGGCGGCAGCATCAACATCATTCCCAACAAGCCTGTCATCGGCAGCAAGGAGGGCAGCGCCGAACTGGATCTGGGTAAGTACAACCACCGCCAGCTGAACCTGGTGCAGAACATCCCGGTCACGGACGACCTGGCGCTGCGCTTCACCGCCATGGGCGTCAAGCGCGACGGCTGGATCAATCAGACGCAAGACAAGTACGACGTCAACATGCCAGCCAAAGGCTTCCCGGCCGACGGCATTGCGGACACCGACCAGCGCCGCAACCGCCAACTGGACAAGAGCGATTACTACAGCAACCGCAATCAGTGGGCCGCCCGTCTGTCCGGCCTGTGGAAGGTGAACAAGGATCTGCAGTGGCTGGTCGCCTACGAGAATTACCAGAACAACGACGCTGGCGACCTGGCGATCAAGGACTGTGCGCAGGCTGCCGGTACGGCATACGCCTGCAAAGGCGGCAAGTACGACGTGGCCATCAACGTACCTGGCATCACCGACATGTCGATCCGAACGCTGCGCTCCAACATTGTGTGGAGTGTCAATCAACAGACCGATATCGAATACAGCTACGCCCATGCGACGCAACGCCGCTTCCAGCAGCAGGACAGCGACGCTGGCTACCAGAACATCGAGGCCGACGTCAACGCCACTGCGGCGGCGGGCGGCGATCACTGGCCGGTGGTGGACAACGCCACTTATACGCTGGGATCGAAATTCGCCTCCGACGTTCACGAACTGCAGCTGCGCCAGAACTTCGGCACGCTGCGCTATGTGGCCGGCCTGTTCTACATGAAGGAGAAGAACAATATCGACTTTGGCCAGGATTTCCTGAATCAGGGACCGAGCGGCTACCCTTACTCCAACTACTACCATCAGCCGGATCGCCGCTCCGAGTCCAAGGCGGCCTTCGCGCAGTCCGACTGGCAGTTCACCCCGGCCTGGAACTTTACCGCCGGCGTCCGCATGAGCAAGGACTCGCGCGCCGATAACAACGGCCAGTTCTGGGAATCGTATGGCAAGGACTACTTCAACGGCATCCTCAATCCGGGCGGCCCGGGCACGCCAGGCTACACCGGCGTCAATTCCAACCTGCTCAAGCCGGGCATGGGCGCTTACTATGGCAGCGGCGTGTACCCGGCCGCATCGGCGATCAGCAATCATGCGGAATCGTGGAGCAAGACCACCGGTCGCCTGGGCCTGACCTGGCAGGTCAACTCGCGCAACATGCTGTACACCTCGCTGTCCACCGGCTACAAGGCCGGCGGCTTCAACGACCGCTTCAATCTGTGCGGCTCCGAGCTTGATGCCAACGGCAAGCCTTACGATTGCGCCACCGGTCCCGCCGGTCCGCAGTACTCCTTCCTGCCTTATCGTCCGGAGACCGTCACCAATCTGGAATTCGGCTACAAGGGCAAGCTGCTGGATGACCGCCTGACGCTGTCGGCCACGGTGTTCTACAGCCGCTACAAGGATATGCAGGTGACCGGCCAGCATACCGTCGGCCGCAGCAAGCGTACCTGCGACGCCGACCATCCGGCCTGCGACGCGGTGATCAGCTGGTGGTCGACCCAGAACGTGGGCCGCGCCGACATCAAGGGGCTGGAGCTGGAAGGGCAGTATCGTCCATGGCGCGACGCACACATCAGCTATTCGGCCTCGCTGCTGAGCGCGAAGATCGCGGACTATCCGACCTACAGCGATGACATCGGCTGCACCGCCCGCGCCGCGCAAGGCGTGACGCCATGCCCGGACTACTACACCGGCACCGATCCGTCGCTGGCGCAGCTGCGCCCTTACAACGTGGTTGGCAATCATCTGCCGTACTCGCCGCCGAAGACCATGAACCTGAGCTTCTCGCAGGACTTCTATTTCAACGAGGGCTGGTCGCTGACGCCGTGGATCCAGTGGCGCTGGCAGGACAAGATGTACTTCTCGCTGCGTAATCTCGATACAGCGCACCTGTCCGACGCGCAGCAAGCCTACAGCCAGGTGGACGCCTCGCTGCGTCTGAGCGCGCCGGGTGGTTCCAAGTATCCATGGCACGCCGAACTGTATGTGCGCAATGTAGGCGACGTGCGCGCCAAGAACTGGGCCGGTATCGGCGGCCCTCAGCAGACCTTCACCGTGGCCTCGTACAACGACCCGCGCATGGTCGGCATCCGTCTGGGCACCGAGTGGTAAGCGCCCCGACAGTCTGATTGATCCCGTGGTAACGCAGCAAACGGCGGGCCGTACGCGACCCGCCGTGGGCGAACTCGCCCAGTCCTTCCTGTTCAACACTCAACCTGGAGACCTTCGTGATTGCTAAAAAACTTGTTTCGACCCGGCTGCGCGCACTCGCCGCATCTGTCACCCTGGCTGCCGCCGTCGTCGGCGCCGATGCTTCCGCCGCGGCTTTCGTACTGGCTTATACCGACGGCCAGATCGCGCAGTCCTACACCAATCTGCAGGCCTACTACGGCAGCCTGTCGGCGGTCGGGCTGGGGTCTTCCTATGCCATGTTGGCCAGTGGCGCCATCGACAGCAGCGGGCTGACCGCCACCACCAACAGCATCATCACTTTCTCCAAGAGCAAAAGCCTGCCCTTGTATCCAACCGTCTCGGACTACAGCAATTCCTTCGGCGGCTTCGATCCATCCGTGAGCAATGGTTTCCTCGCCACCGCCACCAGCCGCGCGACCGCCGTCGCCAACTTGGTCAACCTGGCCGTGAACAATGGCTTTGCCGGGATCGACATCGACCTGGAAGCGGTGCAGCCGGCGATGAAGACGCAGATGTCGACCTTTATCGGCGCCTTGGCGACGGCGCTCCACAATCAGAACAAAAAACTCATCATCAGCATTCCGCCGATGAGTGGCGACGGCCAGCCGGCCTATCTGGCCGGCTATGACTACGCGGCGATCGGCGCGGCGGTGGATTACTTCCAGCTGATGACGTATGACGAAGTGGGCCCGGGCTGGTCCTCATCCAGCTCGGCCACCTGGCCGGGACCGGAAGTGGGCCTGGACTGGATGCAGGCCAAGCTGGCCTACGCCGTATCGCGCGTGCCGGCGGCGAAGGTGCTGCAAGGGCTGCCGACTTATGGCTACGATTACAGCACCGGCACCAGCGCCTACTGGAAGGGCGCCAACGGCGTGTCCGGCTACAACGACATCATCGCCGCCCATAGCGCAACCAAGAAGCGCGACACCGCATCGGCGACGCCGTACGCCACCTGGGGCACGGTGGTGCAGCAGGCAGACGGTACGGCATGGAGCACCAGTAACAAGCAGCCGGTGCTCTGGTATGACGATGCGCAGAGCATCACTGCCAAAGCCGCGCTGGTGAACACCTATGCGCTCGGCGGCACCAGCGTCTGGGCCATGGGCTATGAGGATGGCACTTTCTGGAGCGCGGTGAGCGCTGGCCTGGGCAATGGTGGCGGCGGTACAACAGATAGCAACATCGCCACCACCGGCACCGGTTATGTGTGGACCGCTAATACCACTTCGACCGCCAACACGAATAAAGCGGCGGCGGCCGCAGTCAATGACGGCAACACCAGCACCACCTTGACCCTCAACGGCGCGGGGGAAGGCGGAACCCAGAAATGGCAGGCGGCCGGCGTCACCTTCGCGGCGGCTAAGACCATTTCATCGGCCAAGTTCATCAACGGCGCCATCGACGCCTACGGCAACGGATATTTTGAATCCGGCTTGAGCTTGCAGTACACCACGAACGGTACGACATGGGTAGACTCGGGATGGGCGGTCAGCCCGGCCTATCCGAACAGCACATCGGCCGGCGGCGTGACCTACACCTTCAGCGGCACCGGCATCAACGGCGTGACCGGCGTGCGGGTGGCGGGACGCACCGGTGCTTCGTCGTGGAGCGGTTCGATCAAGGAACTGCAAGTACTAGGTCATTAATTTTTTGAGGAGGTTTGCATGCGGTTGTTGATTGCATTTTTGCTGTCGGCAGGATTTTTCTGGACTGCGCCAGTCATGGCGGAGGATTTGTTTGTCGTCACGCCGCTGACAGCGGAGCGCAGTTTCACCGCCGGCATAGAAGGGCCGGCGGTGGACGCGGCAGGGAATATCTATGCCGTCAATTTCGGCCGCCTGCAGACCATTGGCATCGTCAGTCCGCAAGGCGTGGCGCGCGAGTTTGCCACGCTGCCCGGCGCCTCGGTGCCGAACGGCCTGCGCTTCGATCGCGAGGGCGCGCTGTATGTGGCCGACTATGTGGGCCACAACGTCTTCCGCATCGCGCCGGGCGGCGCCGCGCCGCAGCTGTACGCGCACGAGGCCAGCATGAAGCAGCCCAACGACCTGGCCATCACGGTGGACGGGGTGCTGTACGCCAGCGATCCCGATTGGGAGCACGATACCGGCCGCGTGTGGCGCATCGCCCGCGATGGCAAGGTTGCCCTGGCGGCGGACGGTATGGGCACCGCCAACGGCATCGAGGTCAGCCCCGATGGCCGCACCTTGTATGTGAATGAAAGCGTGCAGCGCAATATCTGGGCTTTCAGCATCGGTGCCGATGGGGCGCTGACGCACAAGCGTTTGCTGCATCGCTTTGAGGATTTCGGCATGGACGGCATGCGCGTCGATGTCGATGGCAATTTGTACGTGAGCCGTTTCGGCAAGGGCACGGTGGTCAAGCTGGCGCCGGATGGCAAGCTGCTGCAGGAAATTCAGCTGCCGGGCCAGCGTCCCAGCAATCTGTGTTTTGGCGGGCCGGATGGCCGCACGGTTTATGTGACTGAAGTCGAACATCAGCAGTTGCTGCAGTTCCGCGTCGACCGTCCGGGCCTGGAGTGGCAGCGCATACAGGGACGCCAGTGACCAGGCCAGGCAGCCATACGCGGCACGTGCGCGGCATGTCGCTGCTTGAACTGTTGGTGGCGATGCTGCTGTTGTCGCTGATGGCGGTGATGGGATGGCGCGCGCTGGACGGCATACTGGCCTCGCGCGTGGCGCTGACCGCGCAACTGGAATCCATGCGCGGGCATCAGCTGGCCTTTGCGCAGCTGGGCGCCGATTGCGCGCAGCTGGTGCGCAGCGCGGCGTTCGACGGCCGACCCACCTTATCGGCAGCTTCGAGCCGATTGGTGATGCTGCGCAGTGTCACAGGCGAGGGCGGCGCCGACCAGATGCAGGTGGTGGTGTACCAGGTCGACGGCGCGCAACTGACACGCGGCGTCTCGGCTGCCACGCGCGATCTCGAACAACTGCAAGCGTTGTGGAAGGCCGCGCTATCCGGTGTGGCGCCATTGGCGAGTGTCGCGCTGGATCAGCAGGTGGCGGCCGTAGAGCTGCAGACCTGGAGCGGCGGCGCCTGGCAGGCGGTCGCCGCGTCGGGTGGTGCCCGGGTGCGTACGCGACGCGTCGTGCGGCCGGCGGCGGCGGAGGCCTCGGGCCTGCAAGTGATCCTGCATCCCGCCGGCAGTGTTGCGCCGTTGGTGCGCATGTTCATGCTGGGTGGCGGCTGATGCGTAGTCGCGGCGGCTGGATCCGGCGGCAGCGCGGCATGGCGCTGGTGACTGCGTTATTGATCACGACCCTGGCGGTAAGCGCCGTTGCCAACCTGTTCTGGCGTCAGCAGGTACAGGTACGCATGCTGGAAAATCAGCGCCTGCACCTGCAGACGCAATGGGTGCAGCGCGCCGGCCTGGATTGGAGCCGGCAGATACTTCGCGACGACGGTGAACGCTCTCCCGACCTGACGACGCTGGATGGCGCATGGAATACGCAGCCGGCCGCGATACGCCTTGATCGTTTTTTCGATCGCGAACCGGGCGAACAGGCAGGAACGCCCGCCAGCATCGCCAGCCGCCTGGTCGATGCGCAGTCGCGCTACAACCTCGCCAACCTGGCCAGCGGGCGCGCCTTGAACCTGGCTGAAATCGGTATCTATGAACGCTTGCTTACCAACCTGCGGCTTGATCCGGCATTGGCCTTGCGCACCGCGCAGACGCTGGCCGCCAGCCAGACGGGGGAGGGCGGCGGCAGGCGTCACGCGGCGCTGCGGCGCGTCGATGAGCTGTCCAGCGTGCAGGGTTACACGCCACCGGTACTGGCGGCGTTGGCGGACTTTATCGTGCTGTTGCCGGCTCCGGCCGATCTCAATCTGGATGCCGCCGCGCCGGAACTGCTGGCGGCGGTGACGCGACTGCCCTTGCCGCAAGCGCGCCAGCTGGCGGACCGCCGTCGCCAGGCTTACTTCCGCAGCATGGCGGAACTTCGCGCAATGTTACCCGACAGCGCGGTGCTTGATGGCGTGCGGATTGGCTTGCGCAGCGACTATTTTCTGGTCGAGAACAAGATAAGGCTGGAGCATGCCGAACTGGATGCCGTTTCTTTGCTTTACCGGCCGCGTGGGAACGCGGCCGCCATTGAGCTGGTCTGGACCCGCGAGGAATAGTCAGCCCTGTGTTTTCATTTTACGTTTGAGGTGAGTATGCATTTACAAGTTTTGTTGTCATGTTGTCTGGGGTTGATGGGGGCCGCGCAGGCCCAGGACATCGTTCCGTTGCCTGCGCAGCTGCAGCGCAATGCAGGGGAGTTTGCGCTGACGTCCGCCACCGGCATCGTTGCCGACGGCTCGGCGCAGGCCGAGGCCCAGATGCTGCGCGACTATCTGCGTCCGGCCACCGGCTTTGAGCTGCCGGTGGTCACGCGCGACAGCGCCAATGCCATCCGTCTCAAACTGGACAAGAAGGCGACCGCGCTGGGCAAGGAAGGCTATCGCCTGGTCAGCGACGGGCGCGGCGTGACTATCACCGCTGCCGATCCGGCCGGCCTGTTCTACGGCGTGCAGTCCCTGCGCCAGCTGCTGCCGGCCGATATCTATCGCAAGGCGGAAGTGCGCCGCCGCTGGCAGCTGCCGGCCGTCAGTATCGAAGACCAGCCCCGATTTGGCTGGCGCGGCAGCCATCTGGATACGGCGCGCCATTTCATGCCGAAGAGCTTTGTGCTCAAGCACATCGAGCTGCTGGCGCAGCACAAGATGAACGTGTTCCACTGGCACCTGACCGACGATCAGGGCTGGCGCATCGAGATCAAGCGCTTCCCCTTGCTGACCCGGGTGGGCGCATGGCGCAGCGAGACCCAGCTGACGCCGCGTCCCGGCGACCCGCCCGGCCTGCGTTACGACAACCAGCCGCACGGCGGCTACTACACGCAGGACGACATCCGCGAAGTGGTGGCGTATGCCGCCGCCCGCCACATCACGGTGGTGCCGGAGATCGAGATGCCTGGCCACGCGCTGGCCGCGATCGCCGCCTATCCTGAACTGGGCAACCAGCCCGGCAAGAAGCTGCCTGTCGGCCGTGAATGGGGCGTGTTCACCCAGGTGTTCAGCCCCGAGGACAGCACCGTGCGCTTTCTGCAGCAGGTGATGGACGAGGTGCTGACGCTGTTCCCGGGCCAGTACATCCACGTCGGCGGCGACGAGTGTCCGAAAACCGAATGGGCCCATTCGCCGGCGGCGTTGGCGCGCATGAAGACGCTGAAGTTGGTGCCCGCCGCCACCACGCTGGAAGATATTCAGAACTACCGGGACGCACAGGGCAAGCCGGTCGAGCATCCGGCCCTGCAACAGCTGCAAAGCTGGTTTATCGGCCAGATGGATGTCTATCTGGCCGAACGCGGCCGGCGCCTGATCGGCTGGGATGAAATTCTGGAAGGCGGTCTGGCGCAGGGCGCCACCGTGATGAGCTGGCGCGGGGAGGAGGGTGGTCTGAAAGCCGCCAGCGCCGGCCACGATGTGGTGATGACGCCGGAGCGCGACACCTATCTCGATTACGCCCAGGTCCCCGCCGACACGCCGGGCTACCGCGAGCCGCAGGGCGCGCGCGCGGTCAACACGCTGGACCACGTCTACGCCTACGAGCCGCTGCCCGCCGCTATGCCGCCGGGCCTGGCCAAGCATGTGCTGGGCAGCCAGGCCCAGTTATGGACCGAATACATGCAGGGGCCGCGCGAGGTGGAATACATGGCCTGGCCGCGTTTGATGGCGATGGCGGAAGCGCTGTGGACGCCGAAGCCGCTCAAGGACTACGGCAAGTTCCAGCAACGCCTGCCGTCTTCCTTGCAGCGCCTGGACGCGCAAGACGTCAACTACCGAACCGCTGACGGCCCACATTGGCCACGTTGAAAGAAACGCCATGACGACACAAAAAAAATACCAGATGCTGCTGGCGGTGGTCAGCGGTTTTGCCGGACTGCTGTACGGGATAGATATCGGCATCATCGATCCGGCGCTGCCGTATCTGAACCGCGCCACCAGCCTGTCGGAGAGCCAGCTGTCGCTGGTGGTGGCGGCGGTGCTGGCCGGTTCCATCCTGGGGTCGGTGCTGGCGGGTGCCCTGGCCGACTGGCTGGGCCGCAAACCGATGATGGTGGTCAGTGCGCTGATGTTTGTCGGCAGCGTGGCGGTGATCTATCTGTCGCAGTCGTTCCTGTCGCTGATGCTGGGGCGTCTGCTGCAGGGCATGAGCGGTGGCGTCATCGCGGTGGTGGTGCCGCTGTATCTGGCGGAGTGCCTGCCGTCCGCTCAACGTGGACGCGGCGTGGCGGTGTTCCAGTTCATGCTGACCGCCGGGATTGTGCTGGCGGCCTTTGTCGGCAACCACTATCTGGGTAATGCGGAACTGGAGATACAGGCTGCCGGTACGGATCAACTGCGTATCGTCGCCGCGGCCGATCACGCCTGGCGCAGCATGTTCCTGACAGTGATGTATCCGGGCGGCCTGTTTTTCCTGGGCTGCTGCCTGGTGTCGGAATCGCCGCGCTGGCTGATGCGCCATGGGCGGCCGGACCAGGCGCGTGCCGCGCTGGCGCGCCTGCTGTCGCCGGCGGCGGCCGAGATGGAATTCACGAAGATCGGTAACGCGCTGGCGGAGGAACGGGCGCGGCCGAAGTCGTCGTCTGCGGCGGCAGTGATGGAGATGCTGACCGAGCGCCGTTATGTGCTGCCGTTCATCCTGGCCTGCGTCATCCTCGGCTGCAACCAGGCGACGGGCATCAACTCGGTGTTGCAGTTCATGACCACCATCTTGCAGAAGGCCGGCCTCGATCCTGTGGCGGCGGCCGGTTACGGTACGGTCATCAAGATCGTCAATTCGGTGATGACCGTGGTGGCGATCGTGCTGGTCGAACGCAAGGGCAGGGTGTTCCTGCTGAAGTTGGGGACAGGCGGCATTATCGTGTCGCTGTGCCTGCTGGCTTTGTTGTTCCACCGCTTTGAGTCGCAGCGCGTTGATGTGCGCGCGGAGGTGGCGACGCTGGTCAAGGACAACCGTCTCGACTTCAACCTGGCGGATGCCCGCTGGGCCGGGCAAGGGGCGGTACAGCTCAGCGTCCTGTATCAGTATGGCGAGCACCAGCAGGTGGCCGAGGCCTACACGCCGACCGAGGCATCGCAAGCGGTATTAAAGCGCGCGGCCGAGGTGGTGCAGGCGCTGCCGGCCGGACAACGTACGCTGATCGAGCAGGCGCAGCTGGCGTGGAGCGGACGCGGTACGGCCGCAGCGGCGGAGCCGGCGCAGCAGCTGATCGCGACGCTGCCGCCAGCGTCGCGTGAGGCACTCAATGCGGCACGACATGTGCATGTGGCCCAGCATGTGCAAGTGCAGGCGGCCGGGCAAGCGCCGCTGCGGATACTGCGCGCCAGCGTCGGACCGACGCCAAGTCGCGCGACCGGCCTGCTGGCGGCCCTGTGCATAGGCGGCTTTATCGCCTTCTTCTCGATCGGGCCGGGAGTGTGTGTGTGGCTGGCGCTGTCGGAGCTCATGCCCACGCGGATACGTTCGGTGGGCATGGGAGTGGCGCTGCTGATCAACCAGGGCACCGGCACGCTGATCGCCGGCGCCTTCCTGCCTATCGTCGGCAACTATGGCTTCCATGTGATGTTCCTGTTCTGGACCGCCTGCACAGTCGTGTACTTTGTGACCGCCGCATTCTTCCTGCCCGAAACCAAGGGCAAGTCGCTGGAAGAAATCGAGCGCCTGTTTGCGCGGCCCAAACAGGAACCTGCCCGTTGACTTGTTGCGTGCCGCTCCCGCTAGCCGGGCAACACCGCCGAAACGATGGAGCGGCGAACGATGGCCTTCCGGTACTCGACCCCTCGCTGTTCGAACACCTTGCGTAATGTGGCCGCATCATCACCGGCAGGCGTTTGTTCCTTCAGCACCATGTCGGCTGCATGCCGCACTTCGTAGTACTCGTTCCAGTGGACAGGGACGCGGTGGCTGTGGCCATCTCCGCCGCGAACCGAGACATGGTCCACACGTTCGACGCTGCCGTATCCACTGGCCGTGACGCGCACACGTTGCGATCCATCCGCGGCGCTTTCCGAAGCGGTCTTGAGGATGCTCCGGGTGACGCAGTCCGGGTGTTTGAACGCCGCTTCGCCATGGTAGTTTGCAATCGCCTCATGCTCCCAGAAGCACGATTTGCTGGCATAGGTGTCCTTGTAAATATCGGAATGAGAGCGGTGTTGTTGATACAGCGGGATGGCCAGCAGCGGTGCGATTCCAAAATAGAACGAACGGAAAAAGTCACTGTGGTAGGCGTTGAAAAAAGTACGCGCGTGAGCCAGTTCATAGGCGTGAAACTTTTCCGGCTCTCCTCCAATGTCGGTTTGACGCATATGCGCAGGCTCCACGATATTGATCATGTTCCTTTTGCTGAATTCGAAATCGTCGCCATAGCCGACCTGGCTGTCCTTTAGCAGCTTCAACATCTCTTGCTGGGCCAGTGGTGTGAACAACAGGCGAAACTGCACCTCATGGTTGCGGTCGGTTGCATCAAACAGGGCATCGAACTCACGGTTGGACATCACCGTGAAAGTCTTGCCCTCTCCTACGTCGCGCGACTTCTTCTCGAGCTTCTTGATGGCGCGGTTTTTCCGCATCCTGTCGAAAAAGCCGTCTTCCAACTCAGAGAGTTTCGACGGACTACGGCTGAATAGAAGATCGGGTGCGGCCTCGTTGCCATAAACGATAAATGTTTGATTGGCATATTCTGGAAACGGCTGCTCAATCGAAGCGCGTAGCGTCTCGTGGTGTGTCTCGGTGCGGTATTTGCCGTCGGCGCCGCGAACCTGTTCGGTCCAACTGATGCTCAAGGAGCCATGATAGGTTTTGCTTCCCATCCAATGCGTCAAGGTGCGCGCCAGAATGAAGGGATTGCCATTGAGCACGCCGCTGTGGGAAACGATGATGGACTCATCGCCACCCAGGTCACCGGACCAGCCAAAGCTGTTGCGAAGCTCTTCCATGCGGCCGTTGGAAAAGTACGGGTCGAATGCCAGGCGTGGCACTGTCTTTTGCACCAACCTGGCCGCGATGTCCCAGTCAAACAGCCGGTTGAACGGCGCCATTTGTCCCCATGCCTCGGCGCGTTTCGCGTCGCGCGCCTGTTCCAGCTCTTTTAACCGCTCCAAGGAATCGTTGATGATCCGATTGAGCCTATAGATCGCAGGTAAAAATATCGCCGTCGGCGCCAGCAACCACGGCCACGGATATTCCATAGCGACGTACAGCATTGCCAGCAGGGTCGCCGCAATGACGAGGCCACGTAGTACGCGCCACCATTTGTTGGTGGCGCTCGCTCCGCCGGCCTGCTTTTCCAGTTGTCGCAGTTGCTGAACAGTCCTGACATTGGCATCTTCGTCAACGCCGGACTGGCGCACCAGGTCTTCAAAGAAGCTCGATGTGTTGTTGATGTGAGCGGTCTTGAATTCGGCCGCGTATTGCTCCAACGGCTCGTGGACGTCATCGATCAAAAGAACGTACCTCTGGCGGCGGCCTTGGTTTCGGCGGAAGCGGTAAACGGAATGCGGGTGGTAAAGCCAGCGCGGGCTGCAACGATCTGCTTGGCGGGCCAGGCAAACACATCCTGATTCCACATCGCTACGGTGTCGTTGTACAGCGTGCGCGCAGCGGTGATTTCCTTCTGGAGATAACTGTTTTGGCGCATTGCGTCGGCAAGAGCGGCGTGTGCCTGCAGATCTGGATACGACTCGCACGCCATACTGATGCGTGAGAAAATCCCATCGATCTCTTGCGAAGCCGCATTGCGTTGAGCGTCCGAACTTCCATTCTGACCGCTCCGGTATGCCGCCACTGACTTCATCACATCCTTGTCGAGGTCGATCGCTTTAGCCACCAGGCCAACCACGTTGTTAAGGATGACGACCCGTTGTTCCAGGTAGTTGTCAATTTGCGATGCGTCGGCTTGAATTTTTTGCTGCAGTTTGCGCAAGTAGGCCAAGGCGTTGATCTTCATGAACAAAAAAATCAGACCTGGGAGTATGCCTGCCACCAGCAGCCCGATGCTCTGCAGCCTTGGCAGCGCGTCTGTTACCAGAGAAATGATTCCGGGAATAGTCCCGACAGTCCACAGCGCGATCTCAAACACCAGGGAGCCAGTGCCAATTTGCACCGGAATCTGTTTGTTGATCACATTGATGTCGCGTCCCTCATGGTCTACCGGGCCGGTGACTTCGTCTAAATCATTTGCCATACGTGGAATTCCTTTTACTTGAGATTGACAGCCAGAATGCTGGACCGGCGGTTGATATGGAAAGATTATTTTTTTCCTAATGATCATTTTAGCATTTGTTGGCGTAAGGAATCTATCCAATCCTTGCAGCCAAGCTGCCTCTGGTTCCGGTTGAAATCAGGAAAGTTGCATTTTTTGGCGTTGTTATACAATAAATATTTCCGCACCGGAGCTACACGCAACCACCCATGGGAACCCAATGCGATCCTTGCTGACTTCGCTATCTATCTGTGCCGTATTGTCGAGCGCAGGCGCCAGCGCCATGCCCTTGGAGGGCGCCTGGAAAGTTGAGCGTTCGATCGACTATTCCGGTCGCACGCCGGCCAATCGGGCCCCACGCCACGCCATGCTACGGATTCACAATGACGAAGTGATTCTGTCGGATGGGTGCAGCGCCCGGTTCGCGCCGGAACAGTACCTGTTCCCGGAGGTCTTTCAGCCGCTCACCAAGTAGGGCGCAACGGAAAAACAGGTCGATGCATTCCTCTTGAAGAACTTGAACCTGTCGCTGTCCAAAACCAGGGAAGTCTTTAGCTTGCGCGACGTGCCAGGCAATTGCTCGCGGCCGATGATGGAGTTCTTCGTGGTCGGCGACCGGATTCTGGTTCCAGCGGGCGTCTACATTTCCATCGTGGACGGCAAAGTGGTCGATCAGATTCAGGGCTGCGATATGAGTCTTGACTATGTCTGCATGCTAGAGGGTACTCCCAAGGTCAGGTTGACCGAGAGCGGCAAGTTCAAGCCGCTGTAATCTGCATGCGCGCTCAAAGATGAGCGCGTATCGCCTGCGCCAGCTGCGCGAACGCCGGCGCGATATGTGCCGATTCCACGCAGGCATAGCCCAGCACCAGCCCTGACTGGCTGCGCGACTGCTGATGGTAGTAGCCCGACAAAGGCCGCACCGCAATGCCCATCTGCTGCGCCGTGCGCGCGACTGCCTGGTCGTCGCAGTCCGGCGGCAGGTACAGAGTCAGGTGCAGGCCGGCATCGGCGCCGGCCGCGTGCACCTGCTCCGGCGGGAACTCGGCGGCGATGGCCCGCTGCAGAATCTCCAGCCGGCTTCCATACAGCAGACGCATGCGGCGGATGTGGGCGTTGAAGTGTCCGCGCTCGATGAACGCCGCCATCGTCGCCTGTAGCGGCGCATGGCCGGAGCGGTACACCTCTTCCATGCCGGTCACGAAGGCCGGCGCCAGCGCTTCCGGCAGCACCAGGTAGCCCAGCCTCAGGCCGGGAAACATGGTCTTGCTGAAGGTGCCCATGTACAGCACGCGTTCGCCCCGGTCCATGCCTTGCAGCGAAGCGAGCGGCCGGCCGCCGTAGCGGAACTCGCTGTCATAGTCGTCCTCGATGATCCAGCAACCGTGGCGCTGCGCGTACTCCAGCAGCATGCGGCGGCGCGACAAACTCATCACCGTCCCCAGCGGATACTGGTGCGAAGGCGTCACGAAAATGAAGCGCGGCGGCCGCGCCAGCTGGCCCGGCTTCGGGCAGAGGCCTTCCTGATCCAGGCCGACCGGGCGGATCTCCACGCCCGCCGCCGCCAGCATGTTGCGCGCGCCCCAGTAGCAGGGGTCCTCCACCCACGCCGCATCGCCCGGATCGCTGAGCAGGCGCATGCACAGGTCGATCGACTGGTGGATGCCGCCGGTGATGACGATCTGCTCCGGCGTGCAGTCCACCGAGCGCGACACCTTCAGGTAGTTGGCCAGCGCCTCGCGCAAGGGCTGATGGCCGCCGCCATGGCCGTAGGTCAGGCTGGCGACCGGCGGATTGCGCCAGATGCGCGATTGCAGCGCGTTCCAGGTCTTGTGCGGAAACTGCGTCACATCCGGCACGCCGGGCACGAAAGCTCCCCATTGCTGCTGGGAGGCGCCGGCATGGGCCACCAGCTTGCGGCCGCGCCGCGACAGGGCGCTGTGCGCATTTGCCGCCACGGGCTTGCGGCGCGCACTGGCCGGCGGCGCGCCGTCGAGCATCGGCACGGTGTCGGTCACGTAGGTGCCGCCGCTGCCGCGCGTCTCCAGATAGCCTTCGGCCAGCAGCTGTTCGTAGCCATACAGGACCGTGTTGCGCGAGAGACCCAGCTGCAGCGCCAGGTCGCGGCTGGACGGCAGGCGCGTGTCGGCCGGCAGCACGCGGTCGAGGATGAGCTGGCGCAGCAGCTGGTAGATCCGCTGATTGCGGGGTTGGCCGGGTGCTTTGTCGAGATGGAGCAGCAGGTAGTCGGAGACGGTGAAGGTGCGCATGGCCCAGTATAGCGCGGGCGGAATCTTGGTACCATCTGAAAATCGAAATTGGCACTATGAACTGGTGCCAAAGCGCGCGACCATGGAGGCCTCTTAACTCGTCATGGCAGGAAGCAGCATGGATACCAATCGCGATTGGCAGCAGCGCAAGAACCAGAGCACCCCGCGCGGCGTGGGCGTAATGTGCGATTTCTACGCGGAGCGCGCGTTGAATGCGGAGCTGTGGGATATCGAAGGGCGCCGCTATATCGATTTCGGCGCCGGCATCGCGGTGCTCAACACGGGCCATAGCCACCCGCGTATACTGGCCGCCGTCAGCGAGCAGTTGCAGCGTTTCAGCCATACCGCGTATCAGATCGTACCTTATGCTTCGTATGTGGCCTTGGCCGAGAAGATCAACCAGATCACACCGGGCACCCACGCCAAGAAGACCGCTTTCTTCAGCACCGGCGCCGAAGCGGTCGAGAACGCGATCAAGATCGCCCGTTCCGCCACCGGCCGCGCGGGCGTGATCGCCTTCAGCGGAGGCTTCCACGGCCGCACCATGATGGGCATGGCGCTGACCGGCAAGGTTGAACCCTACAAGACCGGCTTCGGTCCATTCCCGGCCGAGGTGTTCCACGTGCCGTTCCCCAACGCGCTGCATGGCGTGACGGTGGAGCAGTCGCTGGCCGCTTTGAACACGCTGTTCAAGGCCGATATCGAACCGAAGCGGGTGGCCGCCATCATCATCGAGCCAGTGCAGGGCGAGGGCGGTTTCTACGTTGCGCCAGCTGAGTTCATGCGGGCCTTGCGCGCGCTGTGCGACACCCACGGCATCCTGCTGATCGCCGACGAGATCCAGACCGGCTTCGCCCGCACCGGCAAGATGTTCGCGATGGACCATTACGACGTGGTGCCGGACCTGATGACGATGGCCAAAAGCCTGGCCGGCGGGCTGCCGCTGTCGGCAGTGTGCGGCCGCGCCGAGATCATGGACGCGCCGCGGCCGGGCGGCTTGGGCGGCACCTACGGCGGCAATCCGCTGGCGGTGGCCGCAGCGCACGCGGTGCTGGACGTGATCGAAGAGGAGCGCCTGTGCGAACGCGCGGTAACGGTGGCGCAGCGCCTGCGCGACAGGCTGGAAGCGGCGCGCGCCGACGTGCCGGAGATCGCCGAGGTGCGCGGCATCGGCGCGATGCTGGCGGTGGAGTTCAGCGATCCGCAGACCGGCGCGCCGAATCCCGCCTTCACCAAGAAGGTCCAGGCGCACGCGATGAGCAATGGCCTGCTGCTGTTGACCTGCGGCGGCTACGGCCAGGTGATACGTTTCCTGTGCCCGTTGACGATAGGCGACGCGGTGCTGGACGAGGCGCTCGACATCCTCGACGCAGCCCTGCGCGCATAAGGAGAAACGCATGAAATTGACGTTAAAAGATCCATCCCTGCTGCGCCAGCAGGCTTACATCGATGGCGAGTGGAGCGATGCCGATGGCGGCGCCAAGCTGGCCGTCACCAATCCCGCCACCGGCGAACAGCTCGGCACCGTGCCGCTGACGGGCGCAGCCGAAACGCGGCGCGCCATTGCCGCCGCCAACGCGGCCTGGCCGGCCTGGCGCAAGAAGAGCGCCAAGGCGCGCGCCGCCGTCCTGCGCAAGTGGAATGACCTGATCCTGGAAAACGCCGAAGACCTGGCGCAGCTGATGACGGCCGAACAGGGCAAGCCGCTGGCCGAGTCGCGCGGCGAGGTGGCGTATGGCGCTTCGTTCATCGAATGGTTCGGCGAGGAAGCCAAGCGCATCGCCGGCGAGACTTTGGCCTCGCCTTGGCCCGACCGGCGCCTGCTGGTGACCAAGGAGCCGATCGGCGTCTGCGCCGCCATCACGCCGTGGAATTTCCCAATCGCGATGATCACCCGCAAAGTCGGCCCGGCGCTGGCCGCCGGTTGTCCGATGGTGCTCAAGCCCGCCGAATCGACACCGTACTGCGCGCTGGCGCTGGCGGTATTGGCCGAGCGCGCAGGAGTGCCGGCCGGCGTGTTCAGCGTGGTGACCGGCACGCCGAAGGACATCGGCGCCGAAATGACGTCCAACCCGACCGTGCGCAAGCTGACCTTCACCGGCTCGACGGCGGTGGGCCGCTTGCTGATGGAGCAGAGCGCCAAGACCATCAAGAAGCTGTCGCTGGAACTGGGCGGCAACGCGCCGTTCATCGTGTTCGACGACGCCGATCTGGATGCGGCGGTGGAGGGCGCGCTGGCCTCCAAGTACCGCAACGCCGGCCAGACCTGCGTCTGTGCCAACCGCATCTACGTGCAGGACGGCGTGTACGAACAGTTCGCTGAAAAGCTGGTGGCCGCCGTGGCCAAGCTCAAGGTCGGAAACGGCGCCGACGAGGGCGTGACCCAGGGCCCTCTGATTGACGAGAAGGCGGTGCAGAAGGTTGAACAGCATGTGGCCGACGCGCTGGCCAAGGGTGGCCGCCTGCTGGCTGGCGGCAAACGGCACGCGCTGGGCCACAGCTTCTTCCAGCCGACCGTGATCGCCGACGTCACCAGCGACATGCTCGTCGCGACCGAGGAAACCTTCGGCCCGCTGGCGCCGCTGTTCCGCTTCAAAACCGACGAGGAAGTCATCGCGCTGGCCAACGACACCGAGTTTGGCCTGGCCAGCTACTTCTATTCGCGCGACATCGGCCGCATCTGGCGCGTGGCGGAGGGGCTGGAGAGCGGCATGGTCGGCGTCAACACCGGCTTGATCTCCAACGAGATCGCACCGTTCGGCGGCGTCAAGCAATCTGGCCTGGGCCGCGAAGGATCGCGCCACGGCATCGACGACTATCTGGTGATGAAGTACGTCTGCCTGGGCGGACTTTAACGAGCGTGCGCATCCAGCAGGCATTGCTGGAACGCGAGCGCAACGCGCGACGGACGGGGCGAGCCGCGCAGTATCGCGACAAAATCGCACTCATAGCGGAATAGCGCCGGATGCACGGCGCGCATCTTGCCGTCCGCAACAAAGCCCCGCGCATAATGGTCCGGCAAGAAGCCCAGGTACTTGCCGGACAAGATCAGCGTGGCGATCGATTCCTGGTCGAAGCCAGTTGCCTTGCGCGGCAGCCGTACCTGCTGGCTGATTTCCATGTTGGGCGAATGATAGCCCAGACCCGCGAATTGATAGCTGCGGATGCCGTGCCAATCCAGGCCCGCGTCGACCCGCGGAAACAGCGGGTGATCCGCTCCGCAGTGCAACAGCATCGTCTCGCCGAACAGCGTATCGTAGGTCAGGCTCTCCGAACTGCGGTGGGCCGGAATAATCCCGACCTGGAACTGGCCGTCGATGACGCCGCGTTCGATCATGTTGATCGTCGCGACATGGAAGTTCAGCGCCACATCCGGCGCCAATTCGGCAAACAAGGCAATCGCCTGGCGGATCTTGCAGGCCGGATTGCTGGCCGTCTTATCGAACACCGCCACATGCAGCTGGCCGCCCATGCGGCGATGGATGTCGTCCACGCTGGCGCGAAAGATGTCGGCGGAAGCGAGTAGGCGCTGGGTCTCTTCGTAGATGCGCTCCCCCTCGGCGGTCAGCGCAAAGCCGGCCCGGCCACGGCTGCACAGGCGCAGCTTCAGCCGCTCTTCCAGATCCTTCACATGCCGGCTGACGGTGGAGATGCCGATGTTGAGCTCCAGCCCGGCCGCAGCCATGCCGCCGCAATCGGCCACGCTTTTAAACACCTGTAGCAAGCGAAAATCCATGTCGCTCAGCTGTCCCAGTACCGCCTTGGTCTTTGGTTGCATAAAACGCTAACTAAGCATTGATAGATTGATAAATATGGAAGTGAAATCTTACCCTAAAATCGACGCCATCAACGCTTTTTATCAGGAGACAAACATGAAGCAAGGCGATACCCGCACCGACGCCGCTTGGCTGGAGGCACACTGGATGCCGTTCTCCGGCAACCGCAATTTCAAGGCCGACCCGCGCATCATCGTCGGCGCGCAAGGCGGCTACTACACCGACGCCGACGGCCGCCGCATCTTCGACGGCCTGTCGGGTCTGTGGTGCAGCGGCCTCGGCCACGGCCATCCAAAAATCACCGAAGCCGTCAGCCGCCAGATGGCGACGCTGGACTACGCGCCGGCCTTCCAGTTCGGCCACCCGCAATCGTTCGCGCTGGCCAACCGCCTGAAGGAGCTGACACCCGACGGACTCGATTACGTCTTCTTCACCGGCTCCGGCTCGGAGGCGGCGGACACCTCGCTGAAGATGGCGCGTGCCTACTGGCGCGCCAAAGGGCAGGCCAGCAAGACCGTGCTGATCGGCCGCGAGAAGGGCTACCACGGCGTCAATTTCGGCGGCATTTCCGTCGGCGGCATCGCCGGCAACCGCAAGATGTTCGGCCAGGGCATCCAGGCCGACCACCTGCCGCACACTCAACTGAAGCAGAACGCCTTCTCGCGCGGCTTGCCCGAGCACGGCATCGAGCTGGCGGACCAGTTGCTGGACCTGATCGCGCTGCACGACGCGTCGAATATCGCCGCCGTCATCGTCGAACCGTTCTCCGGTTCGGCCGGCGTGGTGATACCGCCGCAAGGCTATTTGCAGCGCCTGCGCGAGATTTGCACCGCCCACAACATCCTGCTCATTTTCGACGAAGTCATTACCGGCTTCGGCCGCGTTGGCGCCTACACCGCCGCGCAGGCGTTCGGCGTCACGCCGGACATCATGAACCTTGCCAAGCAAGTAACCAACGGCTCCCAGCCGCTCGGCGCCGTACTGGCCTCGAAGGAGATCTACGACACCTTCATGGCCAACGGCGGCCCGGAATACATGGTCGAATTTGCGCATGGCTACACCTACTCGGCGCACCCGGTCGCTTGTGCTGCCGGCCTGGCGGCGCTGGATGTGCTGGTCGGCGAGCAGATGATCGAACGGGTGCAGGGACTGGCGCCGCGTTTCGAAGACGCCGTGCACAGCCTCAAGGGCAGCAAGCACGTCACCGACATCCGCAACATCGGCCTGGCCGCCGGCCTGACCATCGCCGCGCTGCCGGGCGAGCCGGCGCGCCGGCCTTACGAGATCGCTATGAAGTGCTGGCGCAAAGGCTTTTACGTGCGCTACGGCGGCGACACCATCCAATTGGCGCCGCCGTTCATTTCCACACCCGCCGAGATCGACAGCCTGGTTTCCGCGCTAGGCGAAGCCATTCATGAAACCGCTTGAAGCAAGCAACTCAGGAACATCGAATATGGAAACGAACAACCTCATCGGCCACTTGATCGACGGCCAGGACGTCTACGGCACCGGCCGTTCGCAATACGTCTACAACCCGGCCACCGGCGCGGCGGAAAAGCGCGTGCTGCTGGCCGACCGCCAGACCGTCGAAGCCGCCATCGCCTCGGCGCAGGCCGCATTTCCAGCCTGGCGCAACACGCCGGCGCTGAAGCGCGCACGCGTCATGAGCAATCTGAAGCAGTTGCTGGAACAGCATGCCGACGAGATCTGCCAGCTCATCACGGCCGAACACGGCAAAGTGCTCAGCGACGCCATGGGCGAGCTGCAGCGCGGCATTGAGAACATTGAATACGCCAGCTATGCGCCGGAGCTGCTGAAGGGCGAGCACAGCAAGAACGCCGGCCCGTCCATCGATTCCTGGAGCGAGATGCAGCCGCTGGGCGTGGTGGCCGGCATCACGCCGTTCAACTTCCCGGCGATGGTGCCGTTGTGGATGTGGCCGCTGGCCATCGCTTGCGGCAACACCTTCGTGCTCAAGCCGTCGGAGCGCGATCCGTCGTCGACCTTGCTGATCGCCCGTCTGGCGCTGGAGGCGGGCTTGCCGCCGGGTGTGCTCAACGTCGTCAATGGCGACAAGGAGGCGGTCGATGCGCTGTTGCTGGATACTCGCGTACAGGCGGTCAGCTTCGTCGGCTCGACCCCGATAGCCCAATACATCTACGCCACCGGCACCGCGCAGGGCAAGCGCATGCAGGCGCTCGGGGGCGCCAAGAATCACGCTGTCGTCATGCCCGACGCCGACATACCCCAAGCGGTCAGCGCCTTGATGGGCGCGGCCTACGGTTCGTGCGGCGAACGTTGCATGGCGATTCCGTTGCTGGTGGCAGTCGGCGATGCCACGGCCGAGGCCCTGATCACCGGCCTGCGCACCGAGATAGCCAAGATGCGCGTCGGCCCCGGCGACGATGCGCGCAGCGACATGGGGCCGCTGGTCACGCGCCAGCACTACGACAAGGTGCGCGCCTATGTGGCGAATGGCGTGGCCGAAGGCGCGACGCTGCTGGTCGACGGCCGCGAGATCGAACTGCCCAAGGGTTACGAGGACGGCTATTACCTCGGCCCGTGTCTGTTCGACCACGTGACGCCAAACATGCGCATCTACCAGGAAGAGATTTTCGGCCCGGTGCTGGGCGTGGTGCGGGTGTCCTCGCTGCAGGCGGCGATGGACCTGATCGACGCGCATGAGTACGGCAACGGCACCTGCATCTTCACCCGCGACGGCGAGGCGGCGCGCTACTTCAGCGACGGCATCCAGGTCGGCATGGTGGGCGTCAACGTGCCGTTGCCGGTGCCGGTGGCCTATCACTCCTTTGGCGGCTGGAAGCGTTCGCTGTTCGGTGATCTCGGCGCGTATGGCCCGGACGGCGTGCGCTTCTACACCCGGCGCAAGACGATCACCCAGCGCTGGCCTTCCGCCGGCCTGCGTGAAGCAGCGGTGTTTAGCTTCCCGTCGAACCAGTAAGGTAATCCCTCCAGAAGCAAGCACGGCCAGCGATGGTCGTGCTTCCGCTCGTCCATTCGAATGGCAGCCGCGGCTGTCGTAAAAAAGCGAATAAAAGATCAGTTTTTACAAAAGTATTTGCGGACTTGATCCGCTTTTCAGGTACTATTTTTCAAAAGCCGACTAATTGTTCGGTTTATAGAGAAAACGATAAAGGAGCACTACCAATGGCAAAGAAGGCAATCATCTCCATCCTGGGCGGCGGCGGCATGATGGGGCAGGGCGTCATCCGTGACCTGCTGTCCGACCGCAGCATCGTCGAGATCGGCGAAGTACGGGTATTCGACAGCGACCGCAGCCGCATGACCGCGCTGCGCGACGAACTGGGCGATGTCCGTCTGACCTTGCACGACCTGGATGTGGCCGATCCGGCCGCATTGGCGCGCGCGCTGACCGGTTCCGACATCTGCGTCAACTCCGTGCCGACCTTGGCCGGGCACCAGATGGCGATCTTCGAAGCCGCGCTTGGCGCCCGCGTCGACTATGTGGACCTGGGCGGCCTGGGCACCTACACCGTCAAGCAGCTGCAATGGCAGCAGCGCTTCCGTGACGCCGGCGTGGTGGCGGTGCTGGGCGTGGGCGCCGATCCCGGCATGTCGAACGTGATCTGCCGCGCCGTGGCCGACGAGCTCGACGAGATCGACAGCATCAACCTGTACTGGGCCGCGACCCTGACCGGCGATGAAAATCCGATACTGGTGCCGCCGTACAGCGTGTCGACCGTGCTGGCCGAGTATGCCCACCCGTGCCTGCAATTCCTCGACGGCCGCCACGTCGAATGCGCGCCGCAGACCGGCACCGAAACCATCGACCTGCCGCCGCCGTGGGGCCGCTGCGAATTCATGTACTCGATTCATTCCGAGCAGCTGACCGTGCCGCTGGCCGACGGCATCCGCGAAAAAGGCATCAAGGAATTCACCTGGAAGCTGCACCTGCCAAATCGCGAGCATGAGGCGTGGGTCGGGCTGGTCAAGGCCGGCTTCGGCGACTTCGATCGCACGGTGGATATCAACGGCGTGGCGGTGCGTCCGCTCGATGTGCTCAACGCCGTCATCCAGCGCAACATCGCCGAGAACCAGGAGCGTATTCCGCAACAGAAAAGTCACGAGATCCACTTCGCCGTCGGCCGTGGCCGCGTCGGCGGCAAGCCCGCAATGGCGCGTTGCCAGGTCATCGTCCGTCCCAACGCGATGTACGAAGGTTATGTGGACGCGGCCACGTCGATGAACGCGTCGATCGCGGTGCAACTGATGCTGAGCGAGCAGCGCCGTCCCGGCGTGTACGCGCCGGAAGCGTACTTCAACGCGGTCAGCTATTTCCGCGAAGCGGAGAAGCGCGAGTTCGACATCACCATGACGCGCGACATCGGCTGAGGGGACGGAGAGCAATGATGCGCAACCTGCTTTATATCGACGGCGCCCTGGTCGAACCGGCCCGCGGCGGTTTCCTGGCGGTGAACGATCCGGCCACCGGCGATTGCTTCGCGCTGGCCGCCGCCGCGACCGAGGCCGATGTCGATGCCGCCGTGGCCGCCGCCCGTCACGCCTTCGACCATGGCCCGTGGCCACGTATGCCGGCCGCACAGCGCGCCGTCGTGTTGCGCCGCGTGGCTGGCGCCATCCGCACCGACCTGGAAGAACTGGCGAACCTGGAAATGCGCGACAACGGCAAGCCGTTGAAGGAAGCGCGCGGCGACATCGCCGACGCCGCCTACTGCTTCGACTACTACGCCGACCTTGCCGAACAGGTCGAGGCCGAAGGCGAAGCAACCCACGATGTCGGCGACGAGCGTTTCCATTGCCGGGTGCGCAAGGAGCCGCTGGGCGTGGTGGGCGCCATCACCCCGTGGAACTTCCCGCTGCTGATGGCGGCGTGGAAGGTGGCGCCGGCGCTGGCGGCCGGTTGTTGCGTGGTGCTCAAGCCGTCCGAGTTGTGTCCGCTGACTTGCGGCGCGCTGGCGCACTACCTGCACGAGGCCGGCCTGCCGGCGGGCGCGTTCAACCTGCTGACGGGAACCGGGCCGGACGCCGGCGTCCCGTTGAGCATGCATGCCGGCGTCGACAAGCTGGCCTTCACCGGCTCGCAGGCGACCGGCACGCGGGTGATGCAGGCGGCCGCGCCGGACATCCGCAACGTCAGCCTGGAGCTGGGCGGCAAGTCGCCGTTCATCGTGTTTGCCGACTGCGATCTCGACAAGGCGGTCGAGTGGATACAGTTCGGCGTGTTCTGGAACCAGGGGCAGATTTGCTCCGCCACCTCGCGCCTGCTGGTGGAACGTCCGATCTACGAGGCCTTGCTGGCGCGGCTGGTCGCGGCGGCGCAGCGCATCCTGATCGGCCCCGGCGATCTGGATGGCGTGCAGATGGGGCCCATCGTGTCGGACGCGCAGCGGCGCCGGGTACTGGAAGGTATCGAGCGCGGCCGGGCCGATGGCGCCCGGCTGGTCAGCGGCGGTTGCAGCCCACCGCAACTGATGCGCGGCTATTTCGTGCAACCGACCATCTTCGCCGACGTCCCGCTCGACAGCTGGATCTGGCGTGAAGAAGTGTTCGGGCCGGTTCTGTGCGTGCGGCCGTTCGACACCGAAGCTGAAGCGGTCGCCGTCGCCAACGACAGCCGCTTCGGCCTGGCCGGAGCGGTGATGTCGGCCGACCTGGAGCGGTGCGAGCGGGTGGCGAAAGCACTGCGGGCAGGCGTGGTGTGGATCAACTGCTCGCAGCCCACCTTTACCCAACTGCCGTGGGGCGGCTACAAAGCCTCCGGCATCGGCCGCGAGCTGGGGCGGCACGGGTATGAGGCCTATCTGGAGGTGAAGCAGATCACCCGCTTCGACGCCAACGCCGACTGGAACTGGTACCAGCCGGCGGCAGTGGAAAGCAAATAGTCCAATTTACAACGCTGTACAAAAAAACGTGTAGAAAACTGAATATTTATTCGGTTATAGTCTGCACATAAAAATAATCAAATCGGAGACAAGAAGATGGCTAAGCAAACACCTTACGGCGTCATGCGCCGCTTGATACTCGGCGGCTTGTGGCTGGCCGGCGCCAGCGGCGCGGCCATGGCCGCCGACGCGAGCCAGCTCGGCACCACGCTGACCCCGCTGGGCGCGGAAATGGCAGGCAGCAAGGACGGCCGCATCCCGGCATGGAAAAATGAAGTCCAGTCCACCGACGGCTGGACCTGGGGCAAGCCGCGCAAGGAATTCTGGAAGTACAAGAACGACGCCTCCCAATACACCATCAACGCCGCCAACATGGCTCAGCACGCCGATGTGCTGACGCCCGGCCAGATGGCGCTGCTGAAACAGAATCCCGGCTTCCAGATGGAAGTCTACCCAACCCGCCGCAGCTGCGGCGTGCCGGACTTTGTCGCCGACAACACCCGCAAGAACGTCGCCACCGCCAAGATGGGCGCCGACGGCTGGAGCCTGAAGACCGCCGTCGTGCCCGGCATTCCATTCCCGCTGCCGACCACCGGCGCGCAAGCGATGATGAACATGAAGCTGCGCTATCGCGGCGTCGGCGTCGAATACCAGAACGGCTACACGATGGTGTCGCCACGCCGTGGCAGCGAGGACTGGATCACGGCCGGCTACGAGCAGAACTATTTCTTCCCGACCGGGAAGAAGGGCTCGTTCAACCTGAGCGATGTCGGCAACGTCGAATACTTCACCTACTTCACCTACAAGTCGCCGGCCGCGCTGGCCGGCCAGGCGCTGGCCGCCAACATCCTGTTCGACAGCGCGAGCAACGAAACCTTCTACTACTTCCCCGGCCAACGCCGCGTGCGCCGCCTGCCGGCCTATGCCTACGATGCGCCGCAAATCGGCTTCGAGAACCAGTACCTGCTCGACGAGACCGCCATGTTCACCGGCACGCTGGACCGCTTCGACTGGAAGATCATCGGCAAGAAAGAAGTGCTGGTGCCGTACAACACCTTCGGCGCATATGACTTCAAGGCCAAGATCGCCGATGTGGTCGGCCGCAACGCGCTGGTCGCCAGCGCCCGCCGCTACGAGCTGCACCGCGTGTGGGTGGTGGAAGCGACGGTGAAGCAGGGCGCGCGCCACGTGTCGCCCAAGCGCACCTACTACCTTGATGAAGACAGCTGGAATGCAGTACTGGCCGAGGACTATGACGTCCAGGGCGCGCTGTGGAAGGTCCGTGAAGGCTACCTGGTACCGGTCTACGAGACGGGCACCTGCGATGTGCTGGCCTTCAGCCAGTACAACCTGCCGGAAGGCCGCTATGTGTTCGATTTCACCACCGTCGGCGCTGGCGTCGATGTCAAGTGGCTGACGGAAAGCCGTGGCGAACGCACCAAGGCATCCTTCTACACATCGGAAAACCTGCGCGCCATCAGCGACCGCTGATCCGTCCACCACATTCTGGAGCATACAATGAACAAGCCATTTATCATGGCCTGCGCGATCGGCACGTCCGTCGCCAGCCTGGGCGTGCGCGCCGAAACCTTTAGCAACGCGTACGTCAAGGGCAGTTTCGATTCCACCATCAGCATCGGCACCGGCATTCGCACCCGCGGTCCGAATCCGACCCTGGTCAGCGCCGGCAACACCGGCGGCCCAGAAGGCCAGCTGTCGCCAACGAGCGGCCTCGGCGACCAGGGCGATCTGAACTACGGCAAGGGCGACGCCTTCACCACCTACCTGAAGGGCTCGCACGAGCTGCTGCTCAGCTTCCCGGAAGGCATGACGGCGATGGGCCGGGTCAGCTGGCTGCGCGACTTTACATCCACCCACACCACTGGCTGGACCAGCGTTGGCACGCCGCCCGGCCTGGACGGCAACCTGTCCGACGAGGCCCGCAAGGACCTGCGTTTCAAGGCCCGTGTGCTGGACCTGTGGGTCAGCAAGCGCTTCGACATCGACGGCCACATGCTGCGCATCCGCGCCGGCAACCAGGTGATCAGCTGGGGCGAGAGCCTGTTCATCCCCGGCGGCATCAACGTCACCAACGCTGTCGACCTGATGCGCTTGTCGCAGCCTGGCACGCAGCTGAAGGAAGCCATCCTGCCGGCGCCCATCGTCAGCGTGGCCGCCGGTCTGGGCAACGGCTTCAACGCCGAGGCTTATGTGCAGCTGGGCTGGAACGCCAACTACATGCCGCCAACCGGCAGCTTCTGGTCGAACTACAACGGCATCGGCGCCGGTCACGACGACTACTTCCTGCAAGAGACCAAAGCTAGGAACGGTGGCCAGTGGGGCTTGTCGCTGCGCTACCAGCCGCCCGGCACGCAGCTCAACCTGGGCGCCTACGCCATCAACTATCACGACAAGTCGCCGTCGTTCACCTTCAACAATCCGAACGGCGCGATGGGCTGGGTGTACGGCGAGGACCGCAAGCTGTACGGCGTGTCGGCCAACTTCCCGGTCGGTAACTGGGCGGTCGGCGGCGAATTCTCCTACCGTCCGAAAGACGCCGTGACGATCAACGCGGCCACCACCGGCTGCGCCTCGCAAGGCGGAAAATGCTGGGTCGACACCACCCGCATGCAGGCGGCCGTCACCGGCATGTTCAGCCTGACGCCTGACACCGCATCGACCCTGCTGGGCCTGTTGCACGCCGATTCCGGCAACTTCATGGCCGAGGCCGTGGCGATCCGCTTCCCGGACCTGCAAAGCCAGTATGGCGACGACCTGGTGTCGGCCGGCGGTTGGGGCTGGGGCCAGGAGTATTCGGCCGCTGGCATGCCGAAGGCGGTGGGCACGCGCAATTCGTCGGGCGTGAACTTCGACTTCAGCTGGGTCTACGACGGCACGCTGATCCCCGGCTGGCAGGTGGTGCCGGAGGTGTACTACTTCCGCGCACTCAGCGGCCGCACGCCCAACGGCGCGGCGACCTTCATGAAGGGCGCGCAGTCGGTCAACTTCACGGTCAGCTTCATCCAGAACCCGGCCAACTGGCAGGCGGCCATCAACTATGGCCGCTTCATGGGCGGCAACTCGGTGTTCGACCAGCCTTACCGCGACCGCAGTTTCGTCGGCCTGACCCTTGCGCGCAACTTCTGACCGGAACGTAACAATGACATTTTCCCCCGCCCGTTTATTGGCGCGCTTTGTAACGGTCTGCTTCAAGCGGCGCAACTGGTTGATGGTTGCGCTGCTGGGGCTGACCGTGCTCATGGGCTGCCTGGGTTGGCGCCTGCGGATGGAGGCCGGCTTCGAGAAACAGATGCCGACCAACCATCCGTATGTCGAGACCTTCCATACCTACCGCGACGATGTGATGGGCGCCAACCGCCTCAACATCGTGGTGCGGGCGCGCACCGGCACCATCTGGAGCGCCGCCGGCCTCAAGCGGCTGTACGCGGTCACCCAGGCCGTCACCTTCCTGCCGAACGTGGAGCGGCTGGGCGTGCAGTCGCTGTGGACGCCCAACACCTTCGTCAACGAAATCACCGAGGAGGGCTTCCGCGCCGATCCGCTGATCGACGGCAGCATCACGCCGGACCGGCTGGACGCGGCCGCCATCGCTGGCATCCAGGCGGCGGCGGTGCAGGGCGGCTTCGTCGGCACGCTGGTGTCGCGCGGCCAGGACAGCGCCATGATTAGCGCCGAATTGCTGGAGACCGACAAGGACGGCCACAAGCTGGACTACGTCGCCTATAACGCTATTCTTGAGCAATTGCGCCAGCGGTTCGAGGACCAGAACTTCAGTATCGAGATCATCGGCTTCGCCAAGCAGGTGGGCGAGATCGCCGATTCGGCCAAGTCGGTGCTGCGTTTCTTCGGGCTGGCCCTGCTGCTGACGGCCGGCGCGGTGTACTGGTATTGCCGCTCAGTGCGGTTCACGCTGCTGCCGATAGTTTGTTCACTCAGTTCGCTGGTGTGGCAGTTCGGCGCCTTGCATCTGCTGGGCTTCGGGCTGGACCCGCTGGCGGTGCTGGTGCCGTTCCTGGTGTTTGCCATCGGCGTCTCGCACGGCGTTCAGCAGATCAACTACATCGTGCGTGAAGTCTCGCTCGGCAAGAGCTGCATGGACGCTTGCCGCGCCAGCTTCTCCGGCTTGCTGATACCGGGCACGCTGGCGCTGGCGACCGCCCTCGTGTCCTTCGTCACGCTGCTGATGATTCCGATTCCTATGGTGCGCGAACTGGCGATCGCCGCTTCGCTGGGCGTGGGCTTCAAGATCATCACCAACCTGGTGATGCTGCCGGTGGCGGCCTCCTACTGCCGCATCGACCAGTCCTATGCCGACGCGGCGATGGTGCTGCGCGAAAAGCGGGCCGGCTGGCTGCGTGTGCTGGCCCGCGTGGCCAAGCCGCGCAACGCGGCGATCTGCCTGGCCGTGGTAGGCGCCCTCTTCAGCCTGGCTGTATGGCAAAGCCAGGGCCGGGTGGTCGGCACGGTGGAGCCGGGCGCGCCGGAACTGCGGCCGGACGCCCGCTTCAACCGCGATGCCGTCTCCATCGCCAGCAACTATGACACCGGCCTCGACTGGCTGACCGTGATCTTTGAAGCGAAGGTCATCGCCGGCGCGGCTGGCGGCGGATCGGCGCCGACGGACGGGCAGGGCGTGGGCTTCTGCGGCAATTCCAACATCGGCCTGTTCCAGGATCGCTTTACCTGGGCCATGCAGCCGGTGCCGGGCGTGTTGTCGATCGCCTCGTTCTCGGACCAGATGAAACAGTACAACCGCGGCTACAACGAAGGCAACCCGAAGATGGAGGCGATCCCGCTGGACTCGGCCAACTTCGCGGCGCTGGCCACCGAGATCGCCCGCACCCGCGGCACCATGCGCAAGGATTGCAGCATGACGGCGGTGCACCTGTACCTGACCGACCACAAGGCCGTCTCCATCAATCGCGTGATCGCGGCCGTCGAAGCGTTCGCTGCGAGCCAGTCGGCGCCTGGCATCAGCATCCGCCTCGCGTCCGGCAACGCCGGCGTGCTGGCGGCGGTCAATCAGACGCTGGAGCGCAGCGAGCTGCCGATGATGTTGTGGGTGTATGCAGCCATCGTGCTGCTGGTGCTGGTCACCTACCGCGACTTGCGGGCCGTGCTGGCCTGCTGCCTGCCGCTGACGGTGGGCACCTTCATCGGCTACTGGTTCATGAAGGAGCTCAACATCGGCCTGACGGTGGCCACGCTGCCGGTGATGGTGCTGGCGGTGGGTATCGGCGTCGACTACGCGTTCTACATCTACAACCGCTTGCAGATGCACCTGGCGAACGGACTGCCGATTGTGAAGGCGGTGGAGCAGGCCATTCTGGAAGTGGGCACGGCGACCATCTTCACCGCCGTCACGCTGGCGGTGGGTGTGGCGACCTGGTCCTTCTCGGCCCTGAAATTCCAGGCCGACATGGGCAAGCTGTTAGCCTTCATGTTTATGGTCAACATGATCATGGCCATGACCGCGCTGCCTGCCTTTGCCGTGTGGTTGGAACGTTTATTTCCACGCAAGACTCCGGCCCGCGCGCCGGGTCTGCTCCAGCATTGAACCGACGGGGGAATTATGAACCGTAACTTGAAACATATCTGGGTCGGACTGCTGGGGGCCGCCGCGCTGTTGCCGCTCGCCGTTGGCGCCGAACCGACCGCCTGGCCGGTGGGATTGCGTGCGGCCGCCAATGTTGCCCATGCGGCCCAGGCCGGCATGCTGGCCACCGCCTGGGCCGGCAAGCGCATCGTCGCGGTCGGCGCGCATGGCGTCGTGCTGCTGTCGGACGACCAGGGCAAGCAATGGCGCCAGGCCGGCAAGGCGCCGCTGGACGTCACGCTGACGTCCGTATCCTTCGCCAGCGACCAGGAAGGTTGGGCGGTCGGCCATGCCGGCGTGATCCTGCATACCAGCGACGGCGGCGAGGAATGGACAGTGCAGCGCAGCCAGCCGGAGCAGGACCGCCCATTGTTCGCCGTGCATTTCTTCGATGCGCAGCACGGCGTGGCAGTCGGCCTGTGGTCGCTGGTGTTGACCACCGCCGACGGCGGCATTCACTGGACCACCCGTGAACTTGAAGCCCCCGCCGGCGCCCGTCGCGCCGACTTGAACCTGCTGGGCCTGTTTGCCGGCCAGGGTGGGGCGTTGTATGCGGCCGCAGAAAAAGGCTATGTGCTGCACTCGGCCGACCAAGGTGTCAGCTGGAACTACCTGCCCACCGGCTACAAAGGTTCGTTCTGGACCGGCACCGCATTGCGGGACGGCGGACTGCTGGTCGGCGGCCTGCGCGGCGCGCTGTACCGCAGCGGCGACGCCGGACTAAGCTGGACCCGCATCGCCACCGGCAGCACCGCCTCGATCACCAGCGTGGTGCGCACCGGCAACGGACACGATGTGCTCGCCGTGGGCCAGGACGGCCTGATCCTGCGCAGCGCCGACGACGGCGCCAGCGTGCAGGCCAGCTACCGGACCGGTCGCCTGCCGCTGTCGGCCGCCTTGCCGTTGGCCGGCGGCACCCCACCCATGATGTCCGCCCGCGGCCCGGCCCCGGCGGACCACAAATAGATCGACCTCACAAGGACACACGAACATGCATAAATCCGATGAACTCTGCTACCTGCCCGCTACCGAGGCCCTGCAGCTGTTCCGCTCGCGCGACCTGTCGCCGGTGGAACTGCTGGACGCCTGCCTGGCCCGCGCCGACCGGCTCGAACCCGTGCTGAACACCTTCAGCGCCCAGCGCCGCGAGGAAGCCAAGGCCGCCGCGCGCGACGCCGAGCAGGCCTACGGCGGCCGTGGCGCCATGCCGCGTCCGCTGGAAGGTATCCCGGTCTCGCTGAAGAACGAGCACACGCTGGTCGGCTGGGTCACCACCAAGGGCTCCTGGCTGCAAGGGAACACGCCGGACACGGTCAACGCCCCGGTCAGCCAGCGCCTGCTCGACGCCGGCGCCGTGATTCACGCGCAGACCAACGTGCCGGAGTTCTACATGGCCGGCTTCACCCGCTCGGTGCGCCACGGCGTGACGCGCAACCCGTGGAATCCCGAGATGACGCCCGGCGGCTCCAGCGGCGGCAGCGGCGCCGCGCTGGCGGCCGGCTTGACGGCGTTGGCGTCCGGTTCCGACATCGGCGGCTCGATCCGCATTCCCGCCAGCTATTGCGGCGTGGTCGGCCTCAAGCCCAGCTACGGCCGCGTTCCGGTTTCGCCGATCGCCTACGCGCTGCATCCGATGAACCACATCGGCCCGATGGCGCGCACCGTGGCCGATTGCGCGCTGATGTTCAATATCATGAACGGTCCGCACGTGCGCGACCCGGCCACCATCAGCCCCAAGCTGGAGGTGCCGCTGGACTTCCTGCCGGTGAAGGGCTTGCGCATCGCGTTGTCCTACGACCTGGACTTCTGCCAGGTCCACGCCGATGTGCGCCAATCGATGGACCGGGTGGTGCAGGCGCTGCGCGCGCAGGGCGCCATCGTCGAGCAGGTGTCGCTAGGCTGGGACCGCAGCGCCGCCGATGCCTTGGAACACCGCCTGGGCTACGAGACCGGCCGCGCGTTCGCCGTCCGCATCCTGGAGCAGGAGCTGGAGACCAGCGACTACATCCGCCATTTCGCCGCCGCCGGCCTGTGCATGACGGGCGAGCAGTACCTGGCCGCCGACGTCACCACCGGCCGGATGTACGACTCGCTGGCCGAGGTGATGAGCCGCTACGACGCGCTGATCTGCCCAACCATGGGCGCCATCGGCGGCCTGGCCGAAGGCGAGCGCGACAGCATGGCGGTGTTGCGTAACGACGCGCTGACCTACCCGTTCAACCTGCTGAGCCGGCACCCGGTGCTGAGCGTGCCGTCGGGCATCGCCAGCAACGGCATCCCCACCGGCGTGCAGGTGGTCGGCCGCACCTTCGACGAGACCACCGTGTTCCGCATCGGCGCGGCGGTGGAGGCGGGCGTGTGGCAAGGCAAGCGTCCCGATCCGGCCATGACGGCCCGCCATCCACTAGGAGCCAGCTGATATGTCTGACGCCACTCAAAATGGCAAGCTGAAGCGCGCCCTCGGCTACGGCGACCTGGTGTTCTACGGCCTGGCCTATACCGCGCCGGTGGCGCCGCTGACCATGGCCGGCTTCGTCTGGACCGTGTCCGGCGGCCTGCCGATGCTGGCCTACCTGCTGGGCGCGCTGTGCGTGTACTTCACGGCCAGCAGCTACGCCGTGATGACCTCGGCCATGCCCAGCGCCGGCTCGGTGTATGGCTTCGCCAGCCAGACCATGGGCCGCTTCGCCGGCTTCATCGCCGGCTGGATGATCTTGCTGGACTACCTGCTGGTGCCGGCCTTCACCTACGCCCTGTGCGCGGTGAGCCTGGAGGAGCTGGTGCCGCACGGCGACCGCGCCACCTGGATCGTGGCGACGGTGGCGGCGACGTTTGCGGTGAACTGGTTCGGCATCAGCGTGACCTCGCGTGTCAGCTTCCTGTCGGTGGTGCTGCAACTGGCGGCGGTGCTGGTCATCGTCGGGATGTGTGTGTTCGCGCTATTCGGCGGCCATGGCAGCGGGGCGCTGACGCTGGCGCCGCTGATCGACGCCGGCAAGTTCCACGGCGCCAGCGTGCTGGCCGCCACCTCGATCTGCGTGATGTCCTACCTGGGCTTCGACGCGGTGTCGACCTTGGCCGAGGAAGTCAAGGATGGCAACACCCGCGTGGTCGGCAAGGCCATCATGACCAACCTGGCCATCACCAGCGGCATCTTCGTGCTGACCTCGTGGGTGGTGGGCAATCTGCTGGTGGGTTTCCCGATTCAGGACCCGGCCACGGTGATCTACGAACTGCTGGCCTCTATCGGCGGCCACAAGGCTTCGCTGGCGCTGGCGTGGTTCCTGATCCTGGTGGTCGGCGTGCCGAACGTGCTGCCGATGCAGGTGGGCGTGGCGCGGGTGCTGTTCGCCATGGGCCGCGACCGCAGCCTGCCGTCAGTGCTGGCCAAAGTGCATCGCCGGCATGGCAACCCTTATGTCGCCATGATCGTGTCGACCACCATTTCGCTGGGCATCGCCCTGCTGATGCGCAACAACATCAGCGACCTGGCGATCTTCATCAGCGTTGGTGCGCTGGTCGGCTTCCTGTTCGTACATCTGTCGGTGCTGACGCATTTCGGCCGGCATGACGGACGCCGCTGGTGGGCGCATGTGATCGTGCCGCTGTGCGGGCTGTCCGCCGTGCTGATTATCCTCATCAACCTGAACGCCACGGCGCTGACCGTGGGTGGCTGCTGGTTCGTGGCCGGTTTGGGTTACTGGCTGTTTTCGCGACGCAGCCAGGAAGCTCCCCGCGACGTGTTCCAGCAGACCAACCCATAACAATCAGAAAGAGACAACATGGCACATTCTCCTTTGAAGCGTATCCTGGCCTCCGTCATGGAGGTGGCCCGCCTGCGCAAGCGGCACGGCTTGTCGAGTGAGGCGGCGCTGGCGATGCTGCGCGAGCGGCGCGCGCTGCTCAAGCTGTCGGCCGTTGGCTCGGCCGCCATGCTGGCCAGCGGCCCGCTGATGGCGGCACACCGCGTTCATCGCAATAGCACCGATGTGCGCGTGGTCATCGTCGGCGCCGGCCTGGGCGGCCTGGCCTGCGCCTATGAATTGAAGAAGGCGGGCGTCTGCGCCACGGTGTACGAGGGGTCGGACCATCTGGGTGGACGTTGCTCGTCCAACACCACCAGCTTCCCCGGCCAGGTGGCGGAGAACGGCGGCGAGCTGATCGACACCGGCCATATGGAACTGCGCCTGCTGGCCGCCGAACTGGGCCTGACACTCGATGACCTGAACGCCTACGACGAAGCGCAGGGCGGTGAGCTCACCTTCTGGATCGACGGCTCGCGCTACACCTGGGATGAGCAAGTGGTCGACTTCGACGCCTTCGTCGGGCAGATCGACGCCGACAACAAGGCGGCGCCCTGGCCGCAGACTTACGACAACCACAGCGTGCGCGGTGCGGAGCTGGACAATATGTCGGTCACCGACTACATCACTGCCTACGTCCCCGGCGGCCTCGATTCGCGCCAGGGCAAGCTGTTGAAGCTGCTCATGGACGCCTCGTCCGGCATCGCCGCGACGGAGACCAGCGCGCTCGACCTGGTGGGTTTCTTCGCGCCCAAGGCGTCGGACGAGCGTTTCCACATCCGTGGCGGCAACGACCAGCTGGTCAGCCGTATGGCGGCCACACTGAATAGCGGGCAGATCGTCAAGAACCATGCGCTGACCCGCATCGCCAAGAACGCCGACAACAGCTACAGCCTGACCTTCAAGAACGGCGCCAACACGGTCCAGGTGCAGGCCGACCACGTGGTGCTGGCCTTGCCGTTCTCCATCCTGCAAAGCGCCGTGGACTACAGCGGCGCCGGTTTCGACGCGCGCAAGGTCGACACCATCCGTAACTTCCGCATGGGCATGCACGCGAAGTTCCAGATGCAGTTCGAACGCCGCATCTGGCGCGAGCAGGGCTACACCGGCCTGAGCGACAACGACACCGGCTATCAGATCAGTTGGGAAGTCACCCGTGCCCAACCCGGCACGGCCGGCATCCTGACCTGCTTCTCGGGCGACGCTGTGGCGCTGGCGATGAACGACAAGCCGATCAACGTCAAGGCGGTCGACATGCTGGATGGCCTGAACCTGACCTTCCCCGGCATCAAGCCTCTGTGGAATGGCCGCGTGGTGCTGAACTACTGGCCCGGCTATCAGTGGACCAAGGGCGCGTACACCGCGCATCCGAAGGGCAGCTACACCACATGGTACGGCTATGCCGGCGTGCGGCAAGGGAATTGCCATTTCGCCGGCGAGCACGCATCGGTGCTGCATTCGGGCTTCCTAAACGGCGCGGTGGAAACCGGCCAGCGCTGCGCCAAGGTCATCGCCCGTGCAGTGCAGGGACACTAAACTTTATCAATTGGAACCAAGATGCATGTGAATTTTTCCTGTTTCACCCCGCTGCGCGCGCAGGTCTACCTGGACGGCGGCTATGTCGAGCCGCTGACCGGGCAGGCCAAGCAGGCCGTCAATCCGGCCACGCTGGCGTCCGTGGGGCGCCACCCGGTGTGCGCGGAAGCCGATGTCGAGCGGGCGGTGGCCTCGGCCAACCGCGCGCAAAAGCTGTGGAAG
This sequence comes from Duganella violaceipulchra, assembly GCF_019166075.1. Lineage (NCBI taxonomy): Bacteria > Pseudomonadati > Pseudomonadota > Betaproteobacteria > Burkholderiales > Oxalobacteraceae > Duganella > Duganella violaceipulchra. The sequence goes on along the minus strand of NZ_JAHTGR010000001.1, from coordinate 233,783 downwards.
CAGACCGACACCGCCAGCCGCGCCGCGCTGCTGCACGCCATCGCCCACGCGCTGGAAAACGCCCCCATCCGTAGCGAGGTCGCCAAGCTGATCTGCCGCGAGATGGGCAAGCCTTATCCTGACGCAGTTGGCGAGTTGTCGATCTGCGCCTCGGTGTTCCGCTACTACGCCGAAATGGCGCGTGACGACGGCGGCAAGGTGGCCGGCACCAACCAGGCCGGCTCATTCCAGCACATGCGCTACGAGCCCTACGGCGTCAGCGTGCACATCCTGCCGTTCAACTATCCGATCCTGCTGCTGTGCTGGACCGTGGCCGCCTCGCTGGCCGCCGGCAACGCCTGCATCATCAAGCCGGCCGAGGCGACCGCGCTGTGCACGCTGCGCTTCATGGAGTACTTCGCCGCCTTGCCGGCCGGCCTGGTGTCCTGCCTGCCCGGCGACGCCCACACCGCGCAATTGCTGATTCAATCGGACGGCACCCACGCGGTGGCTTTCACCGGCAGCGTGGCGGCGGCGCGTGCGGTCGGCGTGGCCTGCGCCGAGCGCATGAAGCCCTGCGTGCTGGAAGCTGGCGGCAGCGATCCGATGATCATCTCGCGCCACGCGCCGCTGGAAGTGGCGGCGGCCGGTTGCGTCAACTCAGCCTTCCTGTTGACGGGGCAAGTGTGCACCTCGTCCGAACGTTTCTTCGTGGTCGACCAGATCCACGATGCGTTTGTCGCCGAGTTCGCCCGTCGCACGGTGCAGCTGCGCGTGGGCGACGGCATGGGCAGGGCAGAGATCGGCCCGCTGGTCAGCCAGGCCGCGCGCGACAAGGTGGCGCGGCTGGTGCAGCAGGCGGTGGAGCAGGGTGCCCAGATCGTCTGCGGCGGCCGCATACCGCCGGACGGCCCGCCCGGCTGGTTCTACGAGCCGACCATCCTCACCGGCGTCACGCCGCAGATGGCCATCATGCGCGAAGAATGCTTCGGCCCGGTGGCGGCGATTTGCCGCGTGGCCGATTTCGACGAGGCGCTGCGGCTGGCCAACGATTCCGAATTCGGCCTGGGCGCCTCGGTCTTCACCACCGACCTGGCCGAGGCCATGGAAGCGGCCAACCGGCTGGAGTCGGGCATGGTCTGGATCAACAACCCGCTGATCGACAACGATGCGCTGCCTTTCAGCGGCAGCAAGATGTCCGGCCTGGGTTGCGAGCTGGGCCGGCAGGGACTGGACGCCTTCCGCCGCAGCAAGATGGTCATCCTCGATCACCAGCCGCGCATCCACGACTGGTGGCTGCCCCGCCCGGACGCAGCGTTTTACCCGGCCCAAGCGGCTGCAACTGACGAATAAAGACTGGATATTTCATGCAACACGCAAACTACCTGCCCGCCACCGAACTGCTGGCGCAATTCCGCACCGGAACGCTGGACCCGGCCGACTACCTGGAAACGCTGATCGAAGCGGCCCACCGTCAACAAGAGACGGTGAACTGCGCCGCCAGCCTGCACCTGGACGCGGCCCGCGCGATGGCGCTGGAGGCGCGCCGTCGTTATGCGGAGGGCACGGCTCGTCCGCTGGAAGGCGTGCCGGTGATCATCAAGGAAGAGACCAGCGTCAAGGGCTGGCCGCGTCCGCTGGCCTCGCTGGTTTACCGCGATAAGATCGCCACCGAGAACCATCCCATCGTCGACAAGCTGCTGGAAGCGGGCGCGATTCCGTACTTCCAGGCCTCCAATCCAGAGTTCTGCGTGCTCGGCCATACCTGGAGCAAGTTGTATGGCGTGACCGGAAATCCCTGGGCGACCGCGTATTCCTGCGGCGGTTCCAGCGGCGGCTCCGGCGCGGCGCTGGCGGCCGGCGTGGCGCCGTTGGCCACCGGCAGCGACATGGCCGGCTCGATCCGCCTGCCGGCATCGCTGTGCGGCGTGTACGGCTACAAGCCGCCATTCGGCCGCCTGGCCTGCGCGCCCGGCGACGAATACATGACGCAGGCGGTGGAGGGCCCGATGACGCGCACCTTCGACGACCTGGTGCTGATGCAGAACGTGCTGGGCGGCCCGCATCCGAACTCCTACACCACGTTGCCATTCACGCCGTTGCCGACCGAATACGGCGACCTGAAGGGCATGCGCATCGCCTACAGCCCGGCGTTCGGCCATCCTGCGCTGGCGGACGATATCCGCAGCAATATGATGGCGGCGCTGGACGGCCTGCGCGAGCGCGGCGCGGTGATCGAGGAAGTGACGTTGAACTGGGACTTGGAAGAAATCAACAACGTCCTGCTGGAAGGCTTGCGCGCGCTGTTCGTGGACGAGTTCATGCGCGACATCCCGCGCGCCGAGGCGCACAAGCTCAACAGCTACACCGCCGATCTGTACGAAAAGGCCGGCGGACCGCGCGCCTCGATCATGCCGAGCGCCGCGCTGGGCCAGCGCTTGCAGCGCGAGATGCAGGACAAGGTGTGGGGCAAAGGCTATAGCGCCTTCATCTGCGCCTCGATGTTGACCACCGACTTGGCCGCCAACCAGGACCCGGTGGCCGAGCCCATGCTCGACATCAACGGCCACCAGATCGACGCCTACCTGGGCTGGTGCCTGACGCCGCCGTTCAACCTGCTCAACCGTTATCCGGTGATGGCGGTGCCGACCGGCCTGTCCGAGCTCGGCGTGCCGACCGGCATGCAAATCGTCGCCAACGCCTACGACGACGAGACGGTGTTCCGGGTCGGCGCCAACCACGCGCGGGCCGGCACGTCGAAACTGTTCATCGAACGCTTTCCCACCATGGGCCCGGCGGCTTGAACTGCTGTGGCATAATCGGCGCTCTGCGCCGCAATTCGAACAGTCATTGAAACGTATGCAAAAAAAAGAATCCCTCGCCCAGGTGGCGCCGGCCAGCGCCAAGGCCGCCGTCAAGCCTGCCGCCAAGCGGCGCGTTCCGCAGCAGGAGCGCGGCATCAAGACGATCGAGGTCATCCTCAAGGCGGCCGGGCAGGAAATCGCGCGCGGCGGCCTGGGCAAGCTCACCACCAAGCGCATCGCCGAGGCGGCGGGCCTGTCGGTGGGCGGCCTGTACGAATACTTCCCCAACAAGGAAGCTGTCGTGCACGCGCTGGCCAGCCAGTGGCTGCAACAAGTCAAGGACGCGGTGGCCGCCATCCATCCGTCCAAAACCGGTTGTACCGATCTGATCCGTTATCTCGGCATGGTCTACGCCGCCGTCAAGCCCTTGTACCAGCAGGTGCCGGGAGTGAGCGAGCTGATCACGCTGCTGTCGTCGGTGCCGGCGCTGAAGGCGCTGGAACACGAGATCGACCTGCAGGTGAAAGCCCTGCTGACCGATGCCATCCAGTTCCTGGTGCCGTATGTCGACAAGGATCACTGCGGCGTCATGGCGCGCACCATGACCATCCTCGACCACCATATCCTGATCGAATCGATCATGCGCGATCCGGCGCATGCCGAGCTGTTCGAGAGCCACCGCCTGATCTGTCATCACGCGCTGGCCAGCCACATGATGCTGTTGAACGAACAGGGGCGCCTGGCCAAGCCACGTCCTGAAGCGCCGCCCGACGTCACCTAAGTTCTCGCCGCCCCTACTGCTGTTCCATCCGGCCACTGGCGTTCGCGCCGGTGGCGTGCGCCTGCGCATCCGCAGGACCTATCGCATCGAGAGCATTCATGAACCCAACTTTTTCCAAAGACTCGCTGGCAGGCCAGCCCTATGCCCGTTTCCTGGTCACCGATATCGACGGCGTCAGCCGCGGCAAGCACCTGTCCGGCGAAAAGATCGCCAGCATGCTGGACGGCGGCGGCACCATCGCCAGCGCCGTTTTCGGCTGGGATATCCAGGACCAGTTGTATGAGCAGGTCAGCTTCACCGGTTTCCACACCGGCTTTCCCGACATGGGCCTGGTGCTGGACCCGGCCACCGCGCGCCAACTGCCGTGGGACGACAACTGCTGGCTGATCATCGGCGAGCACACCCGCGCCGACGGCACGCCGTTGCCGATCTGCCCGCGCCAGGTGCTGAAACGGGTGCTGGCCAAGGCCGACGCGCTCGGCTATTCGGCCCAGGTGGGCGCCGAGTTCGAATGGTTTGTGCTGGACGAGACCGAGGTGTCGGTGCGCGCCAAGGGCTACCGCGATCTGCGGACCGCGACCCATGGCATGACCAACTATTCGCCGTTCCGCCTCGGCGCCCGGCAAGCGTTCGTGCGCGAACTGTTCACCAGCCTGAACGCCATCGACGTGCCGCTGGAAGCGCTGCACACCGAGGCCGGCCCCGGCAACTTCGAAGCGGCGATCCGCTACGGCGACGCGCTCAAGACCGCCGACCGCGCCGTGCTGTTCAAGGAATCGGTGCGCGAGATCGGCCGCCGCCACGGCCTGCTGAACACTTTCATGGCCAAGTATTCGACCGACTACGCCGGCTGCGGCCAGCATCTGCACCAGAGCCTGTGGCGCGACGGCCGCAACTGCTTCCACGATGCGCAGCGTGAACATGGCATGAGCGACGCCATGCGCCACTTCATCGCCGGCCAGCTGCACTGCCTGCCGCATCTGCTGCCGATGCTGGCGCCGTTCATCAACAGCTACAAACGGCTGGTGGACCATCACCTGGCCCCGGTCAAGCCGACCTGGGCGGTGGATAACCGCAACGCCGCCTTGCGCGTGATCCCCGGCGGCATCTACAGCATGCGGCTGGAGACCCGCACCGCCGGCGCCGACGCCAACCCCTATCTGGCGATCGCCGCCGCGCTGGCTGCCGGGCTGTACGGCATCGAGCACAAGCTGGCGCTGGAATTGCAGCCGGTGACCGGCGCCAACAGCGGCGCCGAGCAGGTCGAACGCCTGCCGCGCACGCTGGCCGAGGCCACCGCCGCGATGGAGCGTTCGCCGCTGGCGCGGGAACTGATGGGCGAGGAATTCGTGGACCATTTCGTCCAGACCCGGCAATGGGAAGTGGCCCAGTTCAACCAGAGCGTCACGGACTGGGAGCTGCAACGCTACCTTGAGCTGGCATGAGTACCGAACGCATCCATTCCTACTACAACGCCACCGCCAACAGCACGGCGCGCTATCCGAAGCTGGACGGTGAAGTGCGGGTTGATGTCGCCGTCATCGGCGGCGGCTTCACCGGCCTGGCCACGGCGCTGGAGCTGGCGGAGCAGGGCAAGCGGGTCGCGCTGGTCGAGGCGCACCGCATCGGCTGGGGCCAGTCCGGCCGCAACGGCGGGCAGGTCACGGGGAGCCTGTCGGGCGACGGCGCGATCCTGCGGCAGCTGACGCGCCGGGCCGGGCGCGAGGTGGCCGAGGACTTCATCTGGAACCTGCGCTGGCGCGGGCAGGACATTATCCGCCAACGCATCGCCAAGTACGGCATCGAGTGCGACCTCAAATTCGGCCACTTTCATGCAGCCTACAAGCCGGGCGACATGCATGCGATGTGCGCGACCTACGAAGAGCTGGTCCGGCGCGACATGGGCGACATGGTGGAACTGGTCGAGGCGCGCGACATGGGCCGCTTCCTGGCCACGCCCTTGTACCACGGCGGCATCTACAACCAGCGCAACCTGCACCTGCATCCGCTCAACCTGTGCCTGGGCGAGGCGCGCGCGCTGGCCAGCCTGGGCGGGCTGATCTTCGAACAGTCGCCGGTGCTGGAGATCATCCACAGCGCCACCCCGTCGCTGCGGCTGGAGGGCGGGCGCATCGTCGCCGACCAGATCCTGCTGGCGGGCGATGTCAGCCACAAGCTGGAGCGGCGCCGGCTGGGCGGCATGATCTTCCCGGCCGCCGGCGGCATCGTCGCCACAGCGCCGTTGGGGGAGCTGGCGCGGCAGATCAATCCGCAGGACGTGGCGGTGTACGACAGCCGCTTCGTGCTCGACTACTACCGCACCACGGCCGACGGCCGGCTGCTGTTCGGCGGTGGCGCCAACTACTCGGGCCAGGCCTCGCGCGATATCGCGGCCGAACTGCGGCCGTGCATCGAGCGCACCTTCCCGCAGCTGCGCGGGGTGGCGATCGACTACCAATGGAGCTGCGACATGGGCATCGTCATCAACCGGATTCCACAGTTGGGCAAGTTGGCGCACAATGTGTGGTACGCGCAGGGCTACTCGGGTCACGGCCTTGCCACTTCGCATATCGTGGGCGAGGTCATGGCCAAGGCCATCGCGGGAACGATGGACCAGTTCGACGTGTTCCAGCGCTTCAGCCATGTGCGCGCGCCGGTCGGCGACTGGCTGGGGCGGCACATGCTGGCGCTGGGGATGTGGTATTTCCTGATGCTGGAACGGCTGCGCTAGGCCGTCGCCAATGAGGGAAATCACGTAGCGGGGGAGTGGCCGGCGCCCGTTGTAGAACTGATATAGTTCCTTGCCGCCATTGCAGCGGCGATTTACTACTTTCGGAGACACACAATGAAAAATACTATCCTGTCCGTACTGCTGGCCGCAACCGCGCTGACCTCCTTGCCGGCGCTGGCCGCCGACACGGCCGCCGCCGCCGTGGCGATGGTGGACAAGGGCGCCAGCTATCTGCAAAAGAATGGCAAGGAAGCCCTGATCAAGGAAGTCAACAACAAGAATCCCGAGTTCGTCAACGAGCACACCTACCTGACCGTGCGTGCGCTGGACGGCACCCAACTGGCACATCCGACCAACCCCAAGCTGGTCGGCAAGAACATGGTGGTGCTGCCGGATGCGGACGGCAAGCTGTTCCGCAAGGAGATTATCGACACGGCCCAGGCCAAGGGCAAGGGTTGGGTCGACTACCGCTACAACAACCCGGCCACCGGCGAGATCGAGAAGAAATCGACCTACTTCGTCAAGCAGGGCGACATCATCCTGGAAGCCGGCATCTACAAAGGAAAGTAAACGGGACGCCACTTCCCGCCGCGTCATTTGCCGGTGAAAAAAACGCGGCAAACCGGCACCAGCTGTGATACGATTCCGTCTGTTATCGATAACTTGCGATGTTGCCGGTTGTGGTAACGATGCTTTGCCTCTCTCGTAAGTGTAGTTTGTGGCGGCCTGCAGGCCGCTTTGATCCGGCGGCGTTACCCCGCCGCCGGCTTTTTTGGGGGGGAAGGTGGAATCGCCACCGGCGGTCGCCGGTGCAACATCGCCAGTTAGCAACTAAACAAAGGCTGCCAGCCTGACACCACTGGGTTTTCCCGACGCGACCGCATATAATCGCCACTTGCGTGTGCCAACGATGATCGACGGTGCACGGATTTGCCAGCAAAGGAATATGGTGCCTGTAAAGAAAACTGACCGCAGCCAAAGTGGCGCGACGATCTACGACGTGGCGCGCGTTGCCGGCGTCTCGGCGATGACGGTGTCGCGCGTGATGAACCGCAACACCTATGTGTCCGAGACCACGCGCGACAAGGTCACGGCCGCCGCGGCGTCGCTCAATTACCAGGTCAATACCGCCGCGCGCGCGGCCCGCGTCGGTACGCTGGGCGTCGGTCTGCTGTACAGCAATCCCAGCTCTGCCTATATGAGCGCCTTCCTGGTCGGCGCAATGGAGCGGTGCAGCCAGAGCGGCGGACAGCTGATCCTGGAGCGCTGCGACGACATGCGCAGCCAGCGCAACGCCATCGCCCGGCTGATCGCCAACGGCGCCGACGGCATCCTGGTGCCGCCGCCGCTGTGCGACTCCAAATCCGCCCTCAAGCAGCTCGACCAGATTGGCATGCCGACCGTTGCCATCGCCACCGGCCGGCCGCTGGCCGGCGTCTCGGCCGTGCGCATCGACGATTACGCGGGCGCCATGGCGATGATGCAGTACCTGCTGTCGCTGGGGCACAAGGACATCGCCTTCGTGCAGGGCGATCCCCTGCACACCCCGGCCCAGCTGCGTTACCAGGCCTATCTGGATGCGATGGCGCAGGCCGGCCTGTCGGTGGCGCCGGAACGCGTCGCCCCCGGCCTGTTCACCTATCGCTCCGGCCTGAACGCGGCGCGCCAGCTGCTGGGCAACAAGAGCCGGCCGACCGCCATCTTCGCCGCCAACGACGACATGGCGGCGGCGGTGATCGCGGTCGCCCACGGACTTCATCTGCAAGTGCCGCAAGACCTGGTGGTGTGCGGCTTCGACGATACGCCAGTCGCCACCGCGGTCTGGCCGGAACTGACCACCGTCCACCAGCCGATCGGCGACATGGCGCGCGCGGCGGTCGACATGCTGATCGAGCAGATACGCCGTCGCCGCGCCGGCGAGACGGCGCCGGTGCAGCATCAGCTGCTGCCATTCACCCTGATCACGCGCGAGTCGTCCGACCCCGCCGCCGCGCCGGATCTGCTTACAGGATAAGGATGCCCTGCAGCGAGGAGATGCGCTCGGGATCGGACCAGCCGCCCAGCAGGCGGCCGGCCGGATCGAACTCCAGCAGCTGGCGGCCCTTGCCGCCGTTGTCCGGGCCATGTCCCTGCCAGTTGGCGACCAGCAGGTGGCCGTTGGCCTGTTGCTGGAAACTGGCGTAGAAGAACGGCGCCACCTCCGCCCCCAGTTCCACGGCACCGCCGAAGATGTGCGCCAGCCGCCCCGCGCGGTCGAAGCGCGCCATGAAGGCGCCGTAGCCGGCCGCCACCAGCGTCGAACCGTCGGCGCAGCGCTCGGCCCTCCACGCATGCTCGAAGCCCGGCGCGCGCAGTTCGCGCAGCGCGTTGAGCGCACTGTCGGTTTCCAGGATGTGATCGTTCATGCACAGCAGGTAGCCGCCCTCCGGGGTGGGGCGCATCAGCCGCACGTAGTCGCCGGCGCGGCGCGCGCTGCCCAGCAGTGCGCCGCCGGGGGCCAGCGTCAGCACGTTGATGCCGCCTTCGCCGTCGAGGTTGTAGCCGGTCAGCAGGGTGCGGCCGTCGTCCAGGCGCCGGGCCGAGGTGACGTCGGACCAGCGCTCGCAGGCGTCGAGCACCGCGCCGCTATGGATGTCGATTTCGAAGTAGCCGCGTTCGTAGCCGATCAGCGCGCGACCGTCCTCCAGTCGTTGCATGTCGCGCGCCAGCGGGAAGTCGGCCAGGTCGCGGGTCCAGCCCGCGCCCGGATCGCTGGTGTCGATCAGCGACAGCCGCTGGCGGCCTTCGTCAATGGCCAGCAGGCGATGGTTCAATGTCATGTGCGCTCCGTGTTTCATCAGTAGATCACCAGTAGGATGCCCAGTTGCGGCTCAGGCGCAGCAGGGCTTCGAGATAAAAGTAGTCGCCCCAGATGCAGCTCTCGTCGACGCCCATGCGCTGCGGCTTGTGGTAGACCGCGTGGCGCAGCAGGCCGCCGCCCGGCGTGTGGTCGTCGCCGCGATAATGCGTGGACAGCTGGCGCACCATGCGCAGCGCCGCGTCCTGGTAGTCGTTGCGCAGCGGATCGAGCAAGGGCAGATTGCTCGACAGTTCGAGCAGGCCGCAGGCGGCGATGGCGGCGGCGGAGCTGTCGCGTTCCTCGGCGCCCGAGGTGAACACCAGGTCCCAGTAGCAGATGCCGTCGTCCGGCAGCCGGTTCAGGTAGTAGTTGGCCAGCACCTTGGACAGTTCCAGCAGGCGGGTGTCGCCGTTGTGGCGGTACACCAGCGGGAAGCCGCAGATGCCCCAGGCCTGGCCGCGCGCCCAGCACGAGTCGTCGGCGTGGCCCTGGTGGGTCTTGCCGTGGCGCGGCGCGCCGGTGGCCGGATCGAAAAAGAAGGTGTGGAAGGTCGAGCCGTCGGCGCGCACGATGTGGCGCGCGGCAGCCTCGATATGGCGGTTGGCGGCGTCGCGAAAGGCCGGCTCGCCGCTGTAGTTGCTGGCCCAGTACAGCAGCGGCAGGTTCAGGTTGCAATCGATGATCATGCGGCCGGCCTGCTCGGGATCGTGCAGGTCGCCCCAGGCCTGGATGATGCCTGCGCGCGGCTGGTAGCGCTCCAGCAGCAGGCGCGCCGCGCCCAGCGCCGCTTCGGCCGCGACGGTGCTGCCGGTCAGCTGGTAGGCCGGCACGCAGGACAGGCTGTACAAAAATCCCAGGTCGTGGTGGGCGACGTTGTGGCGTTCGGCCTGGCGGCGGTGGAAGCCGAGCACATGGCGCTCGGCTGCTTCGCGGTAGCGCGGGGCGCCGCTGGCCTCGTAGGCCAGCCACAGCATGCCGGTCCAGAAGCCGTTGGTCCATTCATCGTTGCCGATCGCCGGATAGACGCCGCCGACGCTGGACGGCGCCGGGAACTGCTCGCCGAAGTGGGCCAGGTTGCGGTCGATGGCGGCCAGCGCGCTGGCCAGTGCCTGCTCGACCAGGCGCTGGTCGTCGCGGCGGGGGGCGCTGCCGTTCCTCAGTGTTTCCATGACTGCGGGGTTAAGAGACGGAGGCATTCGATTCCTTTGCAAGCGGTGAGGGTGAGGACAGGCGTTTGATTTCAGGCGGCGTCGCCTCCAGCGCCCATGCGGACAGCGCCAGGAACAGCGCGCCCAGCCCGGCCAGCGCCAGGTAGGTGGCCGGGAAGCCGAGCAGGTCGTAGCTCTTGCCGGCCAGCGGCGACAGGATCGCCAGCCCGAGCGAGTGGCCGAAGCTGACGCCGACCATGTACAGCGTCGAGGCCAGCCGGTTGTCGAAGTGGTGGGCGATGTAGCGGAACACCGACACCACCAGGATCGGCAGTTCCAGCGAATGCAGCATCTTCAGCACCGAGATCGACAGCGGGCCGACGGCGACGCTGGAGCCGCCTATGCGCAGCAGCATGATGGCGCCGGCCAGCAGCAGCCCGTGCTTGGCGCCGATGCGCCGCACCAGCAGCGGCGCCAGGAACAGGCCGCCGGCTTCGATGAAGATCTGCGCCGAGTTCAGGTAGCCGAACATGGCGGCGCCCTGTTGCGGCGTCGGGAACAGCGAGGCGAAGTAGCTGGGGAACTGCTGGTCGAACACCAGGTACAGATTGGTCACGCCCAGGATGAACACCATGAAGCGCCAGAACTTCGGATCGCGCAGCAATCCCAGCGCGTCGGCCAGCCTGACCTTGCCGGCGGCGGAGGTGGCTTGGTCGGCGCCGCCGCCGGTGCGCCACAGCGCCAGCATGGCAAGCAGCAGCAGGCCGGCGCCGGAGGCGATGAAGAAGTTGATGCCGGGGTTGATGTTGTACAGGCGGCCGGTCAGCATGGCGGCGCTGGCGAAGCCCAGCGAGCCGCACAGTCTCACGCGGCTGTACTCGAAGCCGTGGCGGCGGCCGATGCGGTCGACATACGATTCGACCGCATAGCTGCCGGCGATGAAGGTGACGCCGAGATAGGCGCCGCCGACCGTCGCGCCCAGCAGCAGGTTGGCCTTCAGCAGCGGCGCGTAGAGGTAGACGAAGAACAGGCCGCACAGGCTGCACAGCGTGGCGACCGCCCACAGGATGTGCTTGCGCATGCCGACCTTGTCGGAGACGAAGCCGTAAATGGGTTGCGAACACATGGCGGCGATGAAATTGGCCGAGAACACCACGCCGGCCTCGGCGCCGCTCAGCTGCAGCGTGCTGCGCAGCCACAGCGTCAGCAGCGACACGCTCATCGCCTGCGCGAAGAAGTAGATGAAGACGAAGCTGCACAGGAAGCGGAAATGGTTCTGCTTGTCGGTCATGGCCGGCTCCCTTCTGTGGCCGCGAGGGGCCTGATCCAGATCGCCTGGCCGCCAGACGGCGCCAGGCGCGCTTCGATGACGGTCGAGGCGTCGACCACGCGGCGTTCAACCTTCACGTGCGTGGCGCCGGGCGCGCCCGCGTCGTCGGAGTAGATGCTGGCCAGGTACGACCTGCCGGGCGTGAGGAACTCCAGCCTGACCGCCAGCGTGCGGGCGTCGTTGTTGGTGATGCTGCCGACGAACCAGTCCTCGCCCTTGCGACGCGTGGTGGTGATGAACTGGCCGGGCGCGCCCTGTGCCACCCTGGTCTGGTCCCAAGTGGTCGGGACGCGGTCCCAGAACTCCAGCTCCGGATCGTTGTGTTCCATTTCCGGCTTGTCGTACCAGTACAGCGTTTGCAGCGGGCTGTAGTAGATCGCCGCCAGCGCCAGCTGGTGCGCGTGGGTTGTCTTGATGCGCGGATCGAAATAGCAGATCGTGTAGTCGGCGGCGCCGGCCAGGTAGCGGGTGAACGGCAGTACCGTGTTGTGGGTGGCGTCGGGCATCTCTTCGTTGCCGCGCACGCCTTCGGCGGTCAGCAGGTTGGGCCAGGTGCGCTGCTCGCCGGTCGGGCGCCAGTCGTCGTGGATGTTGAGCATGATATGGGCGTCGGCCGCCTGGCGTATCGCCTGGTTGATCCAGGCCGACCAGCGCTGCGACCCCACCTGCACGAAGCCGAACTTGACGCCCTGGACGCCCCAGTCGCGGTAGGTTTTGAACAGCCTGTCCGACTGCGTCAGCAAGGCCTGCTGGTTCACATACAGCCACACGCCGATGCCCTTGCTCTTGCCGTAGGCTATGATGGCCGGCAGGTCGAAGTCCGGGATCGCCACCTTGCTGGCGTCCGAGTCGAAGCTGAAGGCCGGGCCGTACCACTTCCAGTCGAACAGGATGTATTGCAGGCCGCGCCGGGCGGCGAAGTCGATATTGGCCCTGGCGCTGGCGGTGGTCTGGGTCATCACCCGCATGATCTTGCCGGGCTTGATCCAGTCCGGTTGCGCGATGCGTGACGGCGGATTCAGGTTGAGGATGAAATAACTGTGCTCGGCCAGCGCGGCGGCCGATTCGGCCACCATGATGGCGCGCCACGGCGTGGAGAACGGCGAGATCAGGTCGGCCGCGTCGTGCATGGAGGCGACCAACGTGTTCGGACGCTCCTTGCTCAATCTGAACTTGGTGCGCGCGTAGTCGATCATCTGCGCCTCCAGCAGGCTGACGTGGATGCCGCCCAGCAGTTCCAGCGTCAGCGGACGTTCGGACTCGTCGGGCCAGTCGGCCAGCTCCAGCAGCTTGTAGGGCGCCTGCGCCCAGCCGTGATACCAGGCCTTGGCGCCGACCGGCAGCGCGAACTCGGTGTCGTCGGCGGTGATGCGGTAGTAGCTGCCCTTCGGATGCTCGGGAAAGCTGAAGCGGAAGGCCACGCCCTCGTCGTAGGTCCGCACTTCCAACTGCAGCTTGTAGTCGGGATTGTCGTCCTTGGCCAGGTCTATCGTCAGCAGGTTGTAGCGGTCCGGGATCACGGCCTGCTCGCCGTAGCCCGGCGCCCAGCTGGCGTTGTGCGCGCTGGTGTGGCTGCCGGTGACGGCGAGATTGTCGAACCATCTGGCGCGGCGGTCCACCTTCAGCGCCATCGCGCTTTCGGACAGGTGGTTGTCCAGCCGCAGTTCAAGCAGCGAGTCGAGGATCACCGGCATGTGCCGGTAATTGACGCGGTAGTACAGCCGGCGCGCGCCGCCGGGCAGCACGGCTTGATAGAAGATGTACTGGAGCTTCTGGTCGGGCGAGGAGACGCTGGCCAGGTGTTGTTGCGGCGCCGGGCCGGCGTGGGCGGCCGGCGGCAGCAGCGCCGCCAGCAGCAGGGCCAGGAAACTGGCAAGTATCTTCATGGTTGTCTCAATGATTATCGTTATGGTGATGATTGTAGACCGACACGGCCGGCAGCAAGCCATGCAGTTGCTCCAGCGTCGGCGGCGCGGCGCCCGCACCCAGGCAGGCCGCCGCGCCGCCGGCCACGGCATGGCGCAGGTGCTGGTCCAGGCCGGCGTCCGGGTGGCGCATCAGGCTGTAGAGCAGGGTGGCGATGCTGGCGTCGCCGGCGCCGACCGTGTCGGCCACCGCCACCGCCGGCGCGGGCGCGCGCCACTCCTGCGCGCCCCGCAGCAGGCGGGCGCCCGCCGCGCCCAGCGTGTAGAGGTAGAGCGCGTCTGGATTGATGGCGCGCAGCGCGGCCAGCGCCGGTTCCGGCTCGCTGCAGCGGAACAGGCCGCACAAGTCCTCGTCCGACACCTTGATCACGTCGGCCAGCGCCGCCATCTGGCGCAGCACCGGATCGTAGCGCTGGTCCATCAGCGCCCGGTAGTTGGGATCGTAGCTGATGGACACGCCCTGTTGCTTGAGCCGCGCGGCCATCGCCAACAGCTGGTCGCGCAGCGGCGGGCGCGCCAGGCTGATGCCGCCGAAATGCACCCACGACGCCGCGCCTTCCCAGCCGGCCGGCAGCAGGCCTGGATCGAAGTGCAGGTCGGCGCTGTCGTCGCCGACGAAGAAGTAGCGCGGCGGATGGCGCTGGTGGACGATGGCCAGCAGCGGCGAACGGCCCAGCTGTTGCAGGAAGCGCGGATCGAGTCCGGCGTCGGCGCTGGCGCGCGCCAGCGCGTCGCCGAACACGTCGTCGCTGACGGCGCCGGCAAAGGCGCTCGGCACGCCGAGGCGGGCCATCACGCGGGCCACGTTCCAGGTCGAGCCGCCGACCTGGCTGGTCCAGCTGTCGGCGCCGTCGCGCAGCAGGTCGGTCAGCGCCTCGCCGGCCGACACGAAGACTGGCAGGCCGCTCACGCCTCGTGCCCCAGCACCTGCAGCACTTCATAGCAGGCGCCCATGGTGTGGTAATCGACCTTGCCGGCAGGGCTTTTCTGGTCGCTGAGTTTCTCGTTGGCGGGGCCCAGCACGCGGTACCAGGCGCCGTGCCGGTGGTCGACGAAATGCCGCCAGCTGTAGGCCCACAGCTGGTCATACCAGACCCAGTAGCCGTCGTCGCCGGTGCGCCGCGCCAGCACGGCGGCCGCCGCCAGGCTTTCGGCCTGGACCCAGAAGTATTTGTCGGCGTCGCAGATCTCGTCGTCCGGGCCGAAGCCGTAGTGGAGGCCACCGTGCTCCGCATCCCATGCCTTGGCCACGGCCAGGTTGAACAGTTCGGCCGCGCGCGGCGCCAGCCATGCGGTCTGGCCGTCGAGCGCCACCGGGTGCCGTTCCAGCTGCAGCAGCAGCTTGGCCCATTCGGTCAGGTGGCCCGGCTGGTAGCCCCACGGCCGGAAGATGTTGCTCTTGTCGTGGCGGTTGTAGTCCCAGTCCACCGACCAGTCGGCGTGGTAGTGCTCCCAGATCATGCCACCGGCCAGCGCCGCCTGGCGCACGGTGATGTTGTGGGCCAGCAGGGCGGCGCGCTTCAGGTAATGGGTTTCGCCGCTGGCCTCGAAGGCCGCGATCAGCGCCTCGCAGGCGTGCATATTGGCGTTCTGGCCGCGATAGGGATCGAGCACGCTCCAGTCGGCGCTGGCCTGGTCGGCGTACAGGCCGTGCTCCGGCTGCCAGAAGCGGCGCTCCATCAGCGCGAAGGTCTCGGCCATGTAGGCGCGCGCCTCGCCGACGCCGGCCGCCAGCGCCTGCGCATAGGCCAGCAGCACGAAGGCCAGGCCGTAGCAGTGGTTGTCGCCGTCGATGACCTGTTTGGCGCCGTCGTTCCACGACAGCTGCCAGGCATAGCCGCCGGTGCGCGGATTGCGGTGGACCAGGCGCAGGAAGGCCAGGCCGTGGTGCAGCGCCTCCAGGTAGGCCGGGCCGCCGAACTGGCGCCAGGCCTTGGCGTAGTTGAAGATGAAGCGGGTGCTGCTGACCAGGTGGCGCGTGTGGTGGTCGTAGACCGTGCCGTCGTCGCGGAAGAAGTGGTAGAAGCCGCCGCTGGGGTCGATGCAGCGCGGGTGGTAGAAGCGCATGGTGTGGTCGATGTGCGACAGCAGCGTCTGGCGTGAGCGGAAATCGGGCAGCATGGTTCAGTCTCCTTGGCGGGCGTTCGGCCAGGCCGCGATGCGGTAGCGCGTGTGCCACGGTTGGTCGGGGTGCAGCGCCAGGCCGAGGCGGTCGGCCAGCGGGTGGCCGGACGGCGCCTGCGCCACCCGGCCGAGGTCGAACAGGCCGTTGAGCGGCTCGGCGCCGATCGCCAGGTGGCGGCTCTGCCACGGATAGTGGATGCGGCCGCCGTTGCTGATCCACAGCATCAGGTCCGGCAGTTGTTGCGTGTCCCACCACAGGCCGACGCTGGCGTCGTAATCGAGGTAGTGCAGGGCAAACGGCGGCTGGCCGCCGGCGGCTTCCACGGCGCGCACTTGCAGCAGTTCCTCGGCGGGCATGGCCAGCGGCAGGCGCGTCAGGTCCAGCGCGCCGTCGACGCCGGCCAGCGCCGACAGCGTGGCCGAGCGCGTGTCCGGCAACAGCCGCGAGACGGCGCCGGGCGGACAGGTCGGATAGCTGTGGATGCCGGCATGCGGGCCCAGCGCCACCCGCACCCGGCCCGGCGCCGGCGGAATGCGGAAGGTCGGATGCAGGCCGACCGGCATGCGCGCGGGGCGCCGGGCCCAGATGCCGAGGCTGATGTCGAGCGCGGGGGCGGCCGGATCGGCGGCGATCACGCGTTCGATGCGGGCGATGGCGCTGTCGGCCGGATAGTCGATCGCCAGGTGCACGCGCAGCGCGCTGGCCTCGACGCAGGTCCAGCGCTGGTTGGCGGCGTAGCCATGCATCCAGGCGTCGTCACCGGCCCGGGTACGCCAGCCGGGCGGCAGGTTGAGCGGGGTGTCGGCGCGGCCGAAGGGCACACACGGCCATTCGCCGCGCAGGCGGCGCAGCACGCCGGGCAGGCCGGCGGCGCCGGTGGTGCCGGCCCAGGGCGCGACGTGCATCAGGTCCAGCTCGCGCTCATCGTCCAGCCGCAGGCTCACCGGCCCGAGCATGCCGCCCAGCGGCTGCACCTCGGCGCTGCCATGGTCCCAGAGCAGGCGCCAGCCGCGCGCCGTGGCCGGATGGCCGGCGTCAGCGGCGTACATCGAGACCTCCGTTGTCGGCGGCCAGCACTTGCGCTTCGCTGGCCAGGTTGAAGTCGCCGGCGATGGCGTGCTTGACGGTGGCGGCGGCCAGCGCGAACTCCAGCGCGCGCGCCGCCGGCCAGCGCCGCCGCAACCCGTGCAGCAGGCCGGCGGCGAAGGCGTCGCCGGCGCCGATGCGGTCGACGATGCCGTCCATGGTGCGGGCGGCGGTGGCCAGGCTGGCGTCGCGGGTGTGCAGCTGCGCCGACAGCTCATGGCGCTCGACGCCGTGTTGCACGCGCACGGTACAAGCCAGGTGGCGCAGGCGCGGAAACGCCTGGAAGGCCGCCGCCACGGCCTGCGTCTGGCGCTCCACGTCGGCCAGCTCGGGGCGGCCCAGCAGCAGCGCGATGTCGCGCTGGCCGGCGAACGCCAGGTCGACATGCCGCATCAGCTCGGCAAGCACGGCGGCGCCGTCCTGGCCCTGTGCTGCCCATAGCGAGGCGCGGTAGTTGCCGTCGAACGAGACCGGAACGCCCAGTTCGCAGGCGGCGCGGGCGGCCGCCAGCGCGGCCTGCGCGGCGCGTCCGCCCAGCGCCGGCGTCACCCCGGACAGGTGCAGCAGGCTGGCGCCGCGCAGCAGCGCCGGCCAGTCGTAGCGGGTGGGGTCATATTGCGCGAACGCCGAGCCGGCGCGGTCGTAGACGATTTCCGCCGGCCGCTGGACGGCGCCGGGCGTCAGGAAATACAGGCCCATGCGGCCGGGCTGGAACACCAGCGGACGGGTATCGACGCCGTGGCCGCGCAGCGCGTCGCGCGCGGCGTGGCCCAGTGGATTGTCCGGCAGTACGCCGGCCATCGCCACCTCGTGGCCGAAGCGGGCCAGCGACACCGCCACGTTGGCCTCGGCCCCGCCGATGCAGGTGTGCAGCGCCGGCGATTGCAGCAACAGCTCGCCGCGCGGCGCCGACAGGCGCAGCAGCAGTTCGCCAAAGCACAGCACATGGCCGTCTTGCCGATAGTGGCCGCTCATCGGGCCAGCCATCCGCCGTCGACCGGCATCAGCGCGCCATGCACGTAGTCGCTGGCGCGGCTGGCCAGGAATACGGCGATGCCGGCCAGGTCGTCGGGACGGCCCCAGCGGCCGGCCGGTATGCGCGCCAGGATGGCGGCCGAGCGTCCGGCGTCTTCGCGCAGCGCCGTGGTGTTGTTGGTCTCGAAGTAGCCGGGCGCGATGGCGTTGACGTTGATGCCCAACGCCGCCCATTCGTTGGCCAGCGCGCGCGTCATGCCGGCCAGTGCGCTCTTGCTGGCGGTATAGGCCGGCACCCGGACGCCGCCCTGGAACGACAGCAGCGAGGCGACGTTGATGATCTTGCCGGCGCCGCGCGCGGCCATGTGCCTGGCCAGCGCCTGCGACAGGAAGAACACCGAGCGCAGGTTGGTGTTGAGGACCGCGTCCCAGTCCTCCTCGGTGACGTCGAGGCTGTCGGCGCGGCGGATGGTGCCGGCGTTGTTGACCAGGATGTCGATGCCGCCGTTGAAGGCGATGGCGGCGTCGGCCACCGCCTGCAGCGGCGCGGTCGAGCCGAAGTCGGCCTGCAAGAACAGGCAGCGCCGGCCCAGCGCCCGCACCCGGTCGGCGGTGTCGTCGGCCGCGCTGCGGCCAGCCGCGACGATGTCGGCGCCGGCTTCGGCCAGCGCCACGGCGATCGCCTGACCCAGCCCGGTATTGGCGCCGGTGACCAGCGCGGTCCTGCCGTGTAGATTGAAGAGATCGGACATGGCTGCTCCTACTTCAGCTGGCAGATGTCGAGCACGTTCATATCGGTATAGTCGAGGTTTTCCCCGCCCATGGCCCAGATGAACGCATAGCTGGACGTGCCCGAACCCATGTGGATCGACCACGGCGGCGACACCACCGCCTGCTCGTCGGCGACCACCAGGTGGCGCGCGGCGTCCGGCTCGCCCATGAAGTGGAACACGCGCTGGTCGGCCGCCAGCCGGAAATAGAAATACACTTCCGAGCGGCGCTCGTGCAGGTGCGGCGGCATGGTGTTCCACACGCTGCCGGTGTGCAGCACGGTCAGGCCCATCAGCAACTGCGCCGAATCGCACCCCCCCGGGATCACGTACTGGTAGATGGTGCGGGCATTGGAGGTGGCGGCGCTGCCGCGTTCGAGCGGCGTCGCCTGCGCATGGCTGATGCGGGTCAGCGGATGGCGCGCGTGGGCCGGCGTGGAGACCAGGTAGTAGCGCGCCGGATTGGCCGGATCGACCGATTCGAACAGCACCTCGGCGCTGCCCATCGGGATGTACAGGCCGTCCAGCGGGGCGAGTTCGTGCAGCTGGCCGTCGACCCGGACGCGGCCGGCGCCGGCCGCGACGTTGATCACGCCCAGCTCGCGGCGCGCCAGCAGTGGCTGGCCGGCGGCGGCGGGCGGCTCGGCGTGTGCGGGCAGGGGCAGCGGCCGGTCCAGCGGGGCGGCGCCGCCGATGACGAAGCGCTCGTGGTGGCAATAGTTGAGGACCACCTGGCCCGGCACGAACAGGCCGTCGAGCAGGTAACGCTGGCGCAATTGTTCGTTGCTGGCCGATTCCATCATGCTGGGATGGGTGGCGTGTAATACTTTCTGGTACATAGGCTCTCCTTGCCGCAATTTTTCTGATGATCTGTTATCGATAACAAGTATAATGGCATTTCCCTTGGAAGTGCAATATGTAGAGGAGACTGTTTTTGAAAACCGTAATCGCTGCCGGTTCCGCTGTTGCCGGCCTGATGCTGGCGCTGCCGGCGTTTTCCGCGCCGGCGGCGCCCTGGGTGGCCGACCTGGGCGACGGCCGCTATCGCAACCCGGTGCTGCACGCCGACTATGCGGACCCGGACGCCATCCGCGTCGGCGACATGTACTACCTGGTGTCGTCGAGCTTTAACAACGCGCCGGGACTGCCGCTGCTGCAATCGTCGGACCTGGTCAACTGGGAGCTGGTGGGCCATGCGCTGCCGGCCTTGCCGCCGGCGCCGGTGTTCGCCGTGCCGCAGCCGGGCAAGGGCGTGTGGGCGCCGGCGCTGCGCCATCATGCGGGAAAATTCTGGATCTTCTATCCCGATCCCGACTTCGGCGTGTACGTCATGACGGCGGAGCGCTTTGCCGGACCGTGGAGCGCGCCGCATCTGCTGTTGCCGGGCAAAGGCATCATCGATCCGGCGCCGCTGTGGGACGACGACGGCAGGGCGTGGCTGGTGCATGGCTGGGCCAGGAGCCGCTCCGGCATCAACAACATCCTGACCCTGCGCAGCATGAACGCCGACGCCAGCGCGCTGCTCGACACGCGCGGCAAGGACATCATCAAAGGCGACCTGCTGCCGGGCTACCACACCATCGAAGGGCCCAAGCTGTACAAGGCCAACGGCTATTACTACGTGTTTGCGCCGGCCGGCGGCGTCGAGCAGGGCTGGCAGTCGGTGTTCCGCTCGCGCGGCATCGAAGGGCCGTATGAGGACCGCATCGTGATGGCGCGCGGCACCTCGGCCATCAACGGCCCGCACCAGGGCGCCTGGGTGGACGGCGCGGATGGCAAGGACTGGTTCCTGCACTTCCAGGACCGGGGCGCCTATGGCCGCGTGGTGCACCTGCAGCCGATGCGCTGGCGCGACGGCTGGCCGGTGATCGGCGCCGAAGTCGGGCAGTCCGGCGTCGGCGAGCCGGTGGAGAGCTACGACAAGCCGGCCGGCAAGGACCGCGGCATATTGGCGCCGCCGACCGGAGACGAGTTCGCGTCGCCGCGCCTTGGCCTGCAATGGCAGTGGAACGCCAATCCGGCCAAGGGCTGGCACGCGCTCGATGCGCGGCGCGGCCACCTGCGGCTGTACGCGCAGCCGGCCGCCGGCAGCGCGCGCATGGCGCCGTCGCTGCTGACGCAGAAATTCCCGGCGCCGGCCTTCACCGTCGACACCAAGCTGGAACCGCACGGCGCGCGGCTGCGGCGCGCCGGGCTGGTGGTGCTGGGCGTGCAGTATGCCTGGCTTGGGCTGCGCCAGAGCGGCGGCGTCACGCAACTGGCACTGGCGCGCTGCGAGAGGCCGGCGCTGGCTTGCGAGGAGCAGGTCGAAGCGCTGCCGGTGGCCGTCAAGGGGCCGGTCTACCTGCGCGCGCGGGTGGACGAGGGCGCGCTGGTGCAGTTTTCATACAGCCTGGATGGCGTGGCCTACACGCCGGCGGGCGCGCCGTTCCAGGCGGTCGCCGGCCGCTGGGTGGGCGCGCAAGTCGGCTTGATGAGCCTTGCCGCCGAAGGGACGCCCGACCGGCAATCCTATATCGATGTCGACTACTTCCGTGTCGGCCGTTAAAAAATATAAAAGGAGATAGCAGATGAACACTCGAATCGCCAGCGCCGTCGCCGCGCTGTTCCTGGCCTGCGGTCCTGCCGCCGCCTCGCAGCTGCAGGTTTTCCCGTTCGTGGAAGCGGTGCGCTACACGCACCACAACGACGACTACACGGTGCGGGTGCGCACGCCGGGCGGGGTCTGGCAGGACCTGTACGAATACAAGGTCAAGGTCGACCTGGACAACCCCAGCGACGCCTCCATGGTCTATTTCAATTTCGACGGCCCGGTCGAGGTGGCGGTGCAGAAGAATAACGGCCGCTTCAGCGAAGTGAAGATCCGGCCAACCGGCAAGGGCGTCAAGCCGGTGGTGCGCGGCCGCACCGCGTACTTCACGCTGGCGCGCCCGGAAAACCTGAGCGTGGAGTTCGACGACGACCACCTGCACAACCTGCACCTGTTCACGCATGCGATCCGCAAGGACATGCCGGCGCCGCCGCCGCGCGCGGCCAATGAACTGATCGGCAACGGCGCGCCGCCGGACTTCACGCAGCCGGTGGTGTACTTCGGGCCGGGCGTGCATGACGGCGAGTTCAATGTGCGCTCCAACTCCACCGTCTACATCGACGGCTCGGCGCTGCTGAAACGGCCGCTGATCATCAACGGCGTGGAAAACGTCAAGGTCATCAGCGATGGGCTGTTCGACAGCGTCGATATGCTGGCCATCAAGAATTCGCGCCATGTGCTGATCGACGGGCCGATCTTCTTCAACCAGCCGCACGGCACCATGCGCTGCATCACCTCGCAGGACATCGAGGAACGCAGCATCCGCACCATCGGCGCGGGCAAATGGTCGGATGGGCTGGGGCATTTCGCCTGCGAGCGCGTGACCGTGGCCGACAGCTTTATCCGCACCTCGGACGACAGCGTGACGCTGTACAACCACCGCTGGGACATCTGGGGCAACACGCGCGACATCGTAGTCAAGGACAGCACCTTGTGGGCCGACGTGGCGCACGCGGTCATGATCGGCATCCACGGCAACACGCCGACGCCGGCCCACCCGCAGGCGGAGGTGCTCGAGCGCATCCGCTTCAGCAATATCGACATCCTCGACCACGACGAGGACGATCCGGAATACGAGGGAGCGATCGGCATCATGGCCGGTGACGACAACCTGGTGCGGGACGTGACGTTCGAGGATATCCGCGTCGACCGCATCGAGGAGGGTAAGCTGTTCAACCTGCACATCGCCTACACGCCCAAGTACAACACCAGCCCGGGACGCGGCATCGAGAATGTCCTGCTGAAGAACATCAGCTTCACGGGCGAGGGCGCGCCCAGCGCCTCGGTCATGTACGGCCACGACGCGCAGCGCAAGGTGCGCAACGTCGTCATCGACAATGTCACCGTGGGCGGGCGCAAGCTGACGGCCCCCGAGATCAACGTGCTCGATATCGGCCCGTTTGTCGAAGGCGTCAGCTTCAAGTAGCGGTCAGGCGCCGCGACCCCGACGGCGGCGCGATGCCGCCGTCATCGCCATCCATCCCAGTCCCATCATTGTCCAGGTGGCCGGTTCCGGTACCAGGGACACCCGCGCGTCGGCGATCGCGACGCCTATCGTGCCGGCCTGCTGCGCGCTCAGGCCCGGCGTCCAGCTGAAGTCCGCCAGCGCGCCGCTCACCGGGTTGTAGTGGCCGAGCGGCGTGTTGCCGTCGTCATAGGCGGAGACCACGAAGTGGCTGACATAGCGCGTCAGCGGATCGGGTTCGCCGTTGAACGTCAGGTCGAACGACAGCACGCCGCCGAACGCCACCGCGTGGAACAAGTCGTTCGAGGTATCGTTGCGGAACTGGTAGCCGCCACCGAGCGCCGTGACGCCCCAGGAATCGATGTAGGCCGAGCTGTCGAAACCGGCCAGGTTGGACATCACGGCGGTGGCCAGCGGCACGCCGGCAGTGGCGCTGAGTTGCAGGTCGAGGTAGCCGCTGGCGGTGCCCAGGCCCGCCGTGTCGATGGCGACATGGATGGTGGCTGCGCTGGCCGCGCCGCTTGCAAGCAGCGCGGCCAGCGCCACGCGGCGCAGCAGGGAGTGTACAGGTGAGGTCATGATGGTGATCCTTATTTGAGAACTTGCAGGAGGGCCGGCGTGTAGCCGACCACGGTGCGATTCGGATTGCTGAAGGTCAGCGCCACGTTGGCGCTGGCGCCGGCCGCCAGCGGCCCGGCGAGGGTGACGTAAGGTACGCCCGCGCTGGCGCCGCTGGCGTTGTCCAGCGTGACGCCGCTGGTCAGTCCGCCCAGCACCAGCCGCAGCGGGCCGGCCAGCGCCGTGCCGCCGTTGTTGGTCAGTGTGACGGCGCCGACGTACTTGCCGCTGGCGCGGTTGAACGTAGCGCCTTGCTGCGTCATGCTCACGGCGGCGCCGACGTCCCGCAGCACCGGCGGCGTCGTCACGGCGCCGTGGAAGCGCAGCTCCGACATGTTGCCGTACCAGGTGCCGGCGTTGTAGATGCGGAGGTAGCGGTAGGCGCCGCTGGCCGCGGCCAGGGTCTGCCAGTCCAGCGTGGCGGCGGCCGGCGCGGTCAGCGTGGTCCAGGCGGCGTTGTCGTTCGATCCCTGGATCACGGTGCCCTTGATGCGCGCGTAGTTGCTGTCCTGCCGCGCCGCCAGCTCGACACCGCCCAGCGTGACCAGGTTGCCCGCCTTGAAGTCGAACGTGATGTAGCTGCCGACGCCCGAGTTGCTGCCGCCGATGCGGAAATCCGACAGCGTGCCCAGGTTGCCGTCGAACAGCGCGTTGACGTTGGCCAGCGTGGTGGCGGCCGTCCGGTTGGCGGTGGAGTCGATCAGCGTGGCGATGGTGGCCACGTCGCGTATCACGTCGGCCTCGTCGACCAGCACCAGCGAACTGCTGTCGGTGGTGCCGGTGTTCGGCAGGCCGTCCGCGCCGTTCTGCTGCTGGTAGCGGATGGCGAAGGTGACCGCTCCGGTGGCCACGCCCTGGCCCAGCGTGGCGCTGGCCGTGAAGTTGACGTTGTCGGCGCTGCTGACCGTGGCGGCCTGGCCCTGGATCGTCGCGCTGACGTTGTTGATCGCTTCCTTGGCGGCGAAGGTCAGCTTGACGGTGTTGCCCGGCACGATGCGGTTGCGCAGGCTTTGTGGCGAAGCGATCGACGTCGAGGCGATCTTGTTCGACGACGCCACCACGCCGTGCAGCCGCAGTTCGGCCATGTTGCCGTACCAGCTGTTGCCGTTGACGATGCGGATGTAGCGGTAAGGCTGCGGGCTGGCGATGGTCAGCGTCTGCCAGTCCATCGTCGACGCGGCGGCGGTGGAGATGGTGTCCCAGTTGGCGTTGTCGTTCGAGCCTTGCACCACGGCGCCCTTGATGCGCGTGTAGAAGCTATCCTGGCGGGCCAGGATTTCCACCTTGGACAGCGTGGCCGTGCCGCCTGCCTTGAAGTCGAAGGTGACGTAGCCGCCGGCGCCGCTGCCGTTGAGGCGGAAGTCGGTGAAGGTGGTGAGGTTGGAATCGAACAGCAGGTTGACGGCGGCCAGCAGGTCTGCCTGGTTCCTGCCGCTGGAATCCTGCAGCGCGGCGATCGCCGGCGGATTGGCGATCAGCGCCGACTGGTCGGCGATGTACAGCGAGCTGCCGTCGGTGGTGAAGACGGTTGTGTTGGCGTCAACGCCTTCGGCGGTCTTGTAATCGAGCTTGAACTTCACCGTGCCCGCCGCCGCGCCGCCGGCGGCCACCCAGGTCGCGGTCCAGTTCAGGTTATCGCTGCTGGCGACGGTGGCCGGCTGTCCCTGCATGCTGACCCGCACGGTGTTGATCGGCGCGGTCGCCTTGAAAGTCAGCTTGACCGTGTTGCCGGGGACGATGCGGTTCCTCAGCGCCTGGTCGGAGCCGATCGTCACCGTCGCCAGCTTGTTGACGGTCTCGTGCCGCTGGCCAAAGATGTGGAACTCGGACAGTTCGAGGAAGTTGCTGGACGGTTCGATCATCTGAATCTTCAGGAAGCGGAAGGACAGGGCGCGCAGGTCCTGCTGCACGTCGAGCGTCTGCATGTCTTCGGTCACGCTGGTCAGGCCGGGCGTCAGGCGGGTCCACTGGTCCTTGTCGTTGGAGCCGTAGATGGTCACGCCGCCGATGCGATCGGGGAAGCTGGCGCGCACCTGGAGTCCGAAGCTGTCGGCCGAGATGGTGAAGTCGGGGCCGAAGTCCAGCGTGTGCGTCAGGTTCTGGGCGCTGCTGTAGCCGACGAAGGTGTCGGGCGAATTATCCAGCGCGTTGGGCACGGCGGTGCCGAAGGTCGAGGTGGTCAGCATATTGGTGTAGTCGATGCTGCCGTTGGCCAGCAAGGGTGTCAGTTGCCGCAGGCCTGCCACCGCGCTGCTCAGCGCCGTCAGTTTCTACCCGAAGTCGGCGTCGCCGGCGCTGGAGATGGTCGCCATGACGTTGGTGTAGGCGCTGTTGTAGACCGCCAGCGTGGCGGCGATGTAGACCGTGTTCGGCTGGTAGGAGGCAATGGCGGCGGTCACTGCGGCCTGGCGGTCGGCACCGACCACGATCGTCACACGTTTCGCGGCCACGCTGGAACCGTCGGAGGCGCTGATCACGAAGGCGTAGGTGCCCGGCTGCGTCGGCTGCCAGGAGAACGCGCCGGTGCCGTTGTTGAAGGTGGCTCCCGGCGGCAGGTTGTCGGCCTGATAGCTCAGCACATCGGCGGCGTTGCTGTCGGTGGCCGCGAAGCTGTATGCCAGCGCCGCGCTGGAGCCGGCGTAGGTGTATAGCGTCAGCTCCGCGCCGCCGGCGTTGAAGGCTGGTGGCGTCAGCAACGTGGCCGCCTGCAGATTGACGTGGTCGAGCTGCACGATGGTGCCGGCGCCCTTGACCGTCAGGTACACCAGATCGCCGAAGCCCTGGTAGGCGTTGAAGGCGTAGACCACGTAGCGCCACTGGCCCTTGGTGTCGGGCAGGGTGATGGTGTCGCCGAAGACGTCGACGGTCGCGCTGCCGTTGGTGCGCACGCGGAACGCCACGCTGCGCGCGCCGTTGCCGTAGCCGACCAGCGCGATCTTGCTGCCTTCGGGCGTCGCGGAGATTTCCACGTAGCCGGTGGCGCCTTCCATCTTGGAGACCGTGTTGGCGTCGAGCGCGGTGGTGCGGTCTTCGAATTCGCGGTACGGTTCGACGATGGGCTTGACCAGGTATTTGTTGCCTTCGGCTTGCGCGGCCTGCGGCATGAACAGCCAGAAGTCGCCGCCGCCGTCGACGCCGTCCCAGTTGTAGGACACGCGTTCGGCATAGATCCGGGTGAAGTTGGGCGCGCGCTGCGCCATGTTCACGCCACGCGTGTATTGGTAGTAGTAGTACAGCTCCCAGGTGTTCTGCGTCAGCCGGCCGCGATAGCCGCCGGCCAGCTGTTTGTAGACGATGGTGGGATTGCCGTTGGCGTCGGTGTGCGCGGCGGTTGGCACCCACGGCGTATCGTAGCCCAGCATATAGGTGCCGAAGTATTCGGCGGCGTCGAGGATGCGGTCGTTGAGGAACTCGTAGGGACCGACCGCGCCGGGCGCGGTGGAGGCGGTGCCGTCGATCGGATCGACCTTGGTGCCTTGTCCCAGCAGCAGCCGCGCCAGGATCTCCATATTGGTGACGTCGCCGGCGCCGTGCGCCTGGTCGCGGCCCATCTCCACATGCTGGACCACCGGCGGATCGACCGCCTCGCCGGTCAGGTCGTTCCTGTCCACCAGGCGGAACAGCTGCTTGATGGCGCCGTTCTGACCCTGGTCGACGGCGGTCTTGTTGACCGTGAACCATTCAACGCCTTCGTTGTAGCGCTCGCGGTTGCCGGTGAAGATATAGCCCGACATGGCGCCGATCAGCGGATACAGATGCTGGTTCATGAAGTAGCCGTTGTTGTGCTGCAGCGTTTCGATGACCGGGGTGATCAGGTTGGTGGTGAAGGCCAGCGTGTCCTGCGCGGTCCACTGCAGCGCCGGGGTCTGCGTGCTGGTGTAGCGCAGGATCTCGGCGGCGGCGACCATGCGGTTGAGCGGAATCCCGGAATGGATGTGCGCGTCGGTGTAGTACGCATACTGTGCCGGGTCCATCTGCGACCAGATGCGGATGATGTGCAGGGCGTTGGCGCGGTAGGTGTCGTCTCCGGTCACATAATAGAGCAGCGCCTGGGTGTAGGCCTTGAGGCCGTCGGCGATGAATTTCGACTCCACGCCCTGGCTGTTGAAGGCGTAGGTGCCCGGCAGGTCGGGGTTGGCGCCGCTCTGGTTGCTGGAGGTGACGGTCTTGGCCGCCGCCGACGACAAGGTCATCTGGTTGAAGTGGGTATTCCACGGTTCTTTTTGCGCCAGGACCTGGGTGCGCATGTTCTCCAGCAGGTCCCTGGTCAGTCCGACGCCGGGATGCTTGAAACCGCTGGCGTCCACGGTTTCGTTAATCGCCGGCTGGTAGGCGGTGGCCAGGGTTGCGATGGCGTTGGCCCCGTTGGCCGGCGCGACCGCAAGCAAACTGAGCGATAGAGCGGCGAACAGCATGAGTCTTTTCATTTGGTCTCCTCTTTTTTTAGTAATAAGTCCTAGGAATCAGGCTGCGTGTTATCGATAACAAATCCGTTGAAAAAAATAGCGGCATCGAGCGGCAGCCGGATGCAGTTTAGGCAAGCTCCCGGCGCCTGTCGTATAGCGTTTTTGCGGCGAGCCATATCGTATTCGCATAGCTGTGCTTGGGGTTGTGGCTCCCAGGCTACAAGTGATCGCCGGGCTATCGATATCACAGAAAACCGTGGACATCTGAAAAAGATGTGGCTACCATAAATTCTGTTATCGATAACTTTCCTGGTGGAATTGTCGGGTACGCAGCAGGAAAAAGGTGGCAGGGGTGGCACTGCCCCATCACGCGCACAAAGCGCGGATCACACAACAACGGAGACATAAAGATGAAGATGAAGATGCAACAAACGCTGCCGGTTTCCGCGCTGGCACTGGCCGTGGCGCAGGGGCTGTTCGTGGCGCCGTGCGCGCTGGCCCAAAGCCAGGCGCAGGACACCACGGTGGTGGTGACCGGCATGCGCGCCAGCGCCCGCAACGCGATGGCGATCAAGAAGGACTCGGTGGAAATCGTCGATTCCATCACCGCCGAGGACATCGGCAAGCTGCCCGACCTGAACGTGGCCGAGACCCTGACCAGGGTGCCCGGCGTGCAGGGCTACCGCTACGGCGGCGAGGGCGCCTCGCCGGTCGGCGTCGGCTCGGGCCTGACCATCCGCGGCCTGTCCGGCCAGACGGCGTCGCAGGTCAATGGCCGCGCCTACTTTACCGCCGGCGGCCGCGAATACAATATCGAAGGCGCGATCCCGGCCATGATCGCCGGCGTCGACGTGTACAAGAATCCGACGGCCGAGCATATCGAAGGCGGCATCGGCGGCCTGGTCAACATCCGCACCCGCAATCCGAGCGACTTCAAGGGCCCGACCGTGTCGCTGGGCGTGTCCGGCCGCTACAACGACCTGGCCAAGGAAAAGGACCCCGAGCTGTTCGGCCTGGTCGCCAACAAATGGACGCTGGAAGGGGGCGGCAAGCTGGGCGTGATGGCCGCCGCCGTGTACCAGAGCAGCACCGGCCGTTCCGACAACAACCCGGCCAATGGCGGCGCCAATTTCAAGCGCGCGGTGCGCGCCGACAGCGCCGAATACCAGACCCTGGCCACGGCCAACACCGGCAACCGTCCAAACCAGCCGATGGCCAGCTATGTCGGCCGCACCGACGTCAGCTACCTGGCCAACGTGCCCACCAAGGCGATCTCGTCCACCGTCGGTCCCAATACGCCCGACCTGAACGGCCTGACCACGGAGCAGGCCGCCAACGTCATGACGGCGCCGGCCGTCAGCAACAACGCCTTCCAGGAAACCATCATGCGGGTCCGGCGCGGCCTGAACCTGGCCGCCGACTACCGCCATGACAACACGCTGCGCTTCTTCACCGAGTTCAATTACACCTACTACCTGTACCACCAGAACTACCGCGGCCTGAACTCGGTCGATGGCGCCAACGTGCAGAACCTGACCACCACGCCGTTCGCCTTCACCGAGGGCCTGGCCAACCGTAATCTCAACGGCGGCAGCAACGACGTGCTGGCCACCCAGCGCCTGCTGGGCGGCACCGCCCTCAATTCCACCGTCAATACCGTTGGCGGCGACGAGCATACGCCTTACACCACCTGGATCGCCGCCGGCGGCGCCGACTGGAATCCGACCCCCGAGCTGGCGGTCAAGGCCGAGTTCAACTACATCAAATCGAAGAAGAC
This sequence comes from Duganella violaceipulchra, assembly GCF_019166075.1. NCBI lineage: Bacteria > Pseudomonadati > Pseudomonadota > Betaproteobacteria > Burkholderiales > Oxalobacteraceae > Duganella > Duganella violaceipulchra. Next base: position 204,434 of record NZ_JAHTGR010000001.1, on the reverse strand, counting down.
CCAGGACAACCGCGCCGTCAACATGGATTCGAAGGCCGGCCTGTACTGGAACACCACCCGCCTGGCCGACGGCGCGCCGCACCAGCTCAACTTCTCCGGCCCGAACCTGGGCGACGCCTCGAACTTCGTGTTCCGCGACTACGCCAACGGCACCAACGTGAAGTGGGACGACAAGGGCAGCGCCAGCGCCATCAGCGCGAAATATACGGTGGGCGAGGGTTTCCTGCGCGCCGTGAAAACCGGCGCCCGTTACGCGACCCAGGAAAGCCGGTATAACAGCTACAGTTTCTCCGGCAAGCCGCTGACGGTCGACGGCTTGCCGTTGAACGCCGCCCGCAGCAACGGCATCTCCGCCGACACGCTGGGCGTGACGCAGCAGTCGCCGACCAACTTCATGGACGGCGACGCCGGCTACGGGGGCGGCTATGTGGTGTACGCGCCGGGCGCGCTGCTGGGCAGCCAGGTCGCGACGTTGTTCCCGAAGGCCGGCATCCCGATGGACAACGCCTATGTGGAAAACGTCGGCGCCCGCCGCTACTTCCACGAGAACACGCTGGCCGGCTATCTGATGGGCGAATTCGCGGCGCTGGATGACCGCATCACCGGTAACGCCGGCGTGCGCGTGGTCCGCACACAGAGCCGGGCCGTCGCCATGAACGCCCTGGCCACGCCGGGCGTGTTTACGGAGACCGCTTCCGAAACCACCTACACCAACGCGCTGCCGACGCTGAACGTGACCGGCTACATCACGCCGGACTTCCTGGCCCGCTTCGGCTACGGCAAGGGCCTGACGCGCGCGCCGATCGACCAGCTGAACCCGACCATCTCCGTCAACCCGGTGAACGGCACCGGCAACATCGGCAATCCGGCCCTGCGGCCGCAGACCGCCGACAGCTTCGACCTGTCGCTGGAGCGCTATTTCAGCAAGACCAACTATGTGTCGGCGGCGCTCTTCGACAAGGAGATCGATGGCTTCTTCAACGGCATCGTCGAATGCCAGACCGTGGCCGGCGTGCCTGCCTACAGCGGCAGCCAGGGCAACAGCTGCGGCGGCGGCCAGTACCAGATGACCAAGTCGGTCAACTCCGAGAAGGGTAATGCGCGCGGCGTGGAAGTGGCGGGCCAGTACTTCTTCGACAGCTTTGCCGCGCCGCTGAGGAACTTCGGCGTGGCCGGTTCCTACACCTACGTGAAGACCTCCAACCCGGTCAACTTCGGCACCGCCGCCGCGCCGCGCATCGTCGACTCGATCCAGCCGTTCCAGTCCAAGAACAGCTACAGCGTCTCCGGCATGTACGAGGACACCAAGTGGTCGGCGCGCCTGGTCTACACCTGGCGTTCGGATTCGATCCTGTTCGGCGCTTCGGCCAATCCGATCGATGCGCGCGGCATCGCCGCCACCGGCATCCTCGATGGTTCGATCAACTACAATATCGACGAAAACTTCACCGTGTCGTTCAACGCCTCCAACATCCTCGACAAGGCGCTCAACCGCTTCGTCGGCGAACCGGGCGCCTACCAGACCGGCATAGAGCGCCAGCACTACGCCAACGGCCGCACCTTCAGCCTGGCGCTGCGTTACAAGTACGGCAAATAAGCCAGGCAGGCAGGTGGCGGATGGCGGGCGCAGGCCCGCCATCCGCGTTGCACACATTGATACGCGAGCCCCCATGTTGATACGCACTTTCCCGATTTTCCTGGCCGCGCTGGCCTTGGCGCCAGCCGCGCAGGCGCAAACCCCGCCGGCGCCGCGCGCCGAATGGGAGCGGCCCGAGGTGGTCGCGCTGCACCGCGAGCCGATGAAGACCACCTTCTTCAATTTTGAAACGCGCGAACTGGCCCTGCGCGGCGAGATGGCGGCGTCGAAATACTATCGCTCGCTGGACGGCACCTGGTCGTTCGCCTATTCCACCTCGCCGGAGACGCGGCCGCGCGATTTCTACCGGTCCGACTACGATGTGCGCGCCTGGAAGACCATCCAGGTGCCCGGCATGATGCAGACCCAGGGCTACGGCCTGCCGATCTTCACCAATATCCAGTACCCGTTTCCCGCCAACGAGCCGCTGATCCCGCACGAACTGAACGAGATCGGTTCCTACCGGCGCGATTTCGACGTGCCCGCCGACTGGAGCGGGCGCGATGTCTTCCTGCAGGTGGGCGCGGCCGGCGCCGCCTACTATGTGTGGGTCAACGGCCAGGCGGTCGGCTACGCCGAGGATTCCAAGCTGCCCAGCGAGTTCGATTTGAGCCGCTACGTGCGGCCGGGGAAGAACACCATCGCCATTGAACTGTACCGCTGGGCCGACGGCTCCTATCTGGAGGACCAGGACTTCTGGCGCGTCTCCGGCATCGAGCGCAGCGTCTACCTGTACGCCGAACCGAAGTCGCGCCTGCGCGATGTCCAGGTGACGGCGCAGCTGGACCGGCGGCGCTACGCCGACGGCGAGTTCCGCCTGGACGCCGAGATGGCGGGCCAGCCGGCCAACGGCGAGATCGCCGTGACGCTGTACGACGGCGAGCGGGTGGCGTTGAGCGCGAAGGGCGCCATCGCCGCCGGCAAGGCCGCGCCGGTCGCGGGCGTGATCGCCGGCGTCAAGCCATGGTCGGCCGAGACGCCCAATCTGTACCGCATGCTGGTCGAGTACCGCGACGGCGACGGCCGGCTGGTTTCGGCGTCGTCGCGCCAGATCGGCTTCCGCACGGTGGAGGTGGCCGACGGCGAGGTGCGCGTCAACGGCAAGCGCGTGATGATCAAGGGGATCAACCGCCACGAACACGATCCGGTCACATATCGCGTGATGTCGATGGAGACTATGCGCAAGGACATGGAGCTGATGAAGCAGGCTAACATCAACGCCGTGCGCACCTCGCACTATCCGGACGACCCGCGCTGGTACGACCTGGCCGACCAGTACGGCATGTATGTGTTCGACGAAGCCAACATCGAATCGCACGGCTATATGGAAATGGGCGACAAGACCGGTGATCCGGCCAGGCGCGCCGCCATCCAGCTGGGCTACAAGGAACACTGGAAGCTGGCGCACCTGGACCGGGTGTCGCGCATGGTGCAGCGCGACCGCAACCATCCGTCCATCATCGTCTGGTCGCTCGGGAACGAGGCCGGCACCGGCCCGAACTTCGAGAACGCCGCGCAGTGGGTGCGCGACAACGATCCGACCCGCCTGGTCAGCTATCTTGGCCACGGCACGCTGGGCGAGCAGCACCTGCCCAACAGCTACGTCGACATCTACGCGCCGATGTACGACGATATCGAGAAAATGGCGGACTACGCGCAGGACCCGCGCTACCGCCAGCCGATGATCCAGTGCGAGTACGCGCATGCGATGGGCAATTCGCTGGGCAACCTGGAAGACTACTGGCAGGTGATCCGTTCCTACCGCAAGCTGCAAGGAGGCTTTGTATGGGACTGGGTCGACCAGAGCGTGTATGCGAAGGACCAGCAGGGCAGGCCGTACTGGGCTTCGGGCTTCGACGTCAACCCGGCGCGCGGCGACAACAGCGTGGTGGGCGACGGCGTGGTGCGCTCCGACCGCACGCCCGATCCGGAATACTACGAGCTGCAGAAGGTCTATTCGCCGGTGGTGTTCGAAGGCGACCCGAGGTCGGGGCGCCTGACGGTGGTGAACCGCTACGATTTCAAGGATTTGTCCGAGTTCGATTTCGACTGGAGTGTCGCGTTTGGCGGCGTGCCGTCGGCGCAGGGCCGGCTGGAAGGCGTGCGGGTGGCGGCCGGCAGCCGGCAGGAGGTGCCGATCAAATTGCCGGCGCTGGCCAGCCACGCCGGCGCCGAGGCGGTGCTGACCGTGCGGGCGCGTTATCGCGGCGCGTCGACTGCGGGCGTGGCCGCCGGCAGCGTGGGTGGCTGGTCGCAGTTCGTGCTGGCGCCGGCCAAGCAGCAGGCGCGGACGGCGGCGCTGGTCAAGCCGGTGCGTGACGGCGACGCCATACGCCTGGTCTCCTCTGCCGCCACGCTGCGCATCGACACGCGCACGGGGGAAGTCAGTTATGACGCCGGCGGCAAGCGCTTGCTCAACGGCGGCACACCCAACTTCTGGCGCGGCCTGACCGACAACGACGAGGGCGCGGGCGTCGACAAGAGCCACGGCGTCTGGAAGCAATTCACGGAGCAGCGCCAGGTGCGCGCCGTGACAGTGGGCGCCGACAGCGTCAAGGTGCTGTACAGCTTTGGCGCCGGCGCTGCGCACTGGGAAACCGCCTATGCGCTGTCGGCCTCTGGCGAGCTGCGCGTGACCGCCAGCTTCACGCCGTTGCGCGACGACTTGCCCGACCCGTTGCGACTGGGCTTGCGTTTCAATCAGCCCGCCGCGCTGGAGCGTGTGCGCTGGTATGGCCGCGGACCGCAGGAGTCCTACGCCGACCGCCAGACCGGCTATGCCCTGGGGCTGTACGAGGGCAGCGTGGCGGAACAGTACCACGGCTATATCCGGCCGCAAGAGAGTGGTAACAAGACCGGGGTGCGGTGGATGGCCTTGTTCGACCGCGCCGGCGATGGCGTCAAGGTGGCCGGCGCACAACCGCTGTCGGTGAACGCGCTGGCCTTCCCCTACGAGGACCTGTACCTGCGTCCGCGCGGCGCTTGGAAGAGTTCCGAGATCGCCCCGCATGGCGATGGCTCGCTGTTGATCGACATGGCGCAGGCCGGCGTCGGCGGCGACACCGGATGGAGCCTGGACGGACGGCCCCATGTCAAGTACCGCATCGGCCTGGTGCCCGCGTCGTACAGCTTCACCATCGCACCCTACGGCAAGCGCTGATCGCCTATGACCGGGCGCGGAGCACCCCGGCGCTGGTTCCGGCATACAAAGCCTCGACCAGCGCCGCGCGCCGCTCCAGCACCAGGCGCTGGTTGATCGATCCCTTGTCGGTCTGTTCGCCGGCCGTCACCGATGGCGCTTCCTCCAGCAGCAGCATACGTTCGACGCGGGACGCCGATCCGGTCGCCACCGCGTTCAAATGCACCAGCAGTTGCTGGAAGTGGCTGCGCACCGGGGCGCTGGCGAGGACCGCTGCGACCTCCGCATCGGCGCCCAGCCCGGACAGCGACTGGCACTGGTCCAGGCGCGGGAACACCAGCAAGCCTATGCTGTCGCGATCGATGCCGGCCACCACCACGTCCTGGATGTAGGGCGCGCCGGCGCTGATGACACGCGCCCGCAATGGCCCGACGCTGACGAAGGTGCCGCTGCTGAGTTTAAAGTCCTCGGCGATGCGGCCGTCGAACATCAGGCCCAGTTCCGGCCGTGCCGGATCGACGAAGCGCACCGCGTCGCCGCTGCGGTAGTAGCCTTCCTCGTCGAAGGCGTCGGCGGTCGCCTGCGGCGCGCGCCAATAGCCCGGCATGACGTGCGGGCCGCGGAAGCGCGCCTCGTACTTGCCGTCCACCTGCACCAGCTTGACCTCGCAGGCCGGCGCCGGCAGGCCGACGTAACCCGCCATCATCACCGGGCCGGTGGTGAAGGTGCAGGAGGGCGCCGTCTCCGTCATGCCCAGGCCGGCCATGATGCGGATACGCTGGCCGCAGCGGGTTTCGCTGACGCGCTCCAGCGCATCCCACGCGGCCTGCGACAGGCCGGCGCCGGCAAAGAAGAACAGCTCCATCTGCGAGAAGAAATGACGGCACAGTTCCGGGTCCTCGTCCAGCGCGGCCGTCAGCAGCTCCCAACCTTTGGGCACATTGAAGAACACCGTCGGCGCGATCTCCTTCAGGTTGCGCACCGTGACGGCGAAATCGCGCGCGGTCGGCTTGCCGTCGTCGATGTAGTAGCTGCCGCCGTTGTACAGCGCGATGCCGACGTTATGGCTGCCGCCGAAGGTGTGGCTCCAGGGCAGCCAGTCCAGCAACACCGGCGGCCTGTCGCCGAAGGCCGGGAAGCTTTGCAGCAGCATCTGCTGGTTGGCGCACAACATGCGCTGGGTGGTGACCACCGCCTTGGGCAGCTTGGTCGATCCCGACGTGAACAGGAATTTGGCGATGGTGTGCGGGCCGACGGCGGCGTTGGCCGCGTCCACCGTGCGCGGTACGGCCGCCAGCAGTTGCGCCAGCGGCGTGCTGGCGCGGCCGGCGTCGCCGTGGTCGATCACGATCTCGACGTCGTCCGGCGCCGTCGCCGCCAACGCCGCCGCACAGGCACTGCCATCGGTTGCGTAGATCATGCCTGGCGTCAGATGGCGCACGAAGTGGGTCAGCTTGGTGTGATCGGTGGCGGCGCCGGAGGCGGCCGGCGATACCGGGCAATACGGTATGCCGGCGTACAGCGCGCCCAGCGCCAGTTGCAGGTGCTGCAGGTCGTTACCGGACAGGATCATCAGCGGACGTTCGGCCGACAGGCCCCGGTCCAGCAAGGCCTGGCCGACGGCGCGCGCCTGTTCCAGCATCTGCCGGTAGCTGAGGTGCTGCCAGGCGCCGTCGGCGCAGCGCCGCGCGGCCAGTGTGCGGTCGGGATGGCGCTCGGCGCCGCGCACCAGGCAATCGGTGAGACGGTCGGGATAGGCGCCCAGCGCTTCCTCCGACGCCAGGCGCCAGGCGCCTTGGGCGTCGGACTCGATCCGCACCGGCGCGCCGCCGACGCGCACCGGGCGATAGCGCGACAGGTCCAGCGTCGCGGTGGTGGAGGGGAGCTGCGTCATTGCATGCTCCTCCATCAGACCGGGTAGTGGCGGTGGCCGCTCTGGATGGTGATCCAGCGCAGGTCGGTGAATTCGGCGATGCCGGCCTTGCCGCCGAAGCGCCCGTAGCCGCTGGCCTTGACGCCGCCGAACGGCATCTGCGCTTCATCGGCCACGGTGGAGCTGTTGATGTGGCAAATGCCCGATTCGATGCGGCGCGCCAGTGCCAGCGCGCGCGAGATGTCGCGGCTGAAGACGGCGGCGGACAAGCCGTATTCGCTGGCGTTGGCCTCGGCCAGCGCCGCCTCGTCGCCATCGACGCGGATGATGCCGACGATGGGACCGAACGACTCTTCCTGGTACACCGTCATCTCGGGCGTGATGTGGTCGATGATGGCCGGTTGCAGCAGGTTGCCGTCGCTGGCGGCGCTGCCACAGACGATGCGCGCGCCCTTGGCCTGGGCGTCGGCGATCATGGCGGCCACGCGGCTGGCGGCCGAGGCGTCTACCATGCCGCCCAATACCGCGCCTTCCTGGCCCGGTTTGCCGGCGGGCAGGCCGGCGGTCTTGTTGCGCAGTTTTTCGACGAAGGCGTCGGCAATCCTGTTGTCGACGATGATGCGGTCGGTCGACATGCAGATTTGGCCCTGGTTGAAGAAGGAGCCGAAGGCGGCCGCCTGCACCGCTTCATCGAGGTCGGCATCGTCCAGCACCAGCAGCGGATTCTTGCCGCCCAATTCCAGCACCACCGGCTTCAGATGCTGCGCGGCCTGCTGGGCGATGATGCGTCCCACCTTGGTCGAACCGGTGAAGTTGATGCGCTTGACGGCGGGATTGGCGATCAGGCGCGCCACCACGGCGGCGGCGTCCTGCGGCGCGTTGCTGATGACGTTGACCACGCCGGCCGGGAAGCCAGCGTCCTCGAACACCTTGCCGATCAGGCGGTGCAGGGCGGGGCAGATCTCGGAGGACTTGAGCACCACCGTGTTGCCGCAGGCCAGAGGCGTGGCGATGGCGCGCGTGCCCAGGATCACCGGCGCGTTCCACGGCGCGATGCCCAGCACCACGCCGCAAGCCTGGCGCACGCCCATCGCCATCAGGCCCGGCACGTCGGACGGGATCACCTCGCCGGCGATCTGGGTCGTCAGCGAGGCCGCCTCGCGCAGCATGGAGGCCGCCAGCATCACGTTGAAGCCGTACCAGCCGGCCACGCCGCCCGCTTCGGCCACGCCGGCCGCGATGAACTCGGGGGCCCGCGTCTGCAGGCAGTCGGCCGCCTTGAGCAGCAGGCGGCGGCGTTCATTGGGCGCGGTGGCGGACCAGCCGGGGAAGGCCGCCTGCGCGGCGGCGACGGCGGCGTCGGCATCGTCCAGCGTGGCGGCGGCGGCCACCGAGGCGGTGTCGCCGGTAGCCGGGTTGAGGCGCTGGTAAGTGGCGCCGGTGGACGAGGCCTGGTCCAGGCCTCCGATCAGCAAACGGGCTTCAAGCATGGCGTATCTCCTGTGTTGTTGGCGTGGTGGGCGTCTTATGCGCGCTTGTAGGTTTGCAGACCTGGTTTGATGGTCTTATCGTCCAGGAACTGCTTGAGGCCCTGGGCGCGGCCTTTTTCCGGGTCGCGGTAGTTGGACTGGTCGACTTTGGCGTACAGGTAGTCCTCACTTTGCTCCCAGGTCAGTTCGCGGCACCGCTTGAAGCCATGCTTGGCGATGCGCAGCACTGTCGGCGCCTTGGCCAGCAGTTTTTCCGCCAGTTCGATGGTCGCTTCGCGCAGCTGCGCCAGCGGCACGCTCTTGTTCACCAGGCCCATTGCTGCGGCTTCCTTGCCGGTGAAGGTGTCGCCGGTCATGATGTAGTGTAGCGCCTGACGGTGGCCCATGGTGTCGGCGACCGCTTTGCTGACCAGGTTACCGGGCGGGATGCCCCAGTTGATCTCCGACAGACCGTACACCGCTTCGTCGGCGGAGATGGCCAGGTCGCAGGCGACCAGCGGCGAGAAGGCGCCGCCGAAGCACCAGCCGTTGACCATGGCGATGGTCGGCTTGCTGTACATGCGCAGCAGCTTCCATTGCCACTGCGAGCAGTCGCGGCGCAGCTTCTCCTGGAAGATCTCCGGCTTGCCGTCGTTTTCGCGGAAGTACTCCTTCAGGTCCATGCCGGCGGTCCAGCTGTCGCCGGCGCCGGTCAGCACCAGCACTTGGGCGTCGGGGTCCAGCTCCAGGGTCTCCAGCACGTCGATCATTTCGCGGTTCAGCGTCGGGCTCATGGCGTTGCGCTTTTCCGGGCGGTTCAGGATCACCCAGGCGATGCCGCCGGTGATCTCGACTTTTACGGTGCTCCAGCGGTTGTTGTATTGGCTCATCTCGGTCTCACTTTATGTTAGGTTGATATCAGGTTGCCTGATACGTGACTTATAATATATGCTGCTTGGGCTGTAATGCAAGCGCTTTTCGAACGCTTTCTTTTGAATTCTGGATCACGATGAAAAAACCTCCTTCCGCCGCGCACGACAAGCCCACCGGCATCGCCTATCTGATCGGCCGCATCGACCATGTGCTGAGCCGGCGCCTGCGCGACAGCCTCGGTTTGCTGGGCATGACGGCGGCCCAGTACACGGCGTTGTCGGTGCTCGACACCCAGCAACAGCTGTCGAACGCGCAGCTGGCCGAACGATCGATGATCTCGCCGCAATCGGCCAACGAGATGGTCAAGGCGATGGAGGCGCGCGGCTGGATCGTGCGCCAGGCCGACGCCAATCATGGCCGCATCATCCATCTGCGCCTCAGCGCCGAGGGCAGCGCCTTGCTGCGCCAGGGCGATGCGGCGGTGGCGGAGCTGGAGCGCGCGATGCTGGCCGAACTGGACGCCGACCAGCGCGGCGATCTGCATGCGCAACTGCGCGTGCTGCTGCGTTCACTGAGTGCCATCGTGCTGTAACTGGCGCCAGCGCGGGTTCTCCAGCAGCAGGGCGATGCCCTGGCCGCCGCCGACGCAAGCCGCCGCCACGCCGTAGCGCTGGCGCCGCAGGTCGAGCGCGCGCGCCAGCGTGATGGTCAGGCGCACGCCGGTCGCCGCCAGCGGATGGCCCAGCGCGATCGCGCCGCCGTGGATGTTGAGGCGGTCCCGGTCCAGCTTCAACTCACGCTCCAAGGCGATGATCTGCGCGCCTTGCGCTTCATTGATTTCGAAAAGGCCGATTTGCTGCATATTCAAGCCGCAGCGGTCGAGCAGCAGGCGGATCGCCGGTGCGGGGCCGATGCCCATCACTTCGGGCGGCACGCCGACCACCGCCGCCGCCACGATGCGTGCCTGCGGTCTATGCCCGCCATGCATGGCGTAGGCGCCGGAAGCGACGATGGCGGCGGCCGCGCCGTCGGCCAGCGCGCAGCTGTTGCCGCCGGTCTGCACGCCGTGCGGATACAGCGGACGCAGGGTGGCCAGCACCGATGGCGGCGAAATGCGTGGATGGGTGTCCTGCGCCAGCTCGGTCATCGGTCCGGATAGCCGGATGCGGCGGTCGGCATAGTCGTCCAGCGTGAAGACCTCGTTACCGACGGCGACGATCTCGCCGGCGTGGAAGCCGGCAGCCCTGGCGTCGAGCGCGCGGGCGTGCGACTGAGCGGCGAACTTGTCCACCTCGGCGCGGGTGATGCCGTAGCGGCGCGCCAGGTTCTCGGCCGTCTGCGGCATCGTGATCCCTGGCGCGGGATCGGTCAGCGCCTCCCACAGAAAATCCTCGAAGCCGACCGGCGCCCCCAGTTTGAAACCGCTGCGGTGGTTGAAAGCGGCGATAGGATTGCGCGTCATCGATTCGGTGCCCACCACCAGCACGGCGTCGGCATAGCCCAGCGCGATCTGGTCGCCGGCCTGGCGGAACAACTCGAAGCCGGTGCCGCAGATGCGCTGCACGTTCAGCGCCGGCACCGTCAACGGCACGCCGGCATACAGGCCGATATGGCGCGGCAGCATGTACTGGTAGCAGTCGCCCGGCGCCATGCTGCCGCTGATGACGGAGCCGATGTCGGTGGCCGGCACGCCGCTGCGCTTGAGGACCGCGCGCGCCGCCTTGATGCCGAGATCCGTGGGTGAGACCTGGCTGAAGGCGCCGCAATAGTCGGCCAATGGCGTGCGCAGGCCGTCGATCAGCCACAAGTCGTCGTAGCTGTGGAAGAAGCCCTGGTTGGCGGTCCTGCTCATGGCCAGTAGCTTGGGCGTAGTTGCCCGGTCGGACCGGTGTAGCCATGGGTGAGGGCGAAAGCCTCCAGCGCGTGCGGCGCTTCATAACCGCCGAAGATCGACCACAGGAACATGCGGCCGTAAAGCTCGCAGCGCTCGCGTGGATCATCGTGCAGCGCTGGATCGCGCGCCAGTGCCGCCTTCAGCGTGGACAGGCTGTTTTCGTGTGCCACCATGCGGGTGCCGCCGTCGGCGCTGGTGTCGAACACCATCAGGCGCGCGGCGCTGGCGTCGCCGCTCCAGCGCCACCATTCAGGCAGCGCGCCGGCCGGGCCGCAGCCTGGCTCGCCGTGGCGGGCGAAATGCGTCCAGTAGCCGGCCATGGCGTCGGAGACTTCCTTGCGGCCAGGCAGGTTGGAGGCGTTGAAGGAGCGGAAGGGATCGAACTCGCCATCGAGGTCGCGCAGGACGAAGGCGACATCGAGCACGTGCGCGGCGCCCAGCAGCACGCGCGGCGCGATCAAGGGCACTGCGGGCTGTTCGTCCCAGTCGAAGCGGTAGGTCCATACATCGCGGTGGCCGGATGCCACCATGGCGCTGGCCGGTTCCAGCGCGCCGGCGGCTTGCCACAGAGCGGACATGTAGGCCGCGTGGCGCTGGTAGCGGGCGCGGTCGCGCATCAGCGGGATGCGGCCGAACAGCATGCGCACATAATCGGGATTGTTGGACATGAACAGCTTGTATTCGTCGCGGTTGGTGCCGATGATGACCGGCACCGCGTTGTAGCGGCTACGGTCGGCGAACACCTCGGCCAGCGGCATGGCCGGCAGCACGTGGCCGTCCTGGATCACGCACGGCGCGTCGTAGAAGCTGAGCGCTCCCGGCGTGATCGGCGCCAGCAAGGCAGCCGGCGGCAGGGCGCGCACGTAGTCGGCGATGTCGGCGGCCGCCATGGACGCGATCAGCGCCTTGGCGGCGGTGCGGTCGGCGGCGCCGCCGTCGCGCTGCAACCACTGGCACAGCAGCTCGCGCGAGCTGAGGGCGTGGCCGGGCAGGGCGTCATCCGTATAATTGCGGGCTTGTGCCGGAGAGTAGCTGACCGCCAGCGGCGATTGCAGGATGGCGCGGTGGAACAGGCCCTTGGCCAATGGGCTGGCCAGCAAGGTGTAGGCATTCAGCCCGCCGGCCGATTCGCCGAACACGGTGACGTTATCGGGATCGCCGCCGAACGCCGAGATATGCTGGCGCACCCATTGCAGGGCCGCCACCAGGTCCAGCGTGCCGAAGTTGCCGGAGCGGTCGGCGGGGCTATCGTCGTCCTGCGCCAGTTCGTCGAGGCTGAACCAACCGAGGATGCCGAGTCGGTAGTTGGCCGACACCACAAGCACCTGGTCCTGGCCGGCCAGGTTGCGCAGCGTGGTGTAGGTGGCGGCGGTGCCGGCGGTGTTGGCGCCGCCGTGGATCCAGAACATCACCGGCAGCCCGGCAGTCCGCGCTTCGTCGGCTGTCAGCTGCGGCGCGAACACGTTCAATGTCAGGCAGTCTTCCGAGCCGGCCAGTTGGCCCCACTGGTCGGGCGGCAGTTCCAGTGTGGGGCCGCCCAGTTGCAGCGCGGGCTGGCCGCAGACCAGCGCTTCGCGTATGCCCGACCAGGGCTGCGGTGGACGTGGGGCCTTCCAGCGCAGCGGGCCGACCGGAGGCTGCGCATACGGCAGTCCAAGCCAGGCGTGGGTGTGGTGGCGATCTGCGCGGCCCACCACGTGGCCCAGCGCGGTGTGGCGCAGTGAATCGGCCGCTGGAATTGCGGTCGTGGAAGGGCTGGCGGCGACGGTGACGGATTTCCGGCGGAGGCGCCAGAGCAGTGCGCCCAGCGCCAGGGCGCCGGCGGCATAGAGCAGGATGTCAGGCATGATTGAATTCCTCTTTTAGCGAGAGTGCGATATGTGGCGGGGGCGGGGCGGCATGGCCGGCGGCGGTGCGGGTAGCCATGGCGTCAGTGGATACCGGCCACGGCGCGTTCCTGCGCTTGCGTCGCTTCATCCTGCCGCGCGGGCTTGGGCGGCATCAGGAAGTAGGCCAGCGCCGGCACCAGCACCAGGGCGCCCACCATATTCCACAAGAACATGAAGGCCAGCAGGACGCCCATGTCGGCCTGGAATTTGATCGGCGAGAACAGCCAGGTGGCCACCGCCACGGCCAGCGTCACGCCGGTCAGGATCACCACCCGGCCGGTGAAGCGCAGCGCGTGCAGGTAGGCGTCGGACAGGCTGGCGCCGGCGCGCATGCGAGTCAGCATCACGCTCAGCACATACAGCGCGTAGTCCACGCCGATGCCGACGCCGAGCGCGATCACCGGCAACGTGGCGACCTTGACGCCCATGCCCAGCACCACCATCAGCACCTCGCACAGGATGGAGGTGAGCACCAGCGGCAGGATGGCCACCAGCACCGCGCGCCAGCTGCGGAAGGTGGCGTAGCACAGCAGGATCACCGCGCCGTAGACCCAGAACAGCATGTCGTGCATGGCCTGCTTGACGACGATGTTGGTGGCGGCCTCGATGCCGGCGCTGCCGGCGGCCAGCTGGAACTGCACGTCCGGCGTATTGTGGGCGGCGGCGAAGGCTTCGACCACGTCGACCACGCGGGTCAGCGTGGCGGCCTTGTGGTCCTTCAGGTAGACGTACAGCGACAGCAGCGAGCAGCTCTGGTTGAACATTTCACGCGGGGCCCTGGTCTGCACCGCGCCCAACGCTCCGGCGTTGGGAATCAGGTCATACCATTTGAAGTTGCCTTCGTTGTAGCCGATGGTGGCCAGCTTGCTCAACGCCGCCATTGAGTTGGTCGAATCGACGCCGGGAAGCTGTTCCAGTTGCCACGCCAGCTGATCCACGCTGGCCAGCGTGGCGTAGCGGGTACACTGGTCGGGCGCGGTCTTGATCATCACCACCAGGATGTCGGAGCTGGCCGCGTAGTTGGCGACCATGAAGCCGTTGTCGCGGTTGTAGCGCGAATCGGCGCGCAGTTCCGGCGCGCCGGGATCGAGGTCGCCTACTTTCAGGTTAAGGCTGTACAGGTAGCCCAGGCCGCCCAGCAGCACACTGGCGGCCACCGTGGCGGCGGCCCAGCGGCGCTGGGTGAAGCGGTCGAGGAAGGTCCACAGCCAGGGCTGGGCCGCGCCGTCGGCGCTGTCGGCTTGCAGGCTGCGCGCGGCCGCCCTGGCGCTGACGCCGGTGTACGACAGCAGCACCGGCAGCAGCACCAGGTTGGTGAAGATCAGCACCGCCACGCCGATGCTGGCGATGATGGCGAGGTCCTGGATCACCTTGATCTGGATGCTGACCAGTACCGCGAAGCCGACCGCGTCGCACAGCAGCGCGGTGAGGCCGGCGGCGAACAGGCGGCGGAAGGTGTAGCGCGCCGCCACCACGCGGTGCGTCCCGCGGCCCACGTCCTGCATGATGCCGTTCATTTTCTGCGCGCCGTGGCTCATGCCGATGGCGAACACCAGGAAGGGCACCAGCACGGAATACGGATCAAGTTCGTAATGCAGCGCGGCCAGCAGGCCGCACTGCCACAGCACCGCTACCAGCGAACACATGACCACCAGCGTGGTGCTGCGCCAGCAGCGCGTGTACCAGAACAGCACCGCGCCGGCGATGGCGATCGCCAGCAGGAAGAACATCAACACCTGTTGCAGGCCTTCGATCAGATCGCCGACGATCTTGGCGAAACCGGTGATGTGGATACGCACGCCTTCCTTCTGGTATTTGGCGCGGATCTGTTCCAGCCGCTCCGACATGGCGCCGTAGTCGAGCGCCTGGCCGGTCTGCGGATTCTGTTCCAGCAGCGGGACGAAGACGATGCTGGACTTGAAGTCCGCCGCCACCAGCTGGCCGATCTCGCCGGAACGCGCCACGTTGGCGCGCAGCTGCGCCATCGTGGCGGCCGAACCGTCGTAGCCATCCGGTATGACGGTGCCGCCGTCCAGGCCTTCCTCGGTGACGGCGGCCCAGCGGGTGCCGGGCGTCCACAACGATTTCATGAAGGGCCGGTCCACGCCCGGCAGCAGGAACACTTCATCGTTCAGGCGTTGCAGCGTGTCGAGGTAGGCGCGGTCGTAGATAGTGCCGCCGGTCGCTTCGACGGCGATGCGCACCGAGTTGCCCAGTCCATTCAGGTCGGCCTTGTTGGCGAGGTAGTTGACCACGTAGGGATGGGCGCTGGGGATCATCTTCTCGAAGCTGGCATTGAGCTTGATGCGCGTGGCCTGGTAGCCCAGCACGATGGTCGCCAGCAGGCAAAGCAGGATGACCAGCGGCCGGTAGTTGAACAGCGCGCGTTCCCCCAAGTTACCGGAGCTGGTGTCGAAGTCTTGTAGCCGTCGTACCACCGGCTGTTGTTCCAAATCTTGATCTGTGTGCATGATGTTCCAGCCATATTCGTGTGAAGGGGGGAAGGCGCTAGCGCGGCGATGCAGGCACGGCTACCCGGCGCAGGCCGCGCAAGCCGGCCACCACTAACGCGCCGTCGCGGGCTTGCGCCACGGCGGCCAGCGGCAGTGCGGGCGGCAATGCGGCGCCGCTCTGCGCGGCGAAGCTGCGGCCCTGGTCGCGGCTGAGCAGCACGTCGCCGCCCTGGCTGACCAGCACCAGCGTGCCGTCGGCCAGTTCGGCGCCACCGGCCAGCGACGCCTGGACGCGGGTATCGACCTTGCTCCAGCTGGCGCCCTGGTCGCCGGACCAGTAGGCATTGCCGCGCAAGCCGAAGGCGACCAGCGCGCCGCCGCGCGCGGCCAGCAGGCCGAAGTAGCTGCCCTTGTATGGACTGGCGAGGGCGCTGAAGCTGCCCCCCTGGTCGATGGACCGCAGCAGCAGGCCCTGTTCTCCGGCCAGATAGAGCGCGTCACCTGTGCCGCGCATGCCGTACAAGTGCAGGCCCTTGGGATTGGCGACGTGCTGTTGCCACGGTTGCCAAGTGGCGCCGCCGTCGTCGGTCTTGAACAGCAGGTTGTAGGCGCCCAGCACGTAGCCGTTGCGGGCGTTGGCGAAGTGCAGGTCGAGGAAGGGCTTGTCCGGGCCGTCCGCCACCAGATGCCGGGCGTCGGCCAAGGCGCGTTCGAGGTCCTGGGGCGTGACCTCGGCGGCCGCCTTGAGCACCAGCGCGGCGGCCTGGATGCCGTCCAGCTGCTTGCTCCAGGTGGCGCCGCCGTCGGCGCTGTGCAGCACCACGCCTTGGTGGCCGACGGCCCATCCGTGCCTGGCGTCGATGAACTGCAAGGCCGTCAGGCTGACGCCGACCGGCACGCTGGCCTGGCGCCAGGAGGCGCCGGCATCATCCGAGTACAGGATGGTGCCGCGCTCGCCGGCCGCCACCAGCCGCTGGCCGGCGGCGGCGATGGCCAGCATGGCCGCGTTCAAGGCCTTGGGCGTGACTAGTGCCGGCTGGATCAACGCCGCTGGAGCGACCGCCGCTCCGACGGCGCCTTCGGCCCAGGCCCCCGGCGCCAGCGCGCTGGATGCGGCGAACAGCGCCGCCAGCGCCGCGTGGCGGGCCGCGTGTGGATTCAACTTGTTCATCGAGCGCCCCTTCACTTAGCGCGAACCCTGGTTGGCCAGTTCCTCGGGACCGAAATAGCTGGCCGGCAGTCGAGGAATGGTCTTGTACTGGGTCGCCAGGTCGTTGGAGGCCTCGTTCAACAGGTAGGCGCCGGTCTGCACGTTGTAGGTGCCCCACATGACGTTGCCCACCACGGCCGGCAGGTCCGGCGCCAGCAGCGTCAGCGTGTAGTTGCCGCGCCAGATCTGCCCTTGCGCATCGTAGCCGTCGACCAGGATGATTTGCCAGGTGTCTTCGTCCAGGTAGTAGCGGCGCTTGGTGACCACGTGACGCTTGCCGGGGATCAGGCTCGCTTCCACTTCCCACACGCGGTGCAGTTCCCAGCGCACCAGGTCTGGATTGAGGAACTGCGGGCCTACCAGGTCGGTGATCTTGGCCGCTGCCGCACGGTTGTTGTTATAGGGGATGTACATCTCCTTCTTGCCGACCAGCTTGAGCTCATGGTGATCGATAGGGCCGAACAGCATGAACGCCTCGTCGAACAGGCCGATGCCGGAAGTGACCGAGTCCGGCGTATCGTAGGACACCGACGGTGCGCGCCGCACGCGGCGCTGGCCCACCAGGTACTGCCAGATCGCGCGCGGTTGCGCCTCGCTGATGCCGTCGTGGACCAGGATACCTTCGCCGGCCTTGGAGGCAGGCGCGCGCGTGATCAGGCGGCCGAATTGGAAGATGCCGTCGAATTTTTCCAGGCTGCCGTCCTTGAAGTAGTACGGCCGCATGATGGTTTGTTCGGCCTCGGTGGCGGTGGCGCGCTTGCCGTCCGGCGTGACAATGGTGGTCCGCAGCGGGAATACGGTGGTTTCGCCGGTCCAGGCGAGGCGGTGGTTCATCATGGCCTCGTACCCGGTCTTCGGAATCGGGAACGGGATGCCGCCGAACGCGCCTTCCACGCCGAAGCCACCGTCGATGGATTTGGCGCGGGTGGCGTTCTTGAAGGTATTCTCATACACCCAGGCCGGCGCGCCGCCGGTGCGATGGGTTGGATAGACGTCGATGCGGTAGGTCGGATATTTTTTCAGCAGCGCCACCGTGGCCGCCGACAGCTTGGCCGCGTACTGGTCGACGTTCTTGCCGGTGATGTCCAGCGTCGGCTTCTCGGCGGCGAAGGGATCGGCGCGGAAGTCGCCCGCCTTGAAGCCGGCCGGCACCTTGGCATAGGCGCCGTCCCAGGCGGGAATGGTGGCGTCCTTGTTGCCGGCCTTTTCGGCGCCCAGCGGGGTCAGTGTGGAGTGTAGCTTGGCCGCTTCCTCGGCGGTGACGGCGGCGCCGGCGTGCGGCAGGGCGAAGGCCAGCATCAGCGCGGCGGCGGTGAGGTTCAGGGTCGTCTTCATTATGGTTTTGTCCTTAGAATGCGCGTTTGATGTTGAAGGAGATGTAATCGCGGTCCGCCAGCGACTGGGCGAAGCTCAGGATGGGCGTGTTGGTGCCCGGATTATTTTTCAGGAAGGTGCCTGCCGCGCCGAGGAAGCGCACGTAGCTGATGCCGAACTTCCAGTCCTGGTGGTAGGTGGCGTTGACGCCGATATTGAAGTCGCCGCCGTGCGAGCTGCCGCCGTTGAAGTTGAACACGGCGCGCGAGCGGCCGTCGATGTTGTAGCCGACGCCGATCGGGATCGACAGGTCGAGGCCATTGATCACCTGGTAGTAGGCCGGCTCGAAGATCATGCGCGCCGAGGTGGCGTCGCGCGTGGTGTTCGGATCGAGCGAGCCTTGCCACGTGACGCTGGTGGCGCGGTTCCACGCCAGTTCGCCCAGCAGCGAAGCGCCCTGGAACAACGGGTTGGTCGGCATGACGTAGATCGCCGACAGGTTGACGTGCGCCGTATTGCCGACCGCGTAGGCAGGATTGCCGCTGTTGTCGGCGAACACGCCGGTGCCGGCGCGCGACAGGAAGTTCGGCGTTGGATCGCTGACCAGCGGCGTGTTGCGGCGTACCGAGACCTCGGCCGCCACGTTCGCGCCCAGCAGCACGGTGCTGGCGCTGGCGCCGAAGGTACGGATGCCTTCCGCGTACACGGCCTGCACGGTGGACGGCGCGCCGGGCGGGAAGCCGGGCTTGAAGCCCAGGTAGAAGTAGGGGGTCTTGTCGTGATAGCGGGCCGCGTAGAACCCGTATTCGACGTCCGAGCCGGCCGGCGAGAACTTGATCTGCATGCCGCCCTGGCCCGAATTCTTGGCCTTCAGGTCGGCGACGGTGTAGAAGGCCGGCGCGCCGCTGTTGGTCGGCGCCACCAGGAAGGCGCTGCTGCCGGCGCCGGCGGCGTCGTAGGAACTGAGGTAGCTGCCGACGCCCGGGATCTGGGTCGGGCGCCATTCGAACTGGTAGTAGCCGCCGATCGACACATTTGGCAGCACCTGCAACTGGCCCGATACCTGATTAACCGGCCGCAGGATCTCCTTGAACTGCGCGCCCGGCACGCTAAGCAGCTTGACCAGGTCCACCGGTCCCTGCGCGTTGGCGATGCCGTTGGCGCCGAAGAACAGGCTCTCGCCATATTGCAGCGTGTGGCGGCCGACGCGCACGGTGCCGGGCAGCTCGCCCAATGAACCCTTGGCGAAGACGAAGGCGTCCAGCAGTTCGGCGTTGCGGCCGTGGAGCAGGCGGGTGCCCTCGGCGAAGGTGTTGCCGGCCTTGCCAGTCAGCGTGACGGCGTTGCTGGAAGCGGAGGCGTTGTCGTTGCTGCCGGTGTAGGAGCTGTCGTACCAGGCGGCGGCGCTGATGCGCATGCCCAGGTTGCGGGTGCCGACGTCCAACTCGGACAGCCAGTCGACGCGGCTGGAGACGATGCCCTTGCGGCGGAAGTTCTGGTTGCCGTCGTCGAGGTTATAGCCGGTGAAGTCGCCAGCGCCGGACGAAGGATAGCCGCCCGCCAGCAGGCGCGCGTCGGCGTCCTTGAGGCGGTAGGCGCTGCTGTACTTGAAGGTGTTGTTCCAGCTGATCTTGAGATCGGGATTGTCGGTCTCGAACTCGAAGGCGTGGGCGGCCGGCATGGCGGCCGCCACGGCCAATGCCAACAGGGTTGGACTCAGGCGTTTGTTCGCTTGCATTGTCAGTCTCCTAGTTATAGTTTTGGTTGGCCGCTAACGCGCGGCCGGGCGGATGACAGGCATCAGATAAAGGTCGAAGCCAGTCCTCCGTCGATGGGCAGGTTGACGCCGCTGATCCAGCGCGATTCGTCGCTGCACAGGAAGCCAATGACGGCGGCCACTTCGTCGGCGTAGGCCGGGCGCTTCATGCGGTGGGCGTCGCGCTGCACGCGTTCCTCGCCCAGCATGGACACGAAGTCGCCCAGGATCGGCGTGAAGACGGGGCCGGGCGCCACGCTGTTCATGCGTACCGAATGCTGCAGGAACCATTTCTGCGATTGGACGTAGGTCCAGACGATCAGCGCCTCCTTGAAATATTGGTAGCAGGTGTCGGCTGGAACGGGATGTGCGTCAAGCCAGGCCTGGCCTTCGGTAAAGCCACGGACGGCGGCCAGCTGTTTGTGCAGCGCTAGCCGCTCCGGCCATTCCGCGCCCAGGATGGAGGCGACGTTGACGATGGCGCCGCCGGCCGGCATGCGCGGCAGCACGGCTTCGGTCAGGTGGCGCAGGCCGAGGTAGTTGACCCGCGCCAGCAGGGCCGGATCGGCGGTGCCGGGCACGCCGGCGATATTGCACAGCGCGTCCACGCGCTGCGGCAGCTGGGCGACGGCGGCGTCGATGCTGGCGGGCTGGCCCAGGTCGACGGAGATGAATCCATCCAGCGTCAGGCCTGGCTCGGTGCGGTCCATGCCGATCACGGTGGCGCCTTCGAAGCGCGCCAGGCGCGCCACTTCGGCGCCGATGCCGGATGCTGCGCCGGTGACGACGATGGTTTTGTTACGTAGCTTCATGTGGTTTCCTTGTTGGTATAGGCGTTAGAAGGGATAGCGCGGCGCTTCGGTCTTCACCGTCAGCCACTGCCACTGGGTGAACTCGTCCCAGTCGGAGGTGCCGCCGTGACGGCCGCCGTTGCCCGAGGTGCCGCCGCCGCCGAACGGCGCGTGCGCTTCGGCCACCACGGTCTGGTCGTTGATGTGGGCATGGCCGGCCGGCACACGGTCGACGATGAACATGGCGCGCGCCAGCGTCGGCGTGATCACGCCCAGCGCCAGGCAACCGGTGGTGGCGGAGGCCAGCGCGATGGCTTCCTGGTCGGTGTCGAACACGGTGACCGAGGCCACAGGGCCGAACAGCTCCTCTTCGAAGCTGCGCATGCCGGGGCGCACGCCGGTCAGCACGGTGGGCTGGTAGAACTGGTTCTCGTAGGTGCCGCCGGCCAGCAGCGTGGCGCCGGCGGCCACGCTGTCCTGCACGATGGCGTGCACGCGCTGCACCTGGCGCGCGTTGATCAGCGGCCCAAGCGCCACCTTGCCGCTCATCGGATCGCCCACCGGAAGATGTTTGGCCTTGGCCACCAGGCGTTCGATGACGGCGTCGGCGATGCCACGCTGGAGCAGGATGCGGCCGGAGGCCATGCAGATCTGGCCTTGGTGCAGATACGCGCCCCAGGCCACGGCGGCGGCGGCGATATCGGGATCGGCGTCGTCGAGGATGATCAGCGAGTTCTTGCCGCCCAGTTCCAGCGACATTTTCTTCAGGTTGCGGCCCGCCAGTTCGCCGACACTGCGGCCGACCGCGGTCGAGCCGGTGAAGGCGATCATGGCGATGTCGGGATGGCTGCACATCGCCTGTCCCGCTTCGGCGGCGCCGGGCAGCACGTGCAGCAGGCCTTTAGGCAGGCCGGCCGCTTCGAAGACGCGGGCGATCAGCACGCCGCCGCTGACCGGCGTTTGCAGGTCCGGCTTGTGGACCACGGCGTTGCCGGTCGCCAGTGCCGGCGCGATTGAGCGGATCGACAGGATCAGCGGGAAGTTGAACGGCGAGATTACGCCGATGACGCCGTGCGGCACGCGTCGTGCGATGCTCATCTCGCCGCTGGCGGAGGCCAGCAGCTGGCCCTTGGGCTGGGTGAGCATCGCCGCCGCTTCCAGCAGGTGGGCGCCGGCTTCGCGCAGTTCGTGATCGGCCTTGGCGCGGATCGCGCCGGTCTCCCGCATGATCCATGTGGCCAGTTCGTCGAGGTGTTCGACGATGACGGCTGCCGCGCGGCGGAAGATGGCGGCGCGTTCCTTGTAGTCGCTGGTGGCCCACGCGGCCTGCGCTGCACGTGCTTGCGTGGCGGCGCGCGCCACGTCGTCGGCGTTGGCCAGGCCTACGCGGCCCAGCTGTTCGCCGGTCGCGGGTTCGGCGAAGGTGTGGCTGCCGCCTTGGGCGGCGATCCAGTCGCCGTTGAAGATGAGGCCCTGCCAGATCGATGGGTGCAAAAGCGCATTCGCGTTGTTCATGCTGTCTCCTTTTGATGATGGGTGGGTGGGGAAGTCAGCCTGCTAGCACGCTAGTTGCATGATGGTCTGCTTACCGCTCTTGCCTTAGCTATTACAAGTTATGTGCCAGCTCTTTGTGCACTGTGCTTATTGCGGCGCACCATGTGGCGTCTACGCTGGGCGCCGGTGCCGCATTCGATGGTTCGACGCAGCGCAGCGCAGCAAAAAGAAGATGAGCCGGCGATTGATGAAATGATCAAATGGGAGAACTGCCGATGTATGATTTGGTGAACGATGACGAAAGTAGAGACATGAGCAAACCTCCTCGCGTGTCGCTGGCGGAGATGTCGCGCGCCGGCAAGGTGCTGGCGCAGGGCGACAGCCAGCACTTGAAAGCCGGCGCGGCGCCTACGCTGGAAGACTTGACGCAAAGCCTGCACTTCTCGCCCGGCGATGGCCGTATCTGGCTCAACGGCCAGCGCATGCAGCTGCTGCACATTTCGTCGTTGGGAGCGATGCGGCGCGAACTGCTGGAGAGCATAGGCCCGGAACGCACGCGTGGCCTGCTGACACGAGTAGGCTATTCGGCCGGCGCGCGCGATGCGCAGCTGCTGCGCGAGCGCTGGCCCGACGCCGAACCCGGCTCGCTGTTCGCGGCCGGGCCGCGCATGCATTCGCTGGAAGGCGCGGTCAAGGTCGAGCCGCTGCATTTTGAATTCGACTTCGAACGCGGCACCTACCACGGTGAATTCCTGTGGCACCATTCCAGCGAGGCCGAGGTGCATACCGCCGATTTCGGCGTCGGCACGGAGCCGGCGTGCTGGATGCAGACCGGCTACGCAATCGGCTACACCAGCGCGATGATCGGACGGCTGACCATCTACCGCGAGGTCGAGTGCACGGCGATGGGTCACAAGCACTGCCGCCTGATCGGCAAGCCCGCCGACGAATGGGACAATGTGGAGGAAGACCTGCGCTTCCTGAACGCGGAATCGTTCGTCAGCACCACCGCTTACGGCGGGCCGGGGCAGCATCAGCAGGCGGCGGTGCTGCCGGGAGATGACGGGCGTCCGTACGGAGACAAGGAAATGGTCGGCGTGTCATCGGCCTTCAACGCGGCCTGCCATATGCTCAAGCGTGTGGCGCCGACCGCCGCCACGGTGCTGTTCACCGGCGAGTCGGGTGTCGGCAAGGAGCTGTTCGCCTACATGCTGCACCAGATCGGCGCCCGCAAGGAGCAGCCTTTCGTTGCGGTCAACTGTGCGGCGATTCCCGAGACGCTGATCGAGTCGGAACTGTTCGGCGTGGAGCGTGGCGCCTTCACCGGCGCCAGCCAGTCGCGGCCCGGCCGCTTCGAGCGCGCATCCGGCGGCACGCTGTTCCTCGACGAGATAGGCACGCTAAGCCTGGTGGCGCAGGGCAAGCTGCTGCGCGCGCTGCAGGAGGGCGAGATCGAACGGGTAGGGGGCGTGCGCAGCGTGAAGGTGGACGTGCGGCTGGTGGCGGCCACCAACGTCGATCTGCGCGACGAGATCCGCCAGGGCCGCTTCCGCGAAGACCTGTTCTTCCGCCTGAACGTGTTCCCGATCCGCCTGCCGCCGCTACGCGACCGGCGCGACGACATCCCGCTGTTGATGGGTTACTTCATGCGTCACTACGGCCAGAAGCACCAGCGCCGCGTGACCGGCTTCACGGCGCGCGCGGTCGATGCGCTGCTCAATTACGACTTCCCCGGTAATATCCGCGAGCTGCAAAACCTGGTGGAGCGCGGCGTGATCTACGCCGACGAGGATGGCCCCATCGATTTGCCGCACCTGTTCACCAGCGGAGAAGAATCGCGGACTTCGTATTTTTCGCTGGCCCAGACCGGACGCCTGACCAGCCACGAAACAGCCGCGCCACCGGCTGCCCCCGCCGGGTCGCTGCTTGACGTGCTGCCCGAGATGTTGCGGCAAGCGTCGGAACATGAGCAGGACTGGTCGCTGGACAATCTGGAAAGCACGCTGATACTGGCGGCGGTGAAGCGGGCCGACGGCAACCTGTCGGCGGCGGCGCGCACGCTGGGCTTGACGCGACCGCAGCTATCCTACCGGATGAAGAAGCTCCAGCAGGGCTGAAGCCCGGTCACTGCAGGTAGATCTTCTGCAGCAGCTTGACGAGCTGCGCGCGCTCGGCGTCGGTCAGCGCGGACGTCGCATCCACTTCCAACTCGCTGGCGGTCTTTTCCGCCTTGGCGCACATGCTCAGGCCTGCGGGCGTCAGCGCAAGCGTCTGCGAGCGCCGGTCCAGCGGGCTACGCTGGCGCAGCAGCAGTCCCCGTTCCTGCAGCCTGTCGAGCAGGATGGCGAGGTTGGGCGGCGACACGTTCACCGCATCCGACAGCCGTTTCTGGTTGATGTTGGGATTCGCCTTCAACAGGCTCAATACACTGAAATCCACCGGCCGCAGCTCGTACTTCGCCATCCGCTTTTCAAACAACGGCAGGATGTTGATGTAGGCGCGGCGACAGTTATAGCCCACCAGGCCCAGGAGCATGCTCTGGTCCAGCGGCTGCTCCGCCGCCTCCTGGACGGCGTCGATCAATGTTGGTTTCTTTTTTTTGGGCTGCGTGGTCATGGTCCGATTCTAACAAAGAAAGCGCCCCTCCGGCCATCCTGCTGCTTGCAATGTCGCGAAAATGCGTATAGTCTATAATCATTATAAGACATAACTAATTATCTCAACACCAACCATCGAGGAGACACGTTGACGTCCTCTCCGCCCTATAGAGCGGAGATTCCTACCGCTAGCGTCGCACGTCCGCGACGGAGAATATTGACCGCAGCATTGAGATCACGATCATGTACAGCACCGCAATCGCTACAGCACCACTCTCTTACTCCAAGGTCTGCGATACCGGTTGGCCTCGTATCGGGCAATGCACCACAATGCGAGCAGACCTGGGTGGTGAAACGTTCGTCGACTTCCTCGAACCAGGCGCCATGCTTAACAGCCTTGTACGCCAGTTGTGTACGGAAGGACGACCAGCCGACATCGTAGACCGACTTCGCCATGCTGGTTTGGGCGAGTCCCTGCGCATTGACGTTGCCGACCACGATATAGTCGAAGGCGGCGATGATCGCGCTGGTACGGGTGTGCAGAAAATTGAGCCTGCGGTTGGCGATCTTGGCGTGGATGGCCTTGGTCCGCCGCTTCTTGCGCGCGCGCTGGGCACACGCCAGCGCCGCCTCGGCTTCCCGGTAAAAGCGAGGCGCTTCGATGGTGCTGCCGTCGCTCAAAGTCGCCAGCATCTTCAGGCCGAGATCGATACCGACCCCGCGTGCGGGGGCGCGAACCGGTGCCGGTTCCACCTCGACGACAATATTGAGAAACCAGTTGCCGCGCCGGTCGCGCGAAAAGTTGGTGCCATCGAGGATTTTCCCTTCCGGCAGAGGGCGCGAGTAAAACACACGAAATGTGCGGCCGGCAAACCGGAAGGCGTTGCCTTCGCGCTTGAGCTCACGTCCCTTCAACGGCACCCAGCCCATCGCTTTGCGGCCGCGATAGCGCAGGTAAGGCCGGTGCGACATGGCGCGCGAGTTGGCGTAGCGCTGGCAGATGTCGTTGACCGTGCCCGAATGCAGACCAAGCTCTTTGGAGCAACCGGTGGTCAGCTTGATCAGGTCAAATCCCGTATGCCAGCGCCGGCAGAAGCGCAACGCATCCTTTTGCCGGTCGTTGCAGTAGTTCCAGACGAAATTGACCGTCCGTGCTTGCTGGTTCAGCAGGCCGGTCAAGGATTTGACGCGATATCGGTAGACCAGTTTCATATTTATTTGACCACTACGGAACGCATGAGTTCCATATTTTCTTCTCTCGCATCGACTCCCAAGGAGTCGGTCCCTTTCACTCCTCGCCCTGAAGGACGAGGTTTCTCGGAGCAAATCTGATGAAACGCTGCGCACCTATTGCCGTACTTTTCACCATACTGTTGGCCGGCCAGGCCTTGGCCGATGAACCCATCCGCATCGGCGTCATTGCCGCGCTCACCGGGCCGTTCGCCAACACCGGCAAGCCGTTCGAGGACGGCATCAAGACCTATATGCTGCAATATGGCGACCAGGTGGCCGGCAGGAAGATCGAGATCATCTACCGCGACGACGGCGGCACCAATGTCGACCAGTCCAAGCGGGCCGCCCAGGAGCTGATCACGCGAGACCACGTGAGCTTCCTGATCGGTTTCTCGCTGACGCCGAGCGCGATGGCGGTAGCGCCCATCGCCACGCAGGCCAAGATGCCGATGATCGTCATGAACGCGGTCACCAACGGCATCACCACCAAGTCGCCGTACATGCTGCGCACCAGCATGACCATGCATCAGATGACCGGACCATTCGGCGCCTGGACGGCAAAGAACAAGATCGGCAAAGTCTACACGCTGGTCAGCGACTACAGCACCGGGCTGGATGCGGAGGCGCGCTTCACCAAGGAGTTCAACGCCGGCGGCGGCAAGGTAGTGGGCTCGGCGCGGGCGCCGCTGGCCAATCCTGACTATTCCCCGTTCATTCAGCGCATCAAGGATGAAAAGCCGGACGCGCTGTTCTTCTTCGCGCCTGGCGTGGAGGACGGCATCGGCCTGCTGAAAGCCTTCAGCGACAAGGGCCTGGACAAGGCGGGCATCAAGTTCCTCGGAGTCGGCGACATGACCAGCGAAACCCCTACGCTGGAGGCGCTGGGCGACCGCGCGCTGGGTGCGGTAACGGTGCTGAACTACGCGCCCACGCTGGACAACGACACGAACAAGGCCTTCCTCAAATCCTACGCGCAGGCCAACCCGGGCCGTCCGCCGGCCACCTTCGTCACGGTGGCGGCCTACGACACGATGGGCATGATCTACGAGACGGTCCGCAAACTCGGCGGCGCCGTCAATGGCGACAAGGCGATGCAGGTGCTCGCCGGGATGAAGCGCGACAGTCCGCGTGGACCGATCAGCATCGACCCTGCCACGCGCGACATCGTGCAGAACATGTACATCCGCGAAGTGAAGAAGGTCAACGGCAAGCTGGTGAACGAACCGATCGCCGTGCTGCGCGACGTCAGCCCCAACTAAGGAGACTCCTCATGATGAACGAACGACGTGTCTTGAACGGCGCGCCGCTGGGGGCGCTTTGCCTGTCGGCGATAGCCCTGGGTGCCTGCGGGGGAGATGGCGGCACGGTTCCCAACGCCTCGGTGGCGTTGCCGCAGTTGGCTGTGGCTGGCGGCGCCAAGCTGGCTGGTTGTGCGGATTTGGCCGGCGAGATCGCCTATCCCAATACGACGATTGCCAGCGCGGCCTCGGTGGCTGCGGGTGTGCTGACGATCGCAGGCAAGCCGGTGCCGGCACATTGCCTGGTAAAGGGATCCATGTACCAGCGGGGTGGTCCGGTAGATGGACAGAACTACGCGATCGGTTTCGAGATGCGCCTGCCGGTGGATTGGAACGGGCGCTTTTTCTACCAGGCCAATGGTGGCCTGGATGGCTCGGTGCTCACGGCGGTCGGAGAGGTCGGCGGCGGCGGGCAGTTGGACAGCGCATTGAACCAGGGCTTTGCGGTGATCAGTTCCGATGCGGGCCACGGGGCGGCGACGCCTTTGTTTGGTCTCGATCCGCAGGCGCGCCTGGACTATGGTTACCAGGCTTCGGCCAAGCTGGCGCCGATGGCCAAGAGCGTGATCCAGACCGCCTACGGCAAAGGTCCGGATCGTTCCTATTTCGGCGGCTGTTCCAACGGCGGCCGTCACACCATGGTGGTGGCGTCCCGCTACGGCGAACAGTTCGACGGCTATCTGGTCGGCGATCCCGGCTTCCGGCTGCCGTTGGCGGCGATCGCCAACATCGCCGGCGGCCAGTCCTATGCGGCGCTGGCGACTACGCCGGGCGACCTGTCGACCGGCTTTACGGCGGCCGAACGCGCGCTGGTGTCGAACGCGGTGCTGGACAAGTGCGATGCGCTGGACGGCGTTAAGGACGGCATGGTGCAGGACACCGGGGCCTGCCAGGCAGCCTTCAGCCTGGAGCGCGACGTGCCGTCCTGCGGCGCGCAAGGCCGCGACGGCAGCTGTCTCAGCACCGCGCAGAAGACGGCAATCGGGCAGTTGTTCACGGGCGCCGTCACCAGCGCCAAGAGCAAGTTCTATTCAAGCTTCCCATACGACTCGGGCCTGGGAACCGGAAACTGGGCGTTCTGGAAGTTCTTCAGTCCATTGCAGCTCGACTCGGGTGCGGTGGCGATGATCTGGAAGGTGCCGCCCGTGAATCCGGCCACCTTCAACGGCGCCAGCTTCGCGCTGACATCCAGCATCGACACGCTGCTGGCGCAGGTCGCGGCGACCGACGGTGTTTATACCGAAAGCGCGATGTCCTTCATGCTGCCGCCGCATCTGACGGACTACAGCGCCATAAAGAACCGCGGCGCCAAGATGATGCTGTACCACGGCACCAGCGACCCGATCTTCTCCAGCGACGACACCACGGCGTGGTACGACAATCTGCGCGCGGCCAACGGCGGCGACGCCTCCGGCTTTGCGCGCTTCTTCCGGGTGCCGGGCATGAACCATTGTTCCGGCGGTCCGTCCACCGACCAGTTCGACATGTTGACGCCATTGGTGAGCTGGGTGGAGAAGGGGCAGGCGCCGGAACGCGTTGTGGCAAGTGCGCGTGGCCCCGGCAACGCCGGCGGCGCCAATGCCGACGTGCCGGCTTCGTGGTCGGCGACGCGCACCCGGCCGCTGTGCCCTTATCCGCAGGTGGCGAAGTACAACGGCAGCGGCAGTATCGAAGATGCGGCCAGCTTCAGCTGCAAGTAGCAGGGCGGACGACTTACTTGCCTGGGTCTTTCTGGTTGGTGAACTGGTCGAATTCGACGTTATAGAATTCGCTGCCAACCTTTTCGACCTTGCGCACATAGACCGTCTGCACGATGTCTCGGGTTTGCGGATCGATGCTGATCGGTCCGCGCGGGCTGTTGAGCTGCATGGTCTTCAGGATGGCCATGGCTTGGTCGCCGTCGATCTTGCCGTTCAATTTGCGCGTCACCTCGTAGATCGCCGCCATGCCGTCATACGCCGCCACGGCCATGAAGTTCGGACGTCCCGCGCCCGGATTGGCGGTCGCAAAACTCTTCAGGAAGGCGGTGTTCTCCGGCGACTTGTGCGCGGCCGAATAGTGGAAGGTGGTGATCACGCCCAGCGTGGCGTCGCCCATGGCCGGCAGCACGTGGTCGTCGGTCAGGTCGCCGGTGGCGATGACCTTGATGCCCGCCGCGGCCAGTCCGCGCTCGCGGTAGCCCTTCATGAAGGCGATGCCTTGCTCGCCGGCCGGAACGAAGATGAACACCGCATCCGGCTTGGCGTCCTTGATGCGCTGGATATAGGGCGCGAATTCAGGATTACGCAGCGGGACGCGGATCGCTTCGGTCACAGCGCCGCCGCCTTTGACCAGTTCATTCTTGAACGCCGTTTCGGCGTCGATGCCGGGGCCGTAGTCCGCCACCAGCGTGACCACTTTCTTGATGTTGTTCTTTGCCGCCCACGTCGCCATCGGCGCGGAGATTTGCGGCAGCGTCATCGAAAAGCGCGCGATGTAGTTGGACTTGGTGGTGATGACGGAAGTGGCGGCGTTCATGATGATCATCGGCTTCTTCGCCTGCTCGGCGATGGGGGCCACGGCCAGCGCTTCCGGCGTCAGGCCGAAGCCGGCCAGGAAGTCGACCTTGTCGCGCACCACCAGCTCCTGCGCCAGCCGCTTGGCGATTTCGGGCGAGGGACCGGTGGTGTCCTTGTAGATGATTTCGATCTTCTTGCCAGCCACCGTGGCGCCGTTCTGCGCCATCCACGCCTTGATGCCGCCCTCCATCTGCTTGCCGTAATCGGCGAAGGGGCCGGAGAAGGCGGCGATCACGCCGATCTTGATGGTGTCCTGGGCCTGCGCCAGCGGCATCGCCGACCACGCGGTGGTGGCGAGTGTCGCGATTGCTACAAATTTTTTCAACGTCATGCTGGTCTCCTGTGCGTTTCTGTTTTCTCTATGAAGAATGGCCCGGCGCGGCTAGTGGATGCGGTGGCGGGACTCAATTCTGCCACGCGGCGTTGGTTGACAGCGCCGCGCTTCCTGCATAGTATCCAATCTATGTGCGATTAACAACCTATTGTTCGATAATCGCACATCATTAAAAATCACGTATTCAATAACAACAGGAGACTGGAATGAAGAACGCAATCCGATGCGCTGCGGCGCTGCTGGCTGGGGTCAGCGCAACCGGCGCCATGGCGCAAAGCAGCGTCACGGTGTACGGCCTTGTAGACACAGGCCTGGTCTATACGACCAACGCCAATGCCGCCGGCGCCAGCATCACCAAGATGCCGTCGCTGACCGGTTCCTTCCCTTCGCGCCTGGGCTTCCGCGGCGCCGAAGACCTGGGTGACGGCCTGCAGGCCGTGTTCACGCTGGAGATGGGACTGTCGATGGACACCGGCACCATGGGGCAGGGCAACCGCCTGTTCGGCCGCCAGGCGTCGGTGGGCTTGAAGGGTGCGTTCGGCACGGTGACGCTGGGCCGCCAGATCAACATGACCTATATCGCCTCGATGAAGGGCGACGTGCTGGGGCCTAACCTGTTCGCGATCGGCAGCATCGATGCTTACCTGCCGAACGCGCGCAGCGACAACGCCATCGGCTACCTGGGCAACTTCAATAACTTCGTGGTTGGCGCCACCTACAGCACCGGGCGCGATGCGTCGGCCGCGGGCGGTCCTGCCGCCACCGGCTGCCCTGGCGAGGTGGCCGGCAACTCCAAGGCCTGCCGCCAGATCACCGGCATGGTGGGCTACGAGACCCCGGAATATGGCCTGAACACTTCCTACGACATCATGTACGGCAACGTCGGCGCGGCCGGCGGCCTGACCAGCAGCGACAACAGCGACAAGCGCATCACCGTCAACGGCTATGCCAAGGTGGGCGCGGCCAAGATCGGTGGCGGCATCGTCGACCGCACCACGCGCGCTGTCACCGGCGTGACCGAGTCGGACCTGTACTTCCTGGGGGTGAGCTATCCGGTGACGCCGCTGTCCACGCTGGATGTGCAGGTGGCGCGCCGCGATACCAAGAACAGCAGCTCGGATGCCAACATGGTGGTGGCCCGCTTGACCTACTACCTGTCGAAGCGCACCGCCGTGTATGGAGCGCTGGGCCGCATGCAGAATTCCGGCGCATCGGCAGTGGCGCTGGATGCGGGCGGCACCGTCGGCGCAGGCCTGACGCAGAACGGCGTCATGGCCGGCCTGCGTCACAGCTTCTAAGGCAGCAGTATCGAGAGTTCCTGGGCGCCGCGCAGCAGCACGGGCAGGAACTCTTTTTCCAGTTGCTTGACGCTGACGCGCGACGCTTGCGCGCCCACGTTCAGCGCCGCCAGCACCGTGCCGGACGCGCCGCGCACCGGCACCGCGATCGAGCGCAGACCCAGTTCCAGTTCCTCGTCATTGACGGCATAGCCAGCCTGGCGCACGCCGGCCAGGATCTCGCGCAGGCGCTTCTGGTTGACCACCGTGTTTTCGGTCATCGGCCGCAGCGCGGTGCGGGCCAGGTACTGGTCCAGCTCCGCCGGCGGCAGGTGCGCCAGCATCACGCGGCCCAGCGAGGTGCAGTAGGCGGGCAGGCGGCTGCCGGTGTTGAGCGCCACCGACATCACGCGCGAGGTGGCGGCACGCGCCACGTAGAGCACTTCGTCGTCGTCCAGCACCGCCAGCGAGCTCGATTCGTTCAGCGCGCGGCTGATGTTGTTCAGGTAGGGCTGGGCCGACACCGTCAACGGCGTCGACGACAGGTAGGAATAACCCAGCGTTAGCACCTTGGGACGCAGCGAAAAATTGTTCAATTCCGCATCCACATAACCCAGTTCGCGCAACGTATGCAGGCAGCGCCGCACGGCGGCGCGCGGAATGCCGGTTTTCTGGCTGATGTTGGCGATGGTCTGCGGCTTGCGCGAATCGCTGAAGGCGCGCACCACGGCCAGGCCGCGCGCCAGCGAGGTCATGAAACTGGGATCGGTCAGCGCGTCGATCTGTTCGGAGATGCTTGGTTCGTGCTCCGGCTCAGCCTCGGCGACGCTGGTTTTAGGTTTGGTGGTCTTGGACATGGCGTGATTTTAATGCAGTAGGCAAGTTCGATAGGTGTTTTTTTGTTGACCGTGGCGCGATTACGTTGCTACACTGGATGTGCGGTAATCAATCATTAGTTCGATTATCGCACATTGAACTTAAAAGGCAGGCATATGATCGACAAAACTTTTGCATCACTGGAGGGCGCCGTGGCTGACATCCACGACGGCGCGACGGTCATGATCGGCGGCTTCGGCAACGCCGGCATGCCGTCCGCGCTGATCGACGCGCTGATCGCGCAGGGCGCGCGCGACCTCACCATCGTCAACAACAACGCCGGCAACGGCGAAACGGGACTGGCCGCGCTGCTCGAGGCCAAACGGGTGCGCAAGATCATCTGCTCGTTCCCGCGCCAGGCCGACTCCCATCATTTCGACGCGCTGTACCGCGCCGGCGAGATCGAGCTGGAACTGACCCCGCAAGGCAACCTGGCGGAACGCATCCGCGCCGCCGGCGCCGGCATCGGCGGTTTCTTCTCGCCGACCGGCTACGGCACGCTGCTGGCCGAGGGCAAGGAGACGCGCCTGATCGACGGCCGCCACTATGTGCTGGAATCGCCGATCCATGCGGACTTCGCGCTGATCAAGGCCTTGCGCGGCGACCGCTGGGGCAACCTGGTGTACCGCAAGACGGCGCGCAACTTCGGCCCCATCATGGCGATGGCGGCCAAGACCACCATCGCCCAGGTGCGGCAGGTGGTGGCGCTGGGCGAGCTCGATCCCGAAGCGATCATCACTCCCGGCATCTTTGTGCAGCGCGTAGTGCAGGAGGCGGCATGACAAACAAATATTCCCGCGACCAGATGGCCGCCCGCGTGGCACAGGACATCCCTGAAGGCGCCTACGTCAACCTGGGCATCGGCCTGCCGACCAAGGTGGCGGACCACCTGCCGGCCGAGCGCGAAGTATTCCTGCATAGCGAGAACGGCCTGCTGGGCATGGGCCCGGCGCCGGCGCCTGGCGAGGAAGACGAAGACCTGATCAACGCCGGCAAGCAGCCGGTGACGCTGCTGACGGGCGGCGCCTACTTCCACCACGGCGATTCCTTCGCCATGATGCGCGGCGGCCACCTGGACGTGTGCGTGCTGGGCGCCTTCCAGGTGGCGGCCAACGGCGACCTGGCCAACTGGCACACCGGCGCGCCGGATGCGATACCCGCCGTCGGCGGCGCCATGGACCTGGCGATCGGCGCCAAGCAGGTGTTCGTCATGATGGAGCACCAGACCAAGACCGGTGAAAGCAAAGTCGTCAGCCAGTGCAGCTATCCGCTGACGGGCGTGGCCTGCGTCAACCGCATCTACACCGACCTGGCCGTGCTGGATGTGACACCGGCCGGGCTGGTCGTGCGCGAGATGGCGCCGGGGTTGAGTTTTGAAGAGCTGCAAGCCGCCACCGGCGCGCCTTTGCTGCCGCTGAAATAAGAGGAGACAACATGAACGAAGCATATATCTGCGACGCCGTGCGCACACCGATAGGCCGCTACGGCGGCGCGCTGAAGGACGTGCGCGCCGATGACCTGGGCGCGGTGCCGCTGCGGGAACTGATGCGCCGCAATCCCGACGTGCAGTGGGATCAGGTGGATGACGTGATCTATGGCTGCGCCAACCAGGCCGGCGAAGACAATCGCAACGTTGCGCGCATGTCGGCGCTGCTGGCCGGACTGCCGCAGGAGGTGCCGGGTTCCACCGTCAACCGCCTATGCGGCTCCGGCATGGACGCCATCGGCACGGCGGCGCGGGCGATCCAGGCGGGCGACGCCTGCCTGATGATCGCCGGCGGCGTTGAATCGATGACGCGCGCGCCTTTCGTCATGGGCAAGCCCGATACGGCGTTCTCGCGCAACGCGGCGTTGCAGGACACGACGATGGGCTGGCGCTTCATCAACAAGGCGCTGAAGGAAGCCTACGGCGTCGAGACCATGCCGGAGACTGCGGAAAACGTCGCGCAGGATTATGGCGTCAGCCGCGTCGACCAGGATGCGTTTGCGCTGGCAAGCCAGAACAAGACCGCCATCGCCATCGCCGAAGGCATCTTCGAGCGCGAGATCGTGCCGGTGTCGCTGCCACAAAAGAAAGGCGACCCTCTGGTGTTCGCGCAGGACGAGCATCCGCGCGCCACCACCATCGAGGCGCTGGCCAAGCTGAAAGGCGTGGTGCGGCCCGAGGGCAGCGTCACCGCCGGCAATGCATCCGGCATCAACGATGGCGCCTGCGCGCTGCTGATTGCCAGCGGCGAGGCGGCCAAGCGGCATGGCCTGAAACCGCTGGCGCGCATCGTCGGCATGGCGACGGCCGGCGTGGCGCCGCGCGTGATGGGCATAGGCCCGGTGCCTGCGGTGCAAAAGCTGTTGCGCCAGACCGGCCTGACGCTGGAGCAGATGGACGTCATCGAACTGAATGAAGCCTTCGCCGCGCAGGGATTGGCCGTGCTGCGCCAACTCGGCCTGCGGGACGACGATGCCCGCATCAATCCCAACGGCGGCGCCATCGCGCTGGGCCATCCGCTGGGCATGAGCGGCGCGCGCCTGGTAACCACCGCGACCTACCAGCTGCATCGCAGCGGCGGTCGCTACGCACTTTGCACGATGTGCATAGGCGTGGGGCAGGGCATTGCGATGATTATCGAAAGAGTGTGATTCAATGTAGTTTGTAGAGTAGCAGTGGAGACAAAAAAATGTATAAAACAATTCAAACGAGGAGGCGGAAATGCTAGCCAATTTCGCCGGTGTGCTGTTCGACGGCATCGCCTACGGCAGCCTGCTGTTCCTGATCAGCGTCGGCCTGTCGGTCACGATGGGCATGATGAACTTCATTAACCTCGCCCACGGCGCCTTTGCCATGTTGGGCGGCTATGTCAGCGTGACGGTGCTGTCGCGGCTCGGCGTGCCGTTCCTGGCTTCGCTGCCGCTGGCTTTCCTGGCCTCCGCCGCGGCCGGGCTGGTGCTGGAGCGCTTGCTGTACCGCCGCCTGTACCGCGCCAGCCACCTGGATCAGGTGCTGTTCTCGATCGGCCTGACCTTCATGTCGGTGGCCGGTGCGACCTGGCTGTTTGGGCCGTCGCAGCAGCCGGTCACGCTGCCGGACTGGCTGCGTGGACAGGTATCGCTGTTTGGCCTTGAGGTGGGCGCCTATCGCCTGTTCCTGATAGGCGTGGTGGTGCTGGTCACGCTGGCCTTGGGACTGCTGATCGAGCGCACCCGCTTCGGTGCGCAGATCCGCGCGTCGGTGGACAATCAAACCGCCTCCGCCGGCCTGGGCATCAACGTCGGCCTGGTGTTCAGCCTGACCTTCGCGCTCGGTTCCGGCCTGGCCGGCCTGGGCGGAGGCCTGGGTATCGA
The DNA here is from genome assembly GCF_019166075.1 of Duganella violaceipulchra. Classification (NCBI taxonomy): domain Bacteria; kingdom Pseudomonadati; phylum Pseudomonadota; class Betaproteobacteria; order Burkholderiales; family Oxalobacteraceae; genus Duganella; species Duganella violaceipulchra. The sequence continues at coordinate 169,131 of NZ_JAHTGR010000001.1, read as the reverse complement.
CGTGCTGGGACTGGACCCGACCTTCCCGATCAAGTACATGGTCTACTTCCTGCTGGTGGTCGCCGTGGGCGGCGCCGGCACCATCAAGGGCCCGCTGCTGGCGGCGCTGATACTGGGCGTGTTCGACGTCGCGGGCAAATACTATGTGCCGCAGATTGGCGCCTTCGTCATCTATGGCTTGATGGTAGTGCTGCTGATCCTGTTCCCGGCAGGCCTGATCAGGAGGAAAGCATGAACGCCTTCGCCGAAGCGGAAGTCAAACCGGCGCCCGTCGCCGTCAACAAGGTGCCGAGCATGAGTCTTCTCCGTTTGCCCGACGACCGCTGGTCGCCGCTGGAAATCGCCTTCTGGCTGCTGCCGGTGGCAGCGTATTTCGCCTTCCCCGGCTATCTGGTCTTGATCAGCCAGATCATGATCGTCGGCCTGTTCGCGCTGTCGCTGGATTTGATGCTGGGCTACGCCGGCATCGTTTCGCTGGGCCATGCCGCCTTCTTCGGCCTGGGCGCCTACACGGCAGGGCTGCTGTCGGTGCATGGCTGGAGCGAGCCGTTTAGCGGCCTGCTGGCCGGCGCCGTGGTGGCGGGCCTGTTCGGCTTCATCATGTCCTTCCTGGTGGTGCGCGGCCAGGACTTGACACGCCTGATGGTCACGCTGGGCATAGGCCTGATGCTGTTCGAGGCGGCCAACAAGGCGTCCTTCCTCACCGGCGGCGTCGATGGCTTGTCCGGCATGATGGTCGGTAAATTGTTCGGCGCCTTCGAGTTCGATTTGAACGGCAACGTGGCCTATTGCTACAGCTTCGCCGTGCTGTTCATCGTGTTCGTGGTGCTGCGCCGGGTGGTGAAGTCGCCGTTCGGCCTGAGCCTGGTCGGCATCCGCGAAGGCGCGCGCCGCATGCCCGCGCTGGGCGTGGACGTCAACCGCCGCCTGGTGGCTGTGTTCACGCTGGCCGCCACGGTGGCCGGCCTGGCGGGCGCGCTGCTGGCGCAGACCACCCAGTTCGTCGGGCTGGATTCGCTGGGCTTTCCGCGTTCGGCCGAGCTGTTGATCATGCTGGTGCTGGGCGGGACGGGTCGCCTGTACGGCGCGCTGGTCGGCGCCGCCGTGTTCATGCTGGCGCAGGATTACATCGCCGGCCTCAATCCGGCTTACTGGCAGTTCTATATCGGCCTGCTGTTGATGGTGATCGTGCTGTTCGCGCGCGGCGGCATCCTGGGCGGACTGGAAAAAATGGCATCGCGTTTCAAACGGAAGGAGCAGGCATGAGCCAGGACATTACACTGCGCACCGAAGGCCTGACCAAGCGCTGGGGGCCGTTCGTCGCCAACAGCGATGTGAGCCTGACCTTCGAGCCGGGCGCGCGCCATGCGCTGATCGGCCCCAATGGCGCCGGCAAGACCACCTTCATCAATCTGCTGACCGGCGGCTTCATGCCCAGCAGCGGCAAGGTCTACCTCGGCGGCGAGGACATCACGCACCTGCCGCAGCACCAGCGGGTACGGCGCGGCATGACGCGCACCTTCCAGCTCAACACCCTGTTCGCCGGCATGACGGTGCTGGAATCGGTGGCGCTGGCGATCTGCGAGCGGCGCGGCCTGCAATCGGTCTGGTACAAGACGGTGGCAAAGCACGTCGACGTGATCGACGAGGCGATGGCCTTGCTGGCCACGCTCAAGCTCACCGACCAGGCCAACAGCGTCACGCGTAGCATGGCTTACGGTAAGCAGCGGCTGGTGGAAATCGCACTGGCGTTGGCCACCAAACCACGCATCCTGCTGCTGGACGAACCGGCCGCCGGCATTCCGCAGGCGGAGAGCAAGGAGCTGTTCGAAGTATTGGCGCAGCTGCCGCGCGATGTGACGGTGCTGTTCATCGAGCACGATATGGGACTGGTGTTCCGCTTCGCCGACCGCATCACGGTGCTGGTGGGCGGCAAAGTGCTGACCGAGGGCACGCCGGCGGAGATCGCGGCCGACCCGCGCGTCAAGGAAGTCTATCTGGGGGAGGCCGAACATGGCTGAATTACTGGCGCTCGATAAAGTCACCGCCGGCTATGGCGAGTCCATCGTGCTGGAAGATGTGTCGTTCGCGCTGAACGAGGGCGACAGCCTGGCGCTGTTGGGCCGCAACGGCGTCGGCAAAACCAGCCTGCTGGTGACGCTGATGGGATTGACACGCCTGCACGGCGGCGGCATCCGCTGGGCCGGCAGCGACATCGCGCGCATGCCCACGCACCGGCGCTCGCGCGCGGGGCTGGGCTGGGTGCCGCAGGAACGGTTCATGTTCCCATCATTGACGGTGGAGGAGCATCTGACGGTGGTGGCGCGGCCCGGCCGCTGGACCCTGCAAAAGGTCTACGAGATCTTCCCGCGCCTGCACGAACGCCGCGCCAACATGGGCAACCAGTTGTCCGGCGGCGAGCAGCAGATGGTGGCGATCGCCCGCGCGCTGATGACCAATCCGCGCATCCTGCTGCTGGACGAACCGATGGAGGGCCTGGCCCCGATCATCGTGCAGGAACTGGTGCGGGTGATACGGCGGTTGGTGCAGGAGGAGGGCATGTCGGTGATCGTGGTGGAGCAGCATGCGCGGCTGGCGTTGTCGCTGACCCAGCGCGCGATCGTGCTCGAACGCGGCCGCATCGTGCATGACTCGGACAGCGCCAGCCTGCTGGCCGACGGCGACAAGCTGGATCGCCTGGTCGCCGTGGCCTGATGCGCTTTATTTAGGCTTGTAGATGCCGGCGCCGACGGTGTATTTATCCTCGGCCTGGCGGATATACGAGGTCTTGTCTTCAAGCGCCTTGGTGACGGGATTGACCCAGACGTAATCGACCCAGCCGGGTTTCTTCGACTGGGCCACATCCCGCATGTCCTGCACGAACTTCTTGCCGTTGGCGTCCTTCAGTTGCGACATGTCCTTGCCGTTCATCTTGGGCGTGGCGGCGTGGCAGACCATCATCATCTGCGCGTCCTGCACGAACACATACAGGTCGCCCTGCATAAAGCCGCCCTTTGGATCGGCGAAGTCTTTGCACGCCTGTTCTATCCCTTTTTTCTGAATATTCGCGACGGCCTTGTCGACCAGCGCAATGGCGTCGGCCTTGGTGGCGGTTTGCGCGAGGACGGGCAGGGCGGGGGCAAGCAGCATGGCGGTCAAGCCGGCGATTACGTAGCGTTTCATTGCGTCTCCTGTTTTGATGATCGTGGCATTCATGTGTGCCACGATTAGCTTACCTCGCGCGGGGCCGGCACGCCATCCGTGAGCGGTGCGCGGCTTTGCTCGTTGTTTTCCCGCACAAGCTTGGTCAGCAGCGCCATGAATTGCAGCTGCTCTGTGCTGGACAACGGCGCCAGCAAACGGCGCCGCAAACGCTGGGAGCCGGGTATCAGGTCGCTCAGCAACTGCTCGCCGGCGCCGGTGATGGTGAGGGAGCGCTGACGGCGGTTGGTCGGAATCACAGTCCGTGTCAGCAGTCCCTTTTCCTCCAGCCGGGCGCAGACGGTGGCGCCGGTCGAGGTGTCGATGCCGCTGATGGCCGATAGCGATACCTGGTCGATGCCCGCGTGGCTTTCCAGGTTACGTAGCATCGCGTACTGCACTGGCGTCAGCTCTTCTCCCATCTCATCGTAAAAAATCGACACCGAGATCTGTTGCGCGCGGCGCAGCAAGTGGCCGGGATGTTCGTACAGGTTGATCAATTTGCTCTCTGTGTCTGGCATTGCATGGCCTCTGCGGTTGTTGCCGTTGCGGTGCAACGTAAAAAGAATCTGGTCGGGGCGTTTACTTTGTGGATTTCCGGTCTATACTTTACAACATTCAGTACACTGAATATAAACTGAAAATGGAACAAGGAGACGAGATGTACCCAAAAAATACCTGGTATGTGGCCTGCACGCCGGATGAAATCGATGGCAAGCCGCTGGGGCGGCAGATCTGCGGCGAGAAGATCGTGTTCTATCGCGGCGCGGAGGGCAAGGTGGCGGCCGTGGAGGACTTTTGCCCGCACCGCGGCGCGCCGCTGTCGCTGGGCTTTGTCCGCGACGGCCAGCTGGTGTGCGGCTATCACGGCCTGGAGATGGGCTGCGACGGCAAGGTGGTCAGCATGCCGGGCCAGCGCGTGCGCGGCTTCCCTTGCATCCGCAGCTATCCGGTGGAGGAGCGCTACGGCTTTATCTGGGTCTGGACCGGCGAACGCGAACTGGCCGATCCGGCGCTGATCCATCATCTGGAATGGGCGGACAATCCCGCCTGGGCCTACGGCGGCGGCCTGTATCACATCAACTGCGAATACCGCCTGATGATCGACAACCTGATGGACCTGACGCATGAGACCTATGTGCACGCGTCGAGCATCGGCCAGAAGGAGATCGATGAGGCGCCGGTCAGCACCAAGGTCGAAGGTGAGGAGGTGATCACCAGCCGCTATATGGAGAACATCATGGCGCCGCCGTTCTGGCGTGCGGCCTTGCGCGGTAACGGCCTGGCCGACGACGTGCCGGTGGACCGCTGGCAGATCTGCCGCTTCACGGCGCCCAGCCATGTGATGATCGAGGTCGGCGTGGCGCATGCCGGCAAGGGAGGCTACGACGCCGCGCCTGAGCACAAGGCGTCGAGCATCGTGGTCGATTTCATCACGCCGGAAACCGAGACCTCGCACTGGTACTTCTGGGGCATGGCCCGCAATTTCAAGCCGGAAGACCGGGAGCTGACCGATACCATCCGCACCGGCCAGGGCAAGATCTTCGGCGAGGACCGGGAGATGCTGGAGCTACAGCAGGCCAACATCCTGCGCCATCCCGACCGCAAGCTGCTGATGCTGAATATCGACGCCGGCGGTGTGCAGTCGCGCCGCGTGCTGGACCAGTGGCTGGCGAAGGAGCAGGGCGCATGACCGGCTTGTTGCAAGTGCGGGTCGAACGCCGTCAAGTGGAAGCTGAGGATATCTGCTCCTATGAACTGGTCAGTGCCGACGGCGCGCCGCTGCCGCCCTTCACGGCGGGCGCGCACATCGACGTCCACGTTGGCGCTGGCCTGGTGCGGCAGTATTCGCTGTGCAATCCGCCACAGGAACGGCATCGCTACCTGATCGGCGTGCTGCGCGACCCGTCGTCACGCGGCGGCTCCAAGGCCATGCACGACGAAGTGCAGGCCGGCGCCACGCTGCAGATCAGCGCACCGAAAAATCATTTTCCGCTGGTCGAAGCCGAGTGCAGCCTGCTGCTGGCTGGCGGTATCGGCGTCACGCCCATCCTGGCGATGGCCGAAGCGTTGTCGGCTCGCGGCGCCGCGTTCGAGATGCACTACTGTGCGCGCTCGCCCGAACGCACCGCGTTCCGTCAGCGCATCACGGCCGCGCCGTTTGCGCCGCAGGTGCACTTTCACTACGACAGCGGTGACGCGGCGCAGAAGCTGGACTTGCCGGCGCTGCTGGCGCAACTGGACCGCAAGACTCACATCTACCTGTGCGGGCCGGCCGGATTCATCGCCCATGTCAAGGCCACGGCCAAGGCGCAGCTATGGCCGCAGGACCAGCTGCATCTCGAATACTTCGGCGCCGCCGCTGCGCCGGCCGCCGGCGGCGACCAGCCGTTCGAGGTGAAGCTGGCCTCCAGCGGCAAGGTCTACGCCATCCCCTCCGACAGCACCGTATTGCGTGTATTGGCTGAGGCCGGCGTGTTCATCCCCGCTTCCTGCGAGCAGGGCGTGTGCGGCACCTGCCTGACGCGCGTGCTGGACGGCGTGCCGGACCACCGTGACTTGTACCTGGACGAATCGGAACAAGCCGCCAACGACCAGTTCACCCCTTGTTGTTCACGTTCCAAAACCGGCACGCTGTTGCTGGACCTATAAAAGGAGACACCATGTCAGGACATATCAATCACCAACGCCGCCAGTTGTTGCTGGGCGCCGCCGCCCTGTCGGCCGGCGTACTGCCCAATGTCGCCACGGCCGCCGCCGAGCCGCTGAAAGTCGGTTTGATCGTGCCGATGTCAGGCCCGTTCGCTTCCACCGGCCGCCAGATCGAGGCGGCGGTCAAGCTGTTCATGCGGCAGAACGGCGCCAGCGTCGCCGGCCGCCAGATCGAGATCATCCTCAAGGACGATGGCGGCGTCGCCCCGGACGTGACCAAGCGGCTGGCGCAGGAACTGGTTTCGCGTGACAAGGTGCAGGTGCTGGCCGGCTTCGGCCTGACGCCGCTGGCCTTCGCCGCCGCGCCGGTTGCCACGCAGGCCAGGGTGCCGATGATCGTGATGGCCGCCGCTGCGTCGGCCGTGCCGCAACGATCCCCGTACATCGTGCGTACCGGCTTCACGCTGGCGCAGGTGACGGCGCCGATGGCGCAATGGGCGGTCAAGAACAAGATCAAGAGCGCGGTGACGCTGGTCAGCGACTACGGTCCGGGGCTGGATGCGGAAAAGGTATTCGTCAAAGGTTTGCTCGAAGGCGGCGGCAAGGTGGTCGACAGCCTGCGCGCACCCCTGCGCAACCCGGACTACGCGCCGTTCCTGGCGCGGGTGCGCGACCTGAAGCCGGATGCGCTGTTCGTGTTTGTGCCGTCGGGCGAGGGCGCCGCAGTGCTCAAGCAGTTCACTGAACGCGGGCTGGCCGCCGCCGGCATACGGCTGATCTGCACCGGCGATGTGCTGGACGACGACCTGATGGCCAGCATCGGCCCGGCCGCCGCTGGTGTGGTCAGCAGCCATCACTACTCGGCAGCGCATCCATCGGCCGAGAACAAGGCGTATGTGGAAGCCTTCGGCAAGGCCAACCCGGGCATGCGGCCCAACTTCCATTCGGTGGGCGCCTACGACGGCATGCACTTGCTGTATCAGGCGCTCAAGCAGACCCACGGCGACAGCGACAGCGACAAGCTGCTGGCGGCGATGAAGGGCATGGCGTGGACCAGCGTGCGCGGCCCGGTCAGCATCGATGCCGCCAGCCGCGATATCGTGCAGACCGTGTACATCCGCAAGGCCGAAGCCAGCGCCGGCTCCTTCTACAACATCGAGTTCGACCAGGCCGACAAGGTGCGCGACCCGGGCGTGTAGCGGCGGATCTACAAGCCGGCGATGAAGCTGGCGACGGCCGACGCGAACAGCGCCGGCTGTTCGACCGCGCCCAGGTGCGACGCGTTGGGCAGTACGACCAGCTCCGCACCTGGGATGGCTTCTTTTACGGTCTCGGACATGCTGACCGGCGTGCCCTGGTCCAGCTCACCGGCGAGGACCAGCGTCGGCACGGCGATGGCGCCGAGTCGTTCGGTGGTGTCGATCGTGCCGACCGCATTGCAGCAGCCCATATAGCCGGTGCTGTCTGTGCTGAGCAGGCGGCGACGGAAGCGAGCGACGGTGGCTGCATGGTCGGCGCGGAAGGCGTCGTGGAAGTAGCGTCCCATCACCGCGTCGGCAATCGCCGCGATGCCTTGTTCGCGCACGGTGACGATGCGCTGCTGCCACGCTTCGCGCGCCGCCTCGGGATAGCGGGAAGTGGTATTGCCCAGCACCAGGGCGCGCACCAGCGACGGATGGCGCAGCGCCAGCTCCTGGCCGACCATGCCGCCCATCGACAGGCCCACCCAAACCACTGGTCCGGTATCGAGTTCGCGCAGCAGGGCGGCAGCGTCGTCGGCCAGGTCGGCCGTGCTGTACAAGCCTTGCGGCGCGGCCGAGCCGCCATGGCCGCGGTGGTCATAGGCGATCACGCGGCAGTCCGCCGCCAGCTGGTTTGCCAGACTGTCCCACATCGTCAGGTCGCAGCCCAGGGCGTGGCTCAGCACCAGCGTGTGACGCGGAGCCTTGCAGTTGCGCGGCTCGCGCACCGTGTAGTGCAGCGCAGGCTGGCCGTTGCTGCGGCCCTCGCGGCCGATGCCGGGATGGCTCGCTGCGGCCGGCGCCATCGGCTCCAGCGTGTAGCCGATCTGCGGCCCGACCTCGCGCAGTATCGCCAGCGCATGCGCGAAAGCGGTGTTGGCGGCTGGGACGCCGGCGTAGATCGCCGACTGCATCAGCACTTCCTTCAGTTCGTCGGGTGACAGGCGGTTCGCGGCATCGCCTAGCAGCGCGGCGCGTGTGTGCAGTTCGAATTCTTCCCACCGGCCCAGCGCGATGGTGGTGGCGAGGACCATCGCCCGCCGGGTCTTTTGCTCCAGGCCGGGACGGCCCCAGATATCGTTCCACGCGAAGCGCGTGATCATGTTTTGGAACTCTGCGTTGAATCTGTTGGCATTGGCGAGGGATTTATCCACCCAGGTGTCGCCGAGGATGGCGCGGCGGTTGTTCAGTCCACGCTCGAAGTCGTGGTCGATGGGATCGAAGCTCATGTGGATGCCTTGTGATGGAATGGGGTGGAGTTCAGTGCGGCGATCTCCTTGCGCAGGGCCTGCAGCTGCCGCAACGCCAGGCGCTGGGCCGGGCCGGCGGCGGTGGCCGGATCGAAGATCGATGCCAGTGCGGCCTGGTTTACCTGTGCGCGCAGATGTTTGTCTGCCTGCACCGCTTCGGACAGCACCTCGGCCAGATTGCGTCCTCCGGCCAGCGCCTCGGCGCTCATTTCTTCCAGCAGACTGTGGGCTGCCGGACGGCCGATGGCGGCAGCCAGCCAGGCCGACGCCGCCTCCGCAAACACCAGTCCCTGCAAGGCGTCGATATTGCGCAGCATGCGCGCGGCATCAACGTGCAGGCCGGCGAAGGCGTCGTTCAGCGCCTGCAACGCGCCGTGCGCGCTGAGGAACAGGCCTGGCCATTCGGCGAGTTCGGCCTGCCAGTTACCCAGGCCGCGTTCATGCTGTTGTCCCATGCTGGCCAGCAGCGCTGCGGCGTGCTGCGGCGTGCGCGTTGCGGCGGCCAGCGCGATCATGGCCGAAACTGGATTGCGTTTATGGGGCATGGCGGAAGAACCGCCACGGCCATTGCCGGATGGCTCGGCCAGTTCGGCGATCTCGCCTTGCGCCATCAGGCTGATGTCGGTGGCGATCTTGCCCATGCTGCCGGTTAGTACCGCCACCTCCAATCCAAGCCGCACCCACTCGTCGCGCTGCGTGTGCCAGGCCGCATCCGCCAGCTTCAGGCCCAGACCGGCCGCCACCAGCGCCGCCACGGCTGCGCCTTGTTCGCCCATCACGGCCAGGGTGCCGACCGCACCACCCAGCTGCAGCTGCAGCGCGCGCGCGGCGCACTCGCGCAGACGCGCACGCGCCCGCACCAGCGGCGCCAGCCAGCCGGCGATCTTGAAACCGAAACTGCTTACCTGCGCCGGCTGCATCAGCGTGCGCGCCAGCACCGGCGTTGCCGCATGCTGGTCCGCCAAGACCAGCAGGCGCCCGGTCAGGTCGTGCAGGCCGTCGTCCAGCAGTTGCAGCGCGTCGCGCGTGGCCAGCACCATGGCGGTGTCGATCACGTCCTGGCTGGTGCTGCCCCAATGGACGCGCGCGGCCGCCTCGGCGTCGTACAGCGCCACGGTGCGCGTCAGTTCACGCACCAGCGGGATGGCCAGGCTGCCGGCGCGCCGGCCGGCGCTGACGATGGCCGGGATGTCGTACAGCTGCGCGTTGCAGACGCCGGCGATGGCGCGCGCCGACTCGGGCGGCAGCATGCCTTGCCGGGATTGGGCTTCCGCCAAGGCTTGCTCGAAACGCAGCATGGCCTGGACGATCGCGGCGTCATCGAAGACGGCGATCATGTCCGGCGTGGTGAGAAAACTGTCGAAGATGGATACGCTCAAGAGAACTCCGCTGGCAGGTCAGGCATAGTCGAAGAACACGGTCTCTTTATCGGACTGCATCCAGATGTCCCAATAATAGACCCCCGGCGCCGTCTTGCGGGCGATCAGCGTTGGGCGGCGCGCGGCCGGCACCTGCTGCAGTATCGCCGACGTGGCCAGGCCGGCATCGTCTTCAAGGAACACGGCGGTGAACTGGTGCTTGACCAGGCCGCGCGCGAACACGGTGATGAAAGTGGCCGGCGTGCCGTTGGCCGGCGGCGCGCACTGCGACAAGCGCAGGCTGAATTCTCCCTGCTCGCCACTGGGCACGCGGCGGAAGCCGGGCAGCGCCTGCGCCGCTTCCGCGCCGGCGGCTTCCGGTTGCCAGGCTTCGATCTGGGCGTCGTTGATCGGCGTGCCGTCGCCGTCGTAGATGATGCCGCTGATGGTGATGGTGGCGGCGCTGGTTTCCAGCTGGCCGGCGGCGCTGGCGTCGACCGCCCACTGCCAGGCTGCATGCGAGAACGGTCCGATGGTCTGTGAGGTGGTGATGTGGCTCATGCGGATAGCTCCTTTAAATGCCCATGGGCGTGGCGTCGCGGCCGCGCAGCACGATATCGAATTCATAGCCCAGCATCTTGTCGCTGTCGGTGTGTTCCAGGCTGTAGCGGGAAATCAGGCGCTGGCGCGCGGCCAGGTCCGGGATGCTCTGGAAAATCGGATCGTAGTCGAACAGCGGATCGCTGGGGAAGTACATCTGCGTGACCAGGCGCTGCGCATACACGTTGCCGAACAAGGAGAAGTGGATGTGTGCCGGGCGCCAGGCTTTCTCGTGATTGCCCCACGGGTAGGGGCCGGGCTTGATGGTGACGAAGCGGTAGCGGCCGTCGTCGTCGGTCATCATCTTGCCGATGCCATAGAAATTCGGGTCGAGCGGCGCGTCGTGCTGGTCCTTCTTGTGCCAGTAGCGGCCGGCCGAATTGCACTGCCAGACTTCCAGCAGCGAATTGCGTACCGGTTTGCCGCCCTCGTCGACCACGCGGCCGGTGACGACGATCTTCTCGCCCAGCGGTGCGCCGTGGCCGTGCGCCGTCAGGTCCATATCGTTCGGCAGCAGGATGCGTGGTGACGCGATCACATTGTCCTGCACCGGCTGGTCTGCGTGGATGCGCAGCAGCGGCCGGGTGGGGCCGCGCTTGAGCGTGGACTTGTAGGGCGGATAGATCAGTTCCGGGTAGACGCCGGACGGGATGACATCGAAGTTCAAGGCTGGTCTCCTGATGGTTGTTGTCGTTTGAATGGAGACCATGGTAGGGAAGGCGGCCGCGCGTCACAATACGTGCCAGGCGGGTGATCTCCGCTATCCGCACATTTTGTGCGATACTCGCACAAATCACTCAATTTCTTCCTTATGACAGCCGAAGACGACGTGCCGGCCCAGCGCGACCTGGTGGCCGGCCTTGAAAAAGGCCTGCTGGTGATCGCCGCCTTCGACCAGGAACGCAGCCGCCTGAGCATCGCCGAAGTCGCCGAGCGCACCGGCCTGACACGGGCGGCGGCGCGCCGCTACCTGATCACGCTCACGCATCTGGGCTATATGCGGCATGAGAACAAGCTGTTCGCGCTGACGCCGATGGTGCTGCGGCTCGGCCAGTCCTACCTGCATTCGGCGCGCCTGCCGCGCATTGTGCAGCCGCTGTTGTACCGGCTGGCCTACGCGTTGGGCGAGGCGGCGTCGGTCGGCGTGCTCGATCACGATCAGCTGGTGTGCGTGGCGGCGGTCAGCGCCGGGCAGTTGGTGTCGGTGACGCTGCAGCCGGGGACCCGCGTGCCGGCCTACTGCACCGCCAACGGCCGCGTGCTGCTGGCGTACCTGCCGCAGCCGCAGATCGACGCCTTCCTCGAACGCGCGCAGCCGGAGCGGATCACCGAGCACACCATCGTCGGCAAGGAGCGCCTGGCACTGGAGATCGCCCGCGCCCGCGCGCAAGGCTACGCGCTGGTGGACCAGGAGCTGGAACTGGGCTTGCGCACCATCGCCGTGCCGCTGAAAAATTTCCGGGGCGAGGTGGTGGCGGCGATGAACATCAGCGTGCATGCGGGCCGCATGCCGCGCGAGCAGATGGTGGAGCGCTGCCTGCCGGCGCTGATCAAGATGCAGGTGGAATTGAACGCGCTGTTGTAAAGCGGTGCATGCGCAGTTGCGTCGTCATTGCAAATCGGCAATACTGTTTAGGATAGATTCATCGACCGACCACACCTATGCCGAAATGATATTGAACCAATGGACGCGCCTCGCCTTGGGCAGGACGCTGGTCTGCCTGCTGTGTCTCGGCACGGCGCGCGCGCAGCAACTGCCGCTGCGGTACTTCGGGCAGCAGGATGGCCTGGGTAATCTGAGCGTCACCGCGCTGGCCCAGGACAGCACCGGCTACCTTTGGGTGGGCACCGAGAATGGCCTGTTCCGCTACAACGGCGCCCGCTTCGAGCGCTTCGGGCGAGAGCAGGGATTGCTGCAAACCGGGATCACGGCCCTGCTGGTGCAAGGCGAGCGGCTATGGGTGGGGACCAATGAAGGCCTGTACCGGCGGGACGGCGCGCGCCTGGTGCCGCTGCAGTATCAGGGCAAGCACCTGTCGATCTGGCCCGGCCAGATGTTCGCCATCGCGCATGACGGCGCGCTGCTGTTCGTCAGCGCCCGGCATCTGTACCGGCTGACGGACAAGCAGGGCGACACTGTCATCGAACCCTATTTCTCAGAGCAGCAGATCGAGCGCCAGCCCATGTTGGGGGATATTGCCAGCGTCAGCGCGGACGCCAAGGGCGTCTGGCTGGGATGCGGCACATCGCTATGCCGCAGTGCCGCCGCCGGCGTCACGGTATGGGACGGCGCGTCCGGTGTGCCGGCCAGCGTCTGGTGGAACATCCTGCAGGCCGCCGACGGCACGCTGTGGAGCAGGGGCGAACATGCCGTCATCGCGCTGGCGCCTGGCGCGCCCCGGTTCGCCGACCGTGCGCCGCCGGGTGACGTGATGCACAAGATGTCCCAGATGTCGGCGCTGCACAGCGACGCCGCGCAGGCTGTGCTCACCAGTACCGATGCCGGCCTGGCGCGCTGGCGCGACGGCCGCTGGGAGCTGTTCGGCCCACGCAATGGCCTGCAAAGCGCGGGCGGGGTCGATGTCACGCTGGCCGATCGCGACGGCGGCCTGTGGATAGGCACGCGCGGCCGGGGCCTGGCCCAGTGGCGCGGCTACGGCCAATGGGAAAACTGGAGCTCCGTCCAGGGCTTGCAGGACGACGTCATCCTGTCGTTCGCGCGCGACGGCCAGGGGCGCGTGCATGTCGGCACCCGTTCCGGGCCGGCGTTGATGGAGCAGGGTGCGCTGCGCCCGATCGCCGCGCATGCCGATCACCAGTGGGCCGATCAGGCGGTGGATCGTGGCGGCCGGGTTTGGTCTGGAACTTATCCCGGTCTGCTGTACCGTCATGATGCCTCGGCCGGGACCGAGGTGCTGGTGGCGACGCTGCCGCCGATCCTGCACCTGCGCACGGACCGCGATGGCGTGCTGTGGATCGGCACGAACAACGGCGTGTATATGCTGGAGCACCCCGAACTGGGCGGCCAGCCCAAACTGGCGCCAGGCTTGGCCGCCGTGGGCGATCTGTCCGACGAGGCCGTCGCCGACAGCTGCCAGAACGCCAAGGGTGAACAGTGGTTTGTCAGCGAACATCTGTTGCTGCGTTATGACCGGCAGCGGTGGGAGCGCTACAAGCTGCTGGAGGCGAACGGCACCGACGCTTTCTGGTCGATCGGCTGCGCGCCCGATGGCAGGCTCTGGATAGGTAGCTCCGGGAGCGGCGTATGGCAGGCCTGGTTGGGCAAGCGCGGGTTGGAGCGGCAGCCGGCGGCGCGCTTGAAGGGCCTGGCCGCCATGGCCCTGCACGTCGATCGCCGCGGCTGGCTGTGGGTAGGCACCGACGCCGGCATCGTGGTGCGCAACGGCGAGCAGTTGCGCCGGCTGGACCAGGAGGATGGCCTGGTCTGGAACGACGTGAACGGACGCGGGTTTTATGAGGACGCCGACGGTTCCATGTGGGTTGCCACCAGCAACGGCGTATCGCACATCCTGCACCCGGAGCGCCTGTTTCCGCTGCCGGCCGTGGACGCCGTGCTGGAAAAAGTCATGCGCGACGGCCAGCATATCGGCTTGCAAGATGGGGCGTCCTTGCCGTGGACCGACAAGGCGTTGAATTTCAGCCTGGCCAGCCTGACGTATCAGCACCGTGGCGGGTTGCGCTTCCGCTACCGGCTGGAAGGACTGGAACAGGGATGGTCGCTGTCGGCGACGCCCGATATCCGCTATGCCTCGCTGGCGCCGGGCAGCTACCGCCTGCAGTTCGGGGTGACGGACGTGGACACGGGAACGACGCCCGCCTTGCGCGAGATCGGCTTCACGGTCACCCCGCCATGGTGGCGGACTACGACGTTCTATCTGCTGTGCATCTTGGCTTTGACGGGTGCCATCGTCACTTTCCACCGCTATCGCATACGGGCGCTGACTCGCAGGAATGCGCGCATGGAGAAGCTGGTGCGGGAACTGGTGCGGGAACGCACGCAGGAGCTGGAACAGTCGCAGGACGCGCTGCGGTTGCAGGCCACGCAGGACGGCCTGACCAAGGCATGGAACCGCGCCGCGATGATGGAATACCTGGAGGAGGCGGTGCTGCGCGGCAGCCAGTTGCGGCGGCCTTTCCTGGTGGTCCTGCTGGACCTGGACCACTTCAAGCGCGTTAACGATACCTACGGCCACCTGGCCGGCGACAGCGTGCTGCGCGAAGTGGTGGCGCGTCTCGGCGGCGCCGTGCGTTCCAGCGACCTGGTGGGGCGCTACGGCGGCGAGGAGTTCCTGCTGCTTTTGCCGGAGCTGGACCAGGCGCGCGGCGTGGCGCAGCTTGAGCGCCTGCGGCGCGTGATCGAAGCGGCGCCGGTGCCGCTGGACGACGGCCAGGCCATCGATGTCACGGCCAGCTTCGGCGTGGCGGAATTCGATCCGGCCAAGCCGCTGGCGCCGTTGGAGCTGATCGGGCGCGCCGACGCGGCCTTGTACCGCGCCAAGGCTCTGGGCCGCAACCGCGTCGTCTTCGACGGCGGCGGGGCCTGAGTCAGCCGCCGCGGAAGGCCTTGGGTGTCAGGCCCATGCGCTTCTTGAACAGGCGGCTGAAGTAGGCCGGGTCCTGGAATCCCAGCTCGTAGGCGATGCTGGCGATGCTGGCCGGCAGATAGGTCAACTTGCGGCAGGCTTCCAGCATCAGCCGGTCCTGGGTGATGTCGAACGCCGATTTGCCGGACAACTTGAGGCACAACCGATTGAGCCGTGTCGGCGTGGCCCTTAGCGCTTCGGCATACTGGCCGACCTGCCACTGCTCCTTGTAGCGCCGCTCCACCTCCGCGCGAAAGCGGCTGAACAATTCAAAATCGCTGCGGCCCGACTGGTCGGCCAGGCGGCGTTCCGCATGCAGGCGCACCAGCAGCAGCAAGGCGCTGCGCGCCAGCCACTCCAACATCAGATTGTGACCGTACTGCGGCCAGGCCGCCTCCGTCAACAGGTTTTGCAGCAGCGATTCCAGGCGCGCATGCAGCTCCGGCTGGCCCGAGAGGTCGATCGCCAAGGGCTCCACAAACAGCGAGGAATACAGGTCGCCGTGGCCCGCGTACATCACGTTCTGGTCCACCGTCAGCACATAGCCGTGCGCCTCCGCCGAGAAGTCGAAGCCGTGCACCACCGACGGATGAAGCGTGATGGCGGTCGGCGCGCTGCATTCCCAGACGGCGTCGTCGACGCTGGCGCGGACCTCGCCGCCGTAGAGGAAAAGTACCTGAAACAGTCCGCTGTGCGTGTGTTTTTCGATATGCCAGTGGTGTACCCGGCTACGGGTTTCGATCAGCTCGATGTGCACGAATTCGGCATTGTCACCCCTTGTTTGCTCGCCGTACAGGCCAAATTGCGGGACGTCGGGCAGTGCGGGTTTAGCGTGGCGTGGCATGGAGGCGGGTTCGGATGAAAAGGATGGAGTGTCGAAATAGTACAAGTTTTAGGAAGTTTCATCCATTTTTTTTGCGGCGGGCCGGCGCTACGATGGCTGCACACTAACACCATAACGGAGACACCATGCGTACCCAGGTAGCCATCATCGGCGCCGGCCCAGCGGGCCTGCTGCTATCCCATCTGCTGCATCTGAACGGCATCGAATCGATCGTGCTGGAATCGCGCACCCAGGCCGAGATCGAAGCGACCATCCGGGCCGGCGTGCTGGAACAAGGCACCATGGACATACTCAACAACGCCGGCGTCGGCGCCCGCATGCAGGCCGAAGGCGCGCTGCACCACGGCATAGAGCTGGCATTCGGCGGCCGGCGCCACCGGATCGACCTGACCGAATTGACGGGCAAGGCCATCACCGTCTACCCGCAGCATGAAGTGATCAAGGACCTGGTGGCGGCGCGGCTGGCGGCGCAGGGGCAGTTGCTGTTCGAAGTCAACGGCGTCGAGTTGCATGGCGTCGACACCGCCGCGCCATCGGTGAACTTCATCCATCGCGGCGAGGCGGCGCGCATCGAGGCGGATTTCGTCATCGGTTGCGATGGCTATCACGGCGTGGCGCGGCCGGCGATGCCGGGACAAGGACGGCAGGACTTCAAGCGCGATTACGGGTTCGGGTGGTTTGGCGTGCTGGTGGAATCGGCGCCATCGTCGGACGAACTGATTTATGCGCGCCACGAGCGCGGCTTCGCGCTGGTCAGCACGCGCACGCCGACCGTGCAGCGGTTGTACTTCCAGTGCGATCCGGCCGACCACGTCGACAACTGGTCGGATGACCGCATCTGGGCCGAGCTGCACGCGCGCCTGGAGAACAACGAAGGCTGGCGCGTCAACGAAGGCCACATCTTTCAGAAAAATATCATCGGCATGCGCAGCTTCGTATCGACGCCGATGCAGTCGGGCCGCCTGTTCCTGGCTGGCGACGCTGCGCACATCGTGCCACCCACCGGCGCCAAGGGCATGAACCTGGCCGTGTCGGACGTGGCGTTGCTGGCGCAGGGGCTGGAGCAGTTCTACCGCCAGGGCAGCGAGGAGCGGTTGCAAGGCTACACGGCGGCGGCGTTGAAGCGCGTCTGGCGCGCCGAATACTTCTCGTGGTGGATGACCAGCCTGTTGCACACTTTCGCCGACGCCACGCCGTTCCAGCGCGAGGTGCAGCGCGCCGAACTGGAATGCGTGGTCAGCTCACGGGCGATGGCGACGGCGCTGGCGGAAAACTACGTCGGCGCATTCTGAGGGGCCACGCCATTCGTGCGAAAATGCCGGGGTTAATAGTCGCTTAATAAAGGCTGCAATACACTGCGACTCTCACTCACTTCGGCAAAATGCAATGAAAACAACGATATCGAGCATGCTGCTGTCACTTGGCCTGCTGCTGGCCGCAACCCTGCCTTCCGCCCATGCGGCCGATTACAGCGTACGGCAGACCTGGACGCTGGACCAGGCAGGCCGCTGGGACTATCTTGAAGTCGATCCTGTGCGCCATCGCCTGTTCATGACGCGTGGCGATCGCGTGCAGGTGCTCGATCTGCCGTCGGGCAAAGTGGCCGGCCAGATCAGCGGCCTGCAAAGCGCGCACGGCGTGGCGTTTGCGCAAAAGCTCAACCTGGGCTTTGCTAGCAGCGGCGGCGGCAACAGCATCGTCGTGTTCGACCTGGCGACGCTGCAAACCCGCCAGGAAGTGAAGGTGTCGGGCGCCAATCCCGACGCCATCCTGTTCGATGAGGGCAGCGGCAAGCTTTACGCCTTCAACGGCAAAACCAACAACATCTCAGTGTTCGACGCTGCGACGATGACATTGAAGGCGACCATTGCCGTCGGCGGCAAGCCGGAATTCGCGGTCACCGACGGCAAGCGTATCTACGTCAACATCGAGGACAAGGGCGAGGTCGCGGTGATCGACATCGCCGGCGACCGCCAGGTTGCGCGCTGGCCGTTGATCGGATGCGAGGAACCAACCGGCCTGGCGCTCGATGCCGCACACCAGCGCCTGTTCTCGGCCTGCCAGAACGGCGTGTTGGCAATCACCGACGCCAGCAACGGCAAGGCGGTGGCGCGCGCCGCCATCGGCCAGCATTCCGATGCGGTGGTGTTCGACGCCGCCAGCGCCACCGTGTTTTCTTCCAATGGCGACGGCACGCTCAGCGTCATCCACCAGGACAACGCCGACCATTACGCCAAGGCGGTGACGCTGCACACCGAAAAAGGCGCGCGCACCATGGCCATGGACCATGAAAGCGGCACGCTGTATCTACCGACCGTGGTGGACAAACACTACACGGTTGTCGTGGCCACTCCCTGAGCTGACTGACCATGCGCCTGCTATTGGTGGAAGACGATCCGATGATCGGCGAGAGCATGCTCGAAGCGCTGCGCGGCGAACGCTATGCGGTCGACTGGGTGCGTGACGGCGTGGCTGCCGAGTTGTCGATGCGTCAGGATATCTACGACTTGCTGGTGCTGGACCTGGGCCTGCCGCGGCGGCAGGGGATGGATGTGCTGAAGCGCCTGCGGGCGCAGGGCGGCCAGACGCCGGTGTTGATTGTCACCGCGCGCGATGCCACGGCGTCGCGCGTGGAAGGCCTGGATGCCGGCGCCGACGACTATCTGGTCAAACCCTTCGACCTGGACGAACTGCTGGCCCGCATCCGCGCCGTGTTGCGCCGGCGCGGCGGCCATCTTCATTCCCTGGTCACGCATGGCGCGCTCAGTGTCAACCTGGCCGCGCACGAGACCACGTTCAACGGCGCGGCGCTGCACCTGTCCTCGCGCGAGTTCGCCCTATTGCGCGCCTTGCTCGATGTGCCGGGTAGCGTGGTTTCCAAGGCCCAGCTGGAGGAAAAAATTTACGGCTGGGGCGAGGAAATCGAGAGCAATACCATCGACGTCTACATCCACCATCTGCGCAAGAAGCTGGGCAGCGAATTTATCAAAAACGTACGCGGCGTCGGCTATAAGCTGGCCAGCGTCGCATGACGTCGATCCGCGCACGCCTGCTGGCGGGGCTGATGTTTGGCACGCTCTGTTTCACCCTGGTCGCTGGCCTGATGGTCTACCAGCGCGCCGATCACGAGGCCGACGAACAATCCGACCTGCGCCTGCGCCAAGTGGCGTGGGCCTTGCCGCCGCATCTGGGCGACGGTGTGCAACTGCCCGGCGACGATGACCAGGACGATGCGGTAATGGTCCAGGTATGGGACCGCACCGGCAGGCCGGCGTATATGTCGGAACCGGCGCAGGCCTTGCCACGGCAGTCGTTGTCGGGCTACCGCACCATCTCCTATCAAGGGGAGCGCTGGCGCGTGTACAGCGAATCGCGCTCGGATTACTTTATGCAGATCGCCCAGCCGTTCAAGGTGCGGCAGCGCATCGCGGCCAAGATGGCGCTGCGCATCGTGCCGCCCTTGTTGCTGCTGTTGCCGGCGCTGGCGGCGCTGATCTGGATCGTAGTGGGAATGGCGCTGCGGCCGTTGGAGCAGGTGGCGCAGGCGGTGCATGGCCGCTCGCCCGGCGTGTTGCAGCCGCTGGAGACTGGCGGCATGCCGCCCGAACTGCTGCCCATCGTGGTCGCGTTAAACGGCTTGCTGGAAAAGATAGACAGTGCGATGGCGGCCCAACGCAGCTTCATCGCCGACGCGGCGCATGAACTGCGCTCGCCGCTGACCGCGCTCAAATTGCAGTTGCAACTGGCCGAACGAGCTGATAGCGATGAGCAGCGCAACGTTGCCTTCCAACGATTGCACGAGCGGTTGGACCGCTCGACCCATCTGGTGCACCAGCTGTTGACATTGGCGCGCCACGAGCAGCATCAGGCTTTGCCAACGCTGGTGCCGACCGATGTCCTGGCGCTGGCCCGGCAGGTGGTCGCCGATCACAGCATCCTCGCGGAGAATCGCGGGATAGACCTGGGCGTGGCGGGTAGTGGCGATCCGCTGTTGGTGCCGGTTCATCCCGAAGGCTTGTCGGTCATGCTCAGCAATCTGGTCGACAATGCGGTGCGCTACACGCAGCGGGGCGGACAAGTGGACGTGAGCGCGGGCGTGGAACGCGGCAGGGCATATCTGCGGGTGGCCGATAACGGTCCCGGCGTGCCGGAGGCGGAGCGCGGGCGCCTGTTCGACCGCTTCTATCGCCCGGATGGAAATGCCGTATGGGGCTGCGGGCTGGGCTTGTCCATCGTCAGGAACGTGGTCGATGGCCACGGCGCCGAGATTGAGTTGACTAGCAATGGCGGCGCAGGTTTGGTGGTAAGTGTTTATTTTTGATGAGGATAGAGAAATGCCGACGATACGACAACTGCACCGTTACCTTGGTGTGTTCTTCACACCGGCCATAGTGTTTTTCGCTTTTTCTGGCGCGCTGCAGACCTTCAATCTGCATAAGGGGGCGCACCGCGGCGATCCGCCGACCTATCCGTGGATCGCGGCAATGGCGTCGCTGCATCAGGATCAGGAGCTGTACGAAGCGCCTGCGCCGAAGCCGCAGGCCAGCAAGGCGGCGAACGCCGCTCCGGCTGAAAACGCCAAACCGAAATCGGAAGCCAAGCAAGAGGAAGAGCATTCCAGCATGCCGCTGAAGCTGTTCGTGGTGGCCTTGGCGATAGGCCTGTGCGCATCCTCGCTGGCAGGACTGTACATCGCGTTCAGCAATCCGCGGGTGCGTCTCCCGGTTGGACTGACGCTGGCCGCGGGCATGCTGCTACCGGCTATTTTGCTGCTGGTTTAGGGCAGCAACAGCGAATGCTGGCTGGCGGTGTGGAAGTCGCGCCAGACGCGGTTGATGGCGCTGTCTTCGTGAGCGGCGTACAGGCCGCAATAGGGATACAGTTCATCGACCGCCGCGCGCGACGCGGCCACCAGCGCCAGTGAGCTGGCCTGCAGCGCCTCCATGTCGTCGGCCGTCAGCGGCGTGCAGTTTTCCACCAGCGCCCAGCTGCGATCGAGCACGTCGTAGAAGTGCCCGCGCGCGTTGGCGTGGGCCAGCTCCTTGTCGCATAGTAGTGCGGCGACTTCGGGGACCTCCAGCAGTGGCATGTTCTTGAGGGCGTGACGGCGGCGGCCGATGCAAGGCCGCGCCAACTGCATGAAATGGCTCGCCATGCCGGCCACATTGGCCGCTAGCGTGACGAAGGCCAGCGAATAAAACGGAAAACGATACAGCGGACCATCTGCCGTGGCGGAGGCTGGGCTGATCGTGAAGCCGTGCTCCTTGCTCACCCATACGCCGTCGATGCGGTAGCTGTGCGAGGCGCTGGCGCGCATGCCGATGCTGGCCCAGGACGGCACGATCTGTACCAGTTCCGCCGGCACCAGGAAAGCGCGGATGCGCGGCGCGCCTTGCTCGTCCAGCAGCGGCTGGCCGTCCTCGCGCAGGATAGCGTTCAAGGTGAAGTGGGTGGCGATGGGCGCGCCGCTGGCGTAATCCCAGCGGCCGGTGATGCGGAACCCTGCGGCTTCCCCATCGCCATCCAGGTCGGCGTAGCCGGTCGGCGCGCCGCTGCCACCCAGGCAAACACGCTTGCCGCCGATGATGTCGCGCGCCAGGGCCGGCGGCAGGAAGCCGGCGAACCATCCCGCGCCCGCGCACAGCGTGAGCACCCAGCCCATGCTGCCGTCGACGGCGGCAACCGCTTCCTCCAGCCGCACAGCTTGCGGCAAAGGCAGCTCGGCGCCACCGCTGGCGCGCGGCGCCAGCATCCTGAGCCAGCCGCGCCGGTGTAGCAAGGCTTGCTGGATCGGGTGCAGGAAACGGGCGGTATCGGCCATGGCCGCATAGCGTTCGATGCGGCGGGCGTCGCGCGCGAGGAGGGGGGGAGCGGAAGTTTGGGGCATGCTGGGCTTCTGGAGAGGTCGATTCCCAGCATTTTCGCATTAATACAGCTTGTCATCGCGGAGATATGGCTGCGCTGCCGAAGCGCGTGCGACAGGTCGGGTCTTCCGCACCGTCGCTTTGCAGCATCGCCAGGCGTTTGCCGTCTACCGATGGAAGTAACGGGCTTGAGTAGTTCTGGCAGCCGTTGCTCAGCAAAACTGGCCGCTGCAATGCGACGGGCGTTGGCACCGCAGTCCAAGTTCCACGCACATCCGGATCGGAATTGACGAACATGGTCTTGCCGTTGCCGTCGGCATCCGGCTGGCCGTCCCTGCCCACCAGGATTTGGCCGAGGGCGACAACCATGCCCTGTGGCCGGCCGTCCACAGGCATCCAGGTGAGCGACGGCGCGTGGCGGAAAAACTGACCAGCGACTGTTTGCGGCCGGTCGCCAGGATCGTTCGGGTCGCCCCAGTCCAAGCCATCGGGCGAGCGCTTGATGTGCAGCGAGCAGTCCAACGGGCCGAGGTAGCAATTCTCGTAGGTCATCAGGTAGCCGCCGTTCGGCAACCGGCGCACGACCGCCATGCCGGGGCGGGCATTGGGATCGTCGCCGGCGACGATGATCTTCGGCGCGCTCCAATGGACGGCGTCGCGGCTGGTGATCTGCACCAGCACCTGCGAGTGGCCGGCCAGCGTCTCGTCCGAGTAGTAGCACACCAGCTCACCGCTTTGGGCGATGGCGAATTCCGGCTCCCAGATTCCCGACGTCTGCTGGTTCTTTGGAATCCGCGCGGTGCCGCACGCGGACAGGTAGCGCCAGTGCGCGCCCCCGTCGCCGCTCTGGTAGATGCGGTTTTCCATGGCGACGCCGTAGCGCGATTCGCCGACCGACGCGGAATACAGCAGGGTGCCCGCCGGCAGGGCGCCTATCCGCACCGGCAACTCATACAGCGTGCCGCAGCAACGGCCCTTGGGACCTTTGGCAAATTCGGCATCGACGATCGCACTGATGCGCTTAAAACTGCCGCCCTGGTCATCGCTGGCGTAGAAGGCGGCGGCCGGCTGGCCGTTCTCGGTCGCCGTCACGCTGGCCAGAAGGCGACCGTTCAGGGCGGCGTCGCCGTGGCGCGTCTGACGCAACAGGCGCGGGTAGCTGGAATAGACATCCTCCAGCAGCGTTCCGTGTGGCGGGGCGGTTGGTGTGGCAACGCAAGCCGTCAATACAACCAAGGCAACGGGCAGCACGAATCGCAGCGCGGCCGCCAGCGCGCCGGCTCGGCGGCGTATGGTGAATGCAGTCATCTGAAAGTCCTTATGGTGTAGGGGCCGCGCCGCCTTTGAATTGAGCGTCTCGCTCCAACATGCGGTTGATGTTGGTCTCGGCGTGGGACATCGCCTGGTCGATGTCCGCACCGTAGGCGATTGCCGCCGTCATGGCGTCGCCCAGCGTTTTGGAGACGATGGCCTGTCGCGCCACTTCGATCGGCAGCGCCACGCCGTCGCGCGAGATGGTGGCGATCTCGCTGCGCAGCGGCAGCTGCCGGAACGTCGCCGAGTCGATCACCGAGCGGCGCGTCGGCAGCTGGCCGGTGCGTGCCCACACGCCGCCTTCGTCATACAGGAACTTGAGGAAGGTAATCACCGCGTGGCGGCTGCGGGCATCGCTGGTGCCCCCTTTCAGCAGCACCATGATGTGGTTATCCGCCCACACCGCGTTGTTGCCGTAGAGCCGGGGAAACGGCACGGCCGTGTAGCCGCCGGTGGTGGCGCCACCGGGGCGTGCGGCCTGGCGCAGCATGTCGCCGATGATCCAGGTGCCGTTGACCATGACCGCGCCTTCGCCCGCCGCAAAGTTCTGCAAGGCCGCGCCGTAGTCGTTGCCGCGCGTGGTCAGGCCTTCTTCGTACATGGTTTTCAGCAGTTGGACCGCGGAACGCACGGCGGTGCTGTGCAGGTCGATGTGGAAGTCGTCCTTCGGGAACAGCGTGCCGCCTTGCTGGCGTATCAGCGACAGCATGGTGCGCGGGAAGAACGACGGGTCGTTGTCGGTCATCCAGATGAAGTATGGTTTGCCGGTGGCGGCCTTGAGCCGGCGTGCCTGCTCCAATAGCTGCTGCGGCGATTGCGGCAGCACCGGTTTGCCGTCCTTGGTCAGCAGTCCGGCGCGGCGCATCAGGTTCAGGTTCAGGTGCCACAGCCAGGAATGCGTGTCGAACGGCAGGGCGTAGTGATGGCCGTCCACCGTCACCGCCGTTTCCGCCTGCGGCGTGAAGTCGGCGACGGCGATGCCAGCCCCTCGGAACTCGTCGTCCAGCGGCGCGACCAGCCCGCGCTTGACGAAGTCGTTCAGCGCGGAGCTGTGCAGGATGGCGACCGCCGGCACGTCCCGCCCGACAATGCGCGCACCCAGTTGGCTATAGTACGAGCCATGCTCCACCACTTGCGTGCGCACGACGATCTGTTCGCGGTTGGTGGCATTGAACTTGTTGACCAGCGCCGTGATGATGCCGCATTCACCGGTGGCGTTGGCGGGATCGGTGGATTTGCCATAGTCGGCCTCGCAGGAGCCGAAGAAGCGCGCGAACGAGATTTCGACCGGAGCCACAGCGGGCGCCGGCGTCGCCGCCTGCGCGGCCGCCATCAGCAGCGCCAGCGCCGCTGCTAAAGAGATGAGTCTCATGCTTAACGTACCTTGGTGCCGGCAACCGCGGCGACGATATATTGTTGGAAGAATGCGTACAGCAGCAGCACCGGCACGGCGGCGAACACCGCTTGCGCCATCAGGAAGCCCAGGCCTTCGGACTGCGCGAAGTTGGTCTGCGTCGAGGCCAGGCCGAGCGTCAGCGTGTACTGGGCCGACTGCGTCGCCGAGATCAACGGCCACAAATAGTCGTTCCACGCGCTGAGGAAGGTGACGATGCCCAGTGTGGCCTGCACCGGCAGCGACAACGGCAGGATCACGCGGGTGAACACGGTCCAGCGCGAGGCGTTGTCCAGCAAGGCCGCTTCCTCAAGATCGCGCGGAATGGCCTTGAAGTACTGCGTCATCAGGAACACGCCGAACGGCGCCGCCAGTCCTGGCAGGATCAGGCCCGTGTGGCTGTTGTGCAGGCCCCAGTCGGCGAACATGCGGTGCAGCGGGATCACCACGGCGGTCTGCGGCACCGCCAGCCCGGCCAGCACCAGGCGGTAGATCCAGGTCTTGCCGGGGAACTCGGTGCGGGCGAAGCCATAGCCGGCCAGCGACGACAGCACCAGCACCAGCACCGTCTGGCCGAACGCCACCACGCAGGAATTGGCGATCCAGCGGAACACCAGCGAGGTGCCCAGGATGTCGCTGTAGTTCTTCAGCGTGTACGGCGGTGCGAACAGGATGTCGGTGCGCTGCGCCAGCAGTTCGTTCGGTTTGAACGACAGCGCCAATACCCAGATCAGCGGCGCCACCCAGGCGATGGCGGCCAGTATCGTGGCGCCAAGGATCAAGCGGTTGCCCCAGCGGTTATTCAGGGTCGGATTCATGCGAGGGCCTTTCTTTCGCGGCGTTCCAGCCAGCCTTGCAGCGACATCCCGGCCAGCATCAGCAGGAACAGCGCCTGCGCGCCGGCGGCCGCATAGCCAAGCTGCCATTGTTCGAACATGGCTTCGAAGATGAACATCACCAGCGAGCGGGTGCTGTTGTTGGGACCACCCTGCGTCAGCAGCTGGACCTGGCCGAACACCTGCATCTGGGCGATCATCTGCGTCACCGCCACCAGGATCACGCTGTGGCGGATGGCCGGCAGCGTGATGTGGCGGAAGCTGCGCCAGCGGCTGGTGTTGTCCAGCGCCGCCGCCTCGTAGACGTCGTGCGGGATCTGCTGCAGCGATGCGAGGAACAGCATCATCGGCATGCCGATGCCCCACCAGACCGTGGCCAGCGCCACCGCCGGCAGTGCCAGCCATTCGTTCTGCAGCGGCGCCACCGAGGCCAGGCCGGCGCCATGCAGCACGTTGGCCAGCATGCCGCGGTCCGGCATCAGCACCAGGCGCCAGATCAGCGTAACGATGGTGACCGACAGCACGCCGGCGCCGAAGAACACGCCGCGCAGTATCGCCGTGGTGCGGCCGGGCCGGTTCAGCGCCAACGCCAGCGCCAGGCCGGTGATGACCATGGCCGGCGTGCACAGGGCCGCGAACAGCAGGGTGTTGCGCAGCGAGCGGATAAACATCTCGTCGCGCAGCAGGTCGATAAAGTTCAGGACCCCGGCCATGCGGCCCAGATTGGAGAGCAGGTCGATCGCGTGCAGGCTGAGCCAGATGCCGCTCAACAGCGGCCAGACCAGCAGCGCCAGGTAGCACAGCACGAACGGCGCGACGAACAGCAGCCCGCTCCAGTTGGTGGCGCCCGAGCGGCGCAGCGGCTTGGCGAGGGAAGATAAGTGGTCGCGCATCATGATGGATGATGGGCCTTGCCGGCCGCGTCGAAGAGGTGGGCGCGCTGCAGGTCCATGTGCAGGCTGATGGTGGCGCCGATGGCGGGCTCGCGCCGGCGCGGCGCGTCGGCCACCACCAGCACGCCGTCCGGCAGCATCACGTGCAGCAGGGTGCGATCGCCAAGACGCTCGATCACTTCGACCACGCCGCGCAGTGGACCTTCGTCGGCCGGTGTCAGCGCGTCGGGACGCAGTCCCAGCTCCAGCGGCTCGTTGGATTCGAACGCGGGAACGCTGGTGTGCAGCACGGCGCCGTTGGCCAGCACCACCGCGCAGCGGCCGTTCTGGTCGGGTGCGCGCCGCACCGGCAGGAAGTTCATCGCCGGGCTGCCGACGAAGCCGGCCACGAAGCGTGTGGCGGGACGGTCGTACAGCTCCATCGGCGCCGCGAACTGCTCGATGCGGCCCTGGTTCATCACCGCGATGCGGTTGGCCAGCGTCATCGCCTCGACCTGGTCGTGGGTGACGAACAGCATCGTGGCCTTGAGGCGTTTGTGCAGCCGCGCCAGTTCCAGGCGGGTGCGGGTGCGCAGCGCCGCGTCCAGGTTGGACAAGGGTTCGTCGAACAGGAAGGCCTGCGGCTCCTTGACCACCGCGCGGCCGATGGCCACCCGCTGGCGCTGTCCGCCGGAGAGCTGGCCGGGCTTGCGTTCCAGCAGGGCGCCCAGCTCCAGCATCTGCGCGGCGCCCGCCACGCGGCGCTCGATCTCCGCTTCATCCATGCGGATGTTGCGCAGGCCGAAGGCCATGTTGTCGCGCACCGTCATATGCGGGTAGAGCGCGTACTGCTGGAACACCATGGCGATGCCGCGCTGGCCCGGCGCCAGCTCCGTGACGTCGCGCCCGCCGATGGCGATGCGGCCGCCGGACACCGGCTCCAGTCCCGCCAGCATGCGCAGCAGCGTGGACTTGCCGCAGCCGGAAGGGCCGAGCAGGGCGATGAACTCGCCCGCCTCGATGGTCAGGTTGAAGCTCGGGATCACGGTGTTCTGGCCATAGCGTTTGCTGACATCGCGCCACTCGATGCCGCCTATCTTGTCGGCCACCTCATGTTCCATCTTCATGACGCCTTGACGTGCTGGCGCAGCAGCTCGGCCTCGTGTTCGCGGTATGGCTTGCCGTCGGTGTGCAAGACGTCGTGGAACCAGACCGACGGCGGGTTGAACGTGTAGGGGTTCTTCCACGAGTCCCACGGCATGTTGGTCTGGCTCTTGCCGCAGACGAAGCCCCAGTTGATCAGGCCCACGTTCTCGACGCGGGCGATGACCAGGTCCGCGTCGAAGGTCGAGCCCATGCCGCGCGCCATGTATTCGGTGCAAACCAGCGGGCGCTCATAAGCCTGCAGTTGCTGGATGCGGGCCAGGAATTTCTCCGGCCAGCTGTAGTCGTGGAAGGTGAGGATGTCCGACAGCGCGAGCTGCGCCTGCTGCACCGCGTTGAGCGTGGCCGATTCCGGAGTCCAGTCCTCGCCTATCCACACGCCGCTGGTCAGCGGCTGGCTAGGCGAGCACGCCTGCGCCCAGCCGAACACCTGCGGCAGCAATTGCGCCACCAGGGCGATCTTGTCCTTTGCTTCGAACTGCAGGTAGTAGCCCATGCCGCCGCCTTGGTTATCCGGTTCGTTCCACAAATCCCAGCACCATACGCGGTCGTCGCCGCCGTAGCTGGTGACGATGTCCTCGACGTAGGCGCGCAGCGCCGGGTAGCTGGACTGGTCGGCCAGCTGCTTCGCGCCGGGACTTTGCACCCAGCCGGAGTTGTGGATGCCGGGCATAGGCGCGCGCTGGGTGCCCAGCGCTGGACGCGGGTCCCAGCATGAATCGAATAATACCAGCATGGTGCGGATGCCATGACGGGCGGCGATCGCCAGGTAGCTGTCGATGCGCTGCTTGAAGCCTTCGGCATCCTGCGCCCACAGCAAGTCGTGCAGGAATACGCGCATGGTGTTCATGCCCAGCGCGGCGGCCCAGCCCAGTTCGAGGTCGATGCGTTCGGCGTCGAAGGTCTCGGCCTGCCACATCTCCAGCTGGTTGATGGCGCTGGCCGGTATGAAGTTGGCGCCCAGGATGCGCGGCTGCGCGGCAAACCAGGCTTGCGCGCGCTGCGCGCTCCACGTCGGTGCTTGCGGAACGGTGGGCGTGGCGATTGCGTTAGTCATCTTGAATCTTTCTTGGTCAGGGTGGGTTTGTTGGTTGCTGCGCCGCTTACGGCGTCAATGCGGCGCTGCCGAAACGCGTGCGGCAGGTATTGTTCTCGCCGCCGTCGGTTTGCAGCATGGCCAGCGTCTTGCCGTCCGCCGAAGGCAGCAGGGGGCTGGAATAGTTCTGGCACCAGTTGGTCACCAGCGGCGCTGCGGGCAGCGCCAGCGGGGCCGGCACCACTTTCCATGGACCGCTGCCGTCGGCGCTCGTATTGGTGAACATGACCTTGCCGTTGCCGCTGGCGTCCGGAATGCCGTTCTTGTCGACCAGGATCTGGCCGATGGCGACCAGCATGCCGTTGGCTTGGCCGGCGACCGGCGTCCAGGTGAAGGTCGGCGCGTGGCGGAAGAACTGGCCGCTGGCGGTTTCGAGGCGGAAGCCGGGATCGTTCGGCGCGCCCCAATTCAGGCCGTCGGCGGAGCGCTTGGCGCGCAGCGCGCAGTCGAGCGGGCCGCCGTAGCAGTTCTCGAAGGTCAGCAGGTAGGCGCCGGAAGGCAGCTGGCGCACGATGGGCATGCCGGGTCGGGCGTTGAAATCGTCGCCGGCGACGATGGTCTGCGGCGCGCTCCAGGTCACGCCATCGCGGCTGGTGACTTCGGCCAGGATCTGCGAATGGCCGGCCAGGGTCTCGTCCGAGTAGTAGCACACCAGCTCACCGCTCTTGGCGATGCCGAACTCCGGTTCCCAGATGCCCGACGGGTCCTTGTGATTCTTCGCTATGCGGCCTTTGCCGCACAGAGAAAGGTAGTTCCAGCTGGCGCCACCGTCGGCGCTTTGATATATACGGTTTTCCATCGCGGCGCCGTCCTGGTCCGCGCCCCAGGACGTGGCATAGAGCAGGGTCCCGGCCGGCATCGCACCGATTTTCACCGGCAGTTCATACAAGGTGCCGCAGCATTGGCCCTGCTTGAAGCCCGGATCGGCGATGGCGCCGACACGGCTGAAGCTCTTGCCGTCGTCGCTGCTGGCATAGATGGCGCCGATCGGCTGGCCGTTCTCGGTGGACGACATGCTGGCCACCAGCCGGCCGTTGAGCGCCGCGTTCTGGTGGTGGTTCTGGCGTATCAGGCGCGGGTAGGCGCCGAAGACGTCGGCCAGCAAGGTGCCGCGTGGCGCGCCTGATGTCGGCGGCGGTGGCGTGGCGATGGGCGGCGTGGCGGCTATGCTGCCGGACCCGCCGCAGGCGCTCAGAGCGAGGCCCGCGCAAAGCAGGGTTGCGGCCAGTTTGCCGGTGTGGGTTGTCATGCTTGTCTCCTTTGGTTTGACCGGTCTGTTCTCAGGCGTTTGCCTGGAATGCCAGTTCTATAAAGTGGTGCATTGATGTCCCTGGCCGCAGTATGCACGAGGGCTGCGGCCATTCTGGCCGGTTGGGACTGTCCGGCAAAAACTCCGGTTCCAATGCAAAACCGGCGTAGGAGGGGTAGGGCCTGCCATCGCGGTCCTGCAATGTATGCAAGTGGCGGCCGTCGTAAAACTGGATCGCCGGAAGGCTGGTGCTGATCGTCATCGCCAGCTTGCGGTCCGACGATTGCAGGCGCGCGGCCGGCAAGGCGCCGCCGGCACAGGCGCGCGACAACAGCCAGGCATGGTCGTAGCCTGTCGCGCCGGCGGCGGCGACCGCATCGAGGCCGCCGCGGATGCTGCGGGCGGCGCGGAAGTCGTAGCCTGTCCGCTCAACCGGCAGCAGCGCGTCCAACGGGATCAGCGCAGCGTCGACCGGTAGGTAGGATGGCGCCTGCAATTGCAGCAAGTGCTCGCGGGCGTCGCCGTGGTCGGCGTCGAGATTGAAATAGGCATGGTTGCTCAGGCTGACGGGGCAGGGCACGCTGCTGCGGGCGCGCAAGTCGATGCGCAACACGCCGTGCGCGCTGAAGGTGTAGCTCACGCTGGCCTGCACTTCGCCGGGAAAGCCCTGATCGCCGTCGGGTGAGCACAGCGTCAGCTGCACACGGTTGGCCGCGGTCTGGTCGAGATTCCAGCGGCGGCGATGGAAACCGTCCGCGCCGCCGTGCAGCTGGTTGCCGTTCTCATTGGCCTGCAATGGGTGGCGTTGGCCATCCAGTTCGAAGGCGGCGCCGGCGATGCGGTTGGCGTAGCGGCCGACGATGGCGCCGGCGTAGCCACGCGCCGGGTCGTTGTTCAGCGCGGCGGGGTGGCCCAACACGGTCTCGCGGCTGCCGCCGTCGGCCATCGGCACGCGGCACGACAGCAAGGTGGCGCCGATGTCCATCACGGTCGCGAAGTGGCCGGCGCCACTGTCGAGCGTCAGATAGGTTGGCGGTGCGGTTTGGTCTGGCATCATGGGTAGGATTGCGGTAGTCTCAAAGTCACGAAGTTTCTTGTTGGATTAATTATCGCAACAATTCTTGTTACTGACAACAAAATTGGTGAGAAATTTTGCCATGCTGGCATTTTCACGACGCGGTATCATGCGATATCGCTCACGCGGGCCCTTCGGGACGCGTTGAACCAACAAAGCAATTCATAACAATTCATAACAAGAGGGTGCAACATGGATGTTGTAAGTCGGGCCTTGCTGGTCGAAGGAGATGCGGTTTTGCCGCTGGTGAAAGCCTTGTCGTCGGAAACCCGGCAGGCGATGCTGGCTTTGTTAACCCACAAGGTGCTGAACTTGTCGGAGCTGGCGGCGACGATGAACCTGCCGCATTCGACGGTGAGCTTCAACGTCAATCAACTGGAGGCGGTCGGCCTGGTGGTGGTGGAGACCGAACCCGGCACGCGCGGCATCCAGAAGCTGTGTTCCAAACGCTACGACGAAGTGCGCATCCGCCTGCCCGGCGCGGCGGTCGAGGCGGAGCAGAACACGGTCCAGATCAGCATGCCGATCGGCAGCTACCGCAGCGTCGAGGCCAGCCCCACCTGCGGCCTGGTCAGCGAGACCAAGATCATCGGCATGCTCGACGATCCGCGCTCCTTCTTCGAGCCGGAGCACGTCAACGCCCAGTTGCTGTGGTTTGGCGCAGGCCATGTGGACTATGCCTTCCCTAATAATGTGCCGTACGGCGCGGTCACCACCGAGCTGTCGCTGTCGATGGAGGTTTGCTCGGAGGCGCCTAACTACAATCCCGACTGGCCGTCCGATATCACGCTGTGGATTAACGATGTCGAAGTCGGCACCTGGACCTCGCCCGGCGACTTCGGCGGCAAGCCGGCGCTGCTGACGCCGTCGTGGTGGCAGATCGAAGGCACGACCTACGGCGTGCTGAAACAATGGAGCGTCAACGAGCGCGGTTCGATGATCGACGGCGTCTCGCTGGGTTCGACCTCGATCGCCGACTTGAACCTGGCGCAGGCCAACCACATCCGGGTGCGCATCGGCATCAAGGAAGATGCGCGCAACAAGGGCGGCCTGAATCTGTTCGGCCGCAAGTTCGGCAACTACCCGCAGGACATCGTGATGCGCCTGGGATTTGAATTCCCGGCCGGCGCGCCGGTGCCGCCGCCGGGTACCCTGGGCTAATGCGAGCCGATCCGTAACGTTTATCCAACAACTTTTGTTGTTGCTAAGGGGCTTCGGCCCCTTTATTTCATGTTGTTTCCATATTTGTCGCAAAAATAGTTGATATAAAGCTGAAATCCCTTCACTATTACAACGTTACTTGGGGCAAATGCCGCTTAATCGCAAAGATACTTGTTGTAATTGCCCGCCCTTAACGAATATTAAAGCGATGACGCGCCGTGCCTGGCAGCAAGGCATCCGGTATCGGTAGCTCAACCAAGGGCATACCGGATCAGCACGGACGCAGTCATCCGATTCCAAATAGTGGAGACAATGATATGCATCAGTTCAAGAGGACCCCGATCGCCGCTGCACTGCTGAGCGTACTGGCAGCAACGCCGGCGCTGGCACAGGAACAGGCTGCGGCCGACAATACCGTCGTCGTTTCGGGCATCCGTCAAAGCGTGCGCAAGGCCGAGGACATCAAGCGCACCGCCGACCAGGTGGTCGATTCCATCAACGCCGAAGACATCGGCAAATTCCCGGATCGTTCGGTCGGCGAAGCGCTGCAGCGCATTCCCGGCGTGCAGGTCGGCCGCAGCGCCAGCCAGGTTGACAGCGTCCTGATACGTGGCTTGCCGGACCTGGCCACCACCGTCAACGGCAACGAGATCTTCACCGGCGACGGCCGCCGCCTGTCGTACCAGGATCTGCGCATCGAAGGCGTGGCCGGCCTGGACGTGTTCAAGTCGGCCACGCCGAACCAGCAGGAGGGCGGCATCGCCGGCCTGATGGACGTCCGGCTGCGCAAGCCGTTCGACTTCAAGGGCCTGAGCGCTTCCGGCTTCGTCGACGGCGTCAACACGCATCCGCGCGGCAGCGGCGCCAAGGCCTTTACCGATCCGTCGCTGGGCGGCCTGGTCTCCAACCGTTGGAAAACCTCGTACGGCGATGTCGGCGCATTGCTTGATGCTTCCTACGTCAAGGACCGCTTCGTCAATCCGGTGCAGTGGTTCGCCGAACCCGGTGGCCCCGGCCTGTGGGCGGTGCGCGCCGACGGCACCGCCTACCGCAACGATCCGGGCAATCCAGACCTCGCCGCCGAGCAGGCCAAGGGCGGCGCCACCACGGCGGCAGTGATGCCTTTCCCCGGCGGCGTCTACAACTCCGGCGAGCGCGAGCGCCAGCAACTGCACGGCGCGTTGCAATGGAAACCGAGCGACAAGCTGGAGCTGGACAGCCAGGCCATGTACATGGGCTATCGCAGCCGCAGCGCCGAAGATTATCTGTTCTCGGTGGCGCGGGAAGGTAACAAAGCCACCAATGTGGTGATCGCGCCCAGCGGTCCATACTGCGCCACCAGCCGCGGCCAGGCTTGCCCGATCGCTTCGGCCGACGTGCTGCCGTATGGCGACGGCACCGCGCCGTACACGGCCAGCAGCACCCAGGCCCACCAGCAGAAAACCGATACCGCCTATTGGAGCCTCGGCGGAAAATACAAGGATGGCGACTGGCAGGTGACGTCCGACCTGGCGTTCACGTACTCCAAGTTCACCGACGACCGCATCATCGTCGATCAGAGTTTGCCGTTCGCCACCGTGCATGTGGTGGGCCTCGACAGCGGCGGCCACGGCGGCTTCACCGCGTCGACGCCCGGCCACGCCAACGCCCTCAACGATCCTAGCCAGTATGTGCTGCGCGGCTTCTTCCAGTCGTGGGGCGAGAGCTCGGGCCGCCAGGTCCAGTGGCGCAACGACGTCAGCTACAAGGTCGGGCAGGGCTTCATCAACAAACTGGCCGCCGGCATCCGTCTGTCCTCGCGTGATGCCGAGTACCACGGCAACGAAGGCGGAGCCGATACGCCGGGTGGTGCGCGTCCGGTGCCGGTCAGCGTGTTCGGCCCGTCGTTCAACGATGTGGTGCCGGGCGTCGAGCGCCTGGGCGGCGCCTTCGCTACGCCGTCGCAGAACTTCCTGCTGGATAGCCGCGACCAGGTGCGCAAATACTACGGCCAGGCGGCCGGCCGCCTGGCGGACGATCCGAACCGCCTGTTCAAGCAGACCGAGAAAAACCTCAGCGCCTACGGCATGGCCAACTACGGCTTCGATATCGGCAGCGTCGGCGTGTCCGGCTTGGCGGGTGTGCGGGTCAGCCGCGTGCAGCGTGATATCAATGGCAACAACCGCATCGGCGATGCGATCAGCAATGTCGACATCAGCACCACGCACACCGATGTGTTGCCAAGCATAAGCGCCAAGGTGGATTGGGCCACCGACTGGATGTCGCACATCGGCTGGGGCAAGACCGTGACCCGTCCCGACTTCGCCTCGCTGAACCCGGCCCTGTCGCTGACGCCGCCGTCGATCAACCGTCCCGGCTACGGCAGCGCCGGCAATCCCAACCTGAAGCCGGTGGAATCGAAGTCCTTCGACATCACGCTGGAGCGCTATTTCGACAACAACGGCTACGTCTCGGTGGCGTACTTCGACCGCCGCATCGATGGCTATCTGCAACCGTTCCAGCAGGTGGAGAACATCAACGGCCTGCCGTACACGGTGACCCGCCCGCAGAATGCCGGCAAGGGCAAGCTGCACGGCTATGAACTGTCGGCGCAGAAGTTCCTGGACTTCCTGCCGGGCGCCTTGAACGGGCTCGGCGTGCAGGCCAACTACACTTACATCACCGGCACCACCGAGACCGCCAACACCCTCGGCGGCAGCGACTTCACGGTGACGCCGCTGATCAACGTGGCCAAGAAGAACGCCAACGTGGCGCTGATCTACGAAAAGTTCGGCGTCAACGGCCGCCTGGCTTACACGCATCGCGACAGCTATGTCGAGTCGCTCAACAACGGCGGCATCCAGCTGCCGCCGACCAACGTGGTGCGTCCGCGTAACCAGCTGGACCTGTCGCTGGGCTACGAGATCACTCCGCACCTGTCGATCCAGTTCAACGCCTGGAACCTGCTGAAAGCCTCGTATGAAAGCTATAGCGGCTACGAGAGCTTCCCGCGCGACATCCGTTACGATCCGGCCGTGTACTCGCTCGGCCTGCGCTTCAAGCTGTAATCCTGTTCCGACTCATCCAGTGTAGTACTTTCGCAGGGAGCTCGCTCCCTGCTTTTTTCGCATGCACAAAAAGATGGAGACCCGCACATGAAGACCCGCATTCTCGCTTTGCTGCTCACCTTGTTCTGCTGGCTGGACGCCGGCGCCGCCGTCACGCTCGGCAACCAGACCTCATTCTACCCGCGCATGTTGCGGCTCGCTTCCAACGGCCATCTGCTGGCCAGCTTCGACTATGGCACCACCCAGAGCACCATCTGGGATAGCAGCAACAACGGCGCCAGCTGGACCCAGATCGGCACGCTCAGCCTGTCGGACCCCGGCCATTGCTGCAGCGGCCTGTATGAAATGCCGCAGGCGGTCGGCGGCACGCCCAAGGGCGCGCTGCTGTGGAGCACCTCCACCACCAACGGCGGCACCCACACGATCAAGCTGTACCGCAGCACCGACCAGGGCCATAGCTGGAGCCTGCTGTCGACGCCGGTCACCGGCGGCACCGGCGTCTGGGAGGCCGAGTTCGCGGTCGACAGCAGCGGCCGGCTGGTGATGTACTACTCCAGCGAGGAGTACAAGGGCAGCGGCTACAACCAGCTGATCGCGCACCGCATCTCGAACGACGGCGGCGTCAGCTGGAGCGGCGACACCATCGACGTCGGCATCAGCGACGGCAATGTGCAGCGGCCCGGCATGCCGCTGGTCGCGCGCCTGCCCAACGGCAGCTATGTGATGACCTATGAGGTGTGCGGCGCGTCCAATTGCGAGGCCTTCATCCGCAGCTCTAGCGATGGCGTTAACTGGGGCACGCCGTCCAACCTGGGCACGCGCATCGAGTCCAGCTCCGGCAACCACTTCACCCAGACGCCGACGGTGCGCTGGTACAACGACGGCAGCACCAACGGCCGCCTGCTGGTCACCGCCATGGTCCTGCGCCGCAACGCCGACAACAGCATCGCCGCCGGCAACGGCCAGACCTTCATGTACAACACCAACAACGGCAACGGCGTCTGGACCGAGGGCGCGACGCCGCAGAAGGCCGCCACCACCGGCGGCAGCGACGTTTGCAATGGTTACACCAGCCAGCTGCTGCCATCCACCGATGGCAGCCAGTTGTACGAGCTGGTCAACGTCGGCTGTTCGATCAAGTTCGCCAGCGGGCCGATGGACAACCCGGTCGCCAGCGGCGTCTATACGGTCATCTCGAAAAACAGCGGCCTGGCGCTGGACGTCAACGCCTGCTCGACCGCGGCCGGCGCAAACGTGCAGCAATGGACTCCGAACGGCGCCAACTGCCAGCGCTGGAATGTGCAGAACAATGGCAATGGCGACTATGTATTGACCGCGATGCAGAGCGGCCTGGCGCTCGATGTGGACGCCTGCGCGACGGCCAACGGCGCCAATGTCCAGCAATGGACGCCGAACGGCGCCGCCTGCCAGGCATGGCGTCCGGAACCGGTCGGCGACGGTTATTTCCGCTTCGTCTCCAAGAACAGCGGTCTGGTGCTGGACGTCAACGCCTGCTCGGTCGATGCCGGCGCCAACGTGCAACAATGGCAATGGCTGGGCGGGGATTGCCAGCGCTGGAAGCTGCAACCGTCGCCATAAAGTCATCGGACATTCCATTTCGGTATGTTTGTGGCGATAAAAATGATTGGTTAAGCTGGCCTCGTTCGTCGTAGCATGGTGGCGAACAAGCCCCCACTTTATGAAAGACAGATGATGTCAGCAATTAAACTCGCGATCGTAGGCGTCGGCAAGATCGTCCACGACCAGCACCTGCCCGCCATCGCGGCCAACCCCGATTTCCAGCTGGTGGCCTCGGCCAGCCGGCATAACATCGTCGACGGCCTGCCCGGTTTCAAGTCGATCGAGGAGATGCTGGCGGCCGTGCCTGGGATCGACGCCGTGTCGCTGTGCATGCCGCCGCAGTACCGCTACCAGGCTGCCCGCGTGGCGCTGGCCGCCGGCAAGCACGTGTTCCTGGAAAAGCCGCCGG
This sequence comes from Duganella violaceipulchra, assembly GCF_019166075.1. Taxonomy (NCBI): domain Bacteria; kingdom Pseudomonadati; phylum Pseudomonadota; class Betaproteobacteria; order Burkholderiales; family Oxalobacteraceae; genus Duganella; species Duganella violaceipulchra. The sequence goes on along the minus strand of NZ_JAHTGR010000001.1, from coordinate 132,320 downwards.
GTGCGACGCTGTCCGAAGTAGCCGACCTGGAGGCGCTGGCCGCCGCCAAGAGCCTGACCCTGTTCACCAGCTGGCACTCGCGCTACGCGCCGGCGGTGCAGCCGGCCAAGGCTCACCTGGCCGCGCACGCGCCGACCGCCATGCAGGTCATCTGGAAGGAAGACGTGCGCCAGTGGCACCCGAACCAGGAATGGATCTGGCAGGCCGGCGGTCTGGGTGTGTTCGATCCTGGCATCAATGCGCTGTCCATCGTCACCGAGATCCTGCCGTCGCTGATCTTCCTGAACCGCGCCACCTTGGAGTTCCCCGACAACCGCGACGCGCCCATCGCCGCCGAACTGCACTTCCAGGATGGCGGCGGGATGCCGGTGCACGCCGTCTTCGACTGGCGCCAGACCGGCAAGCAAAGCTGGGACATCGTGGTCCAAACGTCGGATGGAGAGCTTAAACTGGGCGACGGCGGTGCGCGCCTGTGGGTGCACGGCGTCGAACAGCCACTAACCAAGGAAGCCGAGTACCCGTCGCTGTACCGCCGCTTCGCGGGCCTGGTCCGGGAAGGGCGCTCGGACGTCGACGTGGCCCCGCTGCGCCATGTGGCCGACGCCTTCATGCTCGGCCAACGCAAGGTGGTCGACGCCTTCCACGACTGACGCCGTTCAGGCCATCTGCCCGATGGTCTTGCGGAAGCGCCGCAGCGACAGCGCGAACAGCACCGCGCCGATCGCCACCAGGGCCAGCATCTGCGGCCAGATCACGCTGAAGCCGGCGCCCCGGTACAGGATGGCCTGGGCGGCCGCCACGAAGTGCGTGGTCGGCGCGGCCAGCATGATGTCCTGCACCAGCACCGGCATGCTTTCGCGCGGCGTCGAGCCGCCCGACAGCAATTGCAGCGGCAGCAGCACCAGCACCAGCAGCATGCCAAATTGCGGCATGCTGCGCGCCAGCGTGGCGAGGAAGATCCCCATCGACGTCGTGGCGAACAGGTGCAGCGCCGTCACCAGCACGAACAGCGCGATCGAGCCGCTGATCGGCACGTGCAGCGCCCCCTGCACGATGAACACCAGCGACGCCAACGCCGCCAGCACCACCACCGTCCCCATAGCCCACACCTTGGCCAGCATGATCTCCATTGGCGTCACCGGCATCACCAGCAGGTGCTCGATGGTGCCGTGTTCGCGCTCGCGTATCAGCGCGGCGCCGGTCAGGATGATGGACAGCATGGTGACGTTGTTGATGATCTCCATCAGCGATCCAAACCACGACTGCTCCAGGTTGGGATTGAAGCGCATGCGCAGGTCCAGCGCGACCGGCGGCGCGGCCGCTTCCTGCTGGCGGCGCAGGAAGTCGCCCACCTCGGCGCCGACGATCTGCTGGATGTAGCCGTTGCCGGTGAAGGCCTGGCTCATGCGCGTGGCGTCGATGTTGAGCTGTATCGTCGGCGCCCGCCCCGCCAGCGTGTCGCGCTGGTAGTCGGGCGGGATGGCCAGCACGAAGGTGTAGTTGCCGCTGTCCAGGCCAGCGTCGGCCTGGGCGGCGCTCACCAGCGACGGCGTGCGGAAGTGCGGCGGATAGAAGCCGGCCGCGATCCGCGCCGACAAGGGCGAACCATCCAGGTCGACGATGGCGATGGCGGCGTTGTTCAGGCTTTCCGGCATCGCCGTCGCCGCCACATAAATCGACAGCGAGAAGGTGTAGACGATCAGCACCAGCATGGCCGGGTCGCGCAGCAGGCTCCACAACTCCTTGATGCCGAGCCGGTAGATGTGCGCCACGCGCGTGTGAAGTGAGATGCGCATGTTCAACGCTCCTGTTTGTCGAGCAGCAGCGCCGACAAGGTGAGGATCACCGGCACCGCCAGCAGCAGCGGCCACAACGAGCCGCCCAGCTCAGCGAGCCCCAGCGCCTTGTTGAACACGCCCCGGCTGATGGTCAGGAAATGGGTGGCCGGGTAGATGCGGCCGATCAGCGCGCCGATGCCGGTCAGGCCGGACACCGGATTGAGCAGACCGGCGAACTGCACGCAGGGGATGATGGTGCCTATCATGGTCACGAACAGCGCGGCGATCTGGCTTCGGGTGAAGGTCGAGACCAGCAGGCCAAGCCCGGTGGCGCAGATCACGTACACCAGCGCCGCCAGCGTCAGCGCCAGCAGGCTGCCTTTGACGGGAACGCCGAACACGGTGGCCGCCAGCACCGTCAGCAGCGCGAAGTTGAGCATGCCCAGCGCGACGTAGGGCACCTGCTTGCCGAGCAAGAATTCCAGCCGCGTCACCGGCGTCACGTACAGGTTGAGGATGGAGCCCAGTTCCTTTTCGCGCACCACCGACAGCGCGCTGAGCATGGCCGGGATCATCATCAGCAGCATCGGGATCACGGCCGGGATCATGGCCGGCAGGCTCTTGACGTCGGGGTTGTAGCGGTAGCGCGTTTCCAGCGTGCCGGAACCCGCCAGCTTCATGCCCAGCCGGTGCTGCGCCATGTCGGCCAGCCAGCCCATGTGCATGGCCTGCACATAGCCGCGCGTGGTCTCGGCGCGCATCGGCATGGCGCCGTCGACCCAGGCGCCGACCGTCACCGGGGCGCCGCGTTGCAGGTCGCGGCCGAAGCCGGGCGGGATCTCGATCGCCAGCGCCAGTTCGCCGCTGCGCATGCGGCGGTCCAGGTCGTCGTAGTCGGCCAGCGGAGCGCGCTCGATGAAGTAGCGCGAGCCCGACAGGTTGAGCGCATAGTTTTGACTCAGGCCGCTCTGGTCGCGGTCGAGCACCGCGTAGGACAGGTTCTCGACGTCCATGTTGATGCCGTAGCCGATGATGAACATCAGGATCGCCGTGCCCAGCAGCGCGAGCGTGGCGCGCACCGGGTCGCGTCGCAGTTCCAGCGTTTCGCGCAGCGTGTAGCTGTAGGCCCGCTGCAGGCTGCGGCGCCAGCCGGCGCGCGGCGCGGCGGCCACTGCGGGCGGCGCCGGCGCCTCGGGCGGCGGCGCGACATTGCCGGCCGCTCCTTCCAGGTAGGAGATGAAGGCCTGCTCCAGGGTGGCGACGCCGCGCAAGGCCGGCAGCTGCGCCGGCGCGGCGCTCACCAGCACGCGGCCCGCGTGCATCAGCGAGATGCGGTCGCAGCGTTCGGCCTCGTTCATGAAGTGGGTCGAGATGAAGATGGTGACCTGGTCGTTGCGGGCCAGGTCGATCATCAGGCGCCAGAACAGGTCGCGCGCCACCGGATCGACGCCGGAAGTCGGTTCGTCGAGGATCAGCAGTTCCGGCTTGTGCACCATGGCCACCGCCAGCGACAGGCGCTGGCGAACGCCCAGCGGCAGCTGTTCGGGCAGCGTGTCGAGCGCGCCGGCCAAGCCGAAGCGCTGCGCCATGTCGGCCACGCGGCCCGCTATCTCGGCCTCCGGCACGCTGAACATGCGCGCGTGCAGCACCAGGTTTTGTTCCACCGTCAGCTCGCCGTACAGCGAGAACGCCTGCGACATGTAGCCGACGCGGCGCCGGGTCGCCATGTCGTTGGCATCGACAGCGCCGCCGAACAGCAGGGCGCTGCCCTCGGTGGCCGGCAGCAGGCCGGTCAGCATTTTCATCGTGGTCGACTTGCCGCAGCCGTTGGAGCCGAGGAAGCCAAAGATCTCGCCGCGGCGGATGCGGAAGTCCACATGATCGACCGCGGTGAAATCGCCGAACACCATCGTCAAGCCCTGCGCCTCGATGGCGATGCTGTCGTTGCCTTCGGCCGGCTGGAACGGCGGCACCGTCACCGCCTGGTGGTCGCCGCGCTTCTCGGCCGGCAGCAGCGCGATGAAGGCTTGCTCCAGCGTCGTCGTGGCGGTGCGCGTGCGCAGTTCATGCGGCGTGCCGGTGGCCAGCACCTGGCCGTCGTCCATCGCCACCAGCCAGTCGAAGCGGTCGGCTTCCTCCATGTAGGCGGTGGCCACCACCACGCTCATGGTGGGGCGCTGGCCGCGGATGTGGGAAATCAGGTCCCAGAACTGCGCGCGCGACAGCGGATCGACGCCGGTGGTCGGCTCGTCCAGGATCAGCAGGTCGGGGTCGTGGATCAGCGCGCAGCACAGGCCCAGCTTCTGCTTCATGCCGCCGGACAGCTTGCCGGCCGGCCGTTGCAGGAATGGCGCCAGGCCGGTGCCGGCGGTCAGTTCGTCGATGCGGTGGCGGCGGCTGGCGGCGTCGTGGCCGAACAGGCGGCCGAAGAATTGCAGGTTTTCCTCCACCGACAGGGTAGGATACAGGTTGCGGCCCAGGCCCTGCGGCATGTAGGCGATGCGCGGGCAGACGGCGTCGCGATGGCGCTTGCTGCGCATGTCGCCGCCCAGCACCGTCACGCTGCCTTGCTGCACCGCGCGGGCGCCGGCCACCAGCGACAGCAGGCTGGATTTGCCGACGCCGTCCGGCCCGATCAAACCGATCATGCAGCCGGCCGGCAGGTCCAGGTCGATGGCGCGCAGCGCGCGGGTGTCGCCGTATTGCAGTGCCACGCCGCGCAGGCCGGCAACGCCGGCCGCCGCGGTGTCGCTCATTGCGGCACCTTGATTTCCAGGTTGGCGGGCCACGGCGTGTTGGCGTCAAGCTGCACCCAGGCCACGCCGGGCAGGCCGGTCTTGACCAGCTTCATGTGCTTCTGCAGCAGCGCCGGATCGATCTGCGCCTTGACGCGGAACATCAGCTTCTGGCGTTCGCTGGCCGTTTCCACCGTCTTGGGCGTGAACTGCGCGGTGCTGGCGACGAAGGACACGCGCGCCGGTAGCACGTACTGCGGCGCGGCGTCGAGCACCACGCGCACCGGCGCGCCCAGCGCCAGCTTGCCGGCCGCCTGTTCCGGCACGAAGAAGGTCATGTAGACGTCGGCCAGGTCGACCAGGTTGAGCACCTTGCCGCCGCTGCCCAGCACTTCGCCGGGCTGGGCGATGCGGTACTGCACCCGGCCGGCGCGCGGGGCCGTCAATGCGCTGTCAACCAGGTCGACGTCGATGCGGTCGACCGTGGCCTGCACCGCCGTCAACGAGGCGCGGGCGCCGCCGGCCTGGGTGCGCGCGGCCTCGATGCCGCTGCGGGCCGCTTCGGCCTGCGCCTTGGCGGCGCGGATCACGGCGCTGACGGAGCGCACGCGGCTGCGGTCGTCGTCCAGCTCCTGTTCCGACGAGGCCCCCTCCAGCACCAGCGTTTCCGAGCGTTTGAGGCGGCGCTGGGCCGCGTCGAGTTCGCTTTCGCGTTGCACCACCAGCGCTTGCGCGGCCTGGTAGTCGCTCTGGCGCACGGCGATCATGGCGTCGGCGCTGGCGACGGCGGTTTGCGCCTGCGCCTGGCGCGCCACCGCTTCGTCGCGCTGGGCTTGCAGCGAGGTCGCCTGCATATGGGCCAGCACCTGGCCGGCGGTCACGAAGTCGCCTTCGTTGACGGCGATGTCTTGCAGGCGTCCGGGCAGCTTGGCGGCGACGTCGATTTCGGTCGCTTCGATGCGGCCGTTGCCGCTGGCGAATCCGGGGCCGGGGCCGGTGGGATGCATGCGTTGCCAGGCGTAGGCTGCACCGGCCACCAGGGCCAGGGCGACGGCGGCGGCGCCGAGTTTGCGTGTCAGGTCAGGAGTCATGTGCGGGGTCGGGGCAGGTAGGAGAAGGCGGCCAGCGGCGGCGCGGCGACGACCGGGTCGCCGCCGAGTGCGCTGTACAGGGCGATGCCGGCGCCCAGCAGGGCGCGGCGCAGCTGGATCAATTGTTGTTCGGCGCTGAGCAGGTCGCGCTGGGCGTCGAGCACGTCGAGGAAGGCGACGGCGCCGCTGTCGTAGCGCAGCTGCGACAGGCGGGCGCGTTCGCGCTGCACCTGCAGGGCGCGTTCGGCGATGGTCACCTGCTGGCCCAGCCAGGCTTGCGCCGACAGCGCGTCGGCGACGTCGCGGAAGGCGCCCTGGATGGTTTTTTCGTAGTTGGCGATGGCGCTGTCGCGGCGTGCTTCGGTCAGGCTCAGGTTCTGGCGCCGGCGGTCGCCGTCGAACAGCGGCAGCGTGATGCTGGGGGCGAAGGTCCACGAGCGGCTGCCGCCGGCGAACAGGCCGCCCAGCTCGGCGCTGGCGGTGCCCAGCGCGGCGGTCAGGCTGACCTGCGGGAAGAAGGTGGCGCGCGCCGCGCCGATGCTGGCGTTGGCGGACTGGAGCTGGTGCTCGGCGGCGACGATGTCGGCGCGCCGCTCCAGCAGCGCGGACGGCAGGCCGGGGGCCAGCGCGGGCAGCTGTTCGGCAAAATTGCCGGGCAAACCGGCGGCCTCGGCGTCCAGCGGCGCCAGCGCGGCGGGGCTGCCGACCAGCAGTTGCAGCGCGTGGCGCTTGCGCTCGCGTTCCTGTTCCAGCTGGCCGGTGAGCGCCTGCGCTTGCAACAGCAGGGTTTCGACCTGCGTCAGGTTCAGGCGCGAGGTCGAACCCACCGCCACCCGGCGCGAGTAGATGCGGAAGCTTTCCTGGCGTGTGGCCAAGGTGCGGCGCGCCAGCGCGATGCGCTGGTCGATTTCGCGCACGTCGAAATAGCCCTCGGCCACGTGGGTGATCAGGGACATGGTGATGGCGCGGCGCGCGGCGTCGCTGGCCAGGTAGTCTTGCAGCGCGGCGTCGCGCAGGCTGGCCAGGCGGCCCCACAGGTCGATCTCCCAGGCGCTCACGCCCAAGCCGGCCTGGTACTGGCTGGTGATCATTTCGTGGCGGGTCAGGCTGAGGTCGGCCGGTACCTGTTGACGCTGTCCGCCGGCCTGGGCCGCCAGCAGCGGCAGGCGGGCGGCGCGTTCGATGCCGTAGGCGGCGCGCGCCTGCTCAACCCGCAGGGCGGCGATGCGCAGGTCGCGGTTCTGCGCCAGCGCTTCGACGATCAGCGCCTGCAGCGCCGGCGACGAGAAATAGCCGCGCCATTCGGGCAGCGCGGCGGAGGCCGTGGCGGTGGCTGCGGGCGCGCCGTACTCGGCGGCCACCGGCAGCGGAGGCCGCGCATACTGGGGCGCCATCGAGCCGCAACCCGGCAGCAGCAGTGACGCGGCGAGCGCGGCCGCTGTCACGGCGGTGCGCGGCCTGGCGAATGGCGCAGGCTGGAACATGGTGAAACTCCTTGAGAAGTGCGGGGTGATGCCGAAAGTCAAGCGGCGAACGCAGTGTACGGCGACAGTCAAGCGCGTGTAATTGATGTAGATCAAAAATCAACAAGTGGACGGCGGCAAGCGGGGGCCGCCGTCCAAGCAGCGGTGCTTAAGGCCGCTGCTGCCGGTAGCGATGGGCCAGCATCAGCGCCAGCGCCGCCGAGGCGGTGCGGGCGGCGGCGTCGTCGGCGCGGCTGGTCAGGGCGATCGGCACGGCCGCGCCGAGCACCACGCCGCAGACGGCGGCGCCGGCCAGGTATTCGAGCTGCTTGGCCAGCAGGTTGCCGGCTTCGAGATCGGGCGCGATCAGGATGTCGGCATGGCCGGCCACCTGCGAGACGATGCCCTTGGCACGCGCCGCCATCGGCGAGATGGCGTTGTCGAAGGCCAGCGGGCCGTCCAGCAGCGCGCCGCTGATCTGGCCGCGCTCGGCCATCTTGCACAGGGCCGCCGCGTCCAGCGTGGACGGGATTTTCGGCGTCACCGTTTCCACCGCCGACAGGATGGCGACCTTGGGTTCGGCCGTGCCCAGCGCGTGCGCCAGTTCGATGGCGTTCTGCACGATGTCGACCTTGTGCTCCAGCGTCGGCTGGATGTTGAGCGCGCCGTCCGAAATCAGCAGCACTTTGTCGTACAGCGGCACTTCGAGCCGGAACACGTGCGACAGGCGGCGCGCGGTGCGCAGCGCCGGCGTCTCCAGCACGGCGGACATCAGCTCATCGGTATGCAGGCTGCCTTTCATCAGCATCTCCACTTCGCCGGCGCCGGCCATGGCGGCGGCGCGCGCGGCTGCCGCATGGCTATGTGGGACATCGACCAGTTCGACGCCGGCCAGCGACAGGCCGGCGCTCTCGGCCAGCGCCCGCAGGCGCTCCTGCGGGCCGACCAGCACCGGCACGATCAAGCCGTGTTTGGCGGCGTCGAGGGCGCCGCGCAGCGAGGCTTCGTCGCAGGGATGGACCACGGCGCAGCGCACCGGCGACAGTGGCGCCGCCGCTTCCATCAGGCTGGCATAATTGGCGTGCACCTGTGACAGACTCAGCGGCGGCATGTGGACCCGCGGGCGGCGCACCTTCTCGCTCGGCGCGATCACCGTGGCGACGCCGGTCAGCACCACGGCGCCGGTCTGGTTCTTGATCTCGCAATCGAGCAGCACGTGTTTCTTGACCGGCTCCTTGGCTGTCACGGTGGCGGTGATGCGCAACTCGTCGCCGATGCGCACCGGCTTGAGGAACTGCAGCGTTTGCGCCAGGTAGATGGTGCCGGGGCCGGGCAGGCAGGTGCCCAGCAGGCGCGAGATCAGCGCCGCGCCCCACATGCCGTGCGCGATCACGCCGTGGAACAGGGTGTGGCCGGCATATTCCGGATCGACGTGGGCCGGGTTGACGTCGCCGGAGACGGCGGCAAAGGCGGCGATATCGTCCTTGCTCAGCGTGCGGCTCAGGCGCGCGCATTGGCCTACTTGCAATTCGTCGTAGGTGATGTTTTCAATAATGTCGTCGGATTCGTTCATGGTAGTGGCTTAGTTGGGCGATGCAGGGCAGTCTAGAGAGCGCGCTCCGGGAAGTATTTGATCCAGATCAAATACTTCGGGGACGCCCCCCAACCATAATCGGTGCATCGTCAAATCGGGAGGGTATGTGAAGACTGCACAGTTGAAAGTTGTTCCGGGCGCCGCGACGCCGTCGCCGGAATCCGAACAACCCGGCAATACGCTCGACCTGTACCTGCGCAGCCAGATGGCGCGGCTGACCGGCGGCGTGTCGCCGATCGCGATGTCGCTGGCGTTCCAGGATTGGTGGCAGCACTTGGCGGCGTCGCCGGGCAAGCGCAGCGAGCTGGCGGCGCAAAGCCTGGCGGCCTTGGCCGGCGTCGCCAAGCCGGTGGTCGAAGATAGCCGCTTCGATAACGCGGCCTGGCGCCAGTGGCCGTTTTCGCAGTACGTGAACAGCTTTAAGCAAGCCGAGCAGTTTTGGGGCCAGGCCACCACCGGCGTGCGCGGCGTGGCGCCGCACCACGCCGAAGTGGTGGCCTTCACCGCGCGCCAGCTACTCGATATGTACTCGCCGTCGAATTATCTGTGGACCAATCCGGAGGTGTTGCGGGCCGCGGCGGCCAGCGGCGGGCGCAGCCTGATCGACGGCGCTCTCAACTGGCGCCGCGACCTGTGCCGCCGCCTGGCGCCGCCGGACATGGCCGTGCCGGAACCGACCGGCTCCAGTTATGTGCCAGGGCAGGATGTGGCGGTCACGCCGGGCCAGGTCATCTACAGCAACGAGTTGATCGAGCTGATCCAGTACTCGCCGCAAACCGAAAAGGTCTACCGCGAGCCGGTGCTGATCGTGCCGTCGTGGATCATGAAGTACTACATCCTCGACCTGTCGCCGCACAATTCGCTGGTGCGTTATCTGGTGCAGCAGGGCCATACGGTGCTGATGCTGTCCTGGCGCAATCCCGACCAGCATGACCGCAACATGGGCATGGACGATTACCTGCAACTGGGCGTGTTTGCCGCGCTCGAGCAGGCCGACCAGCTGGGCGGGGGCGCGCCGGTGCACGCGGTGGGCTATTGCCTGGGCGGCACGCTGCTGGCGATCGCCGCCGCCGCCATCGATTCGGGCGAGCACGGCCAGCACGCCAAGCTGGCCTCCATCTCGCTGCTGGCGGCGCAGACCGATTTCAGCGAGCCGGGCGAACTGGGCCTGTTTATCGACGACAGCGAGCTGGCCTTCCTGGACGCGTTGATGTGGGACCAGGGTTATCTGGACGGCGACCAGATGGCCGCGTCCTTCCAACTGTTGCATGCGCGTGACCTGGTGTGGTCGCGCATGATGCGCGAGTACCTGATGGGCGAGCGCAGCGCGCCGAACGACCTGATGTCCTGGAACGCCGACAGCACGCGCTTGCCGTTCCGCATGCACAGCGAGTACCTGCACGGCCTGTTCCTGCGCAACGACCTGGCGGAGGGACGCTACACGGCGCAAGGCAAGCCGATCGCGCTGTCCGACATCCGCACGCCGATGTTTGTCGTCGGGACCGAGCGCGACCACGTGTCGCCATGGCGGTCGGTGTACAAGATCCACCTGCTGAGCGGTGCGCCGATCGATTTCGTGCTGGCGTCCGGCGGCCACAACGCCGGCATTGTTTCCGAACCGGGGCATGCCAACCGCAGCTACCGCAGCCATCCCGCCAGCACGCAGGCGCAGGCGGCGGGCTACAGCAGTCCGGACGAGTGGTTGAACAGCGCCGAGCGCACCGAGGGTTCATGGTGGCCGCATTGGCAGCAATGGCTGGTGCGTCATGCGGGACGGGAGCGCGTGGCGCCGCCGGCGATGGGCCTGGGCCGGGTGTTGGGTCCGGCGCCAGGCAACTTCGTGTTGCAGCATTGAGGCAGGGCTGGTCTCAGTGTGAGATCAGCACCGGCAGCGTCATCTCGCGCAGGATGCTGCGGGTGGCGCCGCCGAGCAGGGTTTCACGCAGGCGGTGGTGGCCGTAGCCGCCCATCACCAGCAGGTCGCAGCCGCGCTCGGCCGCGGCGCACAACAGCGCCGCGCCGATTTCCACCGTGGTGAACTCGCGCATCACGTCCACCTGCACGCCGTGGCGTGACAGGAATAGCGCCATGTCGGCGCCCGGCTCGGCGCCGTGGCGGGCCGGATCGCGGTCCGCATTGAGCACCAGCAGCGTCACGCGTTGCGCCAGTCGCAGCAAGGGCAGGGCGTCGCTGAAGGCCCGCGCCGCCTGTGCGCTGCCATCCCAGGCCAGCAGCGGATGACGGACCGTGTCGGGCATACTGCCGGCCCTGGCCTCGGTCGGCGCCAGCAGCAGCGGACGGCCGCTTTGCAGCAGCAGCTCCGGCGGCAACGGGCGGCCGACGCCGAACTGGATGTCGTCGGGATCGGTCTGGCTCAATACCAGCAGGTCGGCGTAGCGGGCATGCAGCAGCAGGCCGCTTTCGGCGTCGTCCTCATACAGGTTGCTGGACCACAGCTTGACGTCCGCTGCCGCCATGTCACGTTCGAAACTGGCCAACGCGGCGGCGCCCTGGTGGCGCAGATGGTCCAGCACATGCGGCGGCAGCGGCCAGGCGCCGAGACTGTCGTTCCACTCGGCGTAGCGTGAAATGCCGGTCAGCGCCACCCCGGTCAGGTGGGCGCCGGTGAGCAGGGCGACCTTGGCCGCCAGCGCGTAGCGGCCAGCCGCGTGCGGCGACTGGTCGCAGTGCACGACGATGTTTTTGTAGCTCATGGCCGGGCCTCAGTGCGACATCAGTACGGGCAGCGTCATCGACGCCAGCAGCGTGCGGGTGACGCCGCCAAGCACGGTTTCGCGCCAGCGCAGGTGGCCGTAGGCGCCCATCACCAGCAGGTCGGCGCCGAGATCGGCCGACAGCGACAGCAGCGCTTCGCCCACGCTGGCGCCGTCCGGTTTCGGCTGTTGCGACACGTCGACCTTGACGCCGTGGCGGGCCAGGAACAGCGCGATATCGGCGCCTGGCTCGGCGCCATGCACGCCGTATTGGTGTTCCGCATCGAACACCGCCAGCGTCACGCGGGCGCTGCGGCGCAGCAGCGGCAGCGCGTCGGTGACGGCGCGGGTGGCGGAACGGCTGCCGTCCCAGGCGATCAGCGCATGGCGGTTGATATGCGGGTAGCTGCCGGCGTAGGGCACCACCAGCACCGGACGACCGCCGTGCAGCGCCAGGTAGGCCGCCAGGCCGGGACCCATCAGCAGGCCCTCTTCGCCCGGTTCGCATTGGCTGAGCACCACCAGGTCGGCATAGCGGGCCTGAAGCACCAGGCCGTTCTGGGTTTCGTCGTCGCTGATGCGGCGCTCGTAGCGCACGTCGGCGGCGCGGCCCTGGGCTTCAAATTTCGTCAACGCCTGCTCGGCGTTGCTGATCAGTTCATCGAGCTGTTCCTGCGGCACCATGCCTGCGTACATCATGGCGCTGTTGCGGTAGTACTCGCCCGCGATGCCGGTGGTGGCCGCGCCGATCAGGTGCGCGTCCTGCTGGCTGGCCAGACGGGCTGCGACATCGATGCGTTCCGGGGCGTGGTCCGAGTTGTCAACATGGACGAGTATGGTTTTGTAGGACATGACGTTCTCCTGGTCAAGTGAAAAACTCAGCCTAACAAACGCCCCTCGCAAAATATATGATGTGGATCAAAATCACCCCATTGCACCGCTGGCCCCGCCCTCAGCTGACGCGCTTCAGCTGGCCTGACCCTGGAAGGCCTTGTTGGCTATCTTCCAGCCTTGTTCGGTCTTGAGCAGCACGAAGTAATCAACGAAGATCATGGCGCCATGCTCCAGCGTGATGCGGGCGCAGGCGGCGTTGCCATGGACTTCGATCCAGTCGGCGGTGCGGCGGCGCTGCGCTTCGTCGGCGGCCGGCGTGCCCTTGAAACGTTCGCAATACACATCCAGCGGCCACGACGTGAACACGCCTTCGCGCATCGATTCGATGTGCGCGGTCGGCAGGAAGGCCAGGCGCATGAAGTCGGCGTTGTCCTGGGCATGGCCCCGGAAATAGTTTTGTATCGGTTCCAGCACCGCCAGTTGTTCGGCGTTGAAACGTGGTTCGGACGTCTGAGCGTTATCCATGGGAGTCTCCTTGTTGAGAGCGCATCCTACGTGAGGGCTGTCCCGCTGTGCGGCGGCGACGGCAATAACGCTTATAGCGGGCGGCGCATATCGCACCGCCCGTATTTGGTTTGCCGCTTAACGAGTCGGCGCAGGCGCAGGCGCCGGTTGGGTAGAAGGCTCAGGCGCCGGCGCGGACTGGTTCGCATCCGGTGCCGGCGCGGGCGTCGTGGCGGCCGGGGCGGGTGGCGCGCTATTGTCACGTGGAACCACATCCGCATCCTTGTTCTTGCATCCGGTGATAGCCGCAGCGGTCAGGATCAGGGCCAAGGCAAACTTGCCGGTCAGGGTGTATGGCTTCATAGCTTACTCCGTTGGTTGGGTCAAACCTCATCGTAGCCATTCCAGAGTCCGCGAACTATCAGCGCAACTGCGGCCTGCTTGTAGGACTACTCCGGCTTGGAGCGTGTGCGCCGCCGAGGCCAGTCAACCGCATATTGCCGAAAACAAGGTAAACGTTTTTAATAATATTAAACAAGATGATTAGTGCTGGTCCAGCACCACCTGGTTGCGGCCCTGCTTCTTGGCCTGGTACAGGGCCTGGTCCGCCGCGCGGATAAAGTCCTCCGCGCCGGACGCGGCGCCGGCCGGCAATACCGCCACGCCGATGCTGACGGCGATATGGCCTAGCGGCGAGCCTTCATGTGGCAGTTGCAGCTGTTCCAGCGCGGCGCGTATCGATTCGGCCAGGGCCAGCGCCGTCGCTTCATCGGTGTCGGCCGCCAGCATGACGAATTCCTCGCCGCCGTAGCGGGCCGCCAGGTCGCTGGCGCGGCGCGCGTGCTGGTGCAGCATCGTTGTCACCTGGCGCAGGCAGGCGTCGCCCGCTTGGTGGCCGTAGTGGTCGTTGTAGGCCTTGAAGTAGTCGACATCGATCATCAAGAGCGCCAGCGGCTGGGCGGCCCGCTGCAGCGTGGCCCCCAGTTCCGCGGCCAGCACTTCGTCGAAGCGGCGACGGTTGGCGATGCCGGTCAGGCCGTCCGTCATGCTCAGCGCCGACAGCTTGAGGTTGGCCTGCTCCAGGTCGCGGGTGCGCTCGGCCACGCGCTGTTCCAGCTGTTCGTGCGATTGGGCGATGTTGGCCGCCATCTCGTTGAACTTTTGCGCCAGCAGCGCGATCTCGTCCTTGCCTTCGTCATGCATGCGCAGCGCGTAGTTGCCCGGCTTAATTTCGCGCATGATGCCGGCCAGCCTCTCCAGCGGCGACGAGATGCTGCGGGCGATGCCATAGCCCATCAGCAGCGCGCAAAGAAAGGAGATCACGCCGATCAGCACGATGTCGTCGCGCACCGCTTGGGCCTCGGCCAGTAGCAGGTCGTTGGGCAAGGTGCTGACCACATACCAGTTGGTGCGCGGCACCGGCGTGTACACAGCCAGGTAGCCGGACGCCCGCGTGGCGCCGGACGCGATGGCGTTGTAGGCCAGGTGGCCGGTGGTCTCGCCGTTCCGGGCGGCCGCGGCGATCTGCTTCAGCAGCGCCGGCGCGACGCTGTTGCCGGCGCCTTCGTTGCTCTGGATCAGGCGGCGGCCGGCGCGCAGGTCGACGATGAAGATCTCGCTGCCGGCGCCGAGGTTGACGTTGTCGAAAATGGTGGAAAACCGGGTCGAGCGCATGCCGAGGAACAGGCTGCCGGCCAGCTGGTTGTCGCTCTTGAAGTAAATCTGGCGCGCCATGGCGATGCTTTGCTGGCCGTCCCACAAATCCAGCGTGCCCCAGTAGGGCCGCCCCTTGCGCGATGCCGCCGCGCGGCTGAAGTCGCCGACGCCCTGGCCGAGCTGGGCGAACACCTGCGGATCGAGTACCTGGTGGTCCGGCGTCAGGAAGTATTTCTGGTCGACGTCCTGGAACGAGCCGTAGTTGGCCAGCAGGATGTGGGTCAGGTCGGCGCGCGCGCGGCCTTGCTCGGCTGGGCTGTCGCCGGCATAGCGCGCCAGCGCCGCTTGCACCGGGTCCGACAACACCAGCGCTTCGCTGCCGGCCTCGATGTCGGCCATGCGCAACTGCAGATTCTTGGCGACCTGCTTGACGATCTCGGTGGCGAACAGGCGGCTCTTTTGCTGGATCGCGTTGCTCGATTCGGCCCAGGAAATATAACCGGTCACCAGCAGCGGCAGCAGCGAGATCAGGATCAGCGCGCCGAACAGGCGGTAGCGGATGGCGATCTGGCGCAGCAGGCCGGCCGGCAGGTAGCGTCGCTTTGGCATGGCTCAGTCCTTGCGGCCCGCCGCGGACGCGCTGCGCACCGAGGCATCCAGTTTGCGGGCGGCCTGGCGCGGCGTGATCTTGCCGGACAAAACGTCTTGCAGCAGCGGGTGCAGCGTTTCGATGCTGTTGGCGGGCAGGAAGGCATAGTAGGGCGGCACCGCGCTGGCGTACTGGCTGACTTGCTGCATATAGGCGCTCAGTTGCGGGTCGGTCAGCAGCTGGCCATCGACGCGCTTCATCGACGAAATATTGTGGCGGGCATTTTGCTGGATCGGATAGCCGGCGTTGGCCATAAACTCCAGCAGCAACATGGCCGCCGCGCGGTTGCGCGTATTGCAGACGGCGAAGCCGGTCTCGCTGCCGACCACCGGCACCACCGTCTTGCCGGCCGCGTTCCAGGGCGGAATGAAGACGCCGGCATCGACCGTTTTGCCGCCCAGCAGGCGGCCGGCGGCCCAGCTGCCTTCAAAGGCCATGGCTGCCTTGCCCTCCGCGAACAGGCGTATGCCCTGGTCGTAGGAGGTGTTCATATAGCCGTGCTGCACGTAGCCGCGCGCGGCCAGCAGCTTGATCTTGGCGAAGATGTCGGCGGTCTCGGCGGTGTCAAGGTCGAGCTGGCCGCTGGCCAGTTGCCGGCGCCAGTCCGGCCTGGCCGCCGCGACATTGTTGGCGAAGCCGTAGCTGAAGGGCCCGTTGCCCAGCATGTTGGGAAAACCGCCGTCGAGGATCAGCGGCGTCAGGCCGGCTTTCTTGAGCAGCGCGCAGGCGGCCAGGAACTCGTCGAAGTTGGTCGGCAGCCGGTGCACGCCGGCCTGCTGGAACATGGCTTTGTTGTAGTAGATCAGCGTGGCCGCCACACCGCTGGCGATGCCGAAGTGCTGGCCGTTGGCGGTGGTCCAGTCCGGCTTGAGCAGATCCAGCATATTGGACCACGCCGCGGTGCCGCTGACGTCGGCCAGCAGGCCCTGCGCGGCGAGGCCGGCGGCGTAGGCATTGGGATTGACCGAGATTAAATCCGGCAGCTGGTTCGAGGCGACCCGTGGTTTCAGGTTTTCTTCGACCGAATTGCCGATCATGAACTGGACGTTGACCTTGATGTCGGGATGGGCGCGCGTGAAGGCGGCGGCGATGTGGTGCATTTCCTGCGGCCAGTCCGGCGCCCAGACCAAGGCCGTGATGACGGTCGGCGGCGGCGCCGCCGTGGCGGACGCGGGACTGCCATCGCCGCAGCCGGCGACCGCCAGGGCTTGGGCCAGCAATGCAAGGCATAGGGTACGTCGTTTCAACAATTGTCCGGTCGCAGTCTTGCTTGGCATTTCCATTACGTTACAGCCGCTGTGAGCAATCGGCCTTCGTTGAGATACCATTAGATCACAAATGTTGCCATAAGGGAATCGCATGGTGTGAAACTGCTGCTTGGTAGTCACGAAATTGCACACATTCGCTCAATTTCGGCTGCTGGAAGGTGGACGCACGTGGATATCCACGCGCTATTTGATCTGGCTCAAGTGGCGGCGATGACTTCCGCCGGCGTGGCGGTTAAGGTGGGGCTACGGTGGCCGCACGGGCGGCGCCGCCAGGAGACCTTGATGGAAACAGGCACGTCGATGGAAGCGACCGCCGCCGCGACGGCGCTGCGCGGCATCAGCACGCTGGGCGAGTTGTTTGCCTGGCGCGTGGGGCAGTCGCCGCAGGCGCTGGCTTACCGGCAGTACGACAGCGTGGCCGGCGCTTGGCGCAGCTACAGCTGGCGCGAGATCCAGCTGCGGGTCGCGTGCTGGCAGCGCGCGCTCAGTGCGCAGATGCTCGGCGCCGGCGCGCGGGTCGGCGTCCTGCTGCCCAACGGCGTGGACGCGGTCTGTGCCGACCAGGCGCTGCTGTCGCTCGGGCTGGTGGCGGTGCCCATGCATGCGCTGGACAATCCGGCCAGCATCCGCTACATCCTTGACGATTGCCAGGTGGCGCTGCTGCTGGTGGAGAGCCAACTGCAATGGCGCGCCATCGCCGATTGCGGTCTGGTGCCGGAGCATCTGCGGCAGGTGGTGACGCTGCAGGCCTGCGATCCGGCGCCGCCGGAACAGCGGCCGAGCATGGTGTCGCTCGGCGCCTGGCTGGAACGCACTGGCGAGCCGGGTGCCGTCGCTTGCCGCGCCGCCGGCGCCGACCTGGCCGCCATCGTCTACACCTCCGGCACCACTGGCCGGCCCAAGGGCGTCATGCTCAGCCACGCCAATGTGTTGGCCAATCTGCGCGGGCTGATGGCGCGGCTGCCGGTGCGCGCCGACGATGTCTTCCTGTCGGTGCTGCCGCTGTCGCATACATTCGAACGCACGGTCGGGTATTACCTGCCGCTGGCGGCCGGCGCCAGCGTGGCTTATGCGCGTTCGATGGCGCTGCTGGCGGAGGACCTGAGCGCGATCCGCCCGACGGTGCTGGTCGCGGTGCCGCGCATCTACGAAAAATTCCACGCCGCGCAGATCGAACGGGGTGCCGCCGCCGGCGCCGCCGGGCGCGCGCTCCATGCGCTGACGCTGGGCGTGGGCTGGCGGCGTTTTTGCCGCCGCCAGCGCCTGCCCACCGGCGGCCTGGCGATGGCGGACGCGCTGTTGTGGCCGTTGCTCGAGCGGCTGCTCGCCCGCGCCGTCCGCGAGCGGTTCGGCGCGCGCCTGCGCGCGGCCATCTGCGGCGGCGCGCCGTTGCCGGAGGCTACGGCGCAAGGCTTGCTGGCGATGGGACTGCCTTTGCTGCAGGGCTATGGGATGACCGAGTGCTCGCCGGTGGTGGCGACCAACGGCATCGACGACAACTGGCCGGCCAGCGTCGGCCGCGCGCTGCATGGTTGCGAGGTTCGGCTGGGCGCGCGCGATGAGCTGCAGGTGCGTTCGGCCAGCGTCATGCTCGGTTACTGGGGCCGTCCCGAGGACAGCGCGCGCGTGGTGGGCGCCGACGGCTGGCTCAGCACCGGCGACCAGGCGGTCGTCGAGCAGGGACGCATCCGCATCGTCGGCCGGATCAAGGATATCCTGGTGACGTCGAACGGCGAGAAGATCGCCGCGGCCACGGTCGAGCAGGCGATCCTGGGCGATCCGCTGTTCGCCCAGGCGATGGTGATAGGCGACAACCGCCCCTACCTGAGCGCGCTGTTGGTGCTCGATGCCGCGGCCTGGCGCGCGCTGGCGCTGCGGCTGGCGCTCGATCCCGCCCAGCCGGACAGCCTGGCCGCGCCGGCCACCCAGGCGCTGTTGCTCAAGCGTGTGCGCGAGGCGTGCGCGCAGCTGCCGCGCCATGCCGCGCCGCGCGCAGCGTGGGCGATGATCGAACCGTGGACGGTGGAAAACAGCCTGCTCACGCCAACCCTCAAGCTCAAGCGTGAAGGCTTGATGGCGCGCTACGCCGTCCAGATCGCGGCGATGTATGCGGCGCGCAGCAATCAGCCATCGCCCGACCTGGTGCATTGAATGGCCGCCATGTGCGCGACGCGTCGAAGAGGCGCGGTGGCAATGCGTCCTGCTTCAATGAAAAGGTGGGCGTGATGGCATGCTCTCCGCCGCCGTCCGGCGCAGACGTCACCGGCGCGCTGGAGCGCCAGCGGGCGCTGTTGCAGCTTCTGGAGGCCGCCTGGGAACGCGGTGGCTGCCGCTTCCAGCGCTTTGAGACCCATATTTCGTGGGTCTATGTTTTGGATCAGCTGGCCTACAAGTTCAAAAAAGCGTTGCGCTTGGACGTGCTCGACTACACCACGCTGGCGGCGCGCCATCATTGCTGCCTCGAAGAACTGCGCCTGAACCGGCGTCTGGCGCCAGGTTTGTATCTGGGCGTGAGCGCGGTCACCGGCAGCGCTGAGCAACCCGAACTTGACGGCGGCGGCGCCGCGCTTGAATTTGCCGTGCGCATGCGCGCCTTTCCGCAGCAGGCATTGTGGAGCGCGCGCTTGGACGCCGGCCAGCTGCAGGCCGGCGAGGTCGATGCGCTGGCGCTCCAGCTGGCGCGGTTCCACGCCGGCGCCGCCGGCGCCGCGCCCGATGCGCCGTGGGGCAGCGCCGGCGCCCTCGATCGGCTGGGGCGCGGCGACCTGGCGACCGTGTCCGGCCTGTTGCGCGGCCGGCGCGCTCGCGGCTTGCTTGCCGCGCTGGCGCGCTGGCACGCCGCGCAGATGGCGGCGCCGCACGCTTTTGAGCAGCGCCGCATGGCGGGCCACATCCGCGAATGCCATGGCGATCTGCATGGCGGCAACATCCTCAGCTGGGAGGGCAGGGTGGAAGTCTTCGACGCTATCGAGTTCAACGATGGACTGCGCTGGATCGACGTCATTAGCGACGTTGCCTTCATCGTCATGGATCTGCGCCACCACCGCCGCGACGATCTGGCCGCGCGCCTGTTGCAAGGCTATCTTGCGGCCAGCGACGATTACCAGGGACTGGCGGTGCTGGGCTACTACCTGGCCATGCGGGCGCTGGTGCGCTGCAAAGTGTGTTTGTGGGCAGCGAACGGCGCGGCGCCGGCGACGGCGAGGAAGGCGAGGGCGTCAGCCCGCCGCTACTTGGCGCAGGCGGTGCGCGGCTTGACGCAGCGGGGGGCGCTGGTGCTGATGCATGGTTGCTCCGGCAGCGGCAAGTCGGTGTGCGCGGCGCTGCTCAGCGGACCGTTGGGCGCGATCTGCCTCCGCTCCGATGTCGAGCGCAAGCGCTTGCACGGGCTGACGGCGGCGACGTGCATGGCCGCGCCGGCCGGCCAGGGCATCTATGACGAGGCCAGCGGCGAGGCGACTTATGCGCGCCTGCTCGCGCTGGCGCGCGCCGTCGCCGCATCCGGACTCACGGTGATCGTCGATGCCGCACATCTGCTGTACCGGCAACGGCAGCCATTCCAGCAGCTGGCGCGCGAACTGGCGATCCCCTTTTTCATCGTCGACCTGCACGCCGCCGCACCGCTGCTGCGCGAGCGCCTGGCACAGCGTGCGGCGGGCGGGGCCGATGCGTCCGACGCCGGACCGGAGCTGCTGGCCTATCAGCAAGCCGCGCTGGAGCCGCTGACACCCGATGAACTGGGCCATGCGCTGCCGCTCGACAGCGGCGCGGACGATCTGGCGCCACGCATCGCGGCACTGGTCGCGACTATCCGTGCTGGCAAGCGCTGATGCATTGCACAGGCCTTTATTTAAGTCGTAGCGCGTTGCCGATGACGGATGCCGAACTCAGGCTCATGGCCAGCGCCGCGATCAAAGGCGACAGCAGCCATCCGGTCAGCGGGTAGAGCACGCCGGCGGCAATCGGGATGCCCAGCGCGTTGTAGACGAGGGCAAACAGCAGATTCTGTTTCATGTTGCGCACCGTTGAGACGGAGATCAGGCGCGCCGTCGCAATGCCGCGCAGATCGCCCTTGACCAGCGTTATCTGGGCGCTGTTCATGGCCACGTCGGTGCCCGTGCCCATCGCGACGCCGACATCGGCCTTCGCCAGCGCCGGCGCGTCATTGATGCCGTCGCCGGCCATGGCCACGACCCGATGCTCGCCTTGCAGCTTCTCGACCAGCGCGAGTTTGTCGGCGGGCTTGACCTCGCCATACACCTCGTTAATGCCCAGCCGGCGGGCCACCGACCTGGCTGTCGTGACACCGTCGCCGGTGGCCATCACCACCCGTATGCCAGCCGTCGTCAGCGTGTCGAGCGCTTCGCGGGTGCTGGCCTTGATCGGATCGGAAACGGCCAGCAAGCCGGCGAACGCGCCATCGATGGCCAGGTGCATCACGCTCGCGCCCTCGGTGCGCAGCGCCTCGGCGTTGGAGCGCAGCGCTTGCACGTCAATGCCAAGCTGATCCATCAGGGCGGTATTGCCCAGCGCCACGGCCTTGCCGCCCACCGTGCCGCGCACGCCGATGCCGCTTGCCGACTCGAACGCAGCAGGCGTGTCGAGCGTCAGTTTGCGCTCGCGCGCGGCGCGCACGATGGCGTCGGCCAGCGGATGCTCGCTGCCTTGATCGAGACTGGCCGCCAGCCGCAACACTTCTTCCTCAGAAAAGCCGGCCGCCGCGATGGCTTGCTCGAACGCCGGCTTGCCTTCGGTCAGGGTGCCGGTCTTGTCGACAATGAGGGTATCGACCTCGCGCAGCTTTTCGATCGCCGCCGCATCGCGGAACAACACGCCATGGGTCGCCGCCTTGCCCGTGGCCACCATGATCGACATGGGTGTGGCCAGCCCCAGGGCGCACGGACAGGCAATGATCAGCACCGAGACCGCGTTGATCAAGCCGAAGACCCAGCTGGGCTCGGGGCCCAGCAGGCCCCAGACGAAGAATGTCAGGACCGCGATCGACACCACGCCGATCACGAAATAGCCGGCCACCACGTCGGCCATGCGCTGCATCGGCGCCTTGGAGCGCTGCGCGGCGGCCACCATCTGCACGATCTGCGCCAGCATCGTTTGCGAACCGACGCGCTCCGAACGCATCACCATCGCGCCGCTGGCATTGAGCGTGGCGCCGATCACCTTGTCTCCGACCCGTTTGCTCACGGGTATCGGTTCGCCGGTCAGCATGGATTCATCGACGGCGCTGCTCCCTTCCAGCACGACGCCGTCGACCGGCACCTTTTCCCCCGGCCGGATGCGCAGCGAGTCGCCGACATGCACATGGGTGATGGGCACGTCTTGCTCGGTGCCGTCGGCGTTGATGCGGCGCGCCGTCTTTGGCGCCAGGCCCAGCAGCGACTTGATGGCGGCCGAGGTTTGCGAGCGGGCCTTCAATTCCAGCATCTGTCCCAGCAGTGTCAGCGAGATGATGACGGCGGCCGCCTCGTAGTACACGCCGATGCGTCCCATCGACATGAACGACCGTGGAAACCATTGTGGCGCGAAGGTCGCCGCCACGCTATACAGATAGGCCGCCCCCGTACCCAGTCCGATCAAGGTCCACATATTCGGGCTGCGGTTGATGATCGACCGCGCTCCCCGCACGAAAAATGGCCAGCCGGCCCACAGGACGATAATCGTCGCCAGGGCAAACTCGACCAGGGTTTGGGTCGCGACCGGCAACAGGCCAAGCTGGTGCCCAAACATCGCCAACGTGGTCACGATCACCGTCAATGGCAGCGTCCACCAGAAACGCCTGGTGAAATCCTTCAGTTCGGGGTTGTCATCGTCGCCAAGCTCCGGCATCACCGGCTCCAGCGTCATCCCGCATTTCGGGCAGCTGCCGGGATGGTCCAGCCTGATCTCCGGGTGCATCGGGCAGGTGTAGAGTACCCCGGCTTGCATCTCTATTCCCTCTGGTTTGTTCATGATCTTGTTCTCCTGGTTGGCGCCCCGAAGGGCGATGCTGCTGCCGATAGCCGGCCTTGCCATTACGTTTCCCACCCCTTGCCGATGCGCCATTGCTTGACCAGCGCATACAGCGCGGGAATCACGGCCAGCGTCAGGATGGTGGAGGAAATCATGCCGCCCACCATGGGCGCGGCGATCCGGCTCATGACTTCAGACCCCGTGCCCTTGCTCCACAATATGGGCAACAGCCCGGCCATGATGGCCACCACGGTCATCATCTTGGGCCGCACACGCTCGACCGCGCCCTCCATGACCGCCGCGTACAGATCCGCGGCGTTCGGTTGCGTGCCCGACAGCTTGCAGCGCGCCTTGGCCGCTTCCCATGCATGGTCGAGATAGATCAGCATGACGACGCCCGTCTCGGCCGCGACCCCGGCCAGCGCGATGAACCCGACCGCGACCGCCACCGACAGCTTGTAATTGAGCAGCCACATCAGCCATACCCCGCCCACCAGGGCGAACGGCACCGACAGCATGACGATCAGCGTCTCCGTCAAGCGGCGGAAGTTCAGATACAGCAGCAGGAAGATGATCAGCAGCGTGACCGGCACCACCAGCTTCATCTTCTCGATGGCGCGCTCCATGTATTCGAACTGTCCGCTCCAGGTGGCGTAATAGCCCGGCGGGAATTTGACCTGGGCGTTGACGGCCTTGCGCGCGTCGGCCACGTAGCCGCCGATATCGCGGTCGCGGATGTCGACGAAGATGTAGGCCGACAGCAGGGCGTTCTCCGTGCGGATGCCCGGCGCACCTTTCGCCAGTTCGGTGTGGGCCAGCTGCCCGAGCGGAATCATGCCGCCGTCCGTCACGGGCACCAGCACTTCGGCGCCGATCTGCTGCGGGTCGCCGCGCAGTTCACGCGGGTAGCGCACGGTGACGCCAAAGCGCTCGCGGCCCTCCACGGTCGTGGTCACCATCTCGCCGCCCAGCGCGGTGCCGATCACATCCTGCACCTCGCCCACGGATAGACCATAGCGGGCCAGCTGTGCGCGGTCCGGCTCGATATTCAGGTAGTAGCCGCCGGTGATCCGTTCGGCGAAGGCCGAGGTGGTGCCGGGCACCTGCTTGACGACCGCTTCGATCTGCTTGGCCAGCTGCTCCATCTGCTCGAGATCCTTGCCGAATACCTTGATGCCGATCGGCGTGCGGATGCCGGTCGAGAGCATGTCGATGCGTGCCTTGATGGGCATGGTCCACGCGTTGGCAACGCCCGGTATCTGCAGCGCCTGGTCCATTTCCGCGATCAGCTTGTCGATCGTCATGCCGCGCCGCCAGGCCGATTCCGGCTTGAGGTTGATGACGGTCTCGAACATCTCGGTGGGCGCCGGATCGGTCGCCGTATTGGCGCGGCCGGCTTTGCCATAGACCGAGGCGACCTCCGCAAAGCCCTTGATGATCTTGTTCTGTGTCTGCAACAGCTCGGCGGCCTTGGTGATCGTCATGCCGGGCAGGCTGGCGGGCATGTACAGCAGCGTTCCTTCGTTCAGCGCGGGCATGAACTCGCTGCCCAGGCGGGAGGCGGGGTAGTAGGAGAGCAGCACGACGAGCGCGGCGACGATGACCGTCGCTTTTCGCCACTGCAGCACGGCCTGGATGATCGGCCGGTAGAGCCAGATCAGCAAGCGGTTCACCGGGTTTTTCGCTTCGGGAAGTATCCTGCCACGGACAAACAACAGCATGAGCACCGGGACCAGCGAGACCGACAGGATGGCCGCGCCTGCCATGGCGAAGGTCTTGGTGTAGGCCAGCGGCGAGAACAGGCGTCCTTCCTGGGATTCGAGCGTGAACACTGGCAGGAAGGACACGGTGATGATCAGCAGGGAGAAGAACAGCGAAGGTCCCACTTCCTTGCAGGCGCAGATGATGGCCTCCGCGCGTGTATCGCCGTCCCGCATGCGCTCGATGTGTTTGTGGGCGTTCTCGATCATCACAATCGCCGCGTCGACCATGGCCCCGATCGCGATGGCGATCCCGCCCAGGCTCATGAGATTGGAACTCATGCCCAGCAGATGCATGACGATAAATGCCATCAGCACGCCGACCGGCAGCATCACGATCGCCACCAGGGCGCTGCGTACATGCAGCAGGAAGACCACGCAGACGATGGCGACAATGACGCTTTCCTCGACCAGCGTGCCTTTCAGCGTATCGATGGCGCGGTGTATCAGTTCCGAGCGGTCGTACACCGCTTCGATCGACACGCCATCCGGCAGGCCGGCGCTGATTTCCTTGATCTTCTCCTTCAGGTTGCGGATCACTTCCAGCGCGTTTTGCCCGTAGCGCGACATGGCGATGCCGGAGACCACCTCGCCTTCGCCGTTGAGCTCGGTCAGGCCGCGGCGCTCGTCGGGGGCCAGTTCCACCCGGGCGATGTCGCGGATCAGGACCGGCGTTCCCTTGTCGCTCTTGACCACGAGATTCTCCAGGTCGCCGCGCCCGCGCAGGTAGCCGCGACCGCGCACCATGTACTCGGTTTCCGCCATTTCCACAACGCGGCCGCCGACATCGCGGTTCGAATCGCGGATCACCTGGCTCACCTTGGACAAGGCGATGCCATAGGCGCGCAAGCGCAGCGGATCGACCGTGACCTGATAGGTTTGAACGAAGCCGCCGATCGACGCCACTTCGGCCACGCCGTGCGCCTTGGCCAGCTGGTAGCGCACGTACCAGTCTTGCAGGGTGCGCAGTTCGGCCAGCGTCCGGTCCTTGGCCAGCAGCACATATTGATAGACCCAGCCGACGCCGGTGGCGTCCGGCCCGATCTGGGGCGTCACGCCCTTGGGCATGCGCCCGGAGGCGAAGTTCAGGTATTCCAGCACCCGGGAGCGGGCCCAGTAGATGTCGGTGCCGTCCTCGAAGATGACGTAGACGAACGAGGCGCCGAAGAAGGAGAAGCCGCGCACCACCTTCGATTTCGGCACGGACAGCATGGCCGTCGTCAATGGATAGGTCACCTGGTCCTCGACCACCTGCGGCGCCTGGCCGGGGAATTCCGTGTAGACGATGACTTGGACGTCGGACAGATCGGGCAGCGCATCGATCGGCGTCTTGGCCACCGCATAGATGCCGCCAATGATGATGAACAGTGTGGCCAGAAGGACGATGAAGATGTTCCTGCCCGACCAGTCGATGATTTTATTGAGCATGGTGTTTTCCGTTATTGGCCCGCGTGCCCGAAGCCGCTCACGGCAGCCTTGAGATTGCTTTCGGCATCGATCAGGAAATTGGCGGCCACCACCACCAGCTCACCCTCCCGCACGCCATCGAGCACTTCGACATAGGTGTCGCTGCGCATCCCGAGGCGCACCTCGCGCGGCTCGAATTGCCCCGCCTTGATCTGGACCAGCACCATGCGGCGCGTGCCGCTATCGATCACCGCAGACAGGGGAATGGTCACGGCCCGGCTGGCGGCCGGCACGGCCAGCTCGACCCTGGCAAACATGCCAGGCTTGAGCAGCTGGCCGGCATTGGACAGTTCCACCCGGACGGTGGCGGTGCGCGTCTCGGCCTTGAGGGTTGGATAGATATAGCTGATATCCCCATCAAACGCGCGGCCAGGATAGGCGTCCAGCGTGACGGTGGCCTTGGCGTGCAGCCGGACGGCGCCGATATCTTGCTCAAAGACGTCGGCCAATACCCATACCGTCGACAGGTCGGTGATCTGGTACAGCATATCGCCGGGCATGAAACGCATGCCTTGCACCGCCTTCTTCTCGGTGACGATGCCGGACACCGGCGAGCGGAACGTCAAGGTGCGGCGGGGCGCGCCGCCGTGCTCCAGCAAGCGCAACTGCTCATCGGAGATGTCCCAGTTCTTCAGGCGCTGCAGGCCGGCCGCGGCCAACTGCTTCATGCCCGACTGGGCATCGCTGCCGCCGGCCTCCAGCGACTGCACGCCTTGCTGCGCGATCACGTACTCGCGCTGCGCGGTCACCAAATCCGGACTGTAGACTTCGAACAGCGCCTGGCCCTTGCCGATGGCCTGGCCGGTGGCGTTGACGTGCAGGCGCTCGACATAACCCTCGAATTTCGGCGCAATGGTATAGGTGCGCCGCTCGTCAGGCTCGATTCGTCCGACCGCGCGCACGACCTTGTCCAGCGCCTTGACACCGGCGGCCTCGGTCCTCACGCCCAGCTTCTGGACCTTGTCGGTGTTGAGCGTGACGCGATTCGTCGGCGCGTTTCCTCCGTCATCCTGTCCTTCATATACCGGCACATAGGCCATGCCCATCGGGTCTGTCTTCGGGGTGGCAGAGGTGTCCGGCAATCCCATCGGATTGCGGTAGTAGAGCAGTTTGCGCGGCGCTGTCGCGCTCGCGGCGGTGGCCGCAGCGCCGTGTGGTGCCGTAGCGCCCGCGTTGCTGCGCTGGCCCATCCAGTAGCCGCCGGCGGCGATGGCGCCGGCAGCCGCCAGGGCCAGTAGTGCGAGGGTTCCCCGATTCATAATGTTTCTCCCAGCAAGCGTTCAATCTCCACCAGCCGTGCTGCCGCATCGAGCTGCGCCTTGAAGCGGCTCTGCCTGGCCATCCGGATCTGGCGTTGTGCGTCGAGTACGGTCGCAAAGTCGACCTTGCCGTTTTCATACCCGGCCAACGCGGCGTTGAAGGTGAGTTGTGCCTGCGGTATCAGGCTGTCGGCGACGCGGTGCTCGACGCGCCGCGCCGCTTCCAGCCCCGACAAGTCTCCCGCCAGTTCGGCCAGCAATTGATTGGCCGTCGCCTCCTTGCGGGAGCGGGCGGCGGCGAGCATGGACTGCGCCTCACGCTCCTGCGACCTGCGCGACGATTGTTGCAGTGGGATGTTAAGTTCCACCATCAACTCCCAATTCTTGACCGAGCGCCCCGATTGCACGGGTGCGATCCCCACCGTGAAGTCGGGATACCGGTTCCTGAGCGTCAGGTCGCGCCCCAGTTCTGCCGCTTGCAGCTTGGCGTTGGCGGCGAACAGTTGCGGATTGCCGGCGCGCAGCCGCTGTTCCAGCAACGCATAATCGAGGCGCGCCGATACCGGCTGGGGCAGCGTCTGCATCGGCGGCGCCAACGGCGCGTAGGCCGGCCGCGCCAACAGCATGTTGAGCTGGACCCGGTTCATGCGGATGTCGCTCTCAAGGCTGATCAATTCGTTGCTCAGCGTGGTCAGTTCCACCTGGGCCCGGATCACATCCTGCTGGGCCGCGAGGCCGCTGGCATAGCGCGCCTGGGCAACCTTTTCCAGGCTGCTCATCAGATCGAGGATTTCCTGTGTCAAGCGCTCGTTCTGGAACAGGTAGTAGGACTGCGCGTACGCACCTTTGATCCGCGCGGCGATGTCTTGCCAGGCGCTTGCGGCGCCAGCCTTGGCGGCGTCGGCATTCTGTGTCGCGATCGAGCGTTTCAGGTCGCGTTTGCCGAACCAGGGCAAGTCTTGCATGATCTGGTAGCGCGTGCTGCCGGCCCGGCTGGGCGAGAGCGACGGGTTCTGCTCGCCCCCCATCGTGACGTCCTGCAGCTCGATGCGCAGCCTGGGGTCGGCCAGGGCGCCGGCCGGGCCGATGCGTTCGGCGGCGGCGGCGGCGTCATGGCGCTGTGCTGCGTAATCGGGATTATTCGCCCTGGCCAAGTCCAACAGGCTGTCAACGGTGGCGCCTGGCATGGTCTGCGCCACGGCGGCGCCAGCGGCCAGGGCGATGACTAGCCCAAGGGCGCCGGGAAGGGCGCTCATTGCATATTGCATATACTCTCCTGTATTGCGGGGATCGATGGATGCGGCAGGGGCGCTTACTGTCGGGTTGCGTGGTCATTCCCGCAACGCGACGCCGCAACGGCATGCATCGACCTGAAAGGGTGGATGCCCGTGTGATTCCGCGGTGGCGATGTCATCGCCCAGGTGGGCGTGTCAGATTCTGAAACAGCAGTTTCGAACGGTCGCAGGCGGCGCGGTGGTGCGCAGCAAGGAGCCGTCGTTGTCGACCAGGGCGATGGTTCGGTAGTGGACGGCGTGATGGACCAGGGATGCGACGAGTTGTGTCGCCACGAACGGGACGACATCGGGATGGATCGGACGATCCAGCGATTGGCCGTCCGGTTGGCAGTGCGCATGGCACAGGGGCGATGGTGCTGCGGCCCGATCGCGGCAGCCCGCCATGTGTTGATGATCTCCAGCAGAGTCCGCAAATTTCCCCTGTTGCACCTCAGCTTTCGCCGGCCCCCCCGAACATGCGTAGGCAGCGACAGCAAACTGCATGAACAGTATGCTGACCAGCACGAACAGTGCCGCATAGGTCTTGAATGAACGGGAAATCCGCATGGCGCTTCGGCTAAAGGCTGTCTGGATGATATACAGCTAGCATACTACGCGATCGGCTCGCGCAGAAAGTTTGATCCAAATCAAAACTTTTCAAGTTCCCAGCCATTTAGATCCCGAGTGCCTTCGCAGTTCGCTTACTTGGGCTTGCGCGACGACCAGTGAATATGCGTGATCAGCCACTTGTCCCCCTGTTTTTCCAGCAGCGCCGTCTCGGTCCCCAGGAGCTGGATATTCTTACCCTTGTATTTGCCGGTGGTTTCGGTCTCCTGCATGACGACCGCCAGGTCGCCGCCTATCCGCTCATTCTGCTTGAGCACCTTGATGGAGGTGGCTTTGGCAAATGCGATGTCGGCGGCCAGGTGGTGGCCCGTATATTCATCGCGGGAGCGCTCGACGTAGCCGGATTCATAGATCTGAATCCCCGGACTCATCAACTCCGCGACCCGCTCGGCCTGGCCGGCCGCGAGCGCCGTATGAAATGCCGCAACGGTTTCAGTCGGTGTTGCCGCAAATAATGGCAGGCAGGTGATGGACAGGGCGATAAACGACGTCAGACGCATGCAAGTCTCCGGGAAATGTGACGAAATTAGAGTGACAGGAGGGCACTGTAATCCGCCTACTGGCCTGGTGGCAAGCGCGGATGAACAGGGAGTTCATCGACATGGGCCACACCCAGGCGGTTCGCGCGGCCCGCGCCGCCCTATTTGAGCAGCGACATCAGCAGGGACGAGATGCTGTTGCTCCCCCGTAGCATGGCGCTGCCGGCCTTCATCAGCAATTGATTGCTGAGCATGTCGGCGCTTTCCTGCGCGAAATCGGCGTCCATGATGCGGCCGGTCGCCTGGACGGTATTGGTGCTCATATTGGCCAGATTGCTGTCCGAATGGCTCAGGCGATTGCTCGTGGCGCCCAGGCTGGAGCGCACCGTGGCGACCGCGTCCAGCGCCTGGTCCAGTTTTTCGATGGAGGCGGAGGCCGCCGAAGCGATGACGAGGTCGGTGCCGCTGCCTTTGACCAGAACGCCGAAAGTGTCGTAAGTGGTCGAGGCCGCGTGCAGGGCGGTATGCATATTGCTCAGCAAGGGGGTCAGGTTATAGGCCAGCACCTCGCTGGCGGAGGCGCCGATCTGGAACGAGACCGCGCGGGAAAACTTGCCGTCGACCGCCAGCGCCGTCGCCACGGCGGCGGCGTAGTCCTGGGCGTCGGTGGCGGCGATCGCGGCGACGCTGGCGGCATCTGCCGCCGTGGCGGCCACGCCCAAGGTGCTGGCGACGGTCGCCAGCGTGGCCGGCGTCGGTCCGGCGGCGTTGGCGGCGACGGCGGCGTTGTAGGCGCCCACGGCGGCGGCGTGCGCGGCGGCCGCATTGGCGGCGTTGGCGACCGCGTTGGCGGACGCCGCCACCACGTTCGCCCGCTCCGCCGTCGTGTCGCCCAGCAACAGCTTGCTGCCGCCGAAGGTGGTCGCGCTGGAAATATTACTCAACTCATGGCTGAGCGCGGTGTATTCGGCCTGCATCGCGACGCGGTCGCCGCTGGTGACCGAGCCGTCGGCGGCCTGTATGGCCAAATCCTTCATGCGGATCAGGATGGCGCTGCTCTCGTCGAGCGCGCCGTCGGCCGTTTGCAGGATGGAAATGGCCTTCTGGATATTATTCCGCGCCACCGCCATGCCATGGGTTTGCGAGGCCAGCCGGGTGGCGATCTGCAAACCTGCCGCGTCGTCGCGCGCCGAGTTGACGCGGTAGCCGCTGCCCAGCCGCGTCATGGCGACCGCCATCCTGCTCTCGACGTGGAGCAGGGTGGTTTGCGCGGACAGCGAGGCGGTGTTGGTGTGTAGGCTCAGCATGCGGCGATTGTTGCGGTGTCAGGCCAGTCCCTGTGCCATCGGGACGAGGGGAAAGCGGGCGCGCCGGCTCAGGGGCCGCCGCGTTCCTCTATCCCGTATTTGAGCTTGAGCGCCTGCAACTGCGGGCGCTCGCGCCGCAAAAAAGCGTCGAATTCGGTCAATACCTCGACGTGGCGCAGGGTCGACAGGCTGAAGTCGCTGCGCGCGTGCGGCAGGCCCGGATCGAACACCAGGCCACCCGGCGTCTTCAGCTCCTCCGCCAGCAGATAGTTGGCGACATCGACATTGATGTACACGGCGTCGAGATGGTTGGCCAGCGCATGCCTGAGCAAGCCCTCGAAGCCGCTGCTGGTGCTGAGCGCGATGGCCTTGCTGTCGATCGCCGGCAGATAGGGCCAGGGGGTGAATCCCAGCACCGTGCCGAGCGACTTGATCTGGCGCAGCGCCCGCCCCTTGTTCTGGGGCAGGACCATCGCCCCCTCTTCCGAGGTGACCAGCGTCGCGCTGTAACGAATCCTGGCCGCGCCGCGCAGGTCCTCCCGCCATTTGGGATTGTCGGGGTATTTGAAGTCCAGCGTGCGCTCGTTCAGGAAGGCGACATACAGGCGGTTGACCGGCAAGGCTACATAACGGAAGGCATAGCCCTTTTCCTTGGCGAACATGTCCAGTACTTCGCGCGCGAAGCCGCCGAAGGCATTGCCATTGCTGGTCGTATGCAGGGGGTAGTACTGCAGGTCCTCAACCCCGATCGTGTAGCTTTTGAGCGGCGCAACGTCAGCCGCGGCGGCGCCGGTCATGGCGACCGCCAACAGGGAGGTCAGCACCCGGCTCACCCGTGCTGTGATTGCATGCCTCAAGCCTGGCCCCCTTGGCATCGCCCAAGTATTTGCGATAGATCGCGTCGAAGCGGCCGGTCTCCGTCAATTGCTTGAGTCCCGGGATGAAATCATGCCTGCGTGAATGTTTACTTTTACTCCGATTTTTAATGCCGATCAATATGCCAAGGGCAATTTTGGAAAATTTCAACGGCAGGCGGCGCTCGCCGCCACCGCCGAAACCGGCCCTTTCCGGTGTCAACCTAACAGCTTTGCTAGTGATATCAAACACCTATTTTTGATTTAATGCTTCCCAACGCGACGCACTTCGAGACCGATAAACGGCGAGGCGGCGACAGCGCGCATAGAGCGTATTCAATCATTTTCCCCACCCACCAAGAAAGACGAACCACCATGAAAAACCTAGTTCAAGTCGCCGGTATCATCGATGCTGAAGAAGCCAAACTGTTGTCCGCCGAGGGCGTGGACTGGCTGGGCTTCCCGCTGCGTCTGCCATCGGGCAAGGACGACATCTCCGAGTCGGCCGCGATCAAGATCATTTCCACCCTGAACACCCCACAAGCGGGCGTGCTGATCAGCTACCTGACCGACGCCGACGAAGTCAGCGCCTTCTGCACCGAACTGGGCGTGACGGCGGTGCAGCTGCACGGCGACGTCGAGGTCGAACAGCTGCGCAAGCTGAAGGCCAAGCGTCCCGACCTGTATGTGCTGAAGAGCCTGGTTGTGCGCGAGGACAACGCCGAGGAACTGCTGGCGCTGGTCGACCAGTGCGCCGACGCGGTCGACATGTTCATCACCGACACCTACAACCCGGCCACCGGCGCCAAGGGCGCGACCGGCCTGACCCATGACTGGTCGGTCAGCGCCGAGCTGGTGCGCCGCTCGCCCAAGCCGCTGATGCTGGCCGGCGGCCTGACCCCGGACAACGTCGCCGCCGCCATCCGCCAGGTGCGTCCGGCCGCCGTCGACGCCCACACCGGTCTGGAAGGCCCGAACGGCCGCAAGGACCTGGAGAAGACCCGCCGCTTCGTGGCCGAGGCCCGCCGCGCGTTCAACGACATCGAGGCCGCGTAAGCGGCGCGGAAAGGAGGGCCAGTCATGTTCAATGCATCTGCCGTTCACGTTTTGCCGCAAACCAACCAGTTGCGCGCGCTGCATTCCATCATCCGCGACAAGAGCGCCAGCCAGGAGGACTTCGTGTTCTATTCGAACCGGATCATCCGGCAATTGCTGGAAACCGGCATGAACCTGCTGCCTTTCCAACCGCGCCAGGTGACCACGCCGATCGGCGCCAGCTACGACGGCCTGCAACTGGCCGTCAAGCTGTGCGGCGTCTCGGTGATACGGGCCGGGGAAAGCATGGAGCCGGAATTGCGGGCCATGTATCCGGGCTTGCGCATGGGCAAGATCCTGATCCAGCGCGACAAGGAAACCAAGCTGCCCGACCTGCTGTACTCGCATCTGCCGCCGGATATCGGCGAACGTCATGTGCTGCTGCTGGAGCCGATGCTGGCCACCGGCGGTTCGGCCCTGGCGGCGATCGATGTCTTGCTGAAAGCCGGGGTGCCGGAGCAGCACATCATCTTCGTCAACCTGCTGGCGGCGCCGGTCGGCCTGCGGCGCCTGCTCGAAGCCCACCCCAAACTGCGCGTGGTCACCGCCTCGGTCGAGCAGGAACTGACCGAGCAGGCCTACATGATCCCCGGCATCGGCGACTTCGGCGACCGCTATTTCGGCACCGCGCGCTAGGAGAAGATGATGAAAAAGCACACATTGATGTTCGATTCGCTGCTGACCGCGCTCGCTCCGGCCATCTGGGGCAGCACGTATCTGATCACAACCGAACTGCTGCCACCGGGTAGGCCACTGCTGGCCGCGGTGCTGCGAGCATTGCCCGCCGGCCTGATTTTGCTTGCGATCGGTCGCAAGCTGCCGGCGGGCGCGTGGTGGTGGAGGGCGTTGGTACTGGGCGTGCTGAACATCGGTGCGTTCTTTTACTGCCTGTTCGTCGCCGCCTACCACCTGCCGGGCGGGGTGGCGGCGCTGGTGATGTCGATCCAGCCGATGATCGTGCTGCTGCTGGGGCTGGGCCTGTTGGGCGAGCGGATACGTCCGGCCCAGGTGCTGGCCTGCGTGGTGGGCGCGCTCGGGATCGCGCTGCTGGTGCTGAAACCGGCCGCCAGGCTGGACGGCATCGGCATCGTGGCCGGGCTGGCCGGCGCCACCTGCATGGCGGCCGGCATCGTGCTGACCAAGCGCTGGGGCCGTCCGGAGGGGGTGAGCGTGCTCAACTTCACCGGCTGGCAACTGGTGGTGGGCGGCGCCGTGCTGGTGCCGGTCGCCGCGTTCACCGAGGGCATGCCGCCCGCGCTGACCGGCGCCAACTGGCTGGGTTTCGCCTACCTGGGCATCGTCGGCGCGCTGTTCGCCTACATGGTCTGGTTCCGCGGCATTCAGCGTTTGCCAGCCTTGACGGTGTCCTTCCTGTCCTTCGCCAGCCCTTTGATGGCCGCTTTGCTGGGATACGTTTTCCTCGGCCAAAGCTTCAGTCTGACGCAAATGCTGGGCGCGGCCGCGGTGATCGCCGCCGTGGTGATCGTGCAACCGCGCCGGCCGGCGGCGCCCGCCGCGCGGGTCGCTGGCCTGGCCAGGGCGCCGGCTAAATAAACGGTCCCAGCCGCACCAACCGGAGGCGGGCCGGCGCCATGCGCCGCGCCTTCCTTCTTTACTTACCAATCTACGCAGGGAAGAATCATGAAAAAAATGTTTGAGCCCATTTCCTTAGGTGATATCGCCCTGGCAAACCGGTTTGTCATGGCCCCGATGACGCGCAACCGCGCCACCGAAGCCGGCCTGGCCACCGAATTGATGGCGACCTACTATGCGCAGCGCGCCAGCGCCGGCCTGATCATCTCGGAAGGCATACAGCCGAGCCAGGTGGGCCAGGGCTTCAGCGGCACGCCCGGACTGCATACCCCTGAACAAGTCGAATCCTGGAAGATGGTCACCGGCGCCGTGCACCAGGCCGGCGGGCGCATCGTCGCCCAGTTGATGCATGCCGGCCGCATCGGCCATCCGGCGCTGTATCCCAGCGCGCACCTGCCGGTGGCGCCGTCGGCCATTGCCGCCGAGGGCAAGACCTACACCCGCGACGGCATGCTGGACTACCCCACGCCGATCGCGCTGACCAAGAGCGAGATCGCCCGCACCGTCGACGACTTCGCCACCGCGGCGCTCAACGCCATCGCGGCCGGCTTCGACGGCGTCGAGATCCATGGCGGCAACGGCTTCCTGCTGCACCAGTTCATGGCGGCCAACACCAATCAACGCGGCGACGACTACGGCGGCAGCCTGGCCGCGCGCGTCAGGCTTGCGGTCGAAGTGGCGCAGGCGGTGACCGCCGCCATCGGCGCCGGCCGCACCGGCATGCGCATCTCGCCGTCCAACCCCTACAACGACATCGCCGAGGGTGATTCGCTGGCGCTGTACCGCGAACTGGTGTCGCGCCTGCCGGACCTGGCCTTCCTGCACGTCATGGAAGCCTATTGCCGCGAGCAGACCCTGGCGGTGCGCGAGAACTGGCGCGGCGCGCTGATCCTCAACCCGCACGCCAGCGCCGACGACGGCGCCGTGTCCGGCGCGGTCGCCGACGCGGTGGTGGACGAGGACCTGGCCGACGCCGTGGTGTTCGGCGCGCTGTTCCTGGCCAACCCGGACCTGCCGGCCCGCATCCTGGCCGGCGGCCCGTTCAACGTGGTGGATCAAGCCACCCTGTACGGCGGCGACCAGCGCGGCTACACCGACTATCCGTCGCTGTAGGCGCTGCCGCCGCAAGGCATTCGTCTCAAGCGGAAGCGGGCGGCGCGCACGATTTTTTGCCCGACAGGCCGGCGCCGTCCCTTCCACCCGTTTTCAATACTACAAAGGAACTCGTATGAAACCAACTACTGTGAACACGCTGGCGCGTCCGCTGGTGGCCGCCCTGGCGCTGGCCGGTATGGCGGTCCTGGGCCTGTCTGGCTGCGACAAGGCGGTGGGCAAGCCACAGGAAAGCGAAGCCGGCGCGCCGCCCATCACGGCCGCGGCCGTGCTGGAACGCGCGGTGGCCGACACCCAGGAATTCTCCGGCCGCCTGGAGGCGGTGGAGCGGGTCGAGATCCGTCCCCGCGTGGGCGGCTTCATCACGGCCGTCAACTTCAAACCGGGCAGCGAGGTACGCAAAGGCGACGTGCTGTTCGTGATCGACCCACGGCCGTTCCAGGCCGAGGCCAATCGCGCCGAGGCGGCCGCCAATTCGGCCCGCGCCAAGGCCGCGCTGGCCAAGCTGGAACTGGCGCGCGCCGAGCTGCTGCTGGCCGACAAGGCCATCCCGCAGCGCGAACTCGACGAGAAGGCCTCGGGCGTGAAGGAACTGGACGCCGACGCGCGCGCCGCCCAGGCCAGCTCCGAGGCCGCGCGCTTGAACCTGAACTATAGCCAGGTGGTCGCGCCGATCAGCGGCCGCGTGTCGAAGGCGGAGATCACCGTCGGCAACCTGGTCGACAGCAGCGCGGTGCTGACCTCGGTGGTCTCGACCAGTTCGATCTACGCCAGCTTCGATGGCGACGAGGACACCTATCTGCGCGTCGGCCGCCTGGCCCAGCGCGGCGGCGCGGTGGCGGTGCGGGTCGGGCTGGCCAACGAGACCGGCTTCCCGCACGAGGGCAAGCTCGAGTTCGTCGACAACCGGCTCGATACCGGCACCGGCAGCGTGCGCATGCGCGCCACCTTCGCCAACGCCGACCACAGCCTGGCGCCCGGCCTGTTCGCGCGGGTGCAGCTGGGCGGCGACGAGTCGGCGCCGTCCAAGGTGGCGCTGATCGACGAGCGCGCCATCGGCACCGACCAGGACCGCAAGTACGTCTTCGTGGTGGGCGCCGACGGCAAGGCCGAATACCGCCAGGTCCTGCTGGGCCGCCCGGTCGATGGCTTGCGCGTGGTGCGCCAGGGCCTGAAGGCGGGCGAAAAAATCGTCGTCAACGGCTTGCAGCGGGTGCGTCCGGGCGCGCCGGTCTCGGCCACGCTGGTGGCGATGGACGCCGGCCGGGCAGCGGCCGCCGGCAAGGTCGCCGCAGCCGCAGCCCCTGCGGCCGCCTCAACCAAGGAACAATAATGAACATCTCACGCTTCTTCATCGACCGGCCGATTTTCGCGGCCGTGCTGTCGATCATGATCTTCGTGGCTGGACTGCTGGCCATCTTCAAGCTGCCCGTCTCCGAATATCCGGACGTGGTGCCGCCGTCGGTGGTGGTGCGGGCCCAGTACCCCGGCGCCAACCCCAAGGTGATCGCCGAAACCGTGGCCGCGCCGCTGGAGGAACAGGTCAACGGCGTCGAGAACATGCTGTACATGTCCTCGCAGGCGACCGCCGACGGCGCGCTGGCGCTGACCGTCACCTTCAAGGTCGGTACCAACGTCGAGCAGGCCGAGACCCAGGTGCAGAACCGGGTCCAGCGCGCCTTGCCGCGCCTGCCGGAGGAGGTGCGCCAGATCGGCGTCACCACCGTCAAGAGTTCGCCGAACATGACCATGGTGGTGCACCTGTCGTCGCCCAACGGCCGCTACGACGATGTCTACCTGCGCAACTACGCGGTGCTCAACATCAAGGACCAGCTGGCCCGCATCGCCGGCATGGGCGAAACCGTGCTGCTGGGCGCCGGCGACTACGCCATGCGGGTCTGGCTCGATCCGCAGAAGGTGGCGGCGCGCGGCATGACGGCCGGCGACGTGGTCGGCGCGATCCGCGAACAGAACGTGCAGGTGGCGGCCGGCGTGATCGGCGCCTCGCCGTCGAAGGGCTCGGAGTTCCAGCTGACCGTGAACACCCAGGGCCGCTTGCAGACGGTGGAGGAGTTCGGCAACATCATCGTGCGCACCGGCGCCGACGGCGCGCTGACCCTGCTCAAGGACGTGGCGCGGGTCGAACTGGGTTCCAACTCCTACGCGCTGCGCTCGCTGCTGGACAATAAGTCGGCGGTGGCGATCGCCATCTTCGAGGCCCCCGGCGCCAACGCGCTGGAACTGTCGGCCAATGTGCGCGCCAAAATGGCGGAGCTGAAAAAGGACTTCCCGGAAGGCGTGGAGTACAGCGTGGTGTACGACCCGACCCAGTTCGTGCGCGAGTCGATCAAGGCCGTGATCCACACCCTGCTGGAGGCGGTGGCGCTGGTGGTGGTGGTGGTGATCGTGTTCCTGCAAACCTGGCGCGCCTCCATCATCCCGCTGCTGGCGGTGCCGGTCTCTATCATCGGCACCTTCGCCGTGATGCTGGGCCTGGGCTTTTCGATCAACACGCTGTCGCTGTTCGGACTGGTGCTGGCGATCGGCATCGTGGTCGATGACGCCATCGTGGTGGTGGAGAACGTCGAGCGCAACATCGGCGCCGGCCTGACGCCGCGCGACGCCACCGTGCAGGCGATGCGTGAGGTTAGCGGACCGATCATCGCCATCGCCCTGGTGCTGTGCGCGGTGTTCGTGCCGATCGCCTTCGTGTCCGGCCTGTCCGGCCAGTTCTACCGCCAGTTCGCGCTGACCATCGCGATCTCCACCGTGATCTCGGCCATCAGTTCGCTGACCCTGTCGCCGGCGCTGGCGGCCACGCTGCTGAAACCGCACGACGCGCCCAAGGACGCGCTGACCCGCGCCATGGACCAGCTGTTCGGCCGCTTCTTCGCCGGCTTCAACCGCTTCTTCGGCCGCGCCTCGATCAGGTACGAGGGCGGCGTCAAGGGCGTGTTGGGCCGCAAGACCCTGGCCGTGGCGGTCTACGCGCTGTTGACCGTGTGCGCCGTGTTCGTGTTCAAGTCGGTGCCCAGCGGCTTCGTGCCCTCGCAGGACAAGCAATACCTGGTGGGCTTCGCCCAGCTGCCGGACGGCGCCTCGCTGGACCGCACCGACGCCGTGCTGAACCGCATGTCCGACATCGCGCTGACCGTGCCTGGCGTCGAGTCGACCAATGCCTTTCCCGGCCTGTCGATCAACGGCTTCACCAACGCCTCCAACGCCGGCATCGTGTTCTTCCCGCTCAAACCGTTCGAGCAGCGCACCAGCGCCGACTTGTCCGGCGGCGCCATCGCCCAGGAGATCAACAAGCGCATGGGCGCCGTGCAGGACGCCTTTGTGATGGTATTCCCGCCGCCGCCGGTCAGCGGCCTGGGCACCATCGGCGGCTTCAAGCTGATGGTGGAGGACCGCGGCAACGTCGGCTACGACGAACTGCACAAGGCGGTGCAGGCCTTGCAGAACAAGGCCTGGCAGTCGAAGGAGTTGTCCGGCGTGTTCACCAACTTCCAGATCAACGTGCCGCAGCTGTTCGCCGACGTCGACCGCAGCAAGGCCAAGCAGCTGGGCGTGCCGCTGCAGACGATCTACCAGACCCTGCAGATCAACCTGGGTTCGCTGTATGTGAACGACTTCAACCAGTTTGGCCGTACCTACCAGGTGCGGGTGCAGGCCGACGCGCCGTTCCGTTCGCACGCCCAGGACATCGCCCACCTGAAGGTGCGCAACGACAAGGGGGAGATGATCCCGCTGTCGTCGCTGATGCGGGTCAGGGACAGCTACGGTCCGGGCCAGGTGCAGCGCTACAACGCCTATGTCGCGGCCGACATCAACGGCGCCCCGGCGCCGGGCGTGTCGTCCGGCCAGGCCCGCGCCGCGCTGGAGAAGATTGCCGCCGAAACGCTGCCCAAGGGCGTGACCTTCGAATGGACTGACCTGACCTACCAGGAGATCCTGGCCGGTAACACCATGGTGCTGGTCTTCCCACTGTGCGTGCTGCTGGTGTTCCTGGTGCTGGCCGCGCAGTACGAAAGCTGGACCCTGCCGCTGGCGGTGATCCTGATCGTGCCGATGTCCATCCTGTGCGCGCTGATCGGCGTCAAGCTGAGCGGGGGCGACAACAACATCTTCACCCAGATCGCGCTGTTCGTGCTGGTGGGGCTGGCGTCGAAGAACGCGATCCTGATCGTGGAATTCGCCCGCGAGCTGGAGCACCACGGCCGCAGCATCGTGCAGGCCGCGCTGGAATCGTGCCGCTTGCGCCTGCGTCCGATCCTGATGACGTCGATCGCCTTCATCATGGGCGTGCTGCCCCTGGTGTTCTCGCACGGCGCCGGCTCCGAGATGCGCCATGCGATGGGGGTGGCGGTGTTTGGCGGCATGCTGGGGGTGACCTTCTTCGGCCTGTTCCTGACGCCGGTGTTCTACGTCCTGCTGCGCAGCTTCGCCCGGCGGTTTGAAAAGTCGAGTGCCGCGACCCTGGTGGCGGCGAAACTGGAAGGGAGCGTGCAATGAAGCGCCGCATACAACAAAGTGTACCTCTGCTGGCGGCCGTGCTGCTGAGCGCCTGCGCCGCGCCGCAACTGAGCGCGCCCGTGCTGGACGTGCCGGCCGGCTTCAAGGAAGCGGCGACGCCGCAGCGCGCCGCCGACGGCAGCCGCTGGCAAGCGGCCCGCCCGGCCGAGACCCAGGCCCGTGGATTGTGGTGGCTGGCCTTTAACGACCGGGTGCTCAACGGCCTGATCGACGACGCCACCACCGCCAACGCAAATCTGGCGGTGGCTGCGGCCAGGGTCAGGCAGGCGCGCGCCTTGGCCGGCGTGGCCGAGGCGGACCGTGGCGTGCAGCTGGACGCCCAGCTGGGCGCGCAGCGCGGCCGGGCCGCCAACCATGCGCTGGGCCTGCCGTCCGGCGCGCCCGTCGGCGTCGGCAACACCTGGCAGGCCAAGCTGGCCGCCAGCTACGAGCTCGACCTGTTCGGTCGGGTCGCCTCCAGCGTCAGCGCGGCCCAGGCCGACGCGGCGGCCAGCGAGGCGACCTATCGCTCGGTGCTGCTGGCCTTGCAGGCGGACGTGGCGCAGACCTATTTCAGGCTGCGCGCGACGGACGCTGAGCTGGCGACGCTGGATCAGACGGTGCGCCTGCGCGAGCAAAACGTGCAGGTCAACCAGCGCCGCTTCGACCTGGGCGAGCTGGGAGAGTTCGACCTGGCCCGCGCCAAGACCGAGCTGGCGACCTCGCGCGCCGAGGCGATCGGCTTGCTGCGCCAGCGCGTCGGCGATGAACACGCGCTGGCGGTCTTGCTGGGCAAGCCGGCCGCCAGTTTCGCCTTCGCGGTGCAGCCCCTGGCGGAAGGCGGCGCGGTGCCGGCGATACCGGCGGGCCTGCCCTCGGCGCTGCTGGAGCGCCGGCCCGACATCACCGCCGCCCAGCGGGCGATGGTGGCGGCCAACGCCCGCATCGGCCTGGCCCGGTCGGCCATGTTCCCGGCGTTGGCGCTGACCGGCGCCGGGGGCGGCGAGTCCGACACCTTGTCCGGTCTGTTCAAGTGGGACGCCCGCAGCTGGGTGGTGGGGGCGCTGATGTCGATGCCGCTGATCGACGGCGGCCGCAACAAGGCCAACATCGCCCGCAGCGAGGCGGCGCTGGACGAGTCGGTGGCCAGTTATCGGCAGAGCGTGCTGGTGGCGTTCGCCGAGGTGGAGGACAACCTGGCCGGCCTGCGCATCCTGGCCGGGCAGGGCGAGCAGCTGGACGCCGCCGTGCTGTCGGCGCGGCGCTCCGCCGAGCTGGCGCAAAAGCTCTACCAGGCCGGCCGTTCCAGCTATCTGGACTTGCTCGACGCGCAGCGCAACCTCGCCAGCGTGGAACGCAACGCCGTGCAGCTGCGCGGTAGCCGCTATGTGTCGACGGTGGCCCTGATCCGCTCGCTGGGTGGCGGTTGGACCGTGCAATAAGTTTGTATCGGCGCGGCGTCCGCCCGGACGCCGCGCCTCATCTCCCATACACCTCGGGCGTTCGCCCTGGTCGTCGCTGTCGAACCTCCTGTTAATTCATCCCCGTTAAAACATTATTTCGGCTTGGTATTTATGCGTCTTAATTTAATTATTTATATTGAATAAATTATGCACAATGTTTATTTGCTCTACCTGACTGTATTGATAGTGATGCAGATTGTTATTTTTTGATTTAATGGATTCCGCTAATCAGACATTAATCAACGAGACCGGAAGTATTTATCTCGATGGGCGCAAGATATTGATTTGCAAAGGAACTACCATATTTTTGGCACGCCGGTGCAGCGTTGGGCTGACGGCTATTTGGTTTTAAGATTTAACGATTGATAACAAGCTACTGGCTAAAGGTGAATATGAATACCATTACTAATGTGAATAAACTGGACCAAGGCAAGTGCCTGCCCGATCTGCTGTGGGAACAGGTGCGCACGCGTCCGGATCAAGCCGCGGTAATATGCGGTCAACAACGCCTGAGCTTCCGTGAACTGGCGCAGAACAGCGCCATCCTGGCGGCCTATCTGCGCCATCTGGGCGTGGTTGGCGACGCCTGCATCGGCATCTTCGTCGAACCTTCGCTGGAACTGATGACCGGCGTATGGGGTATCCTGCTGGCCGGCGGCGCCTACCTGCCGTTGTCGCCGGAATATCCGGAGGAGCGTCTGCGCTACATGGTCGAGGATGCCCGCGTCGACGTCGTGTTCGCCCAGGAAGAGTTGAAGGGACGCCTGGCCCGCCTGGCGCCGGAGGGAACCCGCATCGTCACCATGGAAGACGCGCTGGCCCACCACGTGGCCCGTGGCCGCACGGTGGCGCACGCCGCGCAGCAACAACATGAGCCTGTGCGTCCGCACAACCTGGCCTACATCATCTACACCTCGGGCAGCACCGGCAAACCGAAAGGGGTGATGATCGAGCATCACAGCATCGTCAGCCAGATGGGCTGGCTGCAGGACGCCTACCAGCTGGACCATCAGCGCGTGGTGCTGCAAAAAACCCCGATGAGCTTTGACGCGGCCCAGTGGGAAATCCTGGCGCCGGCCTGCGGCAGTACGGTGGTGGTGGGCGCGCCCGGCATCTACCGCGATCCCGAGGCGCTGGTCGACACCATCCTGGCACAGAAGGTCACCACCCTGCAGTGCGTGCCGACCCTGCTGCAAGCGCTGCTCGACAGCGATCGCTTCCAGGACTGCCAGTCGCTGACGCAGATCTTCAGCGGCGGCGAAATCCTGTCCAAGCATCTGGCGCAGCAATGCCTGGAGACCATGGCCAATTGCGAACTGATCAACCTGTACGGCCCAACCGAGTGCACCATCAATTCCTCGTCCTACCAGGTGCTGCGCAACACGGTGGCCGCCGGCCCGAACGCGATCTCGATCGGCGCACCGGTGCGCGACACCCAGTACTACATCCTGGACAGCAAGATGGAGCTGGTCAAACCGGGCGAGATCGGTGAGTTGTATATCGGCGGCGTGCAGCTGGCGCGCGGCTATCTGCACCGGCCCGACCTGACGGCCGAGCGCTTCGTCGACAATCCACTGGCGCCGGCCGGCCGCGGCGACCGGCTGTACCGCACCGGCGACCTGGGCGTCTGGAATGCCGACGGCACGGTGCAGTTCTCCGGCCGCGCCGACAACCAGGTCAAGCTGCGCGGCTTCCGCGTCGAACTGGACGAGATCCGGCTGGCGATCGAGGACCATGACTGGGTCAAGAACGCGGCCTTGCTGATCCGGAACGACAGCCGCACCGGCTTCCAGAACCTGATCGCCTGCATCGAACTCAATCCGCGCGAGGCGGCCTTGATGGACCAGGGCAAGCATGGTGCGCACCACCAGTCCAAGAAGAGCAAGCTGCAGGTCAAGGCCCAGCTGTCCAACGTCGGCTGCCGCGACGCCGCCGACCTGGCCGCGCGCGTCACCGTCGAGCTGCCCGGCAAGCAGGCCAGCGCGGCGCAGCGCCGGCGCGTGTTCGCCCGCAAGACCTATCGCTACTTCGAGGGCGGCCCGGTCAACCGCGACGACCTGGTGCAACTGCTGGCCGGCCCACAGGCGCCCGCCGCAGCGCGCAGCCTGGACAGCCTGGGCTTCGCCGAATTCGGCGAGATCGTGCGCAACTTCGGCCAGTTCGCCAGCGACGAACGCCTGCTGCCCAAATACGGCTATGCCTCGCCCGGCGCGCTGTACGCGACCCAGATG
Source organism: Duganella violaceipulchra (assembly GCF_019166075.1). Classification (NCBI taxonomy): domain Bacteria; kingdom Pseudomonadati; phylum Pseudomonadota; class Betaproteobacteria; order Burkholderiales; family Oxalobacteraceae; genus Duganella; species Duganella violaceipulchra. The sequence goes on along the minus strand of NZ_JAHTGR010000001.1, from coordinate 89,030 downwards.
TATTTCGAGCTGGGCGGAATCGGCGGCCTGCGCCACGGTCTGTACTACTACCATCCGGTGCACCACCAGCTGGCGCTGATCAGTGAACTGCCTGGCGAATCCGGCGGCCGCATCAAGCTGCACTTCATCGGCAAGAAGAGCGCGATCGAACCGGTCTACAAGAACAACATCCAGGAAGTGCTGGAGATGGAAACCGGCCACATGCTGGGGCTGTTCGACCAGATCCTGCCGGCGCACCAGCTGGCCATCGATGGCGGCACGTTCCAGCCCGAGGTGAAGGCGCAGCTGGCGTGCGCGGACGAGGATTACTACCTCGGCAGCTTTGAACTGGTGTCGGCGGCGCAGCAGGACGCGCGGCCGAAGCAGGGCATGGATATCTACGTCCAGGCACATGGCGACAAGGTGGCCGGACTGCCAGGCGGACTATACCGCTACCACGACGGCGGCTTCGAAGCTGTGTCCGACCAGCTGATCGAGAAGAAGCATGTGATCGCGATCAACCAGCAGGTGTACGAGCGCGCCAGCTTCGGCGTGTCGCTGATCAGCCGCGACGAGCGCGACTGGATGCAGTTCATCGCGCTGGGCCGCAAGCTGCAGCACTTGCAGATGAATGGCTGCCAGCTGGGCTTCATGGCGTCCGGCTACAGCTCGAAAACCGGCAACGACCTGCCGTCGGCCAAGCGCGTTGCCGCCATCCTGGCGCATCGCGGCGGAATCCAGGGACAGTTCTACTTCGCCCTGGGCGGGCGCATCAGCGAAGAGCAGATCGCCAGCGAGGGCATGAAGGAGGACGCCATCCACATGCAGGGGCCGGCCGAGATCATCAAGGAGGACCTGTTGAACCTGCTGCCGAACTACATGATGCCCAACAAGATCATCGTGATGGACCGGCTGCCGCAGACGGCCAACGGCAAGATCGACCACAAGGCGCTGGCGGCGTCCGAGCAGGCCAACGCCGAGGCGAGCGACAAGCCCTTCGTGGCGCCGCGCACGCCGACCGAGCTGCGCATCGGCGAGATCTGGAGAAAGGCCATGAAGTGGGACGCGGTCTCGGTGCATGACGACTTCTTTGAATCGGGCGGCAATTCGCTGATCGCGGTGCGCTTGATCAACCACATCAACAAGGCCTTCGGCTCGTCGCTGCCGCTGCAGCTGCTGTTCGAGGCCACCACCATCGAGAAGCTGGCCGCCAAGGTCGACGAGGGGCAGGGCAATCAGCTGTCGCGACTGGTGCTGCTGGCCAAGGGCGGCAACCGCAAGGCCATCTATTGCTGGCCGGGCCTGGGGGGCTACCCGATGAATTTGCGACTGCTGGCGCAGCAGGTCGACAGCGACCATCCGTTCTACGGCGTGCAAGCGCATGGCATCAACCGCGACGAGGTGGCCTACGCCACCATCGCCCGGATGGCGGCGGAGGATATCCAGGCCATCAAGCGGGTGCAGCCGCACGGGCCCTACACCTTATGGGGCTATTCCTTCGGCGCGCGGGTGGCGTTCGAGGTGGCCTACCAGCTGGAGCAGGGCGGCGAGGTGATCGATGACCTGTACCTGATCGCGCCGGGTTCGCCCAAGCTGCGCGCCCAGGACGCGGCCGTGCATGGCAACGCGCCGAGCTACGACAATCCGGCCTTCGTCACCATCCTGTACTCGGTGTTCACCCACAGCATCAGCGGACCGGGCCTGGCCGAATGCCTGAAGGTGGCCAAGGACAAGCACAGCTTCGCCGCCTTCATCTGCGCGCGGATACGCAGCCTGGACCAGGACCTGGTGGAACGCATCATCGACATCGTCTGCCAGACCTACGAGTTCAAGTACACCTTCCACGAGCTGGCCGAGCGCCGGATACGCGCGCCGCTGACCATCTTCAAGGCCGACGGCGACGACTATTCCTTCATCGAGAACAGCGCCGGCTTCTCGGAAGTGGAACCGGACGTGATCAACCTGGAGGCCGATCACTACAGCATGCTCAAGCTGCCCGGCATCGAGGAACTGGTGTCCGTGATCCATGCCCGACTGGGTGTCGCGCCGGGACGCAAAGTGGCCGAGGACGCCTCGGAACTGGCCGCCAGCTAAGGAGCGCAACCATGCCGCACATCAACATCAAGCACTTCCAGGTCGAGTTGAGCGCGGCCCAGAAAACGGAACTGGTCCAGGCGCTGAGCAGCATCGTGCAACAGACGTTTGCTTGTCCGGACGGCGCCATCTCCATTGCACTGGAGCCGGTCGCGCCGGAGGAGTGGCGCCAGCGGGTGTATCACCCGGAACTGGAGCTGCGCAAGGAATTGTTGTGCAAGATCCCGAATTACTGAATACCCAACCCAAACTACACAAGGAAGATTATGAACGCAGCAAACACGACTATCCACGCACCATCGAGCGGCGCGCCGCATGGCATCGAACTGGTGTTCGCCGACGAGGTGGCCGAAGCCCTGGCCACCGGCAAGGCGGTGGTGGCGCTGGAATCGAATGTGATCACCCACGGCCTCGATTATCCGGACAACGTGGCCACCTCGCGCCTGGTGGAGGCGGCGGTGCGGCGCGGCGGCGCGGTGCCGGCCACCATCGGCATCGAGGACGGCCGCATCCTGATCGGCATGAGCGAGGCCAGCATCGACCGCTTCGCGCAAACCCAGGGCATCCCCAAGGTGAGCAGCCGCGATCTGCCCTTTGTGCTGGCCCAGGGCGGCATGGGCGCCACCACGGTGGCCTCGTCGCTGGTGGCGGCGGAGCTGGCCGGCATCGCCTACTTCGCCTCGGCCGGCATCGGCGGCGTGCACCGCGGGGCCGAGAAAAGCATGGACATCTCGTCCGACCTGATCCAGTTCACCCGCTCCAAGGTGGCGGTGGTGTGCGCCGGCGCCAAGAATATTCTCGACCTGGGGCTGACGCTGGAATTCCTGGAAACCCATTGCGTGCCGGTGGTGTCCTACCAGTTCGATGATTTCCCTGCCTTCTATTGCCGCTCCAGCGGCCACGCCAGCCCGCACCGCCTGGATGCGCCGCGGGATATCGCCCGCGCCGTCGAGCTGCATTGGGCGCTGGGCAATCACAGCTCGCTGCTGATCACCAGCCCCACGCGGGAGGAGGACGCCATCGACAGCGAGGTGATCGAGGCGGTGATCGCTCGCGCCGTGCTCGCCGCCGAGCAGGACGGCATCCGCGGCAACGCGCTGACCAAGCATCTGATGCGCGCGGTGGACCGGGTCACGGACGGGCGCTCGGCCAAGGCCAATATGGCGGTGCTGATCAACACGGCCGAGGTGGCCGGACGGATCGCCGCGGCCCACGCCGCGCTGCGCGCCCAGGCCCTGGCCTGAGCGGCGTCTCATGGCAAGGCGATCAGGCCCAGCCGGATCGCCTTGATGACGACGTCGCTGCGGCGGTTGACACCGAACTTGGTGCGCAGGTTGCAGATGTGGAAGTTGACGCCGGCCTCGGAGATGCTCAGGATGCGGCCGATCTCCCAGGTGGTCTTGCCGGCCGCGATCCAGCGCAGACAGTCGAGTTCGCGCACCGTCAGCACCGGCGCCTCTTCCTCGACCTTGGGCGCGATGTGGGCGATGATGGCGTCGACCGCGACATCGCGCAGCAAGCTCAGTTGGCCCAGCGTCTGGCCCAGGTCGCGCTGGAAGGCGTGGGCGGAGCTGTCGTCGCGCACGCAGGTGAGCATGCCGACCTCGCCGTTCAGGCCATGGATCGGCAGGGTCACGCCGGAATGCAGGCCGAATGAGGTGGCTTCCTCCAGCATGCCTTGCTGGGCCGCGCTGTGGAACGATTCAGGTTTCCAGACGAACGGCGACATCGACTTGAAGCAGTGCACCACGGTCGGATCGTTGGCCCGCAGGTTGTTTTTTTCGTAGTGCTCGCGCCAGGCTTGCGGGTAGGTGCTGTGCAAATACAGATCCTTGCTGCCATTGCTGGTCTGGGCGGTGACGGCGAACAGCAGGCGTTCGAATCCCAGGTCCCGCACGGCCTGTTCAACATGGGACATCGCCTCCGCGCTGGAGCTGGCCTCCATGATCGGCCCAAAGTTGGCCAGCCCCTTGGTGACGCTTTCGCCGCTGCTTGACAAGTTATCGTCCATAAATTCCTTAATGAGCGTGTTTGGCATTGCTGGCTGTGAGCGTCCGCTGCGTGCTAAGGCTTAGGGCGCCGTGTTCATGGCTGGGCATGCATGGCGTTGAAATGGTGATGAGTTGTTGCCAACTTATGCCCATGGCATAAATTGTTAAGAAATTATAATTGAAGTTTTAGCATTCTGCTGCCGAGCACGCCTCCGCCACCGGTGGGCCGGTGGCGGAGGGGCTTGCACACTCGACAGATTGATGCTAGCGCGGCAGCGGTAGCCGGGGCGGTCCGGACCGTTCCTGCGGCGCCTGCGTCACATCGACCTCGTTTTCAAAGTTGGGCGAATTGACGCGCTCCAGATCATCGTCGTTGATGATTTCCAGCAGATGCAGGCGGGTCAGCATCAATACCGGAAACGGTATCGTGCCGCCGCGCTCGAAGCGGCTGCCGCAGGACTGGCTGACGCCGAAGCGCTGCCAGAACTGGGTCTGGTTTTCGCCCAGGATGTAGCGCAGGTCGCGGATCAGCGCCGTATCGCGCGGCGTGATGCGGAACACCGCGTTTTTGTAAAATGGCAATATGCTCATACTCTCTCCCTCCGGTGTGACGGTACTGGCGACCGCTTAGTGGAAAGTATCGAACAGCGCGGTATGGGTCTTCTGGCCCAGGTGGATTTCCAGCGCCACCGCGTCCTCGACGCCGACCCGGATCGGTGGACCGAAGCGCGTCATCTCGATGCCGGCATGGCGCAGCAGGCGTTCGATCGCGGTGGTGGTCACCGTCACGTATTTCGCGATGCCGTTTTCATCGGCGAAACGCACCACTTCGCGCATCGCGTTCATCGCATGTTCGGCGAAGCCGAAGCTGCTGTCGCGGCCACTCTCGATGGCGAAGCGGCTCAGTTCCCATACCTGTTCGTCCTCGGGCGCCTGTTTGCCATGCAGCAGTTCCGGGAAGGTATCCTTGAGCATGTAGGGGCCGGTGGTCGGCAGCAAACGCCAGCAGCCGCAGAAACGTTGGGTGTCGTCGCGTATCATCATGTAGTAGGGATCGAGGGCGTCGTAGCCGTCGACTTCCATGCCGCCCAGCACCGCCACTTCCCAGCCCAGCCGGCCCTGGAACACCTTGGCGCGCAACTGGTAGATGCTGCGCAGGTCGATGGTTTTGAAGCTGTCACGTGCACCTATTTGTATCATTGAAGCCATGTCTATCTCCTGAGTCGTCTATCGGTTAAAAGGGTTATGCGATGTGCTTACTTTATGCGAAGGGACTAGGCCGAGGAACTAGTAAACAAGATAGGAAATGGCTTGGGAACTGCTAGGTAGTTGCTAGGTTTTAGAAGGATAGTGACTGCGCGGAGCGGGCCGGTGGGGAGGGGGAATTGTGTGCTGCCAGTACGATTCCGGTGAGGACGTTGGTCGCGTCCAAGTGCATGTGGCCCGACAGTGGAAAGCCTGCCGCCAAGCGCGCCGTCAGCGGCGCAGTCAGGCGCGCGCTCCAGCTGCCGGCAGCTGGCTCCAGGCTGACCAGTTCGGCGGCCTCGAAGCCGAAATAGCGGCCTACCTGCGGATACAGGGCTTTGAAAATACTTTCCTTGAGCGAAAAGCAAAGCGATACCAAGGTGGGCAAGTCCAGCCCGGCGGCGCGGCCCAGCGCCAGTTCCGTTTCGTTGATGATCATGGGGGCGAATTCGGCGGCCTGGCGGGCGTCCATGATCGCTTCCAGATCGATGCCCACCCCGTCTACCGACGAGGCCACCACGGCGATGGCCTGTTGCCGGGTATGCGTGATCGCGCCACGCCAGCCTGGCGGCCAGAGTGGCTCCCGGTTCGGCCCCACCGCGACCTGGTGTCCCGTCTGGCCGGCGCGGGCCAGGGCGCGGGCGGCGCAATAGCGTCCGGCCAGGAACTCCGCCTGGCGCTTGACCACCCAGCCCTGCAGGCCGGGCGGCTGGGCGAGCCGGAAATGCGCGAACAGGTCCGGCGTGTAGCGGTCGGCCTGATAGCGGCAACGGTAAAGTTCCATTCCCGGCAGGATAAGGCTGGAGTCGAGATCTTCGTATTCGATAAACATGTGATGGCGAAAGGTGGGCATTTGTTGATTTGGATCAATGTTATGCGAATTGCACTGTTTTCACAAGCACGGTGCAGCGCAGGTTCAAGCCAGCCCAAATGTCTTTCTCAGGTTGGAGTCGACCGGTCCGGCAGGCATAAAGCGGCGCAATTTACTCAACAGCGACGCCTCTCCGGCCGGCGTGCGGCGCATACGCCAGGGACCCAGCGCCGCCTTCACTATCGTATTGGCCACCCCGGAAGGGTCGGGTGCGCTGCTGACGGTCCGGGCGACAGTGCGCGCGGCCAGATCGCGTTCGCGACCATAGGCCGGGATTCTGGAACTGGCCTGGGGTGAGTTGGCGTCCAGATTGGTCTTGGTAAAGGACGGCGCGACCAGCGTGACGCGGATGCCGAACTGGCGCACCTCATGGTCCAGGCTTTCGGACAGGCCCTCCACCGCGTGCTTGGAGGCCGAATACAAGCCCATGTACGGCGCCGGCAGAAAACCGAGCACCGAGCTGACGTTGATGATTCTTCCCTGGCGCTGTGTTCGCATGTGCGGCAGCACGGCTTGGGTCGTGCGCAAGATGCTCAATACATTGGTGTCGAACAGTGAGGCGGCCTCGCTGGTGGAGGTTTCCTCCACCGCGCCGATCAGGTTCATGCCCGCGTTATTGACCAGGACGTCGATGCGGCCAGCCTGGCCGACGACCAACTGGATTCCACGTTGAACAGACGCTTCGTCGCGCACATCCATCGCGATGAGCGTGACGCCAGGCAGCGGCTGGGTGTTGGCGATACTGCGCACGGTGCCGAACACCTGGCATCCCTGCCTGGTGAATTCTTCTGCGGCGGCACGTCCGATACCCGATGACACGCCGGTGATAACGACAACAGTAGATTTCGACATGGAAAATCCTTTCGATTTGATTGAATGGTCGGGCTGCGCGCGTCAGTGCGACGACACGGCGTGCAGGCTGCGCTGCGCTGCCGCTTCGGTGCGCGGACTGATCCTGAACCAGATGGAATACATAGCCGGCAGAAACACCAGCGTCAGCACCGTCCCGGCGAAGGTCCCGCCGATCAGCGTGTAGGCCAGCGTGCCCCAGAACACCGAATGGGTCAGCGGGATGAAGGCCAGGATCGCCGCCAATGCAGTCAGGATCACGGGCCGGGAGCGCTGCACAGTGGCTTCGACCACCGCCTGGAATGGGTCGAGCCCCGCCAGTTCGTTGTGGTGGATCTGGCCGATCAGGATCAGTGTGTTGCGCATCAGGATGCCCGACAGTGCGATCAAGCCGACCAGCGCGTTGATACCGAATGGCTGCTGGAACAGGATCAAGGTCGGCACCACGCCGATCAATCCCAACGGACTAGTCAGGAAAACCATGACCATCGCCGAGATCGAGCGCACCTGGAAGATGATGATCAGCAGGGTAATTGCCAGCATGATCGGGAACAGCGGCAGCATCGCTTTCGTCGCCTTGCCAGATTCCTCGATCGAACCGGCCTCTTCGATACGGTAGCCCCCTGGCAGCTTGTCCATGATGGGCTGCAATTGCGCGGTGATGGCGGCCGATGCGTCCGGCGGCTGCAAGCCATCGGCGATGTCGCCGCGCACGGTCATGGTCGGCATACGGTCGCGGCGACGGATGATAGGCTCCTCCGCCCGCACGTCGACTTGGCCTACCTGCGACAGCGGGAGGTGTTGCCCTCCCGCGCCGGTCAGTGTGAAGTCGGCAAGCTTGGCTGGGTCGAGGCGGTTGCTGCCGGCAGACCGGGCCACGACTTGCACGGTGCGGATATCTTCACGCACACTGGTCAGAGGCACGCCACTCAACAGGAATTGCAGTTGCTGCGCGACTGCACTGGAGGTCAGGCCGACCGCCTGCAAGCGGTCTTGCTGCAGGGTGAAATGTAGCGTCGGCGTGCGTGTGCCCCAGTCGTTATTCACGGTGCGCATCATCGGACTGGCGTCCATGACTTGCTGCACCTCTGCAGCGATGGCGCGTAGCTTGCCCGTATCCGGTCCGCTGACCCGGTAGGCGACCGGGTAGGGGGAGTACGGCCCAAACACGAGTTGGGTGACACGTACGCGCGCTTCTGGCGCGAGACCGGCGGCAACGGCAATGCGCAAGCGCTCCTTCAAGGCGTCGCGCTCATTCTGGTTATCGGTGCGGATCACGATCTTTGCAAAGGACGGGTCAGGCAGTTCAGGGCCCATGGCCAGGTAGAAGCGCGGAGCCCCTTGGCCTACGTAGGCGGTGACGATCTTCGCTTCCGCCTGTTTGGACAGCCATGCCTCCACCTTCGCCGCGGCCGCGCTGGTTTGCACGATCGACGTACCGAATGGCATCTGCACCTCGACCAGGACTTCGGGACGGTCCGAGATCGGGAAGAACTGTTTCTTGACCACGGCCATGCCCAGTATCGCCAGCACGAACAGGCCTACCACCGCGCCTGCCACCGGCCACTTGCGGGTGATGACGCGCTTCAGTAACTGACGGAAGCGGTTATAGCGCGGCGTGTTGTAGAGCGCCTCGTGGCCGCCCTCGACCGGTTTGAGTTCGGGCAGCAGTTTGACGCCGAGGTAGGGGGTGAAAACCACGGCGACGACCCACGAGGCAATCAGTGCGATGCCCACGATCCAGAACATATTGCTGGTGTACTCGCCTGCGGTGGAGCGGGCAAAGCCGTTCGGCATGAAGCCCACCGCCGTGACCAGCGTGCCCGACAGCATGGGCGCGGCGGTATGGCTCCAGGCGTAGGCAGACGCGGCGATGCGGCTGGCGCCTTCCTCCATCTTCACCACCATCATTTCGATGGCGATGATGGCGTCGTCCACCAGCAGGCCCAAGCCTAGAATCAATGAGCCCAGCGTGATGCGGTCAAAGTTCTTGCCGGTGGCGGCCATCACGATGAAGACCACCGCCAGCGTCAGCGGCACGGCGGCGGCAACCACGATGCCAACGCGCCAGCCCATGCTGACAAAGCACACCACCATCACCACCACCAGCGCGACGAAGAACTTGACCATGAATTCATCGACCGCCGAACTGATGTTCACGGCCTGATCGGTGACCTTGGTCAGTCCCATGCCGAGCGGCAGTTCGGCATTGACCGCGCCGACTTCCTTATCGAGCGCCTTGCCGAGGTCGAGTCCGTTCCAGCCATCGCGCATGACGATGCCGAGCAGTAGTGCGGGTTCGCCGCCGTTGCGCAGCATGAAGGTCGCCGGGTCTTCATAGCCGCGCTTGATCGTGGCGATGTCCGACAGCTTCAAGGTGCGACCCTGGGCAACGACAGGCGTGTCGCGGATCTTTTGCAATTCATCGAAAGCGCCGTCCAGGCGTATGAATACCTGCGGCCCCTTGGTTTCCACCGAACCGGCCGGCGTCAGGACGTTCTGATTGTTCAGCGCGGCGAACACCTGCTGCGGGCTGACGCCCAAAGTCGCCAGGCGCTCATGCGAGAACTCGACAAAGATACGCTCGGGTTGTTCGCCAACGATGTTGACTTTTTTAACGCCAGGCACATGCAGCAGACGTTGGCGTAGCGTCTCTGCATCCCGCACCAGCAGGCGCTGTGGCTCGCCCTTGGCCTTCAGCGCGAACAGTGCAAAAGTGACGTCCGCATATTCGTCGTTGACCATGGGGCCGATAACGCCGCTTGGCAGGTTGCCGGCTTCATCGCCGACTTTCTTGCGCGCCTGGTAGAACTGCTCCTGCACTTCCGCCGGTGGCGTGCTGTCCATCAAGGTCACGGTTGTGAATGCCAGCCCCGGCCGGGTGTAGGTTTCGCTACGCTCGTACCAGCGCAATTCCTGCAGCCGCTTCTCGATCTTTTCGGCGACTTGGTCCTGCATCTCTTGCGCGCTTGCGCCTGGCCAGGCAGTGACCACCGTCATGACCTTGACCGTGAAAGCCGGATCTTCCGCGCGTCCCAATTTAAAGAACGAGACGACGCCAGCCACGGAAATCAGGAAAATCAGGAACAAGGTGACGGCGCGCTCGCGCACGGCGAGCGCGGACAGGTTGAAGCGAGCTGCGCTCATGGTTGCGCTCCCGCGCCGGCGGCGGCCTGGTCGACGATACGCACCTGTGAGCCTTCGCGCAGCAGGTGCGCGCCAAGCGCCACGATCCGTTCGCCTTGCTTGAGCTGAGCGGTAATGAGCGCTGTGTCGTCGCCCAGACGCTGGACCGTCACCGGACGCCAGTTGACCTTGGCCGGTTGGCCCTGGATCACCCAGACGCCCGGCCCCTTGCCAGCGTCAAACAGGGCGCCCAGCGGCACCGACCACGCGCTCGGCGGAGCGGACTGCCCATCCGGAATCTGGATCGTCACGGTGGCGCCGAGCGGGGCGTTGGCCAGTTCGCCCTCCAGCACATAGCGCGCCTCGAATGTGCGCGTGAGGTGGTCTGCCGTATCCGAAAGCTGCCTTAGTTTGGTCGGGGCGGCTGCGCCATCCTTGCCAAAAAGCGAGGCCAGCCCCGCCGAGCCTATCGCCGGCCGCAACGTTTCCGGGAGCTGGATGATGGCTTCGCGGCGGCCTGCATGGGCGATACGGATGACCGCCTGGCCGGCGCCGACGACCTGGCCGGGTTCGACCAGCGTCTCCATGACGACGCCATCGGCATCGGCCACCAGTTCGGTATAGCGGCTGGCGTTGCGCGCCACCTCGGCTTGGGCTTCGGCTGCGTTCAGCTGGGCTTTCGCGGCGTCGGCGGCGGCCGCGACCTGGTCATAAGCGGAGGCCGAAATTGCGCCGGTGCCGCGCAGGTCGCGGTAGCGCGCTTCGTCCTGCGCGGTTTGCTGCGCGCGGGCGCGGGCGGCCGCGACCGCTTCCTGTTGGGCCAGGACAGCGAGTCGCAGATCGGCCGGGTCGATGCGCATCAGTGCCTGGCCGCGCTGTACGGTCTGGCCGGTATCCACCAGGCGCGCCAGCACTTTGCCGGAGACTCGAAAGCCCAGGTCGCTTTGCACCCTGGCGGCGACGGTGCCGGTGAATGCCCGTGTGGCAAGCGCCGCATCCTTGATGATGGCGGCGCGTACCAGCGGGGCATCGGTACGCGGGTCGGATTGTTTTTTTTCGCCGCAGGCGACCAGCATCAGCGGCAAAACGGATATGACGGCGGAGAAAACGAGGCGGCGGCGAAGCATGGAGATCCCGTAAATGAACAAAACAGAAGTTCATTCTGGGACTAGTGACTAATTATGTCAATAGTCACTTTCAACTTCGCATGATCATCTTGATAAGCTTCGCAGCACCAGGCTCGACAGTTGAGCCGGCGCGTCGTCGGTGGCGCCTAGGCTGTATTGCAGCAGCAGCGGGTTGAGGTAAGGGCGCATGACCAGGTAAATGGCATTCGCGGTTTCGTCCAATGGTGTCTTGCGCTCGAAATCGTCGGCTTCGCGACCCAGGCGCAACACCTCCTGCAGCAATTGTTGGATACGCAATTCGTAGTCCCGCACGGCTTGCCACTGCCCGGTGGCGGCGGACGCCGCGATGTCGTACAGCCGCCGGTCTTCAGAGAATAATTGCATGCTGGACTCAACGATCGCCTTGAACATGCGGCGCAGCTTCTCTGGCGCATGGTCCGCGCTGTCAACGGCCGCCCTGATGTCGGTCTCGATTTGGCGCAGGCAGTTTGCGCAGATGAGTTCTCCGATCGCCTGTTTGGACTCGAAAAACTTGTAGATATAAGCCTTGGAAAAACCGATGGCTTTGGCGAGGTCGGAGACGGTGGTCTTTTCATAGCCGTACAGACGGAAGTGTTCGGTAGCGGCGGAAACGATTTGATCGCGTACTTCGTGATCGGCGGGGCCTCGGACGGGGCCTGGATTGATGGTGGGTTTATTCATGTCCGACAGCTTAACGCGAGTCGCGGAGTTGCACAACAAGTGACTAAATCGTGATATAGTCACTTCAACTTATCCACCATGCGAAAAATCCCATGCTACTCAAACGTACCCTCATTTCGTTCGCCGTCGCTTGTATTGCCACCGGTTGTGCCATCGGACCTGACTACGTCCGGCCAGACGTGCGCTTGCCGGATCGCTACCTTGGACTGGCCGCCGTCGAGCAAAGACACGCCGGCGTCGCCGCCGATTTGACCACGTGGTGGGGCGGCTTTGGCGACCCGCAACTTAGCCGCTTCGTCACGCTGGCACTGGAACAGAACCTAGATCTCGCACAGGCGTCCGCCCGGGTCACGCAGGCACGCGCCGGGCTGGGAGCAGCCAATGCGGCGCTGCTGCCATCGGGCACTGTCAGCGCCCAGGCTGCGCGCGCCTACCAGTCGGTGGAAACGCCGCAGGGGAAAATGCTGAGCATCCAGCAAAATTTTGATCGCTACGGAAACGCCTATGAAGCCAATCTCGGCGTCGGTTGGGAGCTGGACCTGTTCGGCGGCTTGCGTCGCGGGCGCGAGGCGATGCTTGCCGAGTACCAGGCGTCGGCTGCCGGAGTGGCGGCGACGCGCCTGGCGGTGGCAGCGCAGACCGCCGACATCTACATCAGCATACGCGGGCTGCAAACCCGCATCGACGTCGCGCGCAACCAGGTCAGGACACAGCAAGAGCTGCTGGCGACGCTCAATTTGTTGTATGGCAAGGGGCTGGTCCCGGAACTTCAGGTACGACAGGTCGAAGGCGCGCTGGCGCAGGTGAGGGCGGCGGTGCCGGTGCTGGAGGCTGGATTGGAAACGGCCATGAATGCGCTCGACGTGATGCTGGGCGCCGCGCCGGGAGCGTATCGGGATGAGCTGGCGATGGCGCGCGCGATCCCGGCCGCCCCGCAGATCGCAGCCGCCGGTTCGCCTGGAGATTTGCTGCGCCGCCGGCCAGACCTGATCGTGGCCGAACGCCGTCTCGCCGCGTCGAACGCGCGCATCGGCATGGCCATCGCCGAGTTTTACCCGAAGCTGTCCTTTGGTGGGATGATCGGCAGCGCGACGTCGGACTCTGGCGGCAATCTGTTCACCGGCGGCGCCAGCCAAGGCTCCGGCGTGCTGGGGCTGCGCTGGCGTCTGTTTGACTTCGGCCGCATCAATGCGCAAATTGATCAGGCCAAGGGGCAGGAGGCCGAGGCGCTGTCCGCTTACCGTCTGGCGGCGCTGCGGGCCACCGCCGACGTGGAGAACGCGTTGTCGGACCTGGTCAAGCGCGAGGCGCAGGCCGCGATACTGGGGCAGGGCGTTGATTCCCTGGGCCTGGCAAGGAAGGCATCGTTCGCCGCTTACCAGAAAGGCGTTGTCAGCCTGATCGAAGTCCTGCAGGCCGACGACAGCTTGCTGCGCGCCTCCGACATGCGGGCGCAAGCCCAAACCGAATCCGCGCGTGCGGCGGTGGCGGCCTTCAAGGCGCTCGGCGGTGGCTGGCAGCTTCAGGAAGCCGACGCGGTGGCGTTGCGTTAAGCCGCCGCTTCCGCGCATACTCGGCGGGTATCAAAGACATACCCAATCGGTGTTGGACCACCTCCCGGAACTTGTCTACTCTGACCCTGCAGTACACGGTCATACAACAAAGACAACGATGCCGGGAGACTCGATGCATCCTTTTTCCTCTTCACCACGGGGCAGGCGCCCGGCCGCCATGTCACGCTGGGCCGACAGTTCGGTCTCCGCGATTGCCGCCGGCTTCCTGGCGGTGCTGGTGTCGCTGGCCGGGCCGCTGGCGATCTTTTACCAGGCGGCGCAGGCCGGGCAGATGTCCAACGAGATGTTCGCCTCCTGGGTATGGGGCATCTCGCTGGGCGCGGCGGTGGCCGGCATTTTCCTCAGCTGGAGCCTGAAAGCACCCGTCATCACCGCCTGGTCGGCCCCCGGCACGGCCTTGCTGATACCGCTATTTCCCGCGCTGTCCATCCATGAGGCGGTGGGCGCCTACCTGACAGCCGCCTTGCTGTTGCTGGCGATCGGCCTGTCCGGTGGCTTCGAACGGCTGATGTCGCACGTCCCCAAGGGTGTCGCCAGCGGCATGATGGCGGGCATCCTGCTGCCGTTTGGGCTGAATGCCTTCAAGGGCATGGGCGCGCTGCCGTTGCTGGTGGGCGGCATGCTGATCGCCTACCTGCTGTGCAAGCGCTGCTGGCCGCGCTACAGCGTGGTGCTGTTGCTGGTGGCGGGCATCGCCATCGCGATGCTGACCGGTCAGACGCACTTCGACGGCGTGCACCTGCAGATGGTGCGGCCGCAATTCATCACGCCCGCCTGGAGCTGGGCCAGCACCTTCAGCCTCGCGCTGCCGCTGGTGTTGACCACGCTGAGCGGACAATACCTGCCCGGCATGGCCATCCTCAAGAGCGCCGGCTATGACGTGCCGGTGCGCCGCATCGTGGTGGTCAACAGCCTGGCTTCGCTGGTGACAGCTTTCACCGGCGGCATCACCATCGCGATCGCCGCCATTACCGCCGCCATGTGCACCGGCCGCGACGCGCACGAAGATCCAGCCAGGCGCTATGTCGCCGGCATCGCCAACGGCGCCTTCTATTTGCTGGCCGGCTTGTGCGGCGGCTCGGTGGTCATGCTGTTCGCCGCCTTGCCCAGGGAATTGATCGTCGCGCTGGCCGGGCTGGCGCTGCTCGGTCCCATCACCGTCAACCTGACGCAGATCGTCACCGCGCCGGAGCGCGAAGCGGCCGTGCTGACCTTCCTCGCCACGGCCTCCGGCATGACCTTCCTCGGTCTGGGCTCGGCATTCTGGGGCATCTTGATCGGCATGGTGGCGCATCGCGTGCTGCGCCCGGCCACTGCAGCATAAATTTCATCACACCGCAGCACCAACACAACTACAACAAGGGGATCAACACCATGCAGCAAATCGACATCCATAAATTGGCGGACCAGGCCCGCTTCAACCGCTTCCACGCCGGCGTCCTGGCGTGGTGCGCGGTCATCATCATCTGCGATGGCTACGACCTGGCCGTCGCCGGCATCGCGCTGCCATCGATCATGAAGAGCATGGGCGTGACGGCGCAGAACGCCGGCTTCATGGTCAGCTCCGCGCTGTTCGGCATGATGTTCGGCGCGATCTTCCTCGGCACGGTGGCCGACCGCATCGGCCGTCCGCGCGCCATCGGCATCTGCCTGGCGCTGTTCAGCGTGTTCACCGCGGCGGCCGGGCTGACGCATGATCCGTATGCCTTCAGCGCGATGCGCTTCCTGGCCGGCCTGGGGATCGGCGGCGTGATGCCGAACGTCGTCGCCCAGATGACCGAGTACTCGCCCCGCAAAATCCGCTCCACCATGGTGACGCTGATGTTCAGCGGCTATGCGGTGGGCGGCATGCTGGCCGCCTTGCTGGGCAAGGGCATGATCGAGGCGTATGGCTGGTCGTCCGTGTTCCTGGCGGCCGGGGCGCCGGTGGTGCTGATTCCGTTCATCCTGAAGTCCTTGCCGGAATCGATGCCGTTCCTGATACGCCAGGGCCGCCTGGCCGAGCTGAAGTCCATCCTGGTGCGCATGGAGCCCGGCTACCGCGCCCACGCGGACGACCACTACACCGTGCCAGCCCATGACCGCGCAGAGGGTGCGCCGATCCGCAAGCTGTTCCAGGATGGGCGCGGCTTCAGCACGGCGATGTTCTGGATCGCATTCTTCATGTGCCTGTTCATGGTGTATGCGCTCAGCTCCTGGCTGGCCAAGCTGATGGCCGGCGCCGGCTACAGCCTTGGCTCCGCGCTGACCTTCGTGCTGGTGCTGAACTTCGGCGCGGTGATCGGCGCGATCGGCGGCGGCTGGCTGGCGGACCGCTTCCATATCAAGCACGTCCTGATCGGCATGTACTCGCTGGCCGCTGTGTCGATCACGCTGCTGGGCTATAAAGTGCCGACCGAAGTGCTGTACCTGCTGGTCGGCCTCGCGGGCGCTTCGACCATCGGCACCCAGATCGTCACCTACGCCTACGCCGGCCAGTTCTATCCCGCCGCCGTGCGCTCGACCGGCATCGGCTGGGCATCGGGCGTGGGCCGCAGCGGCGCCATCCTCGCGCCCATCGTGATCGGCACGCTGGTCGGCATGGCGTTGCCGCTGCAGCAGAACTTCGTGGCGATCGCCATCCCGGCCGTCATCGCGGTGATTGCGGTGTCGTTGATCCGCCATGGTCGCTCGGCCTCCGCTGCCGCCGCCAAGCCGGCAGCCGGCGCCACGGCGACCGCGTAAGGTTAGAGCGTTTCGCGGATGTAGTCGATGCCGGCCGCGTCGTAGACTTCATAGATCACGGCCAGCATCTGCTGCAGTTCCTCGGAGCGATCCAGTTTGCGCACGCTGAACATCACCGGCGACACCGCATGGCGGTCGGCGATGGCGCGGAACACCACGTCGTCGCGCCGCATGCCTTGCACGCTGTCCGGCACGATGGCCACGCCCTGGCCGGCCGCCACCAGGCCGATGGCGATCTGCAGCTCCCTCACTTCGACGATCTTCTGCGGCGCGATGGCGCGCTCCGACAGCACCGACAACACCTGGTCGGCGAAGCTGGGGCGCGGCGTCTTGGGGTAGACCAGCAGGCACTCCGTCTGCAGGTCGACCAGCTGGATCGGATCGGTCGACGCCGCGCGCGGGTGGCCGGCCGGCAGTGCCACGATCAGGCGTTCCTCGCGCAGCACGATGCGGCGGATGTTGGGGTCTTCGCTCTTGACGCGGCCGAAGCCGACGTCGATCACGCCGTCCTTTAGCGCCTGGATCTGCTGCATGGTGGTCAACTCATGGAACGTCACCTCGACCTTGGGATATTGCATGCGGTAGCGCCGCACGATGCGCGGCAGCAGGCCGTACAAGGTCGACGCCACAAAGCCCATCGACAGCGTGCGGTCGATCTTGCCCACGCGCTGGGTCATGGTTTTCAGTTCGGCGGCCTTGGCCAGCAACTCCTGCGCGTGCGCGTGGAAGAAGGCGCCGGCCTCGGTCAGCTTGACCGGCCGCGTGCCTTTCTCGATCAACTCCACGCCCAGTTCCTCTTCCAGCTGCTGGATCTGGCGGCTCAAGGGTGGCTGGGCGATGTGCAGGCGCTCGGCGGCGCGGGTGTAGTTCTTCTCGTCGGCGACGGCGACGAAGTAGCGCAGGTGGCGTAATTCCATTGCATACCTTTCGGGTATGAAAAACATACTAACTCGGTGTTGGACCTGACGATCCACGTGGAATATTGTGTATCTATCGAACTCATTATACGAAATAAATATGATCACGAACATAGAAGTCATCCTTGCAGACGTCCCGACCATCCGGCCGCACAAGCTGTCGGTGGCCACCATGCAATCGCAAACACTGGTGTTGGTGCGGGTGCTGTGCGCCGACGGCGTGGAAGGCTGGGGCGAGGCCACCACCATCGGCGGCCTGAATTACGGGGAGGAGAGCCCGGAGAGCGTCAAGGTCAATATCGACACCCACATCGCGCCGCTGCTGGTCGGCATGGAAGCGCGCCAGGTGGCGAAGGCGATGGCCAAGGTGCGCAAGGTCATCCAGGGCAACCGCTTCGCCAAGTGCGCCATCGAGACCGCCTTGCTGGATGCGCAGGCGCGCCGGCTGGGCGTGCCGTTGAGCGAACTGCTGGGCGGCCGGGTGCGCGATGCGCTGCCGGTGGCCTGGACCCTGGCCAGCGGCGACACCGCGCGCGACATCGCGGAAGCGGAGCAGATGCTGGAACTGCGCCGCCACCGCATCTTCAAGCTGAAGATCGGTGCGCGGCCGGTGGCCGAGGACGTGGCGCACGTACTGGCGATCAAGAAGGCGCTCGGTGACTCGGTCAGCGTGCGGGTCGACGTCAACCAGGCCTGGAGCGAGCTGGAAGCGATGCGCGGCATCGCGGCGCTGGAAGCGGGCGGCATCGACCTGATCGAGCAGCCGACCCGCGCCACAAGTCAAGGCGGCATGGCGCGGTTGGCGCATCGCTTCGCGGTGGCCTTGATGGCCGATGAAGCGCTGCAAGGCCCGCAGGACGCGCTGGCCATCGCGCAGGCCGGCGGCGCCGACGTGTTCGCGGTGAAGATCGCGCAGTCCGGCGGCCTGCTGCCGGCGGCGCAGGTGGCGGCGGTGGCCCAGTTGTCCGGCATCAGCCTGTATGGCGGCACGATGCTCGAAGGCGGCATCGGCACCGCGGCGTCGGCCCAGCTGTTCTCGACCTTCGGCGAACTGGAATTCGGCACCGAACTGTTCGGCCCCTTGCTGCTGACGCGCGAAGTGCTGCGCGAGCCGCTGGTGTACCGCGACTTCATGCTGCAGGTGCCGGATGGTCCGGGCCTGGGCGTCGAACCCGACATGGACAAGCTGCGCGAACTGCGCCGCCGTTAATTTCAAAGGAGATCCTCATGCTGTTCCACGTACGTATGGATGTGCAGCTGCCGCCGCACATGCCGGCCGCGCAGGCCGACGAATTGAAGAAAACCGAGCGCGAACTGGCGCACAGCCTGCAGCGCAGCGGCAAGTGGCGCCACCTGTGGCGCGTCGCCGGCCAGTACGCCAACGTCAGCGTGTTCGACGTCGGCGACGTCGAAGAGCTGCACGCGCTGCTGACATCCTTGCCGCTGTTCCCGTACATGCAGATCCAGGTGATGCCCTTGTGCCGCCACCCGTCGTCGGTGCGCGACGGTGACGCCTGAACTTAATTTATCCCACTAAACCAAAACGAAGGAGACTGACATGACACACAATGAAATCGACACCCTGGTAAAAGGCTGGATCATCGACAAGGCCGAAGGCCCGGTCAACGCGCGGGTGCAGCAAGTGGTGGTGCGCCTGGTCGGCGATCTGTGCAAGGCGATCGCGGACCTGGACATCCAGCCGAGCGAATTCTGGAAAGGCCTGGAATACATGAGCGAGGCGGGCGCCCGCAATGAGCTGGGCCTGCTGGCGCCTGGCCTGGGCCTGGAGCGCTTCCTCGACATCCGCGCCGACGAGGCGGAGGCGAAGGCCGGCCTGACCGGCGGCACCCCGCGCACCATCGAAGGCCCACTGTACGTGGCCGGCGCGCCGGAAAGCCAGGGCTATGCGCGCCTCGACGACGGCACCGAAAGCGACAAGGCCGAAGTGCTGTTCATGCAGGGCACCGTGCGCGGCCAGGACGGCCTGCCGCTGCCGGGCGCCAAGGTCGAGGTCTGGCACTGCAACCTGCTGGGCAATTACTCCTTCTTTGACAAGTCGCAGTCGCACTTCAACCTGCGTCGCACCATCATCGCCGACGGCGAAGGCCGCTACCAGCTGCGCAGCATCCTGCCGGTCGGCTATTCCTGCCCGCCGGACGGCACCACCCAGCGCCTGCTGGACCAGCTGGGCCGCCATGGACACCGTCCGGCCCACATCCACTTCTTCGTCAGCGCCGCCGGCCAGCGCAAGCTCACCACCCAGATCAACATCGATGGCGACGAATACCTGTGGGACGATTTCGCCTTCGCCAGCCGCGAGGGACTGGTGCCGCCGGTGCGCCGCGTGACGTCGCCGCAGCAGATCGCCGCCAAGGGCCTGCAGTCGCCGTATGCCGAAATCGACTTCGACTTCCAGCTGCACGCCGAAACGCCGGTGGCGCCGGAAGCCGTGGTGGAACGCACACGCGCCGCGGCCTGATTAGGAGAGGCACCATGATCCCGATCATTCCCGTCGCCTCGGCGAACAGCGCCCGGCCGGCCAGCCTGGATGGCTTCCTGGTGGAGGACCACGAGCGCGGCGACTATCGCCTGCACCGCAGCGCCTTCACCGATCCGGCCCTGTTTGAACTGGAGATGAAGCACATCTTCGAAGGCAACTGGATCTACCTGGCGCACGAAAGCCAGGTGCCAAACAACAACGACTACTACAGCGCCCACATCGGCCGCCAGCCGGTGTTCATCGCCCGCAACCGTGGAGGGGAGCTGAACGCCTTCATCAACGCCTGCACCCATCGCGGCGCGCAGCTGTGCCGCCACAAGCGCGGCAACAAGGCGACCTACACATGCCCGTTCCACGGCTGGACCTTCAACAACAGCGGCAAGCTGTTGAAGGTGAAGGACCCCGAGGACGCTGGCTATCCGGATTGCTTCAACAAGGAAGGCTCGCACGACCTGAAAAAGGTGGCGCGCTTTGAAAGCTACAAGGGCTTCTTGTTCGGCAGCCTGAATCCGGACGTGTTGCCGCTGGCGGAGTTCCTGGGCGAAGCCGGCAAGATCATCGACATGATCGTCAACCAGTCGCCGGACGGGCTGGAAGTGCTGCGCGGCGCGTCGACCTACACCTTCGACGGCAACTGGAAGCTGCAGGCCGAAAACGGCGCCGACGGCTATCACGTCTCGGCGGTGCACTGGAACTACGCTGCCACCACCAGCCGCCGCAAGGAGCAGGGCGAAGCCCGCGAAGACAAGATCCGTGCCATGGACGCCGGCAAGTGGGGCAAGCAGGGCGGCGGTTTCTACGCCTTCGAGCATGGCCATGTGCTGCTGTGGACTCAGTGGGCCAATCCGCAGGACCGGCCCAACTTCCCGCGCCGCGAGGAGTACGCGCAGCAGTTCGGCGGCGCCACGGCGGACTGGATGATAGGCCGTTCGCGCAATCTGTGCCTGTATCCGAACGTGTACCTGATGGATCAATTCGGATCGCAGATCCGCCTGCTGCGGCCTATCTCGGTCGACAAGACCGAGGTGACGATCTACTGCATCGCGCCCAAGGGCGAGCCGGATGACGCGCGCGCGCGCCGCATCCGCCAGTACGAGGACTTCTTCAACGTCAGCGGCATGGCCACGCCGGACGACCTGGAAGAATTCCGCGCCTGCCAGCAAGGCTACACGGGCAGCGCGCTGGAATGGAACGACATGTGCCGTGGCGCCAGCCACTGGATCAACGGCCCCGATGCGGCGGCGCGTGAAATCGGCCTGTCGCCGGTGATGAGCGGCGTCAAAACCGAGGACGAAGGCCTGTACACGATCCAGCACCGCTACTGGCTGGACGTGATGCAGCGCGCCGTCAAGCAGGAAGGCGGTGCGAAATGAGCGCACCCACCCTGGACCAAATCTGCGCCTTCATCTACCGCGAAAGCCGTTTGCTCGACGATCAGCAGTGGGACGAGTGGCTGGACTGCTACCACCCGGAGGTCCAGTACTGGATGCCGTCGTGGGACGACGACGACCAGCTGATCGGCGATCCGCAGCGCGAAATTTCGCTGATCTTCTATCCAACCCGCCAGGGACTGGAAGACCGCGTGTTCCGCATCAAGACCGAGCGCTCCAGCGCCACCATGCCGGACACGCGCACCAGCCACAATATCTCCAACGTGGAGATCGAGCGGCAGGACGGCGCGCGGGTGACGGTGCGCTTCAACTGGCACACGCTGAGCCACCGCTACAAGACCGATTTCAGCCACTTCGGGATGATGCGCTACGAGATCGACTTCTCTGGCGCGCGTCCGCTGATCACCAACAAGTACATCGTGCTGAAGAACGACTACATCCATCAGGTGATCGATATTTACCACCTGTAGCACCGCAACCAGGAGAGCGACGATGAGCTACCACATCGCACTGCAGTTCGAGGACGGGGTCACCCGCTTCATTTCATGCAACGAGAACGAAAAGCTGGCCGATGCGGCCTACCGGCAGAAAGTCAACATTCCGCTCGATTGCCGCGACGGCGCTTGCGGCACCTGCCGCGGCCTGTGCGAATCGGGCAGCTACGACATGCCGGCATCGAGCTATATCGAGGATGCGCTGACGCCGGAGGAGGCGGCCCAGCGTCAGGTGCTGGCCTGCCAGATGAAGCCGACCTCGGACTGCGTGGTGCGCATCCCCGCCACATCGGCGGCCTGCAAGACCGGCGTGGCGCGCTACGACGGTAGCCTGGCGCAGGTGCGGCAGTTGTCCGCCACCACGCTGGGCTTCTCGATCGAGCTGGCGCCGGATACGGATGTCGGCTTCCTGTCCGGCCAGTACGTCAACGTCGAGATTCCGGGCACCGGCTTGACCCGGTCCTATTCCTTCAGTTCCGCTCCGGGCGCCTCGCGCTACGACTTTGTGGTGCGCAACGTGCCGCATGGCCGCATGAGCACCTTCCTGGCGCAAGACGCCAAAGTGGGACAGGCGATTTCGTTCTCCGGTCCTTACGGCAGCTTCTATCTGCGCGACGTGGGGCGGCCCTTGCTGCTGCTGGCGGGCGGCACCGGCATCGCACCGTTCCTGTCGATGCTGCAGGTGATGGCGGCAGCCGGATTCCGCCAGCCGGTGCGGCTGGTGTTCGGCGTGACCAATGATGTCGACCTGGTCGCCATCGAGCAGTTGCAGGGCATCGCCGCGGCGCATCCCGAGTTCAGCTTCCGCACCTGCGTGGTCTCGGCCGACAGCGCGCATCCGCGCAAAGGCTACGTGACGCAGCATGTGGAGCCGGATTGGCTCAACGGCGGCGATGTCGATATCTATCTTTGCGGACCGGTGCCGATGGTCGATGCGGTGCGGCGCTGGCTGGCCGACTGCGCGATCGCGCCGGCCAATTTCTACTTTGAGAAGTTCTCGGCCAGCACCGACGCCACCGCACAGGCGGCGGCATGAGCGCGCGCCGATTTGAAGGCCAGGCGGTGATCGTCACCGGCGCGGCACAGGGCATAGGGCGGGGCGTGGCGTTGGCGTTGGCGCGCGAAGGCGCACAGCTGGTGCTGGCGGACCGCGCCGCATTGGTGGAGGAGGTCGCGGCGGAAGTGCAGGCGCTGGGGGCCATGGCGGTGATCGCGCGCAGCGACCTGGAAACCTGGGCCGGCGCCGCGCAACTGAACGAGATCGCGGTGGCGGCGTATGGCCGGGTCGATGTGCTGGTCAATAACGTCGGCGGCACGATCTGGGTCCAGCCCTACCAGGAGTACACGCCGGAACAGGTGGAGGCCGAAATCCGCCGCTCGCTGTTCCCGACCATGTGGTGCTGCCGCGCGGTGCTGCCGCAGATGGTGGCGCGCAAGCAGGGTGTGATTGTCAATGTGTCGTCGGTCGCCACGCGCGGCATCTACCGGATTCCATATTCGGCGGCCAAGGGCGGCGTCAACGCGATGACCGCCAGCCTGGCGATGGAGCATGCGCAGGACGGCATCCGGGTCAACGCGGTCGCCACGGGCGGCACCGAGGCGCCGCCGCGCCGCATACCGCGCAACGCCCAGCCGCTCAACGCGCAGGAGCAGCAGTGGTACCAGGGCATCGTCGACCAAACCGTCGCCAGTAGCCTGATGCACCGCTACGGCAGCATCGACGAACAGGTCAACGCCATTCTGTTCCTGGCGTCGAGCGAATCGTCTTACATCACCGGCACGGTGCTGCCGGTTGGTGGCGGCGATCAGGGCTAAGCGAGGAGAGATTCATGTCAGTCATACGCCTGCACGGCAACGAGGTCTCATTCCAGGTCGACGGCGAGGCGGGCCGGCCCTGCCTGATGTTTTCCAATTCGCTAGGCACCAACCTGCACATGTGGGACGCCCAGGCCGAATTCCTGCGCCGCGATTTCCGCATCATCCGCTACGACACGCGGGGCCATGGCGGTTCCTCCACCGTGCCGGGATCGGCCAGTCTGGCGCAACTGGGGCAGGACGTGCTGGCGCTGCTGGATGCGCTGGATGTCGAGCGCACCCACTTCTGCGGCCTGTCGATGGGTGGCGCGATTGCGCAGTGGCTGGGCATACACGCTCCGCAGCGGTTGAACAAGCTGGTGATCGCTAATTCCGCTCCGCGCATCGGCACGCCTCAGGGCTGGCAGGATCGCGCCGCGCAGGTCAGGGCAGCGGGACTCGATGCAGTCGCCGACGGCGCGGCCGGACGCTGGTTCACGCCGGGCTATATCCAGCGCGAACCGCAGCAGGTGGCGTCGTTGGTGGCCTTCCTGCGCGGCGGCAGCGCGGAAGGCTATGCGAGTTGCTGCGATGCGCTGGCTGACGCCGACCTGCGCGGCCATTTGCAGTCCATTGCGGCGCCGACGCTGCTGGTGGCCGGTGCCCATGATCCAGTGACCACAGTTGCCGATGCCGCCGCCATACTGGAGCAAATCCCGCGCGCCACCATGGTGACGCTGGAGGCGTCTCACATTTCGAACATCGAGGCCGAAGCGGGCTTCAACCTGGCGTTAAAGGAGTTCCTGCACCGCTGAATTGCGCCGGTAAGATACGTTAAAATGACACGACGAAGACCGATTAATTTATCGTAGGAGTCCTGCATGAAGCGTGTCACAGGCATAGGCGGTGTGTTCTTTAAATCTCCCGACCCCAAGGCGCTGGCCGAGTGGTACCGGGTCCATCTCGGCCTGGAAGTCTCGGCGTGGGGTGGCGTCGCGTTCCGTTGGTCCGGCCCGGATAACCCAAGTGGTACGGGCACCACGGCCTGGAATCCGTTCAAGGCCGACACCGACTACTTCGCTCCCAGCACCGCCAGTTTCATGATCAACTATCGGGTGGCCGACCTGCATGGCCTGCTGGCCGCCTTGCGTGCCGAGGGCTGCCGCGTTGAAGACAAGGTCGATGAATCGGAGTACGGCAAGTTCGGCTGGGTCATCGACCCCGATGGCAACAAGGTCGAATTGTGGGAGCCGCCGCCGGGCAAATGACCGTCAGCGCACGTGTGAGGGCGAGCAGCCAAAGCGTTCGCGGAAGCGCAGCGAGAAGCGTGCATGCGCCTGATAGCCGCAGGCTTCGGCGACCAGCGGAATGCTCCAGCCTGTGGTCTGTAGCAGGCCCATGGCATGGTGCATGCGCACCTCCAGCAGCACGGTCTCAAAGCGCAGATGCTGGGCCGCCAGGCGCCGCCTGAGTGTGGCCTCGCTCATCGCCAACTCGCGGCCGGCCTTGGCTGCGGTCCATGGCTGGCCGGGCGCATCGCTCAGCAGGCTGGTGAGCAGATCGCCGATGTTCTGGCTGGCGGGGCGGGCAAACACGATGCCGCGGTCCGCCAGGGCCAGCAGCAGTCCGACCAGCCGATGCATCAGCACCCGCTCACTGACGCCTGCGGCGTCCAGGCCACGGATGCAGTGGTCCAGGGTTTCCCGCAGATCGTCGTCGAAGGCCGTTTCGCGCCATGCGCTTATCGGTGCGTGGGGCAGCTCCGACAGGTCATAGCGCTTGTAGAATTCGCGCAGCACTTCCGGCGCGATGGTCAGCAATAGCGAACGAAACCTTGGGTCCTCGCCACCCGGCAGCTTGACCAGGTCCGCGCAGACGTTTTGGGCCACCGCCATCAACCCGGACGGTGCTTCCAGCAACGCCTGCGTGTCGCCGGTGTCGAGACTGAGGCTACCGGATTTGACCAGCAGGACGGTCGCCTCCAGAAAGCGGAAGCGGCTGGCGCGCTGCGGCTGCCGCAGGCACGGCTGCGCCAGCATGCACAGGCCGCGCCGGGCGATCGGCATGCCGGAGGGCAGGGTCCACTGGCCGTGCTCCATCATCAGCGCAGCTTGGGATTGAGCGTGTAGGTGCCGGTCAGGGTGGCTTCGGCCAGCACATGGCCGGCGATCGCGTTGCGGATGGCCTGGCCGTCCAGCGCCAGGTCCGCCGGCAGTGCAGCCACGTCGAGCGCGTACAGCGTGAAGACGTAGTGGTGCAGCAGCGCGTCGTTCCACGGTGGGCAGGGGCCGTCGTAGCCGTAGTAGTTGCCGCTCATCTGGGCATCGCCGGCGAACCAGTTGCTGTAGTCGTTGATGCCATGCTTCATGCCGCCTGCCGCTTCGGGGCCGGCCTTGCCGCGCGGCGTGACGGCGTCGCTGTGGCTGCCGGCGGCGATGGCGCGCGTGGCGGCCGGGATGTCGACCAGCAGCCAGTGGAAGAAGTCGACGCGGGGCAGGCTGGCCGGTACTTCACGGCCTTCCTGGTTCACGTCGTCGCCCCGGCTGGGCACATCCGGATCATGGCAGACTAGCGCGAACGACTGCGTGCCGGCCGGTACGTCGTCCCAGGCCAGCTGCGGGTTACGATTGGTGGAGAGGCTGATGTGGGTGTCCGGGGCGATCACCGCGAAGGCGAATTCGCCGGGAATGGGCTGGTTGTTGGCAAAGCTGGTGCTGGTCAGTTTCATGGCGGGGATCTTCTATAAAAGTGGAAGGCTGTGACGAAATTATAGAGGTCAACGCGTATGCATGAGTAACCAATCCGGTCAAATATTACGCTATTCCGATCAATGTGACGGCTTTGGTGCTAATTGGCACAGGTCGCAATCTAGAAAAAAGTAAGTGCATGGACAATTTGGGAGATATCCGGCTCTTCGTCGAAGCAGCCGGTCTGGGGAGCCTGTCTGCGGCCGGACGCAAGCTGGCGCTGACGCCTGCGGCGGCCAGCGCGCGCCTGGCTAAGCTTGAGGAAGGGTTGAAGACCCGCCTGTTCGAACGGACCACTCGCCAGCTGCGCCTGACCGAGGAGGGCCGCTTGTACCTGGAACATTGCCGCCTGGCCTTGCAATCGCTGGACGATGCCCATGCGGCATTGCAGTCAGGGGGCAACATCGTGCGGGGCAAGTTGCGGATTTCGGCCCCCTCGGATCTGGGGCGAAATTTGCTCAGCACCTGGCTGGACGAATTCAATGCGGAGTATCCGGACGTCAGCATCGCCTTGATGTTGTCCGACGGACTGTCGAATATGCTGCAGGACGACATCGACCTGGTGATACGCTTTGGCGTGCCGCCGGACAGTTCCCTGGTTGCCCGCAAGCTGGCCGGCAACCAGCGCGTGCTGTGCGCTTCACCCGATTTTGTGGCCCGCCACGGCACGCCGGCGGAACCGCGCGAGCTGGCAAAGTTCCGCTGCATCGTCCACGGCACGGTGCCGGGAGCGATCTATGAATGGCGTTTCCGCCGCGGGACCGACGAGCAGACCTATGTCGTCCCGGCGGACACCGCGCGCGAAACCAACGATGGCGCGGTCGCGCGCGCATGGGCTTTGCGCGGCCAAGGCATCACCATGAAATCGCTGTGGGACATCGCGGCCGATGTGCAGGCAGGACGCCTGGCGATCCTGCTGCCGGACTGGCGCTGTCCCGACGCGCCGCTGCATGCGCTCTACCATCGCAACCGCTACCTGACGCCGCGCCTGCGCGCCTTGCTGGACTTTCTGTCCGCGCGCTTTGCGCAGATGGAAGCGGAACTCCATTTTCCCAAGGAGTAGAGTACATCCATGAGATTGAGGCAACTTTTACTGGCAGGCCTGCTGGCCGTGGCCGGCGCAGCGCAGGGACGCATCCTCTGAAACAAAAAGCTGCGCACTGGCAAAAACTTGATTTCAATCAAATTTTTTATTGATTTGAATCAGTATCCTTGTAGAAAACAGCTCTCTGCGAGGCATGGCCATGACCAATCACCAGCCACTTCAGTTCGCGCCGTGCGCCGGCAGCGCTGAGTGCGATTTTTCCGGTCCCGCAGCCGATGTCCAGCCAGGCGCCGCGTCGCCATTGCCGCCTGTGATTGGTGGGCTGTGCCACAACTTCGCCTGCGCCGTGCTCGACGCCATGCGTGAACAGCTTGCGGTGCTGGGGCCGGACGGCGCCATCCTGACGGTCAACCCCGCGTGGCGCGAGGCCGCCGCAACGCGCCACCAGCCGGGGCAATCCATGCTGTACGCCGAGGTCGGCTGCAATTACCTTCAGCTGTGCCATGACGCGGCGGCACAGGGAGCAGAAGGCGCAGCCGAGGCCGAGGCCGGCATCAAGGCGGTGTTGGCCGGGGAAAACAATCTATTTCAGATGGAATACCCTTGCCATACGCCTGCGGCGCGACGCTGGTTTCGCATGACGGTGTCGCCGATGAGCTTCGGCTGGCACGGGGCGGCCGTGGCGCAGGAAGACATCACCGAGCGCCATCTGTCCGAAGCCAATCTGCGCATCGCCGCCACCGCCTTTGAATCGAACGAGGGCATGATGGTCACCGACAGCCGTGGAATCATCCTCAAGGTCAACCAGGCCTTCACCCGCATCACCGGCTATGCGATGGACGAGGCGGTGGGGCGCACGCCGCGCATGCTCAGCTCCGGCCGCCATGACGCCGAATTCTACCGGGCGATGTGGGCCGAAATCGGCGAACATGGCAACTGGTCCGGCGAAATCTGGAACCGCCGCAAGAACGGCGAAGTCTATCCGGAACACCTGAGCATCACCTCGGTGCGCGACGACAGTGGCCGCATCTGCAACTACGTCGCGGCGCTGACCGACGTCACACTGAGCAAGGCGGCCAGCGACGAGATCCGCAACCTGGCGTTCTATGACCCGCTGACCCGTCTGCCCAACCGGCGCATGTTGCTGGAGCGCTTGCGCCAGGTGCTCGACGCCAGCAAGCTGCACGAGCGCTACGGTGCGCTGATGTTCATCGACCTCGACAATTTCAAAACGCTCAACGATACGCTGGGCCACAGCGTCGGCGACCTGCTGCTGCAACAGGTGGCCGACCGCTTGCAGGCATCGCTGCGGCTAGGCGACACTGTGGCCCGTCTGGGCGGCGATGAATTCGTCGTGTTATTGGAAGGCCTGGGCTGCACGGAGCCGGCTGCGGCGGCCCAGGCTGAACACCTTGGCGACAAGATCCTGGCCGAGCTGAATCGCCCGTACATGCTGGGCAGCCACTTGTGCCACAGCACGCCCAGCATGGGGGCGACGCTGTTCCATGACGGCTGGCCGGCCCATCCGGAGGAATTGCTGATGCAGGCCGACATCGCCATGTACCAGGCCAAGCAGGCGGGCCGCAACGGCATGCGCTTCTTCGACCAGAAAATGCAGGACAAGATCAGTATCCGGGCCCGGCTGGAGGAAGCCTTGCGGCATGCGATCGTAGAACAGCGCTTCGAACTGTACTATCAGCCCCAGGTCGACCAGCAGGGACGGGCGGTCGGCGCGGAGGCGCTGATCCGTTGGCAGCAGGCGGACGGCAGTTTCATGTCGCCGGCGCGCTTCATTCCGTTGGCGGAAGAGACCAGCCTGATCCTGCCGATCGGCCAGTGGGTGATGGAAACGGCCTGCGCCCAGCTGCGGCAATGGCAAGACCTGCCGCACATGGCGCAACTGGTGATGGCGGTGAATGTGAGCGCGGCGCAAATCCATCAGCGGGACTTCTTCGAGCAGGTGCATGAGTTGATTTGCTGTCACGGCATCGACCCCGCGCGCCTGAAGCTGGAGCTGACCGAGGGCCTGCTGCTGGAAAACATCGAGGAGATCATCGGCACCATGGAGCAGCTGCGCAAGATTGGCGTTTGCTTCTCGCTGGACGATTTCGGCACCGGCTACTCTTCGCTGCAATACCTGCGGCGTCTACCGCTGAGCCAGCTGAAGATCGACCGCTCCTTTGTCGATGAACTGGCCGCCAATAGCAACGATCAGGCCATCGTGACGACCATCATCGCCATGTCGCGCAGCCTGGGCCTGGATGTGATCGCGGAAGGCGTGGAGAACCTTGAGCAGCGCCGGTTGCTGGAGCAGCTCGGCTGTCACCGCTACCAGGGCTTTTTGTACAGCCAACCCGTGCCCGCCAGGCAGTTGCAGCGGTGGGTGGCCGCCCGCCATCCCCCGCTCGGTATTATTTGATCTGGATCATGGATTTAGTCGCACCGTGCGCCCATAGTCCTTGCTGGCGGCGCATGGTGCGCCTGCCCGATCGACCACGAGGACTTTATGGATAATACCGGTTGGACCCCGGACATGGCGCTGGGCATACCGCTGTTCGACGAGGCGCACGAGGCGCTGGCGGAACAGATCAAACAGCTGACACATTGCAAGGACGAGGACTTCAGCGCCGGACTGGCGCAACTGATCGAATGCCTGGAGGATGATTTCCGCCACGAGGAAGCGCTGATGGAGGCGATCGATTACCCGGCCCTGCGCAGCCATCGCGAGCAGCACGCCCGCGTGCTGGCCAGCTTGCATCAACAGGAAAACGGTGCGACGAAAAGCGGACGGGCGGCGGTAGGGCTGGTGCTGCCGTGGTTCCACGCCCACCTGGCCACGGCCGACACGGCGCTGGCCATCGCGCTGCAAATGAGCGGACTCGATCTGGCCGAGGCGGCCAAGGTCGGCTAGCGCCGCGTCTACGGGTGACGCACGGCCCGGCGGCC
Organism: Duganella violaceipulchra; assembly: GCF_019166075.1. NCBI lineage: Bacteria > Pseudomonadati > Pseudomonadota > Betaproteobacteria > Burkholderiales > Oxalobacteraceae > Duganella > Duganella violaceipulchra. Next base: position 58,914 of record NZ_JAHTGR010000001.1, on the reverse strand, counting down.
GAGCAGCACGTGCAGCACGAACAGCACGGCGGCGGCCAGGCCGACCACCCAATGCACCGACGACCATACGGGCCGGTCGCTTTCGCCGGCCAGGTAGTACAGGCCGAAACCGCTGGCGGTCAGCGCCAGCATGGCGGCGATCATGCTCCAGCCGGTGCGCAGATTGCGCGCGGCCTTGAGCGCGCGGCGGATATGCGCGTTCATCAGGCTGCCGAGGAAGAACAGCATCACCATCGCGGCCGCGCCGTGCAGCTTCATCGACCACGGTTCGAGCGGGTTGATGGTTTCGCCGAACTGGCCGACGGGACGGAAGAAATAGCGCGCCAGCAGCCAGGCGGCGCCGCTCAGCAGCAGAGCGGCGAAGCTGGCGTAGATGCAGCGGCGGTGCCAGCGCTCGACGCGCAGGTTGACGTGGGGACGGGATCGGTGAGTATGCATCGCTCAGATTATAAACGCTGAGGCTTGCGATGCGGCCAGCGCAGGGTGTTGCGCATCGCCGCTGGCCAGCACCACCTTGGTCAGCGCATCGGCCACGGCGCAGCGCGGCGCCCGCACCGACACGCTGATGGACGCCAGCAGCGGCTCGCCGTTGCGGCCGTCGACCAGCGCGCTGATTTCGCGGCCGCCGTGCCGGCGCGCCGAAAAATAGGCGGCCGATGTGGCCAGCGCTTCATCGCGCAGCGACAGTCGCGCACCAGCGCGCCCCGGCACCAGCGGGTCGCGCACGGCGACCGGCCAATCCAACGGACCGAAGCCGCGCAGGTCGCCCCCGGCGTTGACGCAGCCGCTGCCGGCGCCGGCGCGCTGCAAGGCCGCCACCGCCAGATCGACCGCGTAGCCTTTGGCGATGCCGCCCACATCCACCCAGCCATGCGCCAGCTTGCGTACCTGCGGCTCCGGTTCGCAGCGGTAGACGGCCAGCGCCGGCTGGTACGCCGGGCTCTCGGCGTTGTCCGGGCGCGGCAGGCAGAGCCAGTCCACCAGGCGCGGAGCGCAGGCGATGTTGAACAAGCCTTGCGACAGTTCGGCCATCTGCGCCGCCAATCGCAGCACCTGCCAGGTGTGCGGATGTACCTCCAGCAGCTCGCCCGGCGCGGCGCGGTTGAGGCGCGAGACATCGCTGGCGGCGTCATGAAAACTCATCAGCCGGTGCACCAGCGCGACCTCGGCGAACGCCTGCGTGATCGCCGGTGACCGCGCCGGCTGAACGCTGTCGGCAGTGATTTCGACCAGGGTGCCCAACCAGGGCTGGGCGCGCCGTATCATTTTTTCAGCGCCACCTGGGCGACGGCGGCGATGCGCCGCACGCCGTCGGTCAGGTGGGTGCAGGACAGGGTGGCGCCGCTGATGTTGGCGATGCCGTCGCCCACCGCCAGCCCGCCCGTTTGCGCGGACTTGCCGGTGAACTGGCGGCGCCAGGCCGGCAGGCGGATTTCGCCGCCGTGGCTTTCGCGGTAGGTCAGGATCTCGACCTGACGCACGGTGGCGTCGGGATTGAGGCCGACCGCGTACGAGATCAGCTCGAACTTGCCGATCACGTCGTCGAGCACCATGTAGCCCAGCAGCTTGTCGCCGCTGTAGGCGCCCACCACGCGCCAGTTGACCGAGCGCGCCGCCAGCCCCGCCAGCTTTTCCACCTGTTGCATCTGCGGCAGCGACAGCGCCACGTCCTGTTCGCGGAACGCGCTCGCCTCCGGGAACATCAGCTTCTGCGCCTGTTCCGCGTTCAGGTACTGCGCCGCGAAGGCCGGCGCGCCGGCGGCGCATGCGGCCAGCGGTATCCAGAGTCGGTAGCGCATATCAGTATGCGAAGCCCATGCCCAGGTTCAGGCGGTCGCGCGACTTGTCCTCCTTGAACCACTGGTAATCGGCCTTCAGCACCACGCCTTCGCCGACCTTCAGATTGGCGCCGACGGTGGTGACTTTTTCGTCCGGCGACGCGGCCACGCCCAGGCCCTGGGGCACGGCGGCATAGCTCTTGGCGGTGTTGAACTGCTCGTAGCGTGCGAAAGGACTGAGCGTGTAGTCGCCCGCTTGCAGCAGGCGGTAGGCGGCCTGGGTGTACCAGCCGGCGAAGCTCTTCGGCACCGGCGTCGGATTGCCGACCAGGGTCTCGTTGAGCGCCTCGGTGTTGCTGATCTGGCCGCGCGCGTACAAGGCCGACAGGTCCCAGCGGCCCGGCGTGTAGCGGGTGTGCAGGTCGACCATCGTGATGCGGGCGTCGTTGGCGGTGAAGCCGTCGGCCTTGTGGCCGGCCTTGCCGGTGAAGATGGAGCCGCCCACCAGCAGGCCCGGCACGCCGCGCCAGTTCAGCGCCGCGTGCACGCTCAAGTCGCGCGACTTGGCCTGCTGGCCTTCCTGGTGGATGGAGCCGAGCGGCGATTCGCGGCCGTCGCTGCCGGCGGCGTCCCATTTGCCCAGGTCGAAGCCGGTGGTGATGCCGGTGTCCCAGGTCAGGCCGTTGGCGGTGTCGCCGGACAGGCTCACGCCCACTTCGCGCCAGGTCGACGGGATGATCGCCGTCTCGACGAAGTTGCGCTCGACGCCGTAGTAGGCGGTCGGCTCGTGGTTGGTGTTCAACAGGCCCATGGGAATCAGGTACAGGCCGACCTTGCTGCGCAAGCCGTTGCCGAATTCGCGTTCAACGTACAGCTGTTCGACTTCGGCCTCGCCCTTGTCGTCGGCCGAGACGACGGCGTGTTCCCATTCGAATTCGGCGACCATCTTGGTCTTCGGATCGAAGCGGTGTTCGATGCCGATCACGGCGCGGCGCACGTCGGCCTGCGCGCCGCTGGCGTTCTTGCTCGGACGGTTGTAGTTGATTTCGCCGTAGGCGCCGAAGACGGTGGCCGGCGCCGACGGCACTTCCACCGCGGCCAGCGACACCGGCGCACTCACCCGCGCGGCGGCCGGTGGCGGCGCCGAGGCCAGCGCCTGCTGGCGTTGTTCCACTGCTTCGGTTTTTTTGACGCTGGCTTTCAGCTCGGCCTTCAGCTGTTCCAGTTCGGCTGCCATCTTGTCGATGCGGGCCAGCAGTTCGGCCTCGCCAGCGGTGGCGGCGAAAGGCGCGCTGAGGAAGGCGGCGGCGAGGGCGGTGGCGATCAGGTGCTTGTTCATGTTCAGGTCTCTGCGATTAAGGGTTGGATTTGTAGCCGTCGGTCAGCGTGCCGAGGAATTTGACGACATCGTCGATCTCGCCGGGCGACAGCGCCGGCGCCATGCCGGGCTGGCGGTTGTAGGGAACTTCGGTGGTGTTGACGTTCTTGCGGTATTGCGGCGGCAGGTCGTTAAACTTCTGCACCACGCCATCGGCGCCGGTCGGGTACCACTCTTCCGGATTGGTGTCGCGCCGCACGTAGAAGGCCACGACGTCCTTCAGGTTGTCGAAGGCGCCGTTGTGGAAGAAGGTCTGGCGGGTGGCGACGTTGCGCAGCGTCGGTACCTTGAAGGCGCCGCACAAGTCGGCGCGCGCGGCCAGGTCGGTGCGGTCGGGGCCGCACAGGCCAAGGTCGAAGTAGGCCGGATCGGCGGTCGCCGCCAGCTTTTTGTTGCGCGGTACGCCGAGATTGTCGAACGTGAAGTCGGTGAACAGCGGCGCCGCGCCGTCGCCCCCGCGCGCGCTGGTGTGGCAGCCGATGCAATTGCCTTTGGCCGGATCGTTGAACAGCGCCAGGCCGCGCAGCTCCTGGTCGGACAGCTTCACTTTACCGGCCAGGAATTGGTCGTATTTGGAATCGAAGGGGTGGAACTCCTCGTCCTCCAGCTGATATTTTTGCAGCGCGAAGGTCATGCGGCCGAAGGCCTGTTCGGCGTTGTCCAGGATCGCGGCGCCGAATTGGGCGCGGAACTGTTCGACGTATGGGGCCTTCTTCAGTCTATCGATCACCTCCTGCTTGCTGGCGTTGGCCATTTCGTGCGGCGCCAGGAAGGGGCGCTCGGCTTGTTCTGCCAGGCTTTGCGCGCGGCCGTCGCGGTCGATGCCGCCGGTCGGCGTGCCGTCCTTGGCGAAGAAGAAGGCCGGGTTCTGGTTCAGGTAGCGCAGCGACGGCGCGGCGCGGAAGCCCTGCACGTCGCCGTTGGCGCCTCCCAGCTGGGCGGACAGGTTGTTGGTCGGGCCGTGGGCGTTGTCCGGGCTGTGGCAGGTGGCGCACGACTGCTTGCCGGAGGCCGACAGCGACTGGTCCTTGAAAATCAATTCGCCCAGCTGGGCCGCCGGACTAAGGCCTGCCTCAACGACGGGCGGCGTCGGTGTCGGTGTCGGCGCGGAGGAGCCGCCGCCACCGCCGCTGCACGCGGCCAGGCTGGCCAGCAGCAATGCGGCGGGAAGGAGGGCGGCGCGGGAATAGAGTGTAAGCATGCGGTTTTATTAGTAAATGGGAATGACAACAATTCGCATTATCCATGATGCGTTGGTTTTATGCCAATCCGGCCAGCCGACTGTGGTTTATTTTTCCTCCTGGATAGTGAATGATTATGAATCTCATTCATGCGAAGGGTTTAATTCTGCGTTAATTTACGCTCTGCTAGAATCGCCGCCGTGCGCTATTTGGCCTATGCATGGACTAAGGTGTATCAATGCGATTCATGATGTTGTCATAATTTGTTCTTAGACTTTCCGGTTTTCACACCCCCGCAAACTGGAAAGTCCTATGAAGAATCCGAAGCAGCACTTGATCTTGTCGACTATGTCGGCCCACGTTCTGGCCGCGTTGACCCTGATGTCCGGCGGCGTGCAAGCGCAAACCGCCGCGCCGACCATCGAGGATGTGCCGGTATCGAATACCGCGCTGGATTCGGAAGCGATCAAAAGCCGGGTGGTGATCACCGGTTCCAACGCCGCCAACCGCGCGCCGGTGCAGTCCTCGCTGAAGGCCACGCAGCCGCAGTCCATCATCACCGCGACCTTCATCGAGCAGGCGGTCACGCCGCTGGCGGACTTCAACGCGGTGGCGCGCATCGCGCCGAGCGTGGGCTCGGGCCTGTCGTCCAACGGCCCTGGGCTGGGCGAATCGAAGGTCACGCTGCGCGGCTTCCAGGACGGCGAGTACAACATCACCTATGACGGCATCCCCTTCGGCGACACTAACAATCCCACCCACCACTCGACCTCCTACTTCCCTGCCCGTATCATCGGCGGCATGGTGATCGAGCGCGGACCGGGCAACGCCAGCAACCTGGGACAAGCCACCTTCGGCGGTTCGATCAACTTGTTCTCGAAAGAGTTGGCGACCGAATTCCGCTTTTCGCCTTACGCCACCTACGGTTCCTGGAACACCAGGATCCTCGGCGCGGAGATCGACTCCGGCCAGCTGGAGCGGTTCGGCGATGCGCGCATGATGTTCAACGCCTCGCGCCTGACCAGCGACGGCTACCAGACCTACAGCGGCGTCAAGGAAGACAACTACCAGTTCAAGCTCCAGAAACCGCTGGGCAAAGACACCATGCTGACGGTGTTCTCGACCTATAACAAGATCCACAGCTATGTGCCGGACAAGGCCGGCGTCACGCTGGCCCAGGTGGCGCTGTACGGCAAAAACTACTCGCTCAACAACGACAAGACCAGCCAGAACTACTACGGCTACAACTACAACGACAAGCGCACCGACTTCGAATACATCCGCTTGCAATCGAACCTGGACGGCGGCTGGGCGATCGACAACACGCTCTACACCTACGCCTACGACAACAATACCTTCTCCGGCCAGGACGCCAGCGGCGCCACCGCCAACGGCACCAAATCCGGCGCGGCCGGCAACAAGAACGTCCCGGGCTACAACAAGCTCAATTCCTATCGCGTCAACGGCGACATCTTCAAGCTGACCAGGCAGCTGCAGGCGGGCCTGCTGCGCGCCGGCGTCTGGCTGGAGAACTCCGATACCGAACGCCACACCTTCGATCTGGACTGGACGCTGAACGTACCGAACCCGAGGGAGGCGAGCGCGCCGAAAGACGTTTCGTACAACCAGAATTCGTCGTGGAAGCAGTACCAGCCATTCGTCGAATTCGAATGGGCGGTGGCGCCGCAGTGGACCGTGACGCCGGGCCTCAAGTACGTCAACTTCAAGCGCTCGCTGGACGCGGTGGTCAACCAGGGCACCCGCATTCCGACCAAGGCTGACCAGACCTACAACACCACCTTGCCGTTCCTGACCGCGAACTACGCCGTCAACAAGGAATGGTCGGCCTATGGCCAGGTGGCGCGCGGCTTCCTGGTGCCGGACCTGTCGATGTTCTACGTGAATAACCCGAATCTGAGCACGCCCAAGCCGCAGACCTCCACCAACTACCAGCTGGGCGCCGTGCACCAGTCGGGCAATCTGACCTTCGATGCGGACCTCTACTACATCGATTTCAACAACAAGATCGCCTCGACCGGCAGCGGCAATGACCTGGTCTACTACAACCAGGGCGGTGTGGTCTACAAGGGCATCGAGGGCGCGGCCACGTATTACGTCGGCAGCGGCTTCTCGCTGCACGCCAACGGTTCGGTCAACAAGGCCGAAGCCAAGGACACTGGCCTGCAAATCGCCAAGGTGCCGAAATCGACCGCCGCACTGGGCCTGCTGTACAAGGACCACGGCCTGTATGGCTCGCTGATCGCCAAGACCAACGGCAGCCAGTACGCCAAGGACGGCGAACCTGCCGCCTATCAGATCGGCACCTACACGGTGACCGACTTCACCGCCGGCTACCGCTGGCGCGTGGGTGGCGTCGTCAAGATGCTCAAGGTGCAGGTCGGCGTGAACAACGTCTTCAACAAACAAGATGCGACGGCGATCAGTGCGAGCAGCAAGGGCGCGGCGTTCGACCAGTACAGCTTTGTGCCTGAGCGCAGCTGGACCGTGTCGCTCAATGCCGACTTCTAAGATGGCTGGCATGCGCATATCCACGATGCTGTTTTGCGCGGCGCTGGTGTTGGGGCAGGGTGCCGCGATGGCGGCGTCCGACCCGGTGGTGATGTCGTTCGCCACCGTGGGCGACTCGCGCGCCGACCCGGCCAGTGCCGCGACGGCGCAGGACAAGGTCTACCTGCAAAACACCCGCGCGTTGTCGCGCATCCTGCGTGAGATCCAGGCGGCCAAGCCGAAGGCCTTGTTCTTCAACGGCGATATGATCATGGGTTACACCGCCGACCAGGGCGCGATCGCGCGCCAGTACGCCTACTGGCGCGGCATGACGGCGGGCTTGATGGAAAACGGCACCTACGTGGTGCCGGTGACCGGCAACCATGAAATGCAGTTCAAGCACACGGACGCCGCCGGCACGACCACCAAGACCGCGCGTCTTGAAAACGAAGAGCTGTGGCGCGCAAGCATGGGCGACCTGATACTGGACACCGCCCGCTGGAAGGCCGTTACCGGCATCGAGGCCAGCGCCTTCGACGCCGGCAACGCGCCGCCGGTGGGTGGGCCGGATGGCAACCAGACCAGCCAGTCGCAATTGACGTTCTCCTTCGATGCCGGCGGCAGCCACTTCGCCGTGATCGACACCGACCCGGTAGGCAATGACGGCCACGGCCCGGCACACTGGCTGGCGGAGGACTTCCGCCAGGCCAGGGCGCGCGGCGCCAGGCGCTTCTTCGTGTTCGGCCACAAACCGGCCTACACCTACTACTTCAAGGACGGCGTGGAGACGGACGGCATGGACATCTATCCGGACAACGCCAAGGCCTTCTGGCAGGTGATGGAAGAATATGGCGGCGCCTATTTCTGCGGCCACCAGCACATCTTCAACGCCCAGCAGCCGGCGCGTGCCGACGGCGGCAAGGCGTGGCAGGTGATGGTGGGCTCCGGTGGCTCGCCGTTCAGCGCCAAGGACGGGGACAGCCGCAATCCGCAGGATCGGAGCTACGCCTGGGCGCTGGTCAAAGTGCATGCCAGCGGCAAGGTGCGCATCGAGGTGTACGGTTTCGATGAACACTACGGCAAAACCAAGCGTTTAAGAACCATCCAGTTCTGAGTCCGGCCCCCGCTTCGCCGGCAATTGGTGACGACGCGGGAACGGCGCGCTACAATGGGCCGATGCTATGTGCGCCGACCAGGGTTGTTGTACTCAGTGCTGTGCTGTCCTTGCTGTCGACGGCCGGGGGCGGCGTGGCCGCCACCGAAATCCGTACCGCGGCGCAGCAGGGCACCGAGCCCAAATTCCAGAGCGCCGGCGCGGCGGGCGGCCGCGTGGTCGGTATCTGCGTCGACATCATGCGCGCCGTCGAAAAGCTCGATCCTGGCCTGAAGTTCACCGGCGACCAGTCCTGGCAGCCCTTGCCGCGCATTTACTCCGGCTTGGACCGTGGCGTGCAGGATGCTTCCTGCGGTCTCTCGCATTCGGCTGAGCGGGACAAGAAATATTTATTTATCGGTCCGGCGCTGTTCTCGATCCGCTACTACCTGGTCGCGCGCAGCGACGACACCGCGCTGATCGGCAACTGGGACGACCTGCGCAGGCTGGCGCCGGACAATGTGGTGCTGGCCAACCGCGGTTTCGCCGCCGTGATGGTGCTGGAGTCTGCGGGCGTCGACAAAATCGATGCCGGTGCCGCCGATCCGAAACTTAACCTGCAAAAGCTGCTGGCCCACCGGGGCCGTTTCTTCTTCCATCGGACGCCGGGTTTGCAGGCGGTGCTCGACCGCTCAGGCATGGCCGCCAAATTCAAGATCCTGCCGACCGTCATGGCTGTCAGCCCTTTGTATTTCGTCGTCGCCAAGCAGCTCGATCCGGCGGTGGTCGAGCGCCTGCGTACAGCCTTGCAGACGCTGGAGAAAAGCGGAGAGCTCGAACGTATCGCTAAGTCGTGGGAGTAGCCGGCGATAATTTCCCGATCAACGCCAGCAGCGCTTCGACATCGACCGGCTTGACGAAGTAGTGGTCGAAACCGGCCTCGCTGGCCAGGTCGCGGTCTTCGCGGCTGCCGTAGCCGGTCACCGCCACCAGCGTGGCGTTGGCCGTCTGCGGCAGTGCGCGCAGCCCGCGCGCCAGTTCGTTGCCACTGAGGTCGGGCAGGCCGATATCGAGCAGGCATAGTTCCGGCGACATGCGTTGGGCGATCTCCAGCGCTTCGAGCGCGGTATGCGCGACCAGCACCTCGTGGCCGGAGGCGTCGAGCAGCAGTTGCAGCGTTTGTGCGGCGTCGATGTTGTCGTCCACCACCAGCACGCGCAGCTTGGCGCCGGCGCCGGCGGACGGGCCGGAAGCCGCCGGTGCGTGCTGGCCCGGCCCGCCGGGCAAGGAGATGGTGAAGGTGCTGCCTTGCTGCTCGCCCGGACTGTCGGCGGAGACGCTGCCGCCATGCAGCTCCACCAGCGATTTGACCAGCGCCAGGCCCAGTCCCAGCCCGCCTTGCGAACGGTCGGGATTGCGGTCGGCCTGGGCGAACAACTCGAACACGCGGGCGCGCAGCTCCGGCGCCATGCCGATGCCTGAATCGCTGACCACCATCCGCACCACGCCGTCCCCGCCATGCACCGACAACTTGATCGTGCCGTCGACCGCGGTGTACTTGGCCGCGTTGTTGAGTACATTGACCAGCACCTGCACCAGCCGTTTGTGGTCGCCGCTGACTTGCTGCGGCACCTCGGGCAGCGACAGTTCGAAATGCTGATGCTTGCTCTTGAATAGCGGCTCCGCCTGTTCGACGGCGTCGGCCACCACGTCGGCCACGTTGAGCGGCACGCGTGTCACCGTCACCAGCCCGCGCGTCACGCGCGAGACGTCGAGCAGGTCGTCGACCAGGCGCGTCATGTGGTGCACCTGGCGCACGATGATGCTGGCCGTGCGCTCGACCGCCGCGGCGGTGGCGTGGCCGCTTTGCAGCAGCTGCGCGCCGGCGCTGATCGGCGCCAGCGGATTGCGCAGTTCGTGCGCCAGCATCGCCAGGAATTCATCCTTGCGCTGGTCGGCCAGGCGCAGCTGGCTCTCCGCCTTCATGTGCTGCAGTTCCTTTTGCTGCAGGGCCTCGGCCATCGCGTCCAGCGCGCGCGCCAGTTCGCTGATTTCCTCGTTGCCGTAAACGATGCCGCTGCGCGCGCCCAGCGTGCCGGAGGCGATGCTGTTGGCGGTGGTGGCCAGGCGCTTGACCCGGCGCAGCACCAGCACGTCGCCGACAAACCAGGCCGCCAGCAGCGCCAGCGCCAGCGTGACGGCCAGCGCCACCATGTCGAGCAGCTGGTCGTGGCGGGCGGCGGCGGTGATGTCGTCGGCCGGAATGCCGATGGTGACGGTGTAGTCGGACAAGCCGTTGTTGCCGACGCGGGCAAAGCGGTGCAGGCGCTCGACGCCATCCGGTCCGGTCAGCAGCACCGGCTTGCCCGGTTCGCCGGCCATGGCGGCCCGCATTTCCGGCCACACCAACTGGCCGAACCACTGGTCCGGGTTGGGCTTGCGTGAAATGATCTTGCCTTCCGAGTCTGACGTCAGCAGCAATGATCCGGGCGGCAGCTTGATGTCGGCCACGAAGCGATCCAGCTTGGTCAGGTCCAGCGCCGCGAACACCACGGCCTTGACCTGGTCGCGGTCGCCGAGCAGCGGGTAGGTGAGGTTGACGGTGTGCTTCTGGATCACGCGGCCGAACACGTAGCCGCCGGCCACGAAGCGGCGCAGGTGCACGGCGCGGCGGAAGTGCGAGCGGTCGGCCAGGTTGACCGGCGTCGACGAGGGGATGGCGCTGCAGGTGACGTCGCCGTTCAGCTGGATCAGGCCCAGGTTGGCGTAGTCCGGATTCTGGCGCTGGATATTGGCCAGCAGGCGGCTGCAATGCTGCTGGTCGCCCATCAGGTCGGGAATGCTGGCCAGGTCGCGCAGGATCTGGCGCGCGCCCTCGATCGACTGCGCCTCGTTGGCGGCGGCCAGGTTGGTCAGGCGTTGCAGGTTCTCTTCCGCCACCTGCACCGCGTGCTGGCGTTCGCGCACGCCGCTGACGAGCGTCATCACCGCGATGGGGGCGATCGCCAGCGCCACCAGCAGGATCAGGCGGCTGCGCAAGCTATTGAGTTGGAAGAGAAGAAAGGCCATGCTGGCTGCTTAACGGGCCCGATAACGTGCGTTGCCATAGCGGATGATCGCCTCCACGCCGCGCCGCAGCGTGGCAATGTCATCCGAAATATACCCGATGCGGATAAAGCCCGGCGCACCCAAGGCGTCGCCAGGCATCAGCGCCACCGCGTATTGGTTCAGCAGCTCCTCGGCGAATTGTTTGGTGTCCATGGTCAGTGCGGAGACGTCGCCCCACAGATAGGGACCGGAGGCAGGGCAGCGCATGGTCATCCACGGCAGGCCGTGCACCATGTCGAGCACCATGTCGCGGCGCTGGCGGTATTCGTGCAGCATCGCCATCGGTTCGCCCGATTCGAAGGCGGAAGCGAGCGCCAGCTGGATCAACATGGGCGCGGCGGCGGTGATCGGGCCTTGCAGCGTTTCCATCGCGGTGACGATGTTGGACGGCGCCACCGCGAAGCCGGCGCGCCAGCCCATCATGGCGTAGCTCTGCGAGGCGGAATAGATGCTGACGATGCCGATCTGCTGCCAGTCCGGCCGCGCGGCCAGGCTGGTATGGACGCCTTCGAAGATCAGCTTTTCGTAGCTCTCGTCGACGATGGCGCGGGTGCCGGTGCGTTTGAGCCAGGCGGCGATGCGTTCGATCTCGTCGGCCCGCAGCACGCCGCCGGTGGGGTTGTGCGGATTGTTGACGATCAGGATCTTGGCCGGCGGCAGGCTGTCGAGGAACTCGGCGCTGACGGTGGCCGGCAAATCGACCAGCACCGGCTCCAGGCCCAGCAGCTTGCAGGTGGTGACGTAGGCCGGCCAGTGCGGCTTGAAGATGATGACGGCGTCGCCCGGATCGGCCATCACGTACAGCGCCTGGTACAAGGCCTGCTTGGCGCCATTGGTGACGATGATCTCGCTGGCGCTGGCGGCGATGCCGTTTTCGCTGGAGACCTTGGCGGCCAGTCGGGCGCGGATGCCGGCGTCGCCGCCGACTGTGGTGTAGGGCAGCGAGGGTTGTTTCAGGCCGTCGCGCACCGCTTGCAGCACGCTTTCCGGTGCCTGGAAATGCGAAATCGCGATGGAGAAGTCAATCACTTCCTCGCCGCGCGCCTTCATGGCGTCGACCCGGCCGTGCATTGCGGTGGTCGCCAGCGGCTGGGAGCGGGCGATGCGTTGTGATGTTTCCATGCAAAGTGTCTCTATGGCAAATGTTTCGGATTGTTATTCTACTTCAGATAAGGAAGCCAGTACGCACGACTGCACACATATTTGCCTGGTGGTATCCTTGTTTACTTAACCAATGAGGATGGCTCAATAATCTTATGCGATTAACAACAAAAACATGTGGCCGGGCGCTTGCGCTGGCCTTCGTCGCCACCGGCGCCGCGCAGGCGGAAGCGATCATCAAGATCGGCCATGTGGCGGCGACCTCGGGGCCGATCGCCCATTTGGGCAAGGACAATGAAAATGGCGCCCGCATGGCGGTCGACGAGCTCAACGCCAAGGGCGTGGTCATCGGCGGGAAGAAGTACAGCATCGTGTTGCAGGCGGAAGACGATGGCGCCGATCCCAAGCAGGGCACCACCGCCGCGCAGAAGCTGGTGGACGCCAGGGTCAACGGCGTGATCGGCCACGAGACGTCGGGCACGACGATACCGGCATCGCGCATCTATCACGACGCCGGCATACCGCAGATTTCGCCGTCGGCCACCAATCCGCAGTACACGCGCCAGCGTTACGAGACCGCGTTCCGCAACATCGCCAACGACGAGCAGCTGGGCGCCGCGCTGGCCCGCTACGCCATGCAGAACGTGAAGGCCAAGCGCATCGCCGTGATCGACGACCGCACCGCGTATGGCAAGGGGCTGGTCGATGAATTCGTCAAGAACGTCAAGCGCACTGGCGGCGCCTCGGGCACGAGCGTGGTGTCGACCCAGTTCACCACCGACAAGTCGACCGACTTCAGCGCCATCCTCACGGCCATCAAGGCGACCAGGCCGGACATGGTGTTCTTCGGCGGCATGGACGCCGTGGCCGGGCCGATGCTGCGCCAGATGAAGGCGCTGGCGATCCCGATCAAGTTCATGGGCGGCGATGGCATGTGTTCCGATTCGGTGCCGCGCCTGGCGGGCGACGCCATGAGCGACGGCCAGGTGATCTGCGCCGAAGCGGGCGGGGTCGAGCCGTCGCAGGAAAAGGGCATGGCCGATTTCCGCATCGCCTACAAGAAAAAATTCGGCATCGACGTCGAGACCTACTCACCGTATGCCTACGATGCGCTGATGACGATGGTCGAAGCGATGCAGAAAGCCGGCTCGCCCGAGCCGGCCAAGTACCTGCCGGCGCTGGCCGGCATCACCCACAAGGGCGTGACCGGCAACATCACCTTCGACGCGCGCGGCGACGTCAAAGACGGCGTGCTGACGATCTACACCTTCCGCAACGCCAAGCGCGAAAAGTGGCGGTGATGAAATAACAATCGGGGGTCAAGTCTGACATTCACAATCGGGGGTCAAGTCTGACATTCGGACACGAGTTCTGCCGTAGAAGCCTCTACGGCAGAGCTCGTGTCCGAATGTCAGACTTCACCCCCGTGGTTTTAGCTTTCCGACGGGCCGCCGCGGCCGGGGCCGCCTGGCGGCGGGCCGAAGCGCGGTTCGTTGTGCGTGTCGCCCGCCGTGGCGGCGCCGCCCAGGCGGTAGGACAAGCCCAGGTAGAACACCCGGCCGTCGAAGCGGCGGGTGCTGGTCTCGCGCAGCGTGGCGCTGTTGATCACGGTCTCCATCTTGTTGGTGCTGAACAGGTCGGTGACCGTGCCCACCAGGCTCAGACGCGGCGTCACGGCCTGCCGCACGCTCAGGTTGAAGGTGTTGTTCGGTGAGCGGTAGCCCTGGCCGGACAGCGTCTTGCCCTGCATTTGCAAGGCCATCTGTACTTGCGTGGCGGCGCTGTAGGCATAGTTCAGGCGCACCCGGCCGCTCAGCGAGTTGGCCGTGCGGGTGACCAGGGCGCCGCTGTCGTCCTGCGTGGTCTGCTGGCTGCGCGCCAGGTTGCCGCTGGAGTTCAGCGTCAGCGACGGCGTCAGCTTGCCGCTGACGGTGAATTCCAATCCGCTCGCATGACTGCCTTCGCCGTTCTGGCGCGTGGTCAGCAGCACGTTGTTGCCGATGAAGGTGCGGTAGTCGACGATGGCGTCGGTGTCCTTGCGGTAGTAGCCGCGCAGATTGGTTTCCAGCGCGCCGAGCTTGGTTTCGTAGCCCACCTCGAACGAGTCGGTCTTGGTCGGCTTGAGCATCGGATTGCCGGACGAGACGTTGAACTCGTCGCGATACACCACGTAGGGATTGAGGTCGCTGGCGTTCGGACGGCGGATGCGGCGCGCGTAGGCGAAGCGCATGTTGGCCGTCTCGCTCGCCTTGTAGGTGGCGAACAGGCTCGGGATCAAGTTGGTGTAGTTGTTCCTGGCCTCGACGCCGCTGGTGATCTGGTGGATGTCCATGCCGGTGTGCTCGGTGCGCAGGCCGCCCAGCACGCCCCAAGTGTCGTTCAGCTTCAACTGGTAGGAGCCGTACAGCGCGACCACCGTCTCTTCCAGCTGGTAGCGGTTGCTGCGCGCCGGGTTGACCACGGCGACCGAACTCAAGGGATCGATGTCGGTGTACAGCGTGTCGAAGCTGTTCTTGTTGGTGGCGATCTTGTAGCCCGCCTTGAGGCTGCCGCCGGCCAGCGGCCGCTCGTAGTCGCCGGTGAAGTCGACGATGTGGGTGTTGTTGTCGTTGCGTTGGTGGGCGCGCGTGTCCGGCCGGATGTCGCCGGCGTAGTCGTTGGCGTAGGCGCTGTTGCTGTCGTTCTCGGAGGCCGACACGCGCAGGTCGATCTTCAGCGTCTCGTTCGTCAGTTGGCCCTTGTGATCGTAGCGGCCGCCCCAGCTGAAGTTCTTGGCGTCGCCCTCGCGCGCGGTGGTGCGCACGTAGTCGGTGGCGGGGAAGCCGGCGGTGGCGCCGTTGACGTAGTGGTCGACGCCGCGCTGGTCGTTGCCGCGGCCCATGTAGTTGGCGCTTGCGCTCAGCGTGTCGCTCTGGTCCAGGTTGTAGCTGACGGTGCCGTTCACGCCGCCCATGTCGTTCAGGCCGGCGCCGGACGAGCTCTGGCTGCTGTGCACGAAGGCGCCGGTGGCCGGGTCGAGCCGGTCGCGGCTGACCACGGCGGTGGAATTGCGGCCGTCATGCCGCATGTTGACGCCGCCCTGGAAGCCCCACGGCCCCTCGTTGTAGCTGCCCGACGCGGCGCTGTTGTAGCGCCCGGCATAGCCGGCGTTGGCGTTGAGGTTGGCAAAGCCGCCCGGCTTGCGGTTGCGGCGCATCACCAGGTTGAGGATGGGGCCGCCGCCGGCCTCGTTGCCGAACTGCGCGCCGGGATTGTTGATCACTTCGACCGACTCGATATCGTCGGCGTTCATCGCCTGCAGCGTCGGGCCGCGGTTGTCGCCCTGCAGCATGGCGGACGGCTTGCCGTCGACCAGGATCTGCACATTGCTGCTGCCGCGCAGCGTGACGGTGCCGTCCGGGTCGACCGCCACCGACGGCACGTTGTTGAGCGCGTCGGCGGCGGTGCCGTTGGTGCTGCTGATGTCGGACTTGACGTCGTACACCTGGCGGTCGATGCGGTTGGTCGGCCGTTCGCCGGCCACCGTCACCGACGGCAGCACCGGCGCCGCTTCCATGGGCTTGGCCGCGGTGGTCGGCTTGGCGTCCGGTTTGGCGGCGGCAGGCTGGGTTTGGGCGAGGGCGGTCAGCGGCGCGGCGAGGCAGGCGGTCAGGAATATCTTGTGCATGGTGGGGCGGGCCGATGCGTCGGCGCCATCTTGTCCGTCGTTGAAAGGTTGCCATTTTACATTTGAACTTAAGTAAGAATGATTGCTATTTACAATACTTTACTTAAGGCCGGTGGTGCGGGCTAAAATAGCGGCCATCACATAGGAGGATCACATGGCACGCGGCATCGCACATATCGGCAAGGACAGCTATCAAACCACCATCGAGGTCAGCGGCCACAAGCTGGTCGGCGACGAGCCTGAGCGCAACGGCGGGCGCGACACCGGTCCGGCGCCCTACGATTTCGTGCTGGCTGGCCTGGGCGCCTGCACCGCCATCACGCTGCGCATGTACGCCGACCGCAAGCAGTGGCCGCTGGACGCGGTCGATGTCGGCCTGCACCTGAGCCACGGCGACGATGGCGCCATGATGGTCAAGCGCACGCTGTCCTTCACCGGCGCGCTGGACGCCGACCAAAAAAACCGCATGGCCGAAATCGCCGAGAAGACGCCGGTGACGTTGACGTTGAAGGCCGGGATGGTGATAGACACGACTGTCCACTGACAGTTAGCCGCTCCGGCGTGCGCGGGTGTTCCCCTCTTGAGCCAGATCTGAGCTTGTGTCCGAATGCCGGAACTGGCCCCGGCGCCCTTTCACTGCGGCGAGGACAAGGTAACATACAGCAGCAAGTGGCGGTCTCCGCCACTAACGAATCCCTGCACCGGGCTGCCGGACTGCTTCAATGTCGTGGCGTAGCGGCGGCAGTCACGCAGGGCGGACAGATCCGCCGTCGTATTCTTATGCTCCGCCAGTAAGCGGTGAAACGGCTCGCTCAGCCACGGGCGCGCGGCTTCCGGAGCGACAAAGGAGGCGTCGGCGGTTTCCTTCTGCGATGCGAACCAGGCGCCGTCAGCAGGTTGCAACTCGGCGATCAGGGTGGTGAAATCGGTAGGGCCGGGCACGCTGCCCTTGTATTCCGGCGTGCCAAAAATCTCCCAGCGGGCCGAGGTCGCCGGTATTTGAATATTGACCACTTCACGTAGTGCGGACAGGTTGTCCGATACGCTGGAAGTATGGTCTTCCATGGAGCAGCCTACCAAAAGTAGTGTGCCAGCTGTATGTCCGATCACCAAGGCTGATGTAAACTAGGATTTCATATCAAATTCTATTCCTGAGACGCCTGCTTGTTGCCGCTGACCGAAAATTGACCCACCGGGGGGGCTGCGTAATACTTGGACTACTTGGAGGTAGTTCATGTACTCATACGACGAGCGCATTAGGGCGGTAAAGCTGTATCTGAAGCTGGGAAAACGTACGGGGCCGACAATTCGACAGCTGGGCTATCCAACTAAAAACACGCTCAAGAGTTGGCATCGGGAATATGAACAAGGGCGGGATTTGCAGCTTGGCTATGTGCGCGTTAAGCAGAAGTACTCGGCCGAACAGAAAAAGTTGGCGGTCCAGTATTTCCTCGAGCACGGTCGCTGTATTGCCTCCACCATCAAGGTACTGGGATACCCATGCCGCGAAAGTCTCGCAGCTTGGATTGAGGAGTTGCACCCCGACGTACGCAAACATGTCACCGGCAGAGCAGCAAATCCGCAGCACGCCCGTGGGGCAATATTCGATCAGCGCCAACATACACGGCCAGCACCGGCAGTTCGCCCGCATCGAGGCTGGACGCCTGTTCGGCCGACGGCGCCAGCAACTGCACCGGGTCCCAGCTGCTGATGCTGACGGCGTTGGCCTGCACCTGGCGCCGCGCCGAGAAGTGATCGATGGCGTCGTCGGTGTCGGTGGCGCGCACGCCGTGGAAGCGGATCTCGGCGTCGCCCGGCGTATCCGGTGCGCGCGTCTTGCTGTCGAAGATCACCAGCTTGTGCTTGGCCTGGCCGTCCTTGCTCTCATCGTCTGCCTGGTCGTGCTCGAAGCGCCAGCTCAGGCCTTCGGAAGCGAGCAAACGCTTGAAGAATTCCAGGTCGCTTTCGCGGTACTGCGTGCAGATCGCGCGCGGCTCCAGCGTTTGCGTGACGTCGAACTCAAAGCGCAGCTGCGGATAGTCGGCCAGCAGTTCGGTGACGATGTCCTGGGCGTTCTTGTCCTGGAAAATATAGCTGTCGCGGCGCAGCCGCAGCAGCGACAACGCCGGTTCCAGCTGCAGGCGATAGCGCGCCACGCCGCCGCCAGCGTGAGCAGGCGCGCGTGTTGGCTCAGGCCAGTGCCGAACAGGCCGAGCGCCGAGGGAATTTGTGACAGCGGATCCATCATAGTCTACGTTGTAGAAGCGATTAGGTGGCGCGGGCGACGCGGCTTTCTCGGCTTGAATGACAACATTGCTAAACGCAGCCAGATCTGATGGCTTGCAGCGCTCGGTCAAAATTGTCGCGGCATGGCTTGCTGCGGCGTCGTCTTTGGCAAAACCACGACCACTAGCGCAGGAATGATCGCTTGGTCGCGGATAATTGGAAACTTGTCCGGCGTGGGCGCATCCATTTCCGAACCAAGCTCTTCCAGCAGACGCACTATGTTCTCGCGGACTTCCGTTATGCCGCTGGAGAGTTCCCTGGTCAAGAGCGCAAGAGTGCCATCCTCCATGCGGTGCTTGATCAGGATGCCCGCAACCGAATCGCCGGGGCTGAAGTTCTCGCCACTGCGAAACCCAGTGATATAGCTTTGCGCGGTTTTTTGCACGGATGTTCCTCCCCCGTTCTATCGCCGCGTGCGACAGGGCCGTTGCTACAGCGAGAGGAGCAAAAAGCGTAGTCCGAATCATGTGTAAGCTCATCGGTTGCTGCGCGGCGGGCATGGAGTTGTTTCCCCGATTCTATTGCAGAGCTGCGATAGGCAGAACGGACGAATAGATCTACGTCTCGGACTATTTGCGAACGTCAATTGAAACAGCGTCCCACACTTTATCCATATGCTGTTTGTATAGTGCGTAAGTCGGTGCTAGTAGGGTTTTGTCATACTGGTGCTCGCCACCGAACGGTTCCTGCCCGGGTAATTTCACCAGCGAATCGCCGCGGATTGCCAGCTTCAGCGTACCCTCGCGCAGTATAACTTTTACTGTATATGAATCGACGCCACCGCCGCAAAACAGTTTATACGGTATAGTGACTTCCGCCTTGCCGTCGCCGTTCAGGTCGGTGATGCCCACGTTTGGGACGAAGAACTCGGCAACGGAATCCAGGCCCGGGCAATCCACGAAGTCATGGAGGGACCATTCCGCCTTCCATGCGCTGCCTTGCCGCGAATAGTAGCCTACATCCAGTTCAATATGCTCGACTCGTCCCGACTTGGGCTTGGCGGGCGAGGGCCCGGCTTTGCGGTTAAGAACCAGCACATGTTCGCCTTCTTTGTCGCGAACGCGCCGGGCCATCACAAGATTGCCGGCGGACGGGATGTGTTGGGTTGTCAAGTAGGCGAGATCTGCAGGCTGGTTATCCGGTGTGGGCGCGCGGGCGCTGCATGCCGTGCTCATACACAGCAACATGCCAGCGGACAGAAAAGTGATCGATACAGTCTTCATACATGATGTCAACGCAAGGCGTTGCCTTTCTTTTTCTTTTTTATGGGTATGCCAAAAGCAGTATTGAGTTCGTCGGCTGTGTGCTCCGCCAACTTGGTGCCCTTGGCGATCTCCTGCAGCGCGAAAGCATGATACGCGAGCGGAACAAAAAACCTTTCCTTGCCGAACGGAGAGAAGTTGATCTGGTCCGACTGATTACCGCCCAGGCAGACATAACTCGCCCCGCTCTTCGCGTAGACCAGGCAGACGTGGTGCGTACCCACCAACATGATGGCACCAAAGACTGGTGTCTTGATCTCAACAAAATTGGCATCGAGCGCTATCGCGCGCGCGCGGAAAGAGTTCTTCCACTTTGTATACGCTGGTGTGGACTGGCTGAGGCAGTAATTTACAAACGAACCGCACCAGGCGTTGTCGGTGCCCACCATCGAGGCCAGGAAGCCATTGCCGTTCAACTGGTGGAAATTGCTGGTCTTGGTGATGACGTCTTCGGTCTTGCCTGCCCATTTCTTTGCCTGCACCACGGCGACCTGCATCCACGGTGCCTGCTTCTGATCCGGCATCAGCAGTGCGAGCGGTGCACCTTGCCCCTCCTTGCTGCGAGTGACAGGGGCCGGATTCGCAGCTTTCGCCACCGGGTTATCGGCTGGCGCGGTCGCCGGCTTGGCGCCGGCCTTTGGCGCTTGCTGGAGTGGCTGAGTCTTGGGTGCAGACTTCTTGGGCGCGGTTCTGGCGCCGCTGCCGTAGATCGAAATCACCTGAGCAGGATAAATCTTGGTTGCGTCCTTGATTTGCGGGTTGTCGTGCAGGATGGCCGGCACGGTCGTCTTGAAACGTGCCGCTATTTTGGATAGTGTGTCGTGAGACTCGATCACATAGCGCATCGGCGTGCGTTCTGGCTTCGGCGGGGGCGACATGGGCTGCTTGGGTGCGGTGGGCGCGCTGAACAAGTCCAAGGGGTTAAACAGGGCCATGGTTGTGGACTTGGCCTCCATCAGACCGTCGTAAACTTTCTTCCATTCGCCTTCCACTGACCTCATGAACACCTGAATCGGCTGGCCCGGATCGGTATGCACGATGGCCGGCAGGCGGCCACTTTTATCGGTCTGGGTTAGGTGCTCTTGGGCACCGGCCTTGATCTTGGTTTCCACGCCGGGTTTCGGCTTGGCGCCATCCGAAAGGGTGATCGAAGTGGTATGGACGACGGTTTCCTTACGCGTCTCCTTCTTCGCGTGATAGCCTTCTTTCTGCTCCATCGCGTCCATCATGCTTTCCAGTTGCGTGTCTGTCATGGAGGACAGCACGGTGCCCGTAGGCAAACCGGTGTGCTTACTGAGCGCTTCGGCATAGGTCATCGGGTCGTTGCTGTCGCTGGCCGGCGCATAACCCTCGATCATATTGCCGTGACCATCGTCGATCCCCGCCAGCATGGTGTAAATGGTACGGCTATTGTATTTACGGCGCAGCAGCGCCTTTTTCTGCTTGCGACCCTCTTCGTAACTGGAGAAAATCAGGAAGCTTTTGTTCGTCTTGGTCTTGCCTATGCCAATAGCGCCATACAGCAATGTGCCTTTTCGGCTGGGGCGCAGGTTGCCCGGATTATTGAAGCGCCACGCAGCGGTGCCACCGCTGCGCAGCAAGTGGCTGCCGTCGCCCGCAGCGTAGTCACAGGTTAGCGTGTCGGCGTCGTACTTTGCGCTCAGATACTCCATCGCTGTCTCACTACTTATTACGGGGTTGAAGGATCAGTTCCTTGGCGAGGATGGCCTCCACCGTCATCCCGGACTTCGGATAGGCGCGCGTGAATTCAGGCTTGAACTGGTAGGCCGGATCGTCGGGATGATCGTCGTCGGATTCGGTCAGCTTGTACCAGGTAACGGTGATATCGCCTTTATCCTGGTATGCCTGCTCGGCATGCTTGTCGGCGACGACGAAGTAAACACCATTCGGACGCGAAGCGACCACGCCATCGGCCAGCGTGACCTCGGCGCCGGTGGCGCTATCCCATTCGAATTGCGCGCGTCCTGCCTTGTTACGCACAGGGACCTGATTCCAAGCCTCGTCCTTGCCATCCTTGAAGTAGAATGTATAGCTGCGGTGGAAATTAGTCGTGTCCTGATAGGTTCCCACGACCAGCATCAATCTGCCTTTAAGGGCAGGCCACTGATGCAACCCCTGCTTCATCGGCACGGTTTCTGCCGGCCCGGCAGCTAGCACCGGTACGCTGCTGAACGCAATGGCGCATAAGGCAATCGCGGATAGTGTTTTCCAATTCATTCGTCTTGTTCTCCATGGATTGCGCTGGCATACAGCGCAATGATGTCTTTTGATAAGTGTATGAGGTCGTCGTCGTTGTGATCTGCGAGCGGATAGCTGCCAGCCAAGTCGGCCGACGCTAGTTGCTCGTCTTCCTCCATTCCCGCTGGAGGGACGGCAGCAGGTGTGTTCGGGAACGGCTCCCATTTCTCTTCGCCAATCTGCAGAGTCAGGTTGTCCGCTTTCGGTAAATCGACACGCGGCAAGCGGCCATCTTCACCGATTACACCTTGCTGCAGCACTTTACCGACATTATCGACGATTTTGAACGGCTGCTTGGCCATGCCTGCGAGTGCGGCCAACTCATCCGCGCCGGCAACCGCAAAGCGTAAGCTGTGCGGACCTGCCTGGGAAACAAAGGCGGCTGGGATGGATTGCAATTGATCTGGCAAGGCCGTTGTGATCCCGGCCGCGCTACCACCGCCTTCAAACACATGCTTCCCGCCTTTGACGGTGAAGTTGCCAGGGCAGGCGAAGATGATGTCGCCACCTTCAAGCGTGATGGACGATTGCCCCGCTTGCAGCACGATCTTCTGATTGGCCTTGATCTCGATGCTGTCGTTGACCGAGATGACGGTGATCGACTTGTCGGCCAAAATCTCCAGCTGGTCGGTGTGCGCTTGCAGCGATACCGGCCCGTTGCCGGCGATGGCCTGGATGCCTCCCGCGTGCGAGAAGTAGCTCACCGCGTTGGCCGCCACCGACGATACCGTGTACCCGGCCGTCAGGTGCAAGTCGCCCTGCGACACCCAGTGCAGCTGCTGGCCCGCGAACAGCACGGTCGATGCCGGCGTGGCCCAGCTGATGCTGGACGGGGCGTCCATCACTACCAGCGGGGCGCCGAATTTTTCCACCGGCTTGGCCGCGTCAAGATCGCGCGCGCCGTCCTTGGCTTTGGCAGCTTGCTGGCCGTTTACCGCGCCGGCATGCTTGCCATTTTCCTTGGGATCGAGCTGTGTGATGAAATCCTTGTGCGCATCGGCGGCCAGCTTGCTGGACAAGGCCTGCTGCTGCGTGGCCGCTTCGCTAAGCTTATCCGCCAGTTCCTTCGACGATTTCAATGAACCTAGCGCCTCTGTCGCATCCATTTGCGTCGACGTCACACTGCTGCCCTGTGCTGCGCGCGCGTTGGTGGTCAGCAGCACGCCTGCGGCGCCGCGCACCGTGGCCCAGGCGTCGGTGCGCAGTTCAAAACCGCTACCGCGATAGGCGCCGCGCTGGGCGGAGGAGGGATACTGCTGAATCAGATAGCCCAGGTTCAGCTGCGTCGCGGCGCTGCTGGTGGCAAGCCTCGTGCGCACCTGTCCCGGCGTGTCGTCCAGCTGCCATTGGTTGTAGCCGCCGCCGTCGAAGTTGTGGCTGTGGATGCCGGACAGTGTGCCCGCGTGATTGGCGCCCGAATCCACGCCCGCCGAAAACGGCGGCAGGTCGGAACCGGTGTACAGCTGCGCCACCACCATCGGCCGGTCCATATCGCCTTCGATGAAGTCGACCAGCACCTCGGTGCCGATACGCGGTGTGAATTGCGAGCCCCAGTTCGGGCCCGCCAGCGCCTCCGCCACCCGCACCCAGGTGCTGGAGCTTTCGTCGCCGGGCGCGTTGCCCTTGCTGTCGGTGTTGTGGCCCATGCCGCCGGCGTTGGCGCCTTGTCCGCGCTGCCAGTTGAACTGGATTTTGATCTGGTGATTGCGGTCCGTCGTGGCGATCGCGCTGGCCAGGCCAACGACTACCGCCGTCTGCGGACCCAGCTGTTGTTGCGCGCCTCGTGGCGCGCCCACAGCACCATGAAGCGGTTGTCGCCGTCGGCATAGCGTTCATGCTGCGTGAGCTGAAAGCCGTGGCCCGCAGCCAGGCGGCGTACCGCGCCTT
Source organism: Duganella violaceipulchra (assembly GCF_019166075.1). Taxonomy (NCBI): domain Bacteria; kingdom Pseudomonadati; phylum Pseudomonadota; class Betaproteobacteria; order Burkholderiales; family Oxalobacteraceae; genus Duganella; species Duganella violaceipulchra. Next base: position 35,406 of record NZ_JAHTGR010000001.1, on the reverse strand, counting down.
TGCCTTCGAAGACCTTGTTCTCCAGCTCCAGCGCCTGCAGCATCAACTGGCTGTGCGGATCAGCGGCGACGCCGTTGTCGGCGCCGCTGGCGATGCGCTCGCCGCTGCCGTCATACACGGCCAGCACCGGCAGTTCGCCCGCATCGAGGCTCGATGGCTGCTCGGCCGACGGCGCCAGCAACTGCACCGGGTCCCAGCTGCTGATGCTGACGGCGTTGGCCTGCACCTGGCGCCGCGCCGAGAAGTGATCGATGGCGTCGTCGGTATCGGTGGCGCGCACGCCGTGGAAGCGGATCTCGGCGTCGCCAGGCGTATCCGGTGCACGCGCCTTGCTGTCGAAGATCACCAGCTTGTGCTTGGCCTGGCCGTCCTTGCTCTCATCGTCGGCCTGGTCGTGCTCGAAGCGCCAGCTCAGGCCTTCGGAGGCCAGCAAGCGCTTGAAGAATTCGAGGTCGCTTTCGCGGTACTGCGTGCAGATCGCGCGCGGCTCCAGCGTTTGCGTGACGTCGAACTCAAAGCGCAGCTGCGGATAGTCGGCCAGCAGTTCGGTGACGATGTCCTGGGCGTTCTTGTCCTGGAAAATATAGCTGTCGCGGCGCAGCCGCAGCAGCGACAACGCGGGTTCCCGCTGCAGGCGATAGCGCGCCACGCCGCCGTCCGCGCCCAGCCATGCCGCTTCGGTGCAGATGCCGTGCCATGCGCGTTTGCTGCCATCCGGTTGCAATAGCGTGACGGTCAGCTCTTCGCCGATGAAGATGGTCAGATCCAGGTCGGTCGATACGCTCAGCGCGTCCACTTCGAACGCATACAGTTCGTTGACGCCTTCGCGGCCGCTGAATTGTTCGGCCATCAGCGATTCGGGCAGTCCCGAATCCTGGGCGCTGGTCAGCGTGAGCAGGCGCGCGTGTTGGCTCAGGCCCGTGCCGAACAGGCCAAGCGCCGAGGGAATTTGTGACAGCAGATCCATCAGGGCAGGGTGATCGTCAGGTTGGCGGCGCGCGGCGCCATTTTAACTACGTCGTTGTATGCGTTCATGCGGTTGGCGGCATTGTGGTCCAGCGAAGTGCGCAGGCCGATGTAGCCCAGCACGCAGATCAAGCCGAACACGGAGCACAGCACCCACACCGGCAGGTCGCTGCGCAGCTTGTGCCTGATCTGGTCCGGACGTTCGGCGTGCGGCGCGAAGCCGCCGCGCTTGCCCTTCATGTGGGCGATTTCGTCGCCCAGGCGCGAGGTCAGGTAGTTCAGTTTTTCCGAGCCTTCAAGGATGTACTTGCCCTGGAAGCCGAGCAGCAAACACATATGGAACACTTCCAGCGCCTGCATGTGGGCGCTGCCGCGTGCGCGCAGGTTCTCCAGGCGGTTGTAGAAGTTTTCGCCGGCCAGCTGGTCGCCGAACAGTACCAGTTGCAGCGGACGGCGCTCCCACGCGTCGCGGATGCTGAAGGTCGAGCGCAGGATGATCTCGTCGACCGCCGCGCAGAAGGCGTACTTGGCATTGTCGATATCGTCCGGCGAAGCGTTGTGCTTCTTCGCGCCGCGGCCGAAGTCGTCCAGGAAGGCCGTCATCTTGCGGGCGAATTCGCCGTCGTCCGCGGGGCCGTTGCCGTTCTTGAGCATGAACAGCGCGTAAAAGCCGTCGTACATCAGGTCGAGCAGGGTTTGCGGCGCGCTGGCGGCGCTGGCCGGGGCGCCGGCGCCCATCAGGGAAGGTGCGGTAACTGCGTTCATTTTTGGTCCTCAGTTCAGGAAGTAACGGCCACCAGGTCCAGCTTCAGGTCGTGCATGCCGCCGGGGACGTAAATGGAGATCGATTGGGCTTGCATCATGCGTTCGTACATATGGCCCTTGGCTTCGAGCGCGAAGTAGCAGGCGTCCGGACGCACTGGCACTGCGGCCGGCACCTGCGGCGCATGTGTGAGGCGCACGCCCGGCATGGCCGACAGCACAAATTTTTCGACGTCGTCCGGCGCGCCGATCTTGAAGCGCAGCGGCACGATGTCCACCAGTTCGCTGGCCGGCAGGTCGGCCGAGACGGCGATATAGAAGGTGGTCTTGTCGTCGATCTTCTGCGAATCGAGCATGCCGTGGTGGTACGACGGCTTGACTTCCTTGAGCGCGATGGCGAAGTACTTCGACGAGATCACCGTGTCGAGCAGCTCGCGGATGATCTGGTGTAGCTGGGCGAAGCCCGGGCCGGGATCGGTATGCAAATACGGCGGCAGGTCGGCCAGGGTCCAGCTTTTCGAGAAGGTCATCAGCGCGCCGGCCAGCGACAGCAACTGTTCGTGCAGGCGTTCCGGGTGCAGCGTCGGATGATGGAAGTAGTGCAACAGCGAGGCAAACGCCGAACTACGCGGGCAGGGCGGCGTAGAAAGTGACCGTCTGCTGGGCTTGCGGCATCTGGCTCAGGTTGACGCAATCCGGCAGTTCAAAGTCGCGGCCTTTTGCAGGGGCGACACAATGCCGAGACGCCATCGACAGTTAATCGTTAGCTAGAACCCAGCGCACTTCGCGGCCTTGGTGTAGCGGCAGTTTTTGACCTTGTTGTAGCGTGATGCTTGTATGCAGATCAGATTCAACTACCCATCTTCCTGTAACCGAAACTGCCGCGCCGCTTTCTGCCCAGGTGGTTTCGTCAGCCGTCCAGACACCTGGAGATGAGGCTCGTACCTCTTTCGGTTCTGTGAAGCGGTAGAGCGCCTCTTCCTCAGGAAATTCACCTTCGCCGTAGCGGTCGTCTCGCCACAACAAACGCCAGGTTGTATCCAGATTCAGATTGTCAGTCGCAGTTTCTACTGTTATCTGCGGCGCCTTTGAACCCTCGTGTAAATAATTCATGGCACCCATGATCTTGAATGGTGGTTGCGGTTTCGGAGTGCCGGTGAGCAGACTCAGGAACGGCGCTTTGGGTACTTCGATTGGCTCCCAAATACCAGAACATGGCGTGTAATTGTCCGTGCTGACGAATGTGTTGTCGGTTGGATTGGGAACCGCAGCTAGATCCTTTGGAAAAGGCATAACTTTCAGTTCTGCTCTAAGCCAGTCCCCGTAAAGTGTCCGGCCTGGTTCGCCAAGATAACGCGGCTCAAGAATATGTATAGCGCACTCTTGCCAAGCCTGACAGGCCGAGGTTAGCGTTTCGCAAAATTTCCCCCACAGCGGAGTGTGTTTTTCGTCAATTATGTTTTCGCCCATTTCTATGCGCGTCGTCATTTCGGCCCAATGAAAAAGAATGCGTCGCGCCATTGCAAATTCGCCGTTCGCGTCGAATTTAAACACGCGCTTGTTGCCCTTACCGAGCCTCAGCATGCCTTCTTCGCAGTGCGCCAGTCCTTTGAGAATGAGTGCATATTCTGCTTGTGGAAGTGCAGTCTTGTCACCCCAGCCCCGCTCATCTGCCTCACGTGCGCTATTCTCTGTGGCGGTCGCCCAGGTTTTATAGAATTCGAAAATACGGCGCCACGAGGTGACAGAACTGACCCTTTTCAGCCAGAAAAAAATCTGCTGCCGTTCAAAATCAGTTGGAAGCATGACAGCATCTGCAGTAGTGGTTTGGTTCATGGGTGGATGACTACCTGTTCGTTATGTTTCGTTGCTTGTTCACGGCTGCCGACGCGTGCGGTTTGAGTGGTAGTAGTCCCCGGGGCGCGGAGATAACCCCAGATACCATTCGCATCTGTCCAGCCTGTACGGTAAAACGTAAATTCCAAGCCTGTTAGCGGATCACTGATCTTACTGCGCTTGGCTCCATTGGCGAAATTATGTCCGATCTGGTTCAAGATGTCTTGAAATCGCTTGTCTAAAAAGAAGAAGGCTTGAGTCGCGCCACCAGGAAGAAATTGTCCGGGGATTTTTTCGCCAAATTGCTCCGAGACTGTACCGACCACCGCTTTTGGTCCTCTATTGCCCACCACGCGAGCTGATACGTAAAAGCCATCACCATTAAAGCTATCGAGCACTGCAGCCTTCTCTCGCCACTCTTTAGCAGTCTTCGGCGGATGGCCTATGCCCCACCATGCACCGCCTGCACCGGACTCATCAACGAGGACACCATGAGTAGTTCGACCTGGACCAAAAAAACGAAATACCTCTTCGCCATCTTTCAGTGGCCGGTTAACCATCTTGCCGGCAAACGCCGCCACGCTGTTGTACTCATTGGTTTTTGGATCAACTCGTAATAAATTTGGATAGTCGGCTTCCGGCTTATAATATTTCCCGACTTGCTTCGGTTGTAGAGGGGACGCAGGATTTTGGTCAAATCCTCCCCGACTATTTCTTGTGGGGAGCACGCCGTCTTCGATCAACCGCCGCTCCTCTGTGCGAGTTGCCACCTTCTGACCAGTAGCCACCTCGTGCAGCGCCAAGCGACTAGTAGTTTCGCCACCGGAACGGATGTAGGCCTGAATTTCCCGTAACTTCTGATCCAGTTCTTTCACAGCGATCGGGATCATTTCCTTACCTTTGTTCCGTACCTTGACGAGCCCATTCCGCAGCGACTCGATGCGCTTGGCCAGACTGGGCGCGATCCCGGCGATCTTGGTACGGGTTTTAAGCAGGATATTGTCGAGAGTTACCATCAGGTGAGTGAATTTTTCAACTAACGGTCCCATGTGGTCGCTGATGCGCAGCGCGAGCAACCATTTCTCGGCGTTTTTGACGCCGATTCGGTTAAGGAACTCGATGATTTCCTTTGCGCCTTCGACCATATGCGCCATCTTGGCGGCCGCTGCCATATGGGCAGCTTCCTCGGCAACCTTTACGATGATACGTCCCACGCCTTTGACGACTCCGCCGAACACCGGTATCAGTGCAAACAGCAACACAACGAGCAATACCCAGTGCCACGTTGAATTGCGTTTTTCCTCATCATCGGTCAAGCCAAAGACAACGGCGATCAGATCTCGCACAGCTGTCGCATCACCGACCAGCGGGATCATGCCAATGACCGCGTCCACAATAATTTGGGTGATGCTCGCCTTTTCGTTGAAAGCCCCTTGTACCGTTCCCCAAGTCCAACTTCCAACATCGGCACAGACAGCCTTAAAATAACTCACCGTCCAATCGGCAGGAGGGTTCTGCATGTCGCTCATTATGCTTGTTCCTTATCCGGCGGCGCTGCCGGTGTTGTCCGATTTAAGATATTTGTCGATCAGATTGTTGATCTTCGAGCTGGAAGGGACAGCATCGTAATTGGGCATCGGCGTTTTGTCCACTCGCTGGAACGCACCCGGCATCGGACCAAAACTAACCTGGGCCATCCCCGTCTTGATGTTGGTAATCACCGCGCGGCCTTGCGCATCGAGCTTGCCAGTGCGTTCGGTGCCGTCGGCCAGTTTGACAAAATACTCGGCACCGGCCAGCGGCTGATCGTCGTGATAGCGATGGTCCAAATACAATGTGTCTGGCGGCAGCGCTCCTTCGGGCAGCATCGGCAGTGTAGCCGGTGCGCTGGCGCCGCCTTCAAATACGTGCTTCCCGCCTTTGACGGTGAAGTTGCCAGGGCAGGCGAAGATGATGTCGCCACCTTCAAGCGTGATGGACGATTGCCCCGCTTGCAGCACGATCTTCTGATTGGCCTTGATCTCGATGCTGTCGTTGACCGAGATGACGGTGATCGACTTGTCGGCCAAAATCTCCAGCTGGTCGGTGTGCGCTTGCAGCGATACCGGGCCATTGCCGGCGATGGCCTGGATGCCTCCCGCGTGCGAGAAGTAGCTCACCGCGTTGGCCGCCACCGACGATACCGTGTACCCGGCCGTCAGGTGCAAGTCGCCCTGCGACACCCAGTGCAGCTGCTGGCCCGCGAACAGCACGGTCGATGCAGGCGTGGCCCAGTTGATGCTGGATGGCGCGTCCATCAGCACCAGCGGGGCGCCGAATTTTTCCACCGGCTTGGCCGAGTCGATCTCTCGCGCACCGTCCTTGGCCTTGGCCGCCTGCTGGCCGTTGACCGCGCCGGCATGCTTGCCGTTTTCCTTGGGATCGAGCTGCGTGATGAAGTCCTTGTGCGCATCGGCGGCCAGCTTGCTGGACAAGGCCTGCTGCTGCGTGGCCGCTTCGCTAAGCTTATCCGCCAGTTCCTTCGACGATTTCAATGAACCTAGCGCCTCTGTCGCATCCATTTGCGTCGACGTCACACTGCTGCCCTGTGCTGCGCGCGCGTTGGTGGTCAGCAGCACGCCTGCGGCGCCGCGCACCGTGGCCCAGGCGTCGGTGCGCAGTTCAAAACCGCTACCGCGATAGGCGCCGCGCTGGGCGGAGGAGGGATCCTGCTGAATCAGATAGCCCAGGTTCAGCTGCGTCGCGGCGCTGCTGGTGGCAAGCCTCGTGCGCACCTGTCCCGGCGTGTCGTCCAGCTGCCATTGGTTGTAGCCGCCGCCGTCGAAGTTGTGGCTGTGGATGCCGGACAGTGTGCCCGCGTGATTGGCGCCCGAATCCACGCCCGCCGAAAACGGCGGCAGGTCGGAGCCGGTGTACAGCTGCGCCACCACCATCGGCCGGTCCATATCGCCTTCGATGAAGTCGACCAGCACCTCGGCGCCGATGCGCGGCGTGAATTGCGAGCCCCAGTTCGGGCCGGCCAGCGCCTCCGCCACCCGCACCCAGGTGCCGGAGCTCTCGTCGCCTGGCGCGTTGCCCTTGCTGTCGGTGTTGTGGCCCATGCCGCCGGCGTTGGCGCCTTGTCCGCGCTGCCAGCTGAACTGGATTTTGATCTGGTGGTTGCGGTCCGTCGTGGCGATCGCGCCGGCCAGGGCAACGACTACCGCCGTCTGCGGACCCAGCGCCGTGCTGGCGTGCGGCGCGGAAGTGGCGCGCGGCACGACGGCCACGCTGTTGCGCACGCAGCCGAAGCTGTTGCGGTAGGTGCCGTTCTCGATGCCGCCGCCGATCAGCGAAGCGGCCGTCTTGATCTGCGACTGGATGTTGTTGCGCGCCTCGTGGCGCGCCCACAGCACTATGAAGCGGTTGTCGCCGTCGGCATAGCGTTCATGCTGCGTGAGCTGAAAGCCGTGGCCCGCAGCCAGGCGGCGTACCGCGCCTTTGCCTTCGAAGACCTTGTTCTCCAGTTCCAGCGCTTGCAGCATCAATTGGCTGTGCGGATCGGCGGCGACGCCGTTGTCGGCGCCGCTGGCGATGCGCTCACCGCTGCCGTCATACACGGCCAGCACCGGCAGTTCGCCCGCATCGAGGCTCGATGGCTGCTCGGCCGACGGCGCCAGCAACTGCACCGGGTCCCAGCTGCTGATGCTGACGGCGTTGGCCTGCACCTGGCGCCGCGCCGAGAAGTGATCGATGGCGTCGTCGGTATCGGTGGCGCGCACGCCGTGGAAGCGGATCTCGGCGTCGCCCGGCGTATCCGGTGCGCGCGCCTTGCTGTCGAAGATCACCAGCTTGTGCTTGGCCTGGCCGTCCTTGCTCTCATCGTCTGCCTGCTCGTGCTCGAAACGCCAGCTCAGGCCTTCGGAAGCGAGCAAACGCTTGAAGAATTCCAGGTCGCTTTCGCGGTACTGCGTGCAGATCGCGCGCGGCTCCAGCGTTTGGGTGACGTCGAATTCAAAGCGCAGCTGCGGATAGTCGGCCAGCAGTTCGGTGACGATGTCCTGGGCGTTCTTGTCCTGGAAAATATAGCTGTCGCGGCGCAGCCGCAGCAGCGACAGCGCGGGTTCCAGCTGCAGGCGATAGCGCGCCACGCCGCCGTCCGCGCCCAGCCATGCGGCTTCGGTGCAGATGCCGTGCCATGCGCGTTTGCTGCCATCCGGTTGCAATAGCGTGACGGTCAGCTCTTCGCCGATGAAGATGGTCAGATCCAGGTCGGTCGATACGCTCAGCGCGTCCACTTCGAACGCATACAGTTCGTTGACGCCTTCGCGGCCGCTGAATTGTTCGGCCATCAGCGATTCGGGCAGTCCCGAATCCTGGGCGCTGGTCAGCGTGAGCAGGCGCGCGTGTTGGCTCAGGCCCGTGCCGAACAGGCCAAGCGCCGAGGGAATTTGTGACAGCAGATCCATCAGGGCAGGGTGATCGTCAGGTTGGCGGCGCGCGGCGCCATTTTAACTACATCGTTGTATGCGTTCATGCGGTTGGCGGCATTGTGGTCCAGCGAAGTGCGCAGGCCGATGTAGCCCAGCACGCAGATCAAGCCGAACACGGAGCACAGCACCCACACCGGCAGGTCGCTGCGCAGCTTGTGCCTGATCTGGTCCGGACGTTCGGCGTGCGGCGCGAAGCCGCCGCGCTTGCCCTTCATGTGGGCGATTTCGTCGCCCAGGCGCGAGGTCAGGTAGTTCAGTTTTTCCGAGCCTTCGAGGATGTACTTGCCCTGGAAGCCGAGCAGCAAACACATATGGAACACTTCCAGTGCCTGCATGTGGGCGCTGCCGCGTGCGCGCAGGTTCTCCAGGCGGTTGTAGAAGTTTTCGCCGGCCAGCTGGTCGCCGAACAGCACCAGTTGCAGCGGACGGCGCTCCCACGCGTCGCGGATGCTGAAGGTCGAGCGCAGGATGATCTCGTCGACCGCCGCGCAGAAGGCGTACTTGGCGTTGTCGATATCGTCCGGCGAAGCGTTGTGCTTCTTCGCGCCGCGGCCGAAGTCGTCCAGGAAGGCCGTCATCTTGCGGGCGAATTCGCCGTCGTCCGCGGGGCCGTTGCCGTTCTTGAGCATGAACAGCGCGTAAAAGCCGTCGTACATCAGGTCGAGCAGGGTCTGCGGCGCGCTGGCGGCGCTGGCCGGGGCGCCGGCGCCCATCAGGGAAGGTGCGGTAACTGCGTTCATTTTTGGTCCTCAGTTCAGGAAGTAACGGCCACCAGGTCCAGCTTCAGGTCGTGCATGCCGCCGGGGACGTAAATGGAGATCGATTGGGCTTGCATCATGCGTTCGTACATCTGGCCCTTGGCTTCGAGCGCGAAGTAGCAGGCGTCCGGACGCACTGGCACTGCGGCCGGCACCTGCGGCGCATGTGTGAGGCGCACGCCCGGCATGGCCGACAGCACGAATTTTTCGACGTCGTCCGGCGCGCCGATCTTGAAGCGCAGCGGCACGATGTCCACCAACTCGCTGGCCGGCAGGTCGGCCGAGACGGCGATGTAGAAGGTGGTCTTGTCGTCGATCTTCTGCGAGTCCAGCATGCCGTGGTGGTACGACGGCTTGACTTCCTTGAGCGCGATGGCGAAGTACTTCGACGAGATCACCGTGTCGAGCAGTTCGCGGATGATCTGGTGCAGCTGGGCGAAGCCCGGGCCGGGATCGGTGTGCAGATACGGCGGCAGGTCGGCCAGGGTCCAGCTCTTCGAGAAGGTCATCAGCGCGCCGGCCAGCGACAGCAGCTGTTCGTACAGGCGTTCCGGGTGCAGCGTTGGATGATGGAAGTAATGCGACAGTGAGGCAAACGCCGAACTGGCCGTGTGCAGCAGCCAGAAGGACGACATGTCGCCGGAACGGAATTCGATCACATGTTTGCTCGGCTCGCGATGGTGGCCGTACAGCGCGCTGACCTTCGCCTGCAGCGCGTCGATCAGGCGGCGCAGCTGCAGGAACAGCAGCGGCGAGCTGCGGATCGACAGGCTGGGCGCGACAAACGCGGCATCCAGCTCGAAACCGCCGGTGGCAGCGCGGCGCAGGCGCAGCAGCGGGAAGTGGGTGTAGGAATCGCGCGGCTCAAACTCCGACACCAGGCGCACGGTTTTCTTCAGATAGCTCAACTGCGCCGACGCGGCCTGCGTGTACAGGTCCGGCGTTTCGCGGTTCGATTGCAGGAAGCGCACCGCGTTGCCGCCGTTGGCGCCGTCGCCGAAATTGCCGCCGAACGGCTTGAACGCAGGCAGGGCGGCGTAGAAGGTCACGCTCTGCTGCGATTGCAGCATCTGGCTCAGGTCCACGGAATCGGGCAGCTCGTCTTCGCCGGGGGCGCTATATAGCTCGCCGTCCTGGAAACGCAGCGACAGCTCCAGCACCCGCAAGGTGTTGTTGGCCAAGGCGTCACGGTCGATCTGCAACTGGTTCACGCCCCAGGCGTAGGGATGCAAGGCCAGCATGCTTTGATGCAGGCGCTGCTCGTGATACTGGTCCTGTTGCTGGAAATGCTGCGGGCGCAGGAATAAGCCTTCGCCCCATAGAATTTTGCTGCTCATGCGTGCGTCCTTGAGAGTGTGGCGCATTGATGCCATTTGTTAAGTAGCAGAACAATAACATTTCTTGTCCAATCGCCGCGCCCGCTTGGTTTGTATCGTGCGCAGCTTAAAAAATAGGCAACTTGGACCCCTGTGGAACTAAAAAGTTCCCCTTCGCAACCAAAAATTCAATTGAACGCGGTCAATAATAAATTTCTGATAACGTGGCGCCTGTTGGAGAAATTAGTGATTAAGCATTCTTTTTTGATATTTAGTTTGAGGACAGCATGAATACCGTTATTTCCCTCGGCCGCATCGGTCGTTTTATTGGCGCCGCTGTCTGCGCCGCATCGCTCAGCGCTTGTATGACCGCCCCGGTTATCCCGAAACCCGCGCTGCCTAGCATGGAAGATATGCTGGCCAAGGCCAGCCAGGCCAGCGGCTCGGGACAGAAAGAGCAAGCCGTGACCTTGTGGAAGGAGGCGGCTGTCGCCTACCCGGCCGACAAGGCGCCGTGGACCAATATCGCTCAGACCCGTTATGAAGCTGGCCAATATGGCGAAGCCATTACCAGCGCACAGGAAGTGCTGGTGCGCGATCCCAACGACCGCCTGGCCAACAGCATCATCGCCATCAGTGGCCTGCGTCTGTCGACGCGCGCGCTGTCTGACTTGAGCCGCCAGAACAATTTGTCCGGATCGCTGCGCACCGAGTCGCAAGACCTGGCCAAGCTGCTGCGCGAAAGCCTTGGTGAATCGGTACTGGTGCCGCCACAGCCATCGCAAGCTTCCAACCCGGCGCGCAGCAACAACAGCGCTGCCGCCAAAGGCAAAAAAGGCAAGGCCAAGGCGGCGGATGAGGATTCAAGCGCCAACCCGTTCAACGCCTTGAAGTAAACCCGCGATTGTAAAGAGATCTGCATTTAACCCAACGATAGGGGACTCCCATGTCAAAAAATACCAGCGTCCAGAAAAAATTACAGAAAATTCGTCCGCCACGGGTCCAGATGACCTACGACGTTGAAATCGGCGACGCCATCGAAAACAAGGAACTGCCTTTCGTGATGGGCGTGGTCGGCGATTTCGGCGGCAATTCGGAAGTCGAGCAAAAGCGCCTGAAGGACCGCAGTTTTGTCGGCATCGACCGCGATAACTTCGACGAGGTGCTGAAAGCCGTCGAACCGCGCGCCGCCTATCGCGTATCGAATGAGTTGAGCGATGAAGCCGGCCAGTTCGCGGTCGACCTGAAATTCAAGTCGATGGACGACTTCCGTCCCGAATCCGTGGTGCAGCAGGTGGAACCGCTGCGCAAGCTGCTCGAAGCGCGCACCAAGCTGGCCGACCTGCGCAACAAGCTGGCCGGTAACGACAAGCTGGAAGACATCCTTAACGACGTCTTGAACAGCACCGAGAAATTGGCCGAACTGGGCCAGCAAACCACGAAAGCCTGATCATGTCCGCTCAACTGACTCCAGGCGGCGCGCCCGCCGCCGCCACTGAAATGGCTTTGCTTGACCAGATCGTCGAGCAAAGCAAGGTCGCCAAATCCAGCGCCGAACACGCTCGCGCCAAGGATTTGATTTCCGAACTGGTGAACCAGGTCATGGACGGCACCGTGGTCGTTTCCGACAACCTGGCCGCCACCATCGACGCCCGCGTCGCGGAGCTGGACCGCATGATTTCGGCGCAGTTGTCGGCCGTGATGCACGCGCCGGAATTCCAGAAGCTGGAAAGCAGCTGGACCGGCTTGAACTACCTGGTGCGCAACACCGCCACCGGCCAGAACCTGAAGATCAAGATGCTCAACGCGACCAAGAAGGAATTGGTCAAGGACTTCCAGTCCGCGCTGGAATTCGACCAGAGCACCATGTTCAAGAAGGTCTACGAAGAAGAATTCGGCACCTTCGGCGGTGCGCCGTTCGGCGCGCTGCTGGGCGATTACGAGATCACCCGCCAGCCGGAAGACATGTACTTCATCGAGCAGATGTCGCACGTGGCCGCCGCGGCGCACGCGCCGTTCATTTCGGCCGCGTCGCCGGAACTGTTTGGCCTGGAGAGCTACAGCGACCTGGGTAAGCCGCGCGACCTGTCCAAGGTGTTCGACACCGTCGAATACGCGAAGTGGAAATCGTTCCGCGAATCGGAAGACTCGCGTTACGTCGGCCTGACGCTGCCGCGCTTCCTGGGCCGCCTGCCGTTCAATCCGGCCGATGGCGCCACCACCGAAGGCTTCAACTTCGTCGAGGATGTCGACGGCACCGATCACCAGAAATACCTGTGGTGTAATGCCGCCTACGCGTTCGGCACCAAGCTGACCGCGGCCTTCGAGGACTACGGCTGGTGCGCGGCGATCCGCGGCGTGGAAGGCGGCGGCCTGGTGGAAGACCTGCCGACCCACACCTTCAAGACCGATGAAGGCGAAGTGGCGCTCAAGTGCCCGACCGAAATCGCCATCACCGACCGCCGCGAAAAGGAACTGAGCGACCTCGGTTTCATCTCGCTGGTCCACTGCAAGAACACCGACTACGCCGCCTTCTTCGGCGCGCAATCGGCGCAGAAAGCCCGCAAGTACAACAGCGATGCCGCCAACGCCAACGCCGTGCTGTCGGCGCAGCTGCAATACATCTTCGCCGTCTCGCGCATCGCCCACTACATGAAGGCGATGATGCGCGACAAAATCGGCAGCTTCGCCGCCGCCTCGAACGTGGAAGACTTCCTGAACCGCTGGCTGACCCAGTACGTGCTGCTGGACGATAACGCCAGCCAGGAACAGAAAGCCCAGTTCCCGCTACGTGAAGCGTCGGTACAAGTATCCGAAGTGCCAGGCCGTCCGGGCGTGTACCGCGCCGTGTCGTTCCTGCGTCCGCACTTCCAGCTCGACGAGCTGTCCGTTTCACTCCGTTTGGTCGCGGAGCTCCCTGCATCGACCAAGAACTAAGCAACCGTAGTACTTACTTTAACAACCGAAAGGAATAACAATGGCAATCGACGTCTATCTGCAAATCGATGGTATCAAAGGCGAATCCGCCGATGCTACCCACAAGGACTGGATCGAGGTATCGACCGTTCAATGGGAAGTGCTGCAGCCTAAGTCGGCTACCGCATCGACTGGCGGCGGCCACACCGCCGAGCGCACCGAGCACAAAGACATCGTGGTCTCGAAGCTGGCCGACCTGGCTACTCCTCTGCTCCTGCAAACCTGCTCGTCGGGTAAAACCATTCCCAAGGCGAAGCTGGAATTCCTGCGCGCCGACGGCAATGGCGAGCGTATCAAGTACTTCGAAATCGAACTGGAAAATGTTCTGATCAGCAGCGTTGCACCAACCGTCAAGCAGGGCAACATCCTGACTGAAGACGTGGCGATCAAGTATTCGAAAGTGAAGTGGAAGTACACCCAACAGAAAGTTGGCGGCGGTTCGGGCGGTAACACCTCGGGTGGCTGGGATCTGTCGGCTAACAAGACCGCTTAATCGACTGCGACTGACTGTTTGATGGGATACCGATGAAGGGTTTTACGCCGGGACTGTTTGACCGGCTGATGGATATGCCAGTCAACGGCGCCTCCAGCGGCACGGTATCGCGCTTGTCGATCGAGGACTTGAAGGATTCGGTCGCGCGCGATCTGGAAGCGCTGCTCAACACGCGCGCCGTGATCCCGGAAGAGCTGCTGAAGCGGTATCCCGAATGCGGACGCTCGATCGTGACTTACGGCTTGAATGACTTTGCCGGCCTGTCGCTGTCGAGCACCGATGATCGCGCTTTTATTTGCCGATGTCTTGAAAAAGCCATCGCGCGCCACGAGCCTCGCCTGCGCAATGTGCAGGCTTCGCTCGAACTGCGCGCTGACTCCATCAACCGCCTCAACTTCGCCATCACGGCGCTGCTGGTGGTAAGTTCGGCCCATGAACCGGTCAATTTTGATGCTGTGTTGCAGCCGTCCAGCCTGCACTACACCATAAGCAAGGCGCGCCGCGTGGCGCAATCGGGAGCCTGAGTTGGACCAATTATTACCGTATTACGAAAGGGAGCTGGGATTCCTGCGCCGCTATTCGCGCGAATTCTCTGAACGCTACCCAAAAATCGCCGGCCGGCTGCTGATCGGCGGCGAGGTGTGCGAAGACCCGCACATCGAACGCATGATCGAATCGTTCGCGCTGCTTAATTCGCGCATCGCCAAACGGCTCGACGACGACTATCCAGAATTTACCGAAGCACTGTTCGAGGTGCTGTATCCGCATTATCTGCGGCCGTTTCCTTCGTGTTCGATCGCGCGCATGGACTTCAGCGGCGCCGCGGCGCAGCTGACCACCGCCAGCGAGATCCCGCGCGGCACCCAGCTGACCACGCGCCCGGTGCGCGGCGCCGTATGCACCTTCCGCACTGCGTATCCGGTGACGGTCGCGCCGCTGGCGCTGACGCAGGCGGCCTTCGCCGCCATCATCGATGCGCCGGAAGCGACGCGCACACCGCCCAATGTCACCTCCAGCATCAGCCTGACCATCTCCAGCACCTCGGCCCAGGTCGCGGTGCCGCAGCTTGGGTTGTCCAAGCTGCGCGTGTTCATCGACGGCGAGCCGTCCTTCTGCGCTGCGCTGCGCGATGCGCTGTTCATGCGCGGCGTGTGCGCCTATGTGGAAGCGGACGGCAATGGCCGCTGGATACCGCTGCATAAGATCCCGGTGACCCCGGCCGGCTTCGACGAGGAAGATTCGCTGATCGATTTTTCGGCGCGTTCGCACGCGGCCTATCGCCTGTTGACCGAATATTTCTGCTTCCCCGAGAAGTTTAACTTCTTCGACATCGACCTGCACGCGCTGGCCGGCGTGCTACCTGCCGGTTGCAAATCGGTGACGCTGCACCTGGCCTTGTCCGGCATGCGCACCGATTCCAACACCGCCCGCATGCTCGGCACGCTGAACATCAACAATCTGCTATTGGGCTGCACGCCGGTGGTCAACCTGTTCCGCCAGCGCGGCGAACCTATCCGCCTGACGCACACCACCGCCAGCTATCCGGTGCTGGCAGACGCGCGCCGTGCGTTCGCTTACGAGGTGCAGTCCATCGATTCCGTTAAGCTGGTGCGGCAAACGCCGCAAGGCGAATCGGTGCTGGAGTTCCGCCCGTTCTACTCGCTGCGCCACGGCCAGACGCCGGAAAAAAATGGCCACTACTGGGTCATGCGGCGCGATGACATCATCGCCGAGAAAAGCCCAGGCTACGAAACGCTGATCTCCATCGTCGACATCGACTTCGATCCGGCCGAGGTGGAGACCGACACCCTGAGCCTGGAACTGAGCTGCACCAATCGCGATTTACCGGCTTCGTTGAGCTACGGTCAGCGCGGCGGCGACCTGTTCCTGGAAGGTGGTTCCAGCGTGCGCGCCATCAGCTTCCTGCGCAAGCCGACGTCCTCGCATCGCTTCGAGCGTGGCCGCGGCGCGCACTGGCGCCTGATTTCGCACCTGTCGCTGAACCATTTGTCGCTGTCGGACGGCGGTCTGGATGCCTTCCGCGAGATGCTGACGCTGTACGACCTGCCACGCTCACCGTCGTCGCAGCGGCAGATCGGCGGCATCCTGGCGGTGGCGCACAAGGCTGCCAATACCTGGCTGCCGGGGAATCCGTTCGCCTGCCTGGTGCGCGGCATCGAGGTGCGCCTGACCATCGACGAGGAAGCCTTCGTCGGTAGCGGCATCCACGCTTTCGCCCACATCATCGAGCGCTTCCTCGGCCTGTACGTGCACGCCAACAGCTTCACCCAACTGGTGATCGTATCGAATAAAACTGGAGAGGAGCTGTTGCGATGCACGCCACGAAGCGGCGATTTGAGCCTGCTGTAATCGAGCGGCTGTTCGCGCAGCCGTACCGGTTCGAGTATTTCCAGGCCGTGCGCATGCTGGAGCTGTGGCTCAAGCGCCACGGCGCGCCGGGCGAGGGCGCTGTCGCCAACTACCTGCGCTTCCAGAATTCGACCTCGCTCAACTTCCCGGCCAGCCAGCTGGAAGCGATGCAGCCGGAACCACGCGAAGTGCCGACCGACGCCCGCTCGCTGGCGGAGGCGCTGCAATCGACGCAACTGAAGTATATCCGCATCACGCCGGCCTTCATGGGTTTTCTGGGCACCAGCGGCACGCTGCCGGCGCACTACACGGAGCGCATCGCCGCGCACGCGCTGTACGAAAAGGACGACGGCCCGCGCGCCTTCCTGGATACCTTCTCCAACCGCGCGCTGGCCCTGTTCTACGAGGCCTGGCGAAAATACCGTCTGGAGCTGACGTATCAGGTCGACGGCAAGGACACCTTCCTGCCGCTGTTGCTGTCCCTGGCCGGCATGGGCAACGAGTCGCTGCGCCGGCGCCTGTCGGACGACGGGGATGGCGTGCTCGATGAGTCGATCGGCTACTTCGCCACCGCCATGCGCCAGCGTCCTGCTTCGGCGGTGCAGATTGCGAAGGTGCTGTCGGAGTATTTCAACCAGAAGATCAAGGCCGAGCAGTTCATCGGCTGCTGGTACGACGTGCCGCAAGAGCAGCAGACAGTGCTTGGCCTGGGCAACGCCATGCTGGGCGCCGGCGCCATGGCCGGCTCGCGCGTGTGGCAGCGCGATTTGCGATTGCGGTTGGTGATAGGCCCGCTGGACCTGGAAGGCTACGAATCCTTCCTGCCCGGCGGTAAAGCGGCGAAGGCGCTGGAAACCATGTTGACCATGTTTACCGGCCTCTCGTTGGAGTACGAGGTGCAGCTGGTGCTGCGCGCGGCCGACGTGCAAGGGGCGCGGCTGGAGGATGATCGCGTTGGCGGACGACTGGGGTGGGACAGCTTCCTTGTCACCGACGTCCAGACGCAAGACCGCGCCGATGTGCGCTATGAGATTCATACAGTATAAAAAATAAAGGAACCATCATGAGCATCAATCTGAAAACACTGATCGGAAAACTGAACGACACCAGCCGCACGGCAGCCACCCGCGCCGCCAGCCTGTGCGTCTCGCTGGGCCAGTACGAGGTTGACATCGAACACCTGTTTCTGGCGCTGCTGGAACAGCCCAAGAGCGATTTCGTCGTCATCGCGCGGCAGAGCGGTATCAGTGTCAGCATGTTGGAAGCCGATTTGCAGGCGGAGGTCGCGCGCCTGAAAGCGGGCAATTCCCGCACGCCGGTGTTCTCGGAGCACTTGCCCAAGTTGTTTGAGCATGCGTGGCTGATCGCGTCGCTGGACCTGCAAGCGGGCCAGCAGGCCAAGATCCGCAGCGGCCACTTGCTGCAGGCGCTGTTGACGGAGCCGGAGCTGGCGCAGCTGGCCTATCGCGGTTCCAAGCTGTTTGCGAAATTCGAAGTGGACCAGATCAAGCACAACCTGGACAAGCTGACCGCCGGCTCGGACGAAGCGGTGGCGGCCACGCAGGGCGGCGAGCACGAAGAGCTGGATGGTGACCCGGTCGGCGATCTGTCGGCCAAGACCGCGACCAAAACGCCTGCGCTGGACCAGTTCACCACCAACCTGACGCAGCGCGCGCGCGACGGCAAGGTCGATCCGGTGATCGGCCGTGATATGGAAATCCGCCAGGCCATCGACATCCTGATGCGCCGCCGCCAGAACAACCCGATCCTGACCGGCGAGGCCGGTGTCGGCAAGACCGCCGTGGTGGAAGGTCTGGCGCTGCGCATTGCGCTGAACGACGTGCCGGACGTGCTGAAGGGCGTGGAGATCCACACGCTGGATATGGGCCTGCTGCAAGCCGGCGCCAGCGTCAAGGGCGAGTTCGAGAACCGCTTGAAGAACGTCATCGATGAAGTGAAAAAAAGCCCGCACGCCATCATCCTGTTCATCGACGAAGCGCATACGATGATCGGCGCCGGCGGTCAGGCCGGCCAGAACGACGCGGCCAACCTGCTGAAGCCAGCGCTGGCGCGCGGAGAACTGCGCACCATCGCCGCCACCACCTGGGGCGAGTACAAGAAGTATTTTGAAAAGGACGCCGCATTGGCGCGCCGCTTCCAGGTCGTCAAGGTCGAGGAGCCGAGCGAGGAACTGGCTTGCGCCATGTTGCGCGGCATGGCGCCGCTGATGGAAAAACACTTCGGCGTGCGCGTGTACGACGAGGCGATCACCGAGGCGGTGCGCCTGTCGCATCGTTACATCATGGGCCGCCAGCTGCCGGACAAGGCGATCAGCGTGCTCGATACCGCTTGCGCGAAAGTAGCGCTGGGCCAGAACGCCACGCCTGCTCTGATCGAAAACCTGGCGCGCAAGTTGGAACGCATTGCTGCGGAATCGGTATCGCTGCAACGTGAGCAGAACACCGGCGGCAGTGCGCACGTCGCGCGTCTGGCGGAGCTGGAGGCGGGCCGTGTGGCCGCCGCCGCGCAGCATGCCGAGTTGTCCGCACGCTGGGAGAAGGAGAAGGCGCTGACGGAGCAGATCAAGGCAGGACGCGTGGTGCTGGAGGCCGGCGGCGAGGGTGGCGCAGGCCAGGGCAAGGATTTGCAGGCACTGCAAACGGAACTGAAGTCGCTGCAAGGCGAAACGCCTATGGTGCCGGTGCAGGTGGATGGTCATGTGGTGGCGGAGATTGTCGCCGGTTGGACCGGTATCCCGCTGGGCAAGATGGTCAAGGACGAGATCAAGACGGTGCTGAACCTGAAGCCGATGCTGGAGCAGCGCGTGCTGGGCCAGCCGCATGCGATCGAAGCGGTGGCGCAGCGCGTGCGCACCTCGCGCGCCAATCTGGACGATCCGAACAAGCCCAAGGGCGTGTTCCTGTTCGTCGGTCCATCCGGCATCGGCAAGACCGAAACCGCGCTGGCGCTGGCCGATGTGCTGTATGGAGGCGAGCGCAAACTCATCACCATCAACATGAGCGAATACCAGGAGGCGCACAGCGTCTCCGGCCTGAAAGGTTCGCCACCCGGCTATGTGGGCTACGGCGAAGGCGGCGTATTGACCGAGGCCGTGCGCCGCAACCCGTACAGCGTGGTGCTGCTCGATGAAGTGGAAAAGGCCCACCCTGACGTGATGGAGCTGTTCTTCCAGGTGTTCGACAAGGGCGTGATGGACGATGCGGAAGGCCGCGAGATCGACTTCAAGAACACCATCATCATCCTGACCTCGAACGTGGCGTCGGCCGCGATGATGCAGGCCTGCCTGAACAAGACCGGCGACGAGCTGCCCGATCCTGCGGCGCTGGAAGAGTTGATTCGTCCGCACCTGATGAAGCAGTTCAAGCCGGCCTTCCTGGGCCGCCTGAAGGTGATCCCGTACTACCCGATTCCCGACGATGTGCTGGTGGAGATCATCAAGCTCAAACTTGGCAAGATCCAGCAGCGTATCAGCGTCAATCACAAGGCGGAGTTCAGCTACGACGAGGCCTTGGTCGAAGCGGTGCTGGCGCGTTGCACAGAAGTCGATTCCGGCGCCCGCAATGTCGACAATATCGTCAACGGCACGCTGCTGCCGGAGGTGGCCGAATCCGTGTTGACCAAGATGGCCGAAGGCGCCGCGATCAGCAAGATCAAGGTCAGCGCCAACAAGCAGGGACAGTTTAAATACACCGTTAAATGAGGAGAATGATGACTATGAAGCGCCACGCCACTATTGCGATCTTGATGTCTACGTTGATCTTGAGCGCATGCCACAAAAAGGACAAGCAGGAAGAGACACCGGTCGCCGCTGCGCCAGCGCCGGCGGCCGCTCCTGCCGCACCGGCGCCAGCAGCCACGCAACCAACCGAGCAGCAGGAGGAGATGGCGAAAAAGCAGGCCCTGCTCGATTACGGCACGATGGAAGACAAGTACCTGAATGACCCTAAAGGGCAGTGGGCAACGGCAGCGAAGGCCAGTACGACCTTTGGCGACGACGACGGCAAGGAGCCGTCGGAAGTCAACGTAGCCAAGAACGTGGTAGGTCCGTCTGATGACCGCGACTGGACCAACAACAACCAGGACAAGGGATTCGACTGGCTGGAACTGGGCTATGCCAAGCCGGTCAACGCAACCGAGGTGCGGGTGATCATTCCTAGTGGCGAAGGCGTGGAGGCGGTGAACAAGGTGGAGTTGCAGGACACGGATGGCAAATGGAACACCATCTGGACCGGCATCAGTGAGGTAAAGCAGGACAGGCGCGGAAACCGCACCTGGTTCGTGCGCACCTTTGACAAGACGGCCTACAAAGTCAAAGGTGTCAAGATCACGATCGCCAACAACGTCCAGCGCGGCTACAAGAGAGTAGACGCCGTTCAGTTGATCGGCGAGTAGGACTTAGTTAGGAGGCCGCACTCCCAGCATCTCTTCGATGTGGGAGAGCGAGCCTTCGTCCTTGATGACGGAGCGCAGCCAGGTGTGCAGGTCTTGTTCGCCGGCGGTGGCTGCTTTTTCGGCGAAGTAGGAGACCGGGCTATGCGGCTCGGTATCGCGGAAGAACTTCGCTACCGCCCGCAGCTGCGCGATCGCGTGGGTACGATTTCGGATCGGGCCGGAGGCGCCTTCGCGTTGCTGTGGCGCCGCTGCGCCGTTGTCGGCATGCGAAAGCTGCTCGTCGGCTTCGTCGGCTTGCGTTTCGGCGCCATTGGATTTGGCCGCCGCCGGTATCACGTGCAGCATCGATTGCACGGCGTCACGCGCGGCCGAGAAGCCGGGGCTGTCCTGGCCTAGTTTCGCATCCGCCGCTTTCTCCAGTTGTAGCAGCGCGTCCATGCAGTACTGTGCATCCGCGACGAACTTGGCGCAGAACTGCGCGGAGTTGGAGCGCTTGGCCGCTTCCATGTCCGCCAGCTTCGGCGCGCCGGATTGATCGTCGCTGCCAGTGGCCCGCTTGCGGGCGTACTCGAAGTCGATAGTGGAGTAGGCCGTGTTGCGGCCTTCCGTCAGCGGCATCTCGCGGATCAGCGTGCGGGTGCGTGCCAATATCCAGCTTAAATTGCCGATGCGCTGGTCGTTGTCGCCGCCGTCCGCTTCCGGGAACAAGCCCATGTCCCAATACTGCTCGCACAGGCCCGCCAGCAGGCGATATCCTTCGGCCAGGCCGCGCAGGTGATGCTGCTTGGCGGCGGCTTCGGTCAGCCATACGGCCAGGCGCAGGTCCTTGCTCTTTTCCGTCAACAGCGCCGCGCAGCGCTTGACGACGAATTCCCAATCCGCTTCCTTCAACTCCGTCACCCATTCGCCTTGATCCAGCGACGGGTCGTCGTATTTGCGCGCCTGGCCGATGGCGTCCAGGTCGGACGAGAAGGACAGGTCCTCGCCTGACGGGCGGCTGTCGCTGATGGGGATTAATAACTGCTCTGCTGAAAACATGATGTCCTCCGATTGTTTATTGGGCCATGCGGAACTCGATGCGGCGGTTGCGCGCGCGTCCGTCCGCACTGTCGTTGCTGGCGATAGGCCGGTCGGGACCCTGGCCGCTTGCGGTCAGCAGGTCGCCATTCAGGCCGTGGCTGGCGAAGTAGGTTTTGACGGTCTCCGCGCGCGCCTGGCTCAGGCCCAGGTTGGTGGCGCGCAGGCCGGCGCTGTCGGTATGGCCGATGATCTCGACCTTGCGGCCTTTGAGCTTGAGCAGCGCAGCCAGCATCTCATCGAGAATGGCTTTGCCGGCCGGCGTCAGTGTCGCCTTGCCGCTTTCGAATTCGACGGTGCGGTTGGCCAGCGTGGTGTCCAGGATGCTCTGGTCGGCCGCCGATACGCGCAGGCCGTTGTTGACGGTGTAGGTCGGATTGAGGCTGGTGGCGACGGTGCTGGCGATGCGCTGGCGCACCGATTCGTTGGCCACTTCGCCGCGCAGGCTGACGTTGCTGCCGTCGATTTTCAGCTGGCCACGGCTGATCTGCTTGAGGTCAGCGGTGATCAGCTTTTGCACGTAGCCGTTCCAGTTGGCCGGCATGGCGACCGGGCCGATGGCGATCTGGTCGACCACCTTGTCGGCGCCGTAGACTTCGCGCAGCTTGGTCAGGACGGCGGCCTTGCTGCCTTCGTCCGGCACGGTGCCGCTGGCCAGTACCTGGCCCGGCTCCGGCGCGACAGGCGCCAGGCCTGGATTCTGGGCGCTGGCGCCGGCTGCGCTGAGCGCGCACAGGGCGGCCAGCAGGGCGTTGGCGATGGTTTTGTTAGAGCGCATGGTCAGGTTCCGATAAACGCCGCGCCGACGGAATCCAGCGCGGACTTGAGTGATAGGTTGGCTTGCGCCAGATAGGTGGATAGTTTCTTGACGCCGTAGTCGGAATCGATCTGCTCTTCCACCCAATCCAGTTGTTCGAAGTCGATGTGGTGCTCCAGCGCCGTTTGCGGATCCATGATCGCGCGCAGCGTCTGCGCCGAGGCACCGCTGAAGCCCAGCACCAGCGATGGCCGCTGTTCGATGCGCGTGACGAACAGCGCCAGTTCGAAATCGGCGCGTGCCAGGAATGGCGTGATCAGGTGCATCCAGAAGGCTGCCACCAAGTTGCGGTACATCGGATCGGTCGGCAACGGCAGCAGCAGGCTTTTCTCCAGCCGGCTGGAACTGCTGGCCATCACTGGTTGCAGCAGCATGCCCAGGGCCAGCAGGATCTGCCGCACCGTGCCTTTGAAGCCGGTCTGCGCCAGCATGGCGTCTAGCGCGCCCACGGTTTGCAGTTCGAGGAAGTCCTCGAAGGCGGCATCGTAGGCGGCCGAACGCAGATCGAGTTCGATCATGTGATTGGCGGCGCTTTGCAGCGGCAGCGTGGGGTCGCTCGCTTCGCGCACGCCGTTGGTCAGCGTTTCTAGGCGGTTCCACAGGCGCGTCAGCACCAGCGGGGAGTTCTCCACGAAGGTGGTCGGCTCGGCCACTTCCATCGCGCCCATCATCAGGAAGGGGTAGCGGCGGTTGGATTGGTCGCTGCTGGCGACGATGTGGCCGGCGATGGCATGCCGGCGGCGCGGCCCGACAAAGGCGAAGTGCAGCGGCGCGACGGCGTCGTAGTTCAGCTTCCAGCGGGCGTCGGTGCTCATCAGGTCCATCGCCTGCGACAACCAGTCGTCCAGCACCTTGATCAGTGCTGGACTGTCGCTGCCTTTGACGAAGTCGCCCCGGCTTGGAATCTTGCCGAAGTAGCCGACGCTGATGGGCGTGGCGCCGCGGCTCATTGAGCGGCTCCCGAGGTGGCGGCAGCGGTGCGCGATGGCGCGGCCGGCGGCATGGGCGCAGGCGCTCCCGCCGGTGCGGCCGGTGTGACCGGTGCTGCCTTTGGCGCCGGGAGCTGACCGGCGGCGATGATCGATTCCGGCAGGCGCAGGCGTTTGAAGCCTTGCGCCGCTTGCACCGGCTGCGGCGCCGGGGCCTGCGTGGTGGTGACGATCTTCAGGTTGGCGGTGACGACCACGCCGGCGTTGTCCCAGCTCAGTTCAAACACGCCGTTGTCCTTGCGTTTGCGTTTGGCGGCGTCGATCATTTTCTTCAGGCCGAAGTGGCCAGGCTCACTCAGCAGGCTGACGCTGCGGCCTTCCGGCGTGATCGCGGTGATCTTCGAGCCAGGCACGCCTTGCGGATTCGGCCAGGCCATGTGTACCCAAGGCTGCGGCTGGCCGCGCCAGCGCAGCGACTGGCCGTCGATCTCGATGGTGAACTCGGTCGCGCCGACGGCGCCAAGCGCCTGTAAGTCGAACATGGTCTGCGCTTCGCCGCCGCTGGATGCGGCGGTGTTGGCGACGCCGGCCGCCGACAGTGGCGCGATCCAGTTAGGGAAGGCCGCCACCACTGGCGGCGCCAGGTTGACGCCCATGTCGGCCCAGGTCTTGGCGCTCAGCGAGTCGCCGCGACGCACCACCAACGGTCCGATGGTGGTGTTGAAGAACTTGGCGATGGCGCCATCCGGTCCGAAGATCTCGCCGATTTCGGCGTTGGTGGCCTCCGCGCGCGATTCGGTCGCGAACGGATACTTCAGCGCCAGGTTCTTGCTGAACGGTTGCAGCACCTGCGCGACCCAAACCTTGTTGATTTCGGTCTCGGTCGGCTTGACGATGACGGCGAAGGTCTGCATCAGCGGACGCACGAGCAGAGGGCGGATCGCCAGTTTCTGCGCATCGGTCATCCCGGTCAGCATTTGTTCGTCGACGTATTTGAGGGCGTCGGCCAGTTCGGAACCGCTGCCGTCCAGCGTTTGCTGCATCAGCTGCTTGGCGCCCGGGCCTGGATCGCCCTGGTTCTTGATCTGGTTGAAGCGGGTGCGCAGCTTGGACATCTGCTCCATATAGCCACGCATCAGCGATGCGTCCCGGTCCTTGGTCACCACCAGGCGGGCGACGCCGGAGAACTCGCGGCCCACAGGACCGAGCGGCAGCGCGGCGTTCTGCACATTGCCGGAGCTGCCGACGTTGATGTTGAGCTGCGATGGCTTCTGGCGCAGGATGGTCTCGCGGAACCAGCCGGATACGCCGCGTTGTGCGCGTTGCAGGCCGGCGTCCAGCAGCGACGGGTTATCCCACGAGGTTTGTTCGTAGACCGTGGTGACCAGCTTGTTGATCGGCGAGGTTTGCGGATCGCCCAGGCGGTTCATCGCGGCGGCGGCGTTGTCGAAGCCTTCCAGGTCGCGGATGGTGACGCCCTGAATGAACTTCTCCCATTCCTTGGCGTAGTCGTTCTTGTACAGCTCCACCAGCGATTTCTGGATCTGTTCCGGGCTGCCTTCCAGCGTCAGGTCGTCCTTGGAGGAGGTCTTCAGCACCCAGTCGGCGCTTTGCATTTCGCGGTTGGCGGCGTCGCGGAAGGCTTCCTGTACGAAGCCTTCCCATGCCTGGCGGGTGAAGCTGCCGGGAATGGCGTAGCTGCCCAGTACCAGTTCCTTGTCCTGGTCGCCGACGATGCGGGCCACGGTCATCGATGGGAAGCGGGTTGCGGCGCGGGCCTTGACGTCGGCGTAGACACGCTCGCGCGCCGGCATGCCGCGCACCACGCGGAGCAGGTTGTCGCGGGTCTGGTCGACCAGCGCCAGTTTGCCGTCGATCTGCGGCCACGACGTATCGTTGATCTGCGCCAGGTAGAAGGAGATCATGCGTTCGGCGCTGCG
The DNA here is from genome assembly GCF_019166075.1 of Duganella violaceipulchra. Classification (NCBI taxonomy): domain Bacteria; kingdom Pseudomonadati; phylum Pseudomonadota; class Betaproteobacteria; order Burkholderiales; family Oxalobacteraceae; genus Duganella; species Duganella violaceipulchra. The sequence goes on along the minus strand of NZ_JAHTGR010000001.1, from coordinate 10,281 downwards.
TATCATCTGCTCGCGCGGCATGGCGCCACGGTTCCCGTCCAGCCAGACGCGCCAGAAGCGGGTCAGCTGGTCGTTCAGGTGGCCGGCTTCGGCGCGCGACTTATCGTTGAGCATCAGGTAGGTTTTCAGCGCGTTGTAGGCGTCTTCCGCGTTGGCGGGAGAGGCGTCCTTGAACTGGGTGGCGCCGTTGTTGACCGGGGCGGCGGACGCGCTGGCGTCGGTCGCTACGCCGCCGGCTGCGGCGGTGACCGCCGCCGTCACCGGTTTGGCCATCGGTTGCAGCTGCGCGGCGCCGCTGTTGACTTCCGCGAGGAAGGCTTCCAGCGACTGGCCCACTGGCTTGAGCATGACTTCACGCACGCCGGCGAAGTATTCCTCGCGCAGTTTGCGGTCCAGCAGGTCGCCCTGGTACAGGCCCAGGCCCAGCGACAGCGGGCGGTGGTCACGGTAGCTATCCAGCTGTTCGATGCGGTCCTGCAGGATCTCCAGCGCCTGGAAGCGCGATTGCAGGTCCATACGGTTCTGCTGCACCTTGATGGCCTGGTCCAGGTCCGCCTGGACGTTGGCGACCAGCTGGCGGTTGTTCATGTACGACCAGCTCCAGCCGGCCAGCGCCAGGCCGACGAAGGCGGTGGCGGCGAAGAAGGCGGCGTAGCGCATGCGCGTCTTGGCCGGGCTGGCGTATTGGGCGACCAGGTCCTTGTCCGCGAAGATCACCTTGCGGAACAGGTTAAGCAGGAAGTAGCCTTGCTGCTGGTGGCTTTCTTCGTGCTCCTGCGGTTGCAGTTTCAGGTCGAAGCGTTGGGCCACGCGGTGCGAGGAAGCGGAGACCGATTCGCCTTCCTGCAGGGCGCTGGTGAAGTAGAAACCACGGAATACGGGCTTGAACTGGAATGGATTTTCTTCAAACAGCGTGGCGATGAAGGCGCGCAGCGACGGCTTGATCGAGCTGAATTCCAGCGGGAAGGTGAACACGCCGGAGGGCATGCGTTCGCGCCACTGCAGCGCCATATTGGCCTGGCTTAGATCCTTGAGGCCGTCGTACAGTTCATCGAAGCGGGCGTCGAACTGGTCGAGTATCTGTTCGCTGGTGGTGGACTGGCTGTAGGGCAGGGTGGCGCCCCAGATCTTATCGCGTTCGCCACGTTCGGCGTCCTGGAAGAATTCGTTGAAGCCGGTGATCAGGTCGGCCTTGGTGAAGACCACGTACACCGGCGCATGCACTTCGAGGCGCTCGGTCAGTTCCTGCACGCGCTGGCGCAGGTTCTTGGCCAGGTTGATGGCGAATTCCGGACGGTTGCGCGTCAGTTCGGCGATGCTGACGGCGATGATGACGCCGTTGATCGGCGCCTTCTTGCGGTATTTTTTTAGCAGGTCGAGGAAGCCAAACCATTCGCCACGGTCTTCGTCGACGACCGAGTAGCGGCCCGCCGTGTCGAGCAGGATGCCGTCGGTGGTGAAGAACCAGTCGCAGTTGCGGGTGCCGCCCACGCCTTGCACGATCTTGGTGTCGGCGAACGGGAACTGCAGGCCTGAGCTGGCGATGGCTGTGCTCTTGCCGGCGGCCGGATTGCCGATCACCATATACCACGGCAGTTCGTACAGCGCGGCGTTGCCGGAGAACTGGCCTATCTTCGAGCCCTTGATGGTGGAGATGGCGTCCAGCAGGCGCTTGCGGATCACGTCCGTCTCCTGGCGCTGGGCCGGATCGGGTTTGGCGGGCGACTTGTTGACCTGCTGTTCCAGCATGTCGCCCAGTTGCGCGGCGGCGCGCTGGCGGCGCTGGCGGCGCCACAGCCAGACGACGGCGCCGAACAGCAGCGCAATTGCCAGCACGGTCCAGGCGACGCTGGCCGGCCACTGGAAGATGGCGGCGGCGATCAGCAAACAGGCGGCGAATGCCACCCAGCCGATCACGATCAGGCTGTTGCGGGTCGTCAGGAATTGCCAGGTTTTTTGCATCATGATTGGGGCTCTAGAAAAATTCGTCAAAGTCAAACAGGTACGGCAACGGCGGGGCCGATCACGGCGACGTAGCGCCGGAACGGGTCAAGATTACTGATGCACAGGATCGCGGCGTTGCGGTTCTCGGCTTCCTGCCGCGCCAATGCCAGCGCGGTCAACCAGGTGACGCCGCCGCAACTGCCGCAGCTGGCGCCCACGCTGAGCACATCGACGCCAGGATCGAGTTGCGGCGTCGATGCCGACACCACGCCCATCAGCTCCATGACGCGGCTGGTGCGGTGGTCGGTATCGGCGGCGATCAGGGCGATGGAGGATGCCTCGCGGCCGGCGCCGAGTAGCGCCTTGGCGCTGAGCTCTTGCAGCAGCTCGGCGCTGGAACGTTTGGATGTATCGGCGGAATGTGGCAGCTGGCCGCTGCTCATGGCTAGCAATTGTGGCAGCTCGGCGCCGTACGCCAGCAGCTTGGCCTGGGCGGCGTCGGCCAGCAGCAGGCCGGCGGCGCCCTCGCCGGGGATGCGGCCTTGCGGGTGGTTGGGGTTGAATAGCGCGGTGGCGTTGTCCATGCTCTCGACGCTGTCGGCGCCGATGTGGGAGCCGCAGGCCACAACCAGCGCCAACGCCGGCGGCTCGTTCGATAGCAGCCGTGCCAGCACGGTGCCGGCTTCGGTGTCGGCCGCGCCCCGTTCGGGGGCGGCCGTGATGCGGTCTTCCGGCCATCCAGCCTGGATCGCCAGGTGCCGGAACCACAGCGTGGTGGCCTGGCGCTGCTCGGGTTTCCATTCGGGCGGCCATACAGGATGCAGTTGCAGCATCGGCAGCGGCGACGGTTCGCGTTGCGCGATGTGGCCGGCGTGAGCCTCGAGCTGGGCGTGGCCGGCCAGGTGGCCGGACAGCTCGGCCACCACTTCGCTGCCGGCGCTCAGTGCGCGCCATTGTTCGTCGCTGAAGTTGGAGGGCAATGCGTTGGTGGTCAGCCAGTCCGACATTTCGGCGCGCAGCACTTCGGTATCGAGGTCGGCGATGCGGGCGCTCATGATCGGGTAGCCATAGGCGTCGATCAGTTCCGGGTCCAGCTCGGGGCGCGGGCTGTCGTCGGCCAGCGTGGCGCTCAGTTCAGCGGGCGATACGCCATGCGGTGCGCGCACGGCGGCTGCCACCAGCGACAGCGATGGTCCGCGCGCCGGTTCCGCCGGCGCTACACTTTGTGCGGCAGCGTCGACGGTGGCCGCGCCAGCTGCGGGAGCGCTGATGGCGCGATAGATTTTTTGGCCCAGCCAGAACACGGCCAGCAGCGCCAGCGGCAGCACCAACAGGTACAGCACCAGGTCGTCGGTGGCCGGCACGCGGTTGTTCGCGCGCCAGTACCAGACGGCGCCCAGCCAACTGGCGCCGAATGCCAGGAGCGTCATCATCAAATTTTTAAGCCATGCCGCCATTTTTAGCTGTACCTTATCGTTTCATCACACCGGGCATGCGCAGTTCCGTGTGCCCGAAGTCCATCATCTTCCATCGTCCGCCCCAGGTCAGGCCCAGCGACTCGGCCACCTCGCCGTAGAGCTGATAGCCGCGCATGGCCCACGGATCCTTTTCCGAGATCACCAGCTTGCCGTCGCGCAGAAACGCGCAGTCGGCGGCCAGGCCGTATTGGTGCCAGCTCTGGAACGCCGCCGCGTTGGTGACGTTCGGCCCCATCGCGGCCAGCTTGTTCTGGCGTTCCGGGCTGCGGTAGCCTTCCAGGATCGCCATGTCGTAGCCGTGCTTCTCCTTCATGATCTTGAAGGCCATCAGCAGCCGCTGCGCATAGGCGGCGTCCATCAAGGCCCAGTCGCGGCTTGCGGAAACCAGCATCGGCCGCTCCAGCGCGACTTCAGCCGAGGCAAACACCAGCGGCGGCAGCGCCTGCGGCGGCACCAGCTGCTCGCCTTGCAGCAGATCGGCGACCTGGGTGTTGACTTCCCGGGTCGAGGTGTCGAAGCCGCTTAGCGTGCTTTTGGAACTCATCAATAGCGCCAGCAGCGGCGGCACGCAGATCAGCGCCGCGCCGCCCAGGCACAACACATAGTGCTGGCGCAGGAAGGAACCGACTTCGCCGGCCGAGGCGCGTCCGGTGCGGCCAAGCGCGCTGGCGTCCTGATGGCGGCGCTGGGCGATCTGGCCCATGCGCTGTTGCAGCCGCTGGCCGGCGCCAGCGATCGCGCTGAGCACGAATTCGCGTCCGGCCGGGAACAGGACCATCCAGCTGATCAAACAGGCAAGTACGAAATAGAGTGCGATTGCCAGTATCAGCACGACAGTTCCTCTCCAGCATAACGTTGCATCATTAGTGTCCTTAAAGCATTGCTTTGAGTATATCTTACAGTTATGACAATCCAGCGCACGATTGAAATCGCCCTATGACACGGCGGAAATCCGGGGTGCGCACGGTTGACTTTGTAAGATGCGTCGCGTTTTCCTTGAATCGCGTAAAGTAATGCGAAATTAACAAGGAGTACATTTTGCAACGTCAAGACGATCGCCCTTCAAAGGGGGGCAGGCCCAGTCTGCTTTCCTCGGAACAGCAAGCGGAGGTGGACCGCCAGCGCATTCTGAGCACGTTGGACAACAAACCGCCTGCGTCCGGGGGCGCCGTGGCGCGCAGTCCAGGCAGGCGTCCTGGCGGTTTATTGGTTTGGGGCACAGTAGGCATTGGCGTGCTGGCGGCGGTGGGCGGCGCGCTGGCCTGGATGAGCAATACGCCTGACGAAGACAGTGTGCCAGTCGCTGTGGTCGCGGCGCCGGCCAAGCCGGTAACCGTTGCGGCTGTGCCGGCCGAGCCCGAAGTGTCGACTGCGGCGATCCTGGAGGAGGCGCCGGTCGTCGCCCCGGTGTCCGAGAAATTGCCGTCGCTGAAGGAAATGCTGGCCGCGCCGGCCAAGCCCAAGTCCGCTCCCGACGAACTGACGCAGGCGTTGGAACGGCCGCAGCCGAAGGCGCCGCAGTTGGCCAAGGCTGAGCGCAAGCCCGAACATAAGACTGAGCACAAGCCCGAACGCAAGGCCGAGCACAAATCCGACAACGTCAAGCTGGCCCAGAAAACGGCGCCGGCCAAGGACAAACCGGCAGCCAAGCAACCGGACAACGACGTTACGCTGATCACCGCGCTGATGGCGCATTTGCAGACCCGTCCGCCGGTCAAGAAGACCAGCACGCCTGCCGAGCAGCTAAAGACCTGCAAGCAATACAACGCCGCCGGCGAAGAGCAGTGTCGCGCGCGCCTGTGCGCGGCCGACGCCAAGAAAGAGCCCGAATGTAAGGCTGCTCCCGGCGCGAAAACCGCATCGAACTCATGAGTGCCGCACTGCTGGAACAAATCACCACCGCCTTGGCGCAATTCTCCAGCGCCACGCGCCTGTACGCGCTGAAGCTGGGTGACGATGACGCCGACCTGGGTGCCGGCGGTCTGCTGGTGGAAGCTTTTTCGGCAGACGACGTGGTGCAGGGCACGGGGGCGCGCGACATCATCGTGCTGTCGACCAACGCGCACGTCGAGCTGGCGACGTTGCTGGGCAAGCCGGCCAGCCTGGATGTGAGCCTGGTGGACGGCAGCCGCACCACCTTCAGCGGCGATATCACGCAGGCAGCCATGCTGGGCAGCGAAGGCGGCCTGGCGCGTTTCCGCTTGCGGCTGACGCCGTGGCTGTGGCGCCTGGGCCAGGTGCGCAACAGCCGCGTTTGGCAGGACAAGACAGTGATCGAGATTGTTGAATCGGTCTTTGACATCTATCGGCCGCTGGCGCAATGGCGCTGGAGCGAAGAGGTCGACAGTTTCCTGGCCGATGTGCCGGCGCGCAGCTATTGCTGCCAGTATCGTGAGTCGGATTACGACTTCGTGCTGCGCCTGCTGACCGAGGAGGGGCTGGTCTGGCGCTTCGAGGAGAGCAAGGACGGCCTGTGCCTGGTGCTGTTCGCCGACAGCAGCCAGCTCAGCGCGGTGCCGGAAGACGCCAGCAGCGAGGCTGGTGGCGGTATCCGCTTCCACGGCGTGCGCGCCGGCGAGCAGCAGGACACCATCCAGGCTTTGCAGGCTCGGCGCAGTGTGTCGGCTACGCTGACCAGCTTGCTCAGCTACGATTACAAGGCCAAGAAAGCCGTCAGCGCCAGTGTGCCGGCCATGCGGCAGTCCGAGAAATTGCCGGCGCTGGAGAGTTTCGACGTGCCCGGCCAATACGCCTATGCGGACGGCGGGTTGGCGCAGCATTACGCCGAATTGCAGATGCAGGGACGGGAAGCGCGCAGCCAGATGTGGCGCGGTCGATCGACGGTGCGTACCATGGCCGCTGGGCGGCGCGTGAATGTCACGCAGGGGCCGCTGGCTTCGGCCGAGGGCGCTGCTGTGCCGGCCTACACTTTGTTGCGCGTGACCAGCGTCGGTGTCAACAACCTGCCGTCGCCGGCGCAGCAGGGTTTGGCCGAGTTGTTTGGCCCCATTCCGGAATTGCTGGAAGAATTGGCGCCGCAACGCGATGCGGACTTTGCGCTGGTGATCGAGCAGGCCCGCAGCACAGGTTACGCCAACAGTTTTGAAGCGGTTGCCAGCGATGTGATCTGGCGTCCGCAACTGCCGGACAGCGATGGCCGCAACCATCCAAAGCCAACCGCTTCGGGCGCGCAAAGCGCGATCGTCGTCGGGGCCGATGGCCTGGACCAGCCGGCCGGCGCCGACGAGCTCCACTGCGACGCGCTGGGCCGCGTGCGCATCCGTTACCACTGGCAGGACAGCGGTGACGCCACCTGCTGGGTGCGCGTCGCGCAGCGTTCGGCTGGCGGCGGCATGGGCAGCCAGTTCCTGCCGCGCGTGGGGCAGGAAGTGCTGGTGCAGTTCATCGAGAATGATATCGACCGGCCCGTCATCCTCGGCGCCTTGTACAACGGCCAGGGCGAGGGCGGTGTGGCGCCAACCCCGGCGGGGCAGGCGGCCGGGGACAGCCGGGCTTCAGTGTTCAATCCAGCCAGCGATCATGCGCCTTCCGCGCAGGGCAATCTGGCGGCGGGCAACAGTCCCTTGTGGCACGGTGCTTCCGCCGATACTGGCGGCCACGGCAACGCGGCGGCGCAGTGGGGCGTGCGCAGCAAGGAGTTTGGCGCGTCCGGCTACAACCAGCTGCTGTTCGACGATACCGACGCGCAGGGGCGCGTGCAGCTGCGCTCGACGCATGCGGCCAGCGAGCTGACGCTGGGTCATCTGATCCACAGCGCCGACAACTATCGCGGCAGTCTGCGCGGGCAGGGCGCCGAGCTGCGCACCGATGCGTATGGCGTCGTGCGCGCGGCTGGTGGCTTGCTGGTGTCGAGCTATGCGATCAGCCACAGTGCCAGCGAGCGAGAGCCGATGGGCGACAACACGGCCGGCATCGCGCTGCTGAAGCAGGCGGTACAACTGGGGCAGACGTTCAGCGACGCGGCCAAGACGCATGAGACGGTTGCGTTGGCCTCGCACATCGGCGCCACCAAGGCCGATGAGAGCGCGCTGGACGACAAGTCCGCGCCGTTGAAGGCGATGCTGGCGGCGGCGTCGGGCATGGTGGGTAATGCCAGCCTGGGTGCCGCCAAGGCTGATGCCGGCAAAAAGAATACCGCACCCGGTGATGATCAATTGCCGCATGCCAGTTCGCCGATCATCGCTATCAGCGGCAAGGGCGGCCTGAGCGCGACCGCAGGTCAGGCTATGCAGATGTCCAACGGCGAAACGATTGCCCTGATGAGTGGCGCTGACAGCCAATTTGTCAGCGGCGGCCAACTGCGCGTGCAAACACGACAGGCGATTGGCGTATTGGGCGGTGCGGTCAAAGCCGGTGAGAATAATATCGGAGTACAGATGATTGCCGCCAAGGATGCCATCGATATCCAGGCGCAAGCGGATGTGCTGAAGGTGCAGGCGCGTGATGAGGTCAATCTTGTCAGCGCCAACGCGTTTGTCGACTGGGCCGCTGCCAAAAGCATCACGCTGTCGACTGCTGGCGGCGCCAACATCACCATCGATGGTGGCAATATCACGGTGCAGTGTCCAGGCAAGATTACGATTCATGCGGGGACCAAGAATTTTTCTGGGCCAGCGAAAATGCCGTATCCAATGCCGGGCCTGCCAAACAGTATCTGCGTTGAGTGCCTGAAAAAGTCACTTGCCGCAGGGTCTGCCTTTACGGTTGTTGAATAAAATATGCTTATCGATACTTACCATGAAGACTGGCTAACTGACTTGCATGAACGGGCAAGCCAGCTTGACGAGCATGCCCAAATCTACCTCTTGATCGATGGCGTGTTTGTCCCCGGACTGTATCGTCAAGTTCGGAAGGCGGTACCGGCAATGGAGATGACGCTGCTGTTTGAGACCCTGCCTTCTTGCTCTGACAAGGTGCGCGACGTGTCGCCATTTCTAGTGCGGTACGACGCAACGCTGAGTGGTCTCGAAAAAATATTGGGCCATTGCAGTGGCTCGCCGATGGTTAGCGCAGTCGAGACCAAGGAGACACTGGAGCAGTTGACGGAACGATTGGCCGCCTGGTGTGTGATCTACTCGGACGGGCAAAGGTTTAATTTCCGCTTTCCGGATACTCGCCGGCTGCCGGGGATTTTCTCTGCCCTGCGTGCCGATCAACGGGCACAACTGGCCGGACCGGCAACGCGATGGGCGTATATCGATCGCGAAGGGGGATGGAAGGAGTTGCCTGTTCCAATGTTGGATGGACCTGTTGCCCAGGGGCGGCCCGAGCTTGATGACGGGCAGTTCGGGATGATGGTCAGCGATAACGAGGTCGAATCCATGCTGGTTCGTATCTCTCGCCGCCAGCATTTGCCTGATGCGAAGCCGTCCCATTTGCACGCTACGATTTCCCAGGCGTTGCGTATCGCAGAGACGCAGACGCTGGATGATAATTTGCTGATCGATTGGTGTGAGGAGTGTCTGATACATTCCGTGTTGCCGGATGAGATAGTGATGGCTAAAAGAATGATCGAGTGGCGGCACAGTGTTGCCGCTATTGAATAGGGATGTGAAAGACATAAAGCCGACAAATCAGTGCGTGTTGCGCGGTTCCAGAAGCTTGCTGGTGACGGGCCTGTTTGCGTTGCCTGCGATCGGCCTGTGCGGGAATGGAACTGTGCCTGTCAGTATTCACGGAGTGAACTATAGTGGCGACGACTTTTCTTACGTCGTTGAAGACGCACTGGACAGTTCGAACAAAGGTGGTGGGGAGAGTATCGGCCCCTACGAGGCTGGTGGAATTATGTGCTGCTACAGGCTTCCGCAGACATGGCGTCGCGGCGTTCAGATCAAAGTACATACAGTCCACAGCGCCCGGCTTTCGCCCGATAAAGCGGGGCCAGAGATCGCTGAAACCAAGGTCGTCGAAGTGCCAGAGTATGTCGATGGTAAGGCCGGCGAGTTATGGGTGGTGCGTGCCGCCGATGGCTCGTTGAGCGTAATCTCCAGCGATTTTCAGCCGGATCATGCCAAATGGCCTGGCGCCGTCAAGGGATGGCCGGTGCCGTCTTTGGAGTATCGACGGCAGCGATGGGGGCAGTATATGAAGCTGGCGCAAGACGCGCTTGATACCGCCAACGAGGCTTTGGATGAGTTGAAAAATTCCCCTGCGGAATTACTTCTCGAGTCATGGGATGTCGATCGAAAATATCATGCGAAGTTGGTGGAAGGATTCAGCGGTCCTGAAGATGTGAGTTATCTTGAATTCGTTCGGAAAAAATTTGAGAAGATGAAACACAATTCTGAGGAAAAGGTTCGACAGGTGCAGGAACGTCGGCCATGAGCGCCCGCCTATGTTCGTGACATTGAGATGGTAAGGTTAAAGGAATGATCGAGTGGCGACAAAGTGTCGTTGCTGTTGAAAAGAAATGGGAAATACATGAAGTCGACAACTCAGCGCGTGCTGCGCGCTTCCAGACGATTGCTGGCGACAAGTCTGTTCGTGCTGCCGGTGATCGGCCTGTGCGGGAATGGAACTGTGCCTGTCGGTATTCACGCAGTGAACTACAGTGGCGACGACTTTTCTTACGTCGTCGAAGATCCTCTGGACAGCCGGAATAAAGGTGGAGGGGAGAGTATCGGGCCGTATGAGGCTGGCGGGACTATGTGTTGCTATAGTCTTCCGCAGATATGGCGTCCCGGCATTCAGATCAAGGTGCAAGCTGTCCATAGCGCCCGGCTTTCGCCCGATAAAGCGGGGCCGGAAATCGCTGAAACCAAGATCGTCGAAGTGCCTGAGTATGTCAATGGCAAGGCAGGGGAGTTATGGGTGGTTCGTGCCGCCGATGGTTCGTTAA